>NZ_JCAXEL010000001.1:0-967751 GCF_059759055.1 Paenibacillus sp. GQ49
TGGAGGTTTTTCTCTACACTTTTAGATTATTTCTCGGATTAAACCGTGAAAGTACATCCTTCTTCCGTTCAACAGACACTTCTGTGTATATTTGGGTCGTGCTGACATTGGTATGTCCGAGAATTTCTTGGACTGATCGTAAATCTGCACCATTATTCAGCAGATGTGTAGCAAAGCTGTGCCTGAGATAGTGCGGTGTTGATTTTTTGCTAACCTTAGATAAGTCCCTGTATTTAGAATAAATATCCTCAATGGAGTAAATGGAGAGTCGATCACCATATTTGTTAAGGAACAGAGCATCAGATTGGGGGTCGAAATGTTCGCGAGCATGCAACCATGTTTTAATTTTATGGATGACTTCGCTACTTGAAATGTAGAGCAGCCGCTCCTTACGACCTTTTCCAAAAATCAATACGGTTTTCTCTTCGAGATCGATGTGCTCCATATCAATATTCACTAGTTCTCCAATACGAATTCCAATCACATAGAGCAGTTCAATAATAGCATCGTTGCGAAGGTTGATTCTTCTTCTAAAACTCGTGTGTAATTGTTTCATGTGCTCTTGAGGTGCATTTAATAACTTCTCAACCTCATTGACAGAGAGTGTCTTTGGAATACGTCTTGCCGTTTTGAATTTTTTTCCGAAACCAATAATTGGGGACTCGATTATATCTCCGCTTTGAACCAAATAATTAAAAAATGCTTTGAAGCATATGTACTTTCTTTTAATGGTCGAGTCTTTAAGTGTGTGTTCACTGTTTAATTGTTCCAGATACATTCGTAAATTTTCTCTGGTTACATCATGAATATGTTTAGTATCAAGCCATTCTACAAGTCTGTTGAGATCAGACAGATAGGCTTTAATGGATTTAAGGGATAGATTACGCTCCACGCTTAAATAAGTCTCATATTGCTTAATATAGCTGTTTAGGTTACTTGTACTAAGTCTCATGATGCCTCCTGATGTCGATTTCATATGTTGCCAATGGCCCGACCTACATTATTACGCATTGAACTCCATTTGTGAAGATGCCCAAAGGCATATATGCAATATCCGAAATTAGAAAACACAAAAAAGAGCCGGATTCCCTCCGACTCGATACGCTCGCACTTATATTATTTTGCGGAACAGCTCCATCACTTCATCCTTGGATGGTTGATAGGGATTGCCTGGTGCACAGGCATCTTTCATCGCGTTATCGGCAAGCAGTTCCACATCGGGATCTTTTACACCCAGTTCAGACAGTTTCTCAGGAATGCCTACTTCCTTCGATAGCTGACGTATGGCCTCAATAACGTAATCGGAACACTCCTCATCACTTCTACCCTTCACATCCATACCAATTGCCTTAGCAATATGACGGAATTTTCCGGGTACATGCTTGGCGTTTAACTCTTCCACATAGGGGAGTAACATTGCGTTACAGACACCGTGCGGCAGATCATATACGCCACCCAGTTGATGCGCCATCGCATGGACATAACCTAATCCTGCATTATTAAAAGCAATCCCGCCAAGGAAACACGCATACGTCATATGTTCCCGCGCTTCCAGATCACTGCCGTCTCTCACGGCTCTAGGCAAATATTCAAAGATCAATTCAACAGCTGCTGCAGCTGTCGCACTTGTCACTGTAAATCCACCCGGTGTAACCATCGCTTCTACGGCATGGGTCAACGCATCCATTCCTGTGGCCGCTGTGAGACTTGCAGGTTTGCTGAGCATCAACTCTGGATCATTAACCGACAGGGAGACCAGACTGTTGCGGTCCACCATCACCATCTTCACTTTACGTTCCTCATCTGTAATCACGTAGTTAATTGTCACCTCGCTCGATGTGCCCGCTGTTGTGTTAAAAGCCACAAGTGGTACGGACTTATGTTTCGATTGATGCAGTCCTTCATATTCACGGATATGCCCACCGTTCGTAGCTACAATACCAATCCCTTTGGCAGCATCCTGCGGTGAACCTCCGCCTATCGATATAATGGCGTCACAGCCATGATCCTGGAATACTTGAAGTCCATCATGTACATTCTGACATGTTGGATTAGGCTGAACCTCATCATATACAACATATTCTAACCCTGATTTTCTTAGTATAGACAGTACCTGTTCAGCAACGCCTGAAGTAATCAATTGACGATCACTTACAACCAGCGCCTTGCGGATACCCATCTGTTCAATCATCTGACCTGCTTCCTGTAAACAGCCTCTACCCATCAAGTTCACGGGCGGAACATAATATGCATGTGTTGCCATTTGAACCAGCCTCCTGTAACCCCTGATTTACTATCTCCATTGTAACTGAATCCGTTTTCAGATATAGTGAAATAAATCACAATGAGTCCGATAAATGTTACACTGAAGGTTGATTTTTACCTATAATGAAAAAGACGACCCAGACACCCGAAGGTCTCCAAGCCGTCTTACTTATCTATCTTAAAGCTTTATCCACAACTTATACCTTACTGAAGGTACTATTACTAAAAGCATCCTGACGAAGGCTTACAGCGCCTTATCGTTCACGCCGTCAAGCCATGCCTCAATATCGCCAATTACGGAGGATACACAGCCATCCTCGAATGGTGAGTTCAATCCAGCCAGTTCAACCAATCCGGTGAAGGACAGGCTTCCTCCCGCTTTGCACAATGTCAGATAGTCGGCCCATGCGGACTTCATGTCCTCATTGCTGCGTTTCCAGAACTGGAATGCACAGATTTGTGCCAACGTGTAGTCAATGTAGTAGAACGGCGATGAGAAAATGTGACCTTGCTTATGCCAGAAACCACCCTGCTCCAGATACGCATTATCTTTGTAATTGATGTGTGGCAGATAGGTCTTCTCAATGTTGCGCCATGCCTGCTTACGCTCCGTTGGAGTTGCATCCGGATTCGCATACACAAAATGCTGGAATTCATCCACAGCTACACCATACGGAATGAACAACAGACCGGAAGACAGGTGATCAAACTTGTACTTGTCCGTATCTTCTTTGAAGAACAACTGCATCCACGGCCATGTGAAGAACTCCATACTCATGGAATGAATCTCAGCAGATTCATATGTCGGCCAGTTGTATTCAGGCACTGCAAAATCACGGCTCTCATACACTTGGAAAGCATGACCTGCTTCATGTGTCAATACATCAATATCACCGGATGTACCGTTGAAGTTAGAGAAGATAAACGGCACTTTGTAATCGTTCAGGAACGTACAATATCCGCCGCCCTGTTTACCTTTTTTGCTTACCAGATCCATAAGCTCGTTTTCAGTCATCATCTGGAAAAATGCATCCGTCTCTGGTGATAATTCAGCGTACATTTTTTTACCATTATCGATAATCCAGTCCGCGTCACCTTTAGGTGTCGGGTTACCCGTCTTGAAGCTGAAACCCTGATCGTAATAATACAGCGTATCCACATCAATCCGATTACGCTGGCGCTCTCTGAGCTTGGTCGCCACAGGTACGATATAATCACGAACTTGCGCCCGGAAGTTAGCTACCATCTCTGCATTGTAATCCGTACGGTTCATGCGATCATAACCGAGTTCCACATAGCTTGGATAACCCAGTTTCTTCGCGATTTGTGTACGCACTTTAACCAGTTCATCGTAAATGCGATCGAATTCAGCTTCATGTTCAGCCATGAAAGTGTATCTGGCTTCCGAAGCACGCTCCCGCATGGAGCGATCCGTGGACAGTTCAAATGGATGAAGCTGTGGCAACGTGCGCTCTTCACCTTCGAACGGAATTTTGGCAGATGCGATCAATTGATTGTATTCTGTGGAAAGTTTGTTCTCCTTCTGGAGTTCTTCAATAATTTCCGGACTGAATGTTTTCAGTGAAAGATCCGCCAGTTGGAACAGCTGTGAACCCCATTTTTGTTCCAACTCGTTGCGGAATTTGGAGTTAACCAGTGCACGGTAAAAATCTGTAATATATTCCTGCACAATTGGTGCATTCTCATCCAAAAATTCGTTCTCCGCCTTGTAAAACTCATCATTGGTATCAATGGAATGACGGATGTAGACCAATTGGGCTTGTGTCTCAAAATCACTGCGCAGCGCGTTAATCTGATCCATGAACCCACTCTGTTCTTCAACCGTTGCCGCAGCTTCAAAACCGCTCAACAGCTCACGGAAAGATGTCTTGATGTGTTCCAGATTCGGACGTGTATACGTATACTCACTAAATTTCATTTATGTACACCCTTTCCTGTTTGGCAGAATTTCGGGAGTATCCCGAGTTAAACTACCCCCTATTATACAAAAAAGCAGCTAAAAAATCCCATAATTACGAAAAATATTTGTCCATCGGTCAAATTGTAAAACATGAATGGTTACATATATTACGTACTTATGTAAGGTCAGTGCCTCACAATTTTCCCCACACAAATAAGCCCGCCTCGCGTTAGCGAAGCCAGCTTATAGGTTGTCTCTCTTCTTTTCACATTTAAACAATACTAGCTTTGGTCTTTATCCATAATCTGATAGAACCAGCCCATTCCGACCATGCCCACGACCATAATAACAGCCATAATAATGATATATGTCATGAATGTAACCTCCCTGCTTCCGTATATTCATCACACTACTACTAGTGTACACGGTGAAGCGCCGTTTGAATTGACCGAACATTGACAAAAATACGAAATCTTTAATTTTAATAAATGGATTATTTCCCCGATCACACTAAATCATACGTACCTCGCTGCACGGTGCAAAGTTTCATCCGCCATGCTTACGGTGTATACTATACTTCTATGAAATGGAATTTGGATTTTTACGCAGAAAGGTTGAAAGACATGTCAACTCGCATCCCCTTACGTCAGCTATTTCTTACTGTTTTATTAGCCCTTATGTTATCTGTTTTAACCGCCTGTGCTGATGGAGAAGCCCATCTAACGGTAAATATGGATGGATCAACGGATCTGGATCTCAATCTCAACGTAAAGGACTCCGCTCTTGGAAAAATTGGACAAGACAATCTCATGCCTCTGATCGCAGATGCATTGAATCGAAATAACTTCCAGGCAGAGGTTTCGGAACAGGGGGATCAGAAGCAGCTCACAGCGACCACCCATTATGAAAAAAGCAATAAAACCAGCTTTGATACGTCCAAGTTACCACAAGGGATCAAGGTTGAACAATCAACTTCACCCGGCTTCTTCACTTCCAAGATGCACATTACAGCAGAAGCCGACCTCATGGAGTCCATGCCCGATGGTGAGATCAAAAATCAAATTAACAAGGTGCCTAGCTTTCTTAAAAACCTCTTGTTAAAAGATGTTAACCTTGACTTCAAGTTGTCTTTGCCCATCAAGGCAGCCGATTCCAATGCCGATCAGGTGGAGGATGGCGGAAAAACGCTCATTTGGCACGTTTCACCCCTCCAGATGAATAAACTGGATCTGACTGTACAGGTTCCCAATATTCGGAATATCATCATAATTGCAGTCATTGGCCTATTATGTATCGCTGCTCTGCTCATTTGGTTTTTTGTTCGTCGCAGACGGGCCAGACAGCGCCATAGTGCAAGATCACATCGCGGAAAAAATTAATTCTTCACACCAATTTTATTTGTGACTTGCCAAACGGTGTTATGGATAGTAGAATACATCCGTACTGTGTGAACGGTTAATTTTTTATTAAGCAAAGCTAAAGAGGTGACAGGTTTCATGAATATCCGCGAATGCCCACTACCTGGTATCGGAGTAAAGTACCAGTTTGATACAAAGGGCGGCCATCAGTTAGTCATTATTGTGCATGAGGACGGACGCCGTGAATTATTCTCCGTTGATCCACAAGACAACGAAGAACTCACTCTGATTGCAGATTTGGAAGATGACGAATGTGTGACTCTCTCCGGTTTAATCGGAGGCTGGTCGTAAATGACAGAATAACCTGTACCTTGAATTTCAAGGCGCAGGTTATTTTTCTGTTACGTTACCCTTTGAGAGCGAATATATGGAACCCAAGTATTCAGTACGCGGCTAATCTCCGTGGAATGAAACGGTTTGCTGATAAAGTCCTGCATCCCGCATTTCAGACACTCCTCACGGTCACCGGCGCCTGCAAAAGCTGTAATCGCTGCAATAACCGGTATTTCTGGGTGGCTCTGTCTGATGTGGCAGGTCGCTTCAATCCCATCCATAACTGGCATTTGAATATCCATAAACACCAGGTCATATTGAACCTTGTTCAATGAATCAACGGCCTGTGCACCATTCTCAACGATATCACATACTCCGCCAAACTTGCGCAGCATCTCCTCCAACAGATGACTGTTGACCGCTTGATCCTCAGCAATCAAAATTTTGATGTCATGGGCAAGACTAGCTCGATCCAATTGCAGTTCATCATTCGCGGTGATGTCAATCGGGTCATTACTTTCCTCTAACCACCGCTCCACTACGAGGGTGAACTGGAATTCTGCCCCCTCACCGATCTCACTCTGTACGCCAATCGCTCCGCCCATTAACTCCACCAGTTTTTTGCTGATCGCAAGCCCCAGACCTGTCCCGCCAAACTTGCGATTGATGGCCGGATCAAGCTGTGAGAAGGATTGGAACAATTGATGCTGCTTTTCTATTGGAATGCCGATCCCTGTATCTCTCACCTTAAAGGTCAACATCAGGTTATCCTGACCATGCTCATCTGAGAAATCAGCACCTACGCTTACCATAATACGGCCCTGCTCTGTGAATTTAACGGCATTACCCACCAGATTAATCAAAATCTGCCGGATTCGTGTCTCATCCCCTCTAATGCGTTCAGGAATGTGATCCGACACTTCATAATAGAGTTCAATATTTTTCTCTGATGCCTTCAGTGCAAACAGCTCGATCACCCCACCCAGCATCGCCTTAATATCTACAGGTGCGCGCTCAAGATCCATTTTGCCTGCTTCGATTTTGCTGAAATCCAAAATTTCGTTCAAAATGTATAAAAGGGATTCGCCGCTATCAATCATGATTTCCGCAAAGACTTTCTGTTCATCATCCAGCTCGGTTTCCATTAACAGATGGGCCATGCCCATGATGCCGTTTAATGGCGTACGAAGCTCATGACTCATGATGGCGAGAAACTCGGACTTTGCCCGGTCTGCATGCTCTGCTGCTTCCTTGGCACGTATGATGTCCTTAACAGATGTCATATCACGGAAAACCAACACTGCCCCGCGGGTTCTACCCTGATCCATAATCGGCTTCAATTGGAACTCCGCCAGGAAACTGGATCCATCCTGTCTCCAGAATACGGATTCGGTACGCGGCAGACCTCGTCCCTCACGAACAGCCTGTAGAATTGGTGTATCCTTGGATGGGTAGGGGATGCCTTCGCTCTGCATTTGGATCATCAACTGTTCTAGTGCTTTGCCATTCATTTCACTTGGACAGAAGTTCATGATCTCCGCAGCGGCCGGATTGGCAAAGTTCAGATTCCCTTCCAGGTCCAGTCCAATAACCCCCTCAGACATGCCATTCAAAATCAATGCCCGTTCATAACTAAGATTCTCGATTTCCTCGACGTAACGTTTGGACTCAGTAATGTCACTCGTAATCCCGTAGACCCCAACAACTTTGTCCTCAAGTATAATAGGAACATTAATCACATTTGTTTCAATCCGCTGCCCATTTTTGTGAATTAAACCTATCTCGTAGCTCTGTGCATTGCCCTTCACCGTTTCCTCAAAATGATATCGAGTCTTCTCCAGATCCACAGGATCAATGAGGTGATCAAAAGGCCGACTCAGCAGCTCCTCCTTGGTGTGTCCTGTCAACTGTTCCTGACCCATATTGGCTTTCAGCAGATTGCCTTCCAGATCAAGAGAAGCCACACCTAGGGGATTACAGTCAAATAACGATCTGTACTCCTGCATACTTAACTGTTGTTGCTGGCTGGCTGTGATATCCCGGGTTACGGCGACCATCTCCATTAATTCACCTGAATCGTCATATACATAGTGCGTAATCGTATCTGCCCATACCGTAGATCCATCCTTATGTAACAGGCGATAATTGAGCCGTTTGGGAGCCAGACCCTTTCTCTGCTCTTCTACGTACGCTTCAACCAAAGGCACATCCTCCGGATAGATAACGAATGTTCCCGGCTTACCTATGACTTCTTCCAACTCATAGCCCAACATGCTTTTACATGCATTTGATACATATTTAAATGTACGACTTGAATCGACATCATGTATTGCAATCAGGTCTAGTGAAGACTCCGCCAGCAGCCGAGAGATGCGACTGCTCTCTTCCAATTGTTTACGTTGCACAATGAGGATTTCCTCTGCATCTTTTTGTTTCGTAATATCAGCAGCTTGTACCAGCAAATACAAGGGCTCACCATTCGTTTCATCCCTAACAATACAAGCTCTAATGGTTGCCCATAATAACGAACCGTCCTTTCGTTTCAGACGAACCTCCGTCTCGTACATCGGACTTGTTTCATGGGTCATTTCCCAAAACTTGCTGCGGAATTCCTCCATATGCAGATCTTCTTCGTAGATCATATGTATGACCGAAGTATCGATCAGTTCATCTTCACTGTATGCAAGCATCTCGCAAAATGCAGGATTAAGCTGCAACCACCGTCCATTTACATGCGATGCGACAGCAATGCCGATTGGTGCGTACGTATACAATTGTTCGAACAGATATCGGCTCTCTGTAATGGATTTCGACATTACATGTCCTCCTTTATGAGAATCTGAATGTATTCCGTATGAATAGATCGACCTGAACATAACTTCATCTATAGAGTACTACCCCAAATGCCATGATTGATAAACGAGATCGGACAAAATTGCTGCATGAATCGACATATACTACACAATACCCGTGCTCTCCCGATTATACAATGTTGAATATTCGAATAGGAACGGAGGTTATGGATCATGATCATTGTTGCTAATCAACCCGCCCAGCTGAACCGCTCGGAATGGTCTGATTTTGAATGGTATTGGTTACAGCAACTACAGAATCGTCCTACAAGGTATGTGTACCAATCCATGGATCATCTTCGTTTTGAGTGGGACCTGAGGGGCTCTCTCGTGGATGCAGCGGAAGGATTGGATCGAAGTGGTGTGAGTTTTGCATCCTTTGAAAAATCCAGATGTAATCCTGCCTACTGGAATCGTAATGCGGAAGGTGGGTTCGAACTAAGATCAAACGTGTCCCCCGCCGACGGTATCCGGGATATCTGGAGGAATGGACAGTTATATGCCTTTGAATGTGCAACAGCTACCGTTATTGTGCTGTATGGTGGCGTGCTGGGGAGCATTCGCGAAGACGCCTTTAATTCCCTGTTTCGAAATCTGTTGCTCTTTGACTGGCATTATGACAGTGACCTGCGATTAACTGAAAAAAACGGTAGTGAAACCGCCCTGCCAGGAGATGTGCTGTATTTCAAAAATCCGGATGTTTCTCCGGAAACCCCCGAGTGGCAGGGAGAGAATACGTTCATGTTGCGCGAGAACTTGTATTATGGTCATGGCATTGGTATTGCAAGTGGCGAAGAGATTATACGAACCCTGAATCAGTTCCGCGTTCCAGGTAGCCGGGTCTCCGCCTACTTAATGGATATGGTGATCTATCCGGACTTCTTTTATTTATCCCGATTCGCCAAAAACAGCCAGAATAATATTGCCGCTGGTTCTACGCCTGTATTACCCGGACAGTTATATGTACGACTTGGTGGCAGCCGTTATTTACGCAGCTGAACTACTAATGATGACAAACAAGCCCAATACAGCAGCAGTTAACCTGCCACCTCATTGGGCTTTTTTTACATTCAAAAGATCATTACGGTATCAATATTCGCCTTACCTTTGTGCTACATCGAGGATCTCTCCTGTCAGTTTAAGCAATCGGGTCCAGTTGCACAACAACCTGTTTACCACTTACCTGAACACCTGTCGTTTTGCTACCGAATTCAGCCAGCGATTTGCTCAGTTGCTCAGCCCACTCCTTGCCTACAACTCCTTCTTTGGCTCCATGCACCTGGATGACGAGTTTTACCGAATCACCCTTCTTCAGAATGCGCTCCGCTTGAGATTGCTTCGTCTCCCGGTCATGATCCTCCATCGCAAGGTTCAAGCGAATTTCCTTTACTTTACGTTTATCGGGGGATTTACTCGCTTTTTTCTTCGCCTGCTGCGCTTCCGCTTTGGCCGCTCCAGCTCCAATCAGCTTGCACGGTGGCGGACTCGTCATCAAGGACAGGCACACTAGATCTACCTTATGCTGCTTCGCAAGTAGAAGTGCTTCCTGCGTGGACATCACACCCAGATCTTCACCATTCAGACCCGTAAGCTGCACTTCGGCTGCTTTGATCTTTTCATTTTTGATCATGATTCTTCCTCCTCTACATCAAAAGCCTGTCCTGACCATTTACGGATCAGAGCAGGCTAGGATGGTGTTGCTACTTATTTGTAATACATATCAGCGTACAAATACGCCAATCGGTTTGATTTACAGTGTGTTGAATGCTTCCGTCAGAACCGGTACAATTTGTGATTTGCGTGATACTACGCCTTTCAAGATAGCTCTGCTATCAGACAGCGTCACATTGTAGGCTTTCTCCACAGCTTTAGTGGATGTACCATATGCCAAAGCTACGGAATCGTTGTTCAGAATGTCTGTTACGACAAATACAAACAGGTCGAGACCTTTGCTGGAAATGATCGCTTCAATAGCTGCTTCAAGCTCAGGTTGCTTCACGAGAACATCATTCACGTCAACGGCATTAACCTGTGCAATTTCCACTTTGGATTGACCCATTACGAATTCTTTGGCATCCAGGGAAATTAGTTCAGCAATTGTTTTTTGGCTCAGATCCGCGCCGGCTTTCAGCATGTCCAGACCATAAGTGTCTGCATCTACACCAGCAATGGTAGCCAGTTCACGTGCAGCGGCTACGTCCTGCTCTGTGCAAGTCGGGGATTTGAACAACAGGGAATCGGAGATAATTGCAGACAGCATCAGGCCAGCAATCGGTGCACTCACTTCGATGCCATTTTCTTTGTACATTTTATTCAAAATGGTTGCTGTACAACCTACAGGCTCTGCACGGAAATACAGAGGTCCGCTTGTCTCAAAGTTAGCAATACGGTGATGGTCGATAACTTCAACAACAGTCACTTCCTCAATATCGCTTACACTTTGCTGACGCTCGTTGTGGTCAACCAGAATAACTTTGTTTACTTCATTTGCAGCTGTTTTAATCAGACGTGGTGCTGCAATTTTGAATTGATCCAGTGCAAACTGGGTTTCACCATTGACTTCGCCGAGACGAACAGCTTCAACGTCCTGACCCAATTTTGTTTTGAGATCCGCATAGGCAATTGCCGAACAGATGGTATCCGTATCGGGATTTTTGTGACCGAAGATTAACGCTTTTTCCATATTCATAGCCCTCCGTCAATTCTGATTTAGAATAATACATGTCATATTTCAATCATACCCTACTGATTATAGCGCTAATAAGGCTAAATTCCAATCCCTTTACAGCGAATTAATTGCAAATCATTCTCAGGCAAGTCATTTTGGAAAATAACCAAACTTGGTCATTCCCCTCAAGTCGATATGGTATGTATCCTATTTATTCCATCGTACAACCTTATAAATTAGCATACAAAACTCTGATACGCAACGAAAATATTAAATCTCAGGCTCTTCCGCGCTCTGCCCTTGCCGTACAAAAAAGGTCTGTAGACTGCCGTCCTCGCTAATCTCCAGCAGGTTCAATTGTGCTCCGTAGGCACAACCACCATCAATGCCAATTTTGTCTCCGCTCGGGTCAAACCAAATGCCTGTCTCATCATGCAAATGCTTCACGGGGGTGTGTCCAAATACGACCGTCTCTCTAATCGTCGTTGGTCTGGAATAGAATGATTCACGAATCCAGATGAAGTCCCGCTCGGACTGGCTTCTCCAATCCTCGATATCCGGGTTGATCCCGGCATGCACAAAAATATAACCCGGAATTTCGTACACCAGCGGAAGCTGTTCCAGAAAACGAAGATGGTGTTCATAGTGTGTACGTATCCACTTTTTGGCTTCAGCATAAGCTTCCCAATCTATCTGTTGCTCATCATAAGTAAGCTCCAAATCCAGATAACTTGCCATCGTCTGTAATCCACCATTACGGATCCAGTGTTGATCATATTGCTCAACATCTTGGGTTAACGCCTTGACCATCATGGCATCGTGATTGCCTTTGATCACCATAATATGGTGCTGTTGTTGAAGCTGCATAATCTGTTCGATGACCTGTTTGCTGCTTGGACCTCGATCCACATAATCACCGAGTAAAATCAATTCATCCTGCTGCGGATTATAATCTGCAAGCTTAAGCAATGCATTAAATTCATCGTAACAGCCATGAATATCACTAATGACACATCTGCGCATGTGAATCTCTCCTCTCCCTGATCACGCAAGAGTATAACCGGAACCTTGCATGAGCAAAGTTCCAGTCTGTTTAGAGTAGTTATTCCCGCTTGCTCACCATTAGTCCTGCTTGAGTCCAAAGGCTTCTGCAATCAAGCCGAATGAGCGCAGACGTGCTTCAAACGAATGGACCGCTGATGCAATAATGACTTCATTTGCTTCATGGCGTTCAGCCATTGCGGTAATTTTGTCTTTCACCTGATCCGGTGTTCCCACGATGGAAAAAGAACGACGTTGACGAATCTGTTCCATCTCCATCGCTGTGTATGGATAGTTGTTCACCGTCTCCAGAGATGGGAATGAACTTTGTTCAAGACCTCGTCCAAGACGTAAGAAGAAAAGCTCATTGCTGCGTGCAAGTTCAGCAGCTTCTTCCTCTGTCTCCGCGCAGAATGCCGAGACAGCAATCATTGAATGTGGTTTGTCATTCAGGATGGACGGCTTGAAATGTCTGCGGTAATGTTTCATCGCTTCTTCGCCGCCTGGTGTTCCGAAGAATTGGGCAAACGCATACGATGTCCCTTGTGCCGCAGCAATTCTTGCACCTTCGGAGCTGGAACCCAGCAACCACACTTCTGGTACCGTGGGAACCGATGGTCCGGCTACCAGAGATGCAAACCGATGATCCTCGGGCAACTGCTCGTGGAAGTATCCGCCCAGATCCGCGATCTGTTGTGGAAAGAATTGTACATTCGATGATTTCCCTTCATTCAGAGCTCTGCTGGCAATTGGCATGCCGCCCGGTGCTCTGCCAATCCCTAGGTCAATCCGCCCCGGATGCAAAGCTTCCAGCAGACGGAAATTCTCTGCAACCTTATAAGCACTATAATGAGGTAACATAACGCCACCGGAACCTACGCGAATTCGATCCGTATGTGCAGCCACATGTGCAATCATAACTTCAGGACTGGAGAAAGACAGCGCACCACTACCGTGATGCTCCGACATCCAGAAACGGGAGTACCCCAATTGATCCGCATGTTGTGCGAGTTTCACCGTTTCCTGCAACGTATCCTGCACACTTCGTCCTTCATTGATATGTCCATGTTCGAGTACACTCAGTTTCATATATATTCAATCCTCTCGTCTGTTAGGTTCATAAGTACTGTGAATATGAGATCTGCAAATATTACGCGCTTTTGCACACTTCATTCTCGCTCATTCCATTGTAACATTAATTATTACAGTTTCAAACTTTAGTTATTCTCTTTATTACCACACTTGTGCAAGAAACATGCAAAAAAAACGCCACCAGCTTTTGAACTGGTGACGTTTTTGATCTGACCTATTGCAGAAAATTGATTTATGGTGCACGTTTTGGTAACAACTTCACATACTCGTCAGACAGTTTCATCAAGCTGAGCACATGTTCATAATCGGCACGATACGGTTCCAAATTCGTTACCGGTTCATATGTCTTCAACGAATAGGCTGTTCCATCGTCAAAGCCCGCACCCGGGATAAACATAATGTCATCGTTGACAAATGAACCCGTCGGCAAGTAATACCGGATACCGAAGGCATTGTGGTCCATGTTGAGCAGATCATGTCCGAAGGCAGTGAACTTCTCATCTTGAAGGGAAACACCCATCAAGTTCATGATCGTTGGCAACATATCCAACTGACCGCCTGGCTGCTCAATCACTTGTCCTTTGGTCTGTTTCGGCGTATGAATCATTAACGGAATGTTGAATCGACTTACTTTACCGTCATAAGTGACGCCAAGATTGGCCTGAATCTGCTGTGTAATCTCTTCATCAGCAGGCAGACCGAAGTGGTCTCCGTAGAGCACCAACGTTGTGTTATCCCACAAACCGTTCGCCTTCAACTCATTAATGAGCTGACCGACCGCGTAGTCCGTATAGTTGATCGCTTGCAGATAATCGTAAAGCAGTTTATTCGTGATGTTCGCTGGAATCGTGATCCGTGCACGATCAGCGGGAACCGTAAACGGTGAGTGGCTTGATGCCGTAATGAACTGAGCATAGAACGGCTGATTCGCAGTCTGATGCGCAGTCATTTTTTCCACACCTACACGGTACAACTCTTCATCCGATGGTCCAAAGTCATTGAATCTGTCGTTCTCAAAGCTGGGCTTGTCGAAGTAACGAGTGAATCCGAGTGCCGGATACATCTTGTTCCGGTTCCAGAAAGTAACGTCATTCCCATGGAACGTCTCTGACTCATATCCCTTTTCCGCCAGTACCTTGGGAAGACTCGGCAGTTCACGGTCACTATACCCTGCTGACATGGGAACAACTCCGGTTGGATAGATAGACGTGTTCGACATGAACTCCGCGTCTGATGTGTTTCCCTGTCCGATCTGTTGGAAAAAATGAGAGAAATAATAGCTTTCTTTGGCCAGATCATTCAGTACCGGTGTTAACTCCTGACCGTCTAATGAAGCATTAATCGGGAAATTCTGAAAGGACTCCAGTTGCAGTACAATCAGATTACTGCCTTTGGCCTGACCAAAATATTTGGCTTTCACGGCTGAGCCGTTACTTGGTTTATCCTGATACGGATACTTGCTAACCAGCTCATTGATCTTGGCAATTGTTTCGTTAATGTTGCCATTGGCAATGGCCTCATTCTCTTTGCTCGTCAGAATGGCAGACGATACCTGATAGTTCAGGAAACCGAGGTTCTCGGCCCGCACCAGCTCGTTATCAATCGTTTCACCTTTGACAATAAAACTGCCTGACAGCACGATGCAGAATGCAGCGGTAAGCGCAACGCCGAGCTTGCCCCAGTAACGTCTGCGAATTCTGCCAAACGTCAAACCGCTATCGCGATAACTGCTGTAGTTACGCCCGCCCGCACGTCTGCGCATAATCAACCATACTGGCAATGCCAGTACGATGTCTGCAAAAAACAGAAAGTGCGTTGGTCGTACAAGAGGCCCTATACTTCCCCGCACTTGAGCAACTTGCCCCAGTTCACTAAGCACAGTATAGGTGGGTACCGAACTGAAATGAACGTTATACAGCGTAGCCGCGAACAGCACCAGAGAAAACAGAACATTGAATCCTCCGTATACTGCTCGCTTCCAGCCTTTGGGCACGATCAGATCCAGCAGGCATACCACAGTTAGTGCGCCTAATGCGTCAGTTAACAGACCGATGCCAGACAGACCCTGGAAAAAGAAATACCGCAGCAGTGACAGCTTCAACAGCATAAGAATGAATAACACGGTGAATAAGGTCCGTGTTGGAGTTCGTTCATTTTTGGAATTATACATGGTCGCTTTCAACCCTTACCCTGAAATTTTACGTTCATTTTACAAAACGCATATTTCAGTATAACAGTTTTCTGGTTGCTATTCCATGGAAGTTCCGTGTAAGACAGGGTGAGCGTTACGCAATTGTAGAGATATCCGTGTTCTGCGTGTCCGCTCCCTCTCTCTGTCCCTTAATGGCTGCTTGTGCAGCAGCAATTCGTGCATAAGGGATCTGTTCAGGCAAACAGCTTACGTAATCCAGACCAATGCGGTGGCAGAACGTAATCGACTCCAGATCTATAACATTTTCTCCACAGATCCCTGTCTTCAGATGAGGTTTTCGAATTCGACCTTGGACTACAGCCATCTCCACCAGTTGTCCGACTCCCTCAATGTCCAGCACATGAAATGGATTATTCGTTACCGTACGAGAGTCCGTATCACGTTGAAGGAATCGCTTCTCGGCTTCTTGGCGACTATATCCAAACGTCATCTCTGTCAGCTCATCCGCGCCAAACGTGAAAAAGTCTGCCTGGCGAGCAATGTGATTCGCCGTCAGCGCTGCTCTCGGAGCTTCGATCATCGCTCCCACTCTATAGAGACAATGCCGCTTCTCCTCACCAAGTACTTGGTCAGCCACATGATCCACCAAATCTCTCATCACCTGAAGTTCATGTACATGACCGATCTGCGGGATCATAATCTCGGGACGCACCCACCAGCCTTGCCGGATCCCTTTCACCGCTGCGCGGAATATCGCTTCCAGCTGCATATCAACGATCTCCGGGAACACCGTACTCAGCCGACAAGCCTGTTGCCCCAATGTCGGATTATGTTCATACAATTCACAGACTCTGCGAATGACACGCTCCAGTTCCTCCAGTTCTTTCTGATGGTCTTTTTTCTCCTGCCACTCCTCTGCTTGTAACCACTCACGTCGTTTCTCCAACACTCCCAGATCCGGTAACAGTTCATGCAACGGCAAATCGAGCAAACGTATCGTTACCGGGTATCCATCCATCGCTTCAAATATCTGTTCAAAATCAGACTGCTGCATCGGCAACAGACGCTCCAACCCACGCCTGCGTTCGGATTCGCTGTCAGCCAAGATCATTTTTTGTACAAATGGTAACCGCGCAGGTGATAACAGCATGTTCTCCGTCCTGCACAGACCTAGCCCCTCTGCCCCCAGTAGCCGTGCTGTCAGGGCATCCTGTGGTCGATCAGCATTGGCCAGTACCTTCAGCTCTTTCACATCATCAGCCCAAGCGAGCAGTAGTTGCAGATATGCTGATAAAGGTGGACCTGAGTTGTTATAAGCTGGACATTCATCATTAGTTACTGGCTGGATCTGTATGGGCAGATGTCCATTGCTCGCTTCGCTGTTAGAATCTGTGTAGTGTTGCTCCAACACTTCCGTGATATGTCCAGGCTCAATGCGTAACAGTGCATCTTCCTTGGTGATGAGTCCTTCATGGACAAAATCCACAGTACTCCTCAGTGTGGCTGTGGAGGATAATCGTGCGGGCTGGATATGCACAACATACAACGCGCCGGCAACAATCACAAAGGTGATTTCCTGCACTTCTCCATTACGCGTCTCCAACTGGTCTCCAATCTCTAGCAAACTTGTGTACAGCTCAGGTTCGTTCCGTAAACGCTCCAGGCCGTGATCTGTTTGGCTCGCGTTCCCGGTTGGGACGTATCGTCCTGTAATTCCCTTTTCTCCTGTAAGTGGGCTACACGTATATATTGTTCCGGTCCCGCTTGATTCTCCACATTTTCCATGCATCATCGTTTGTATAAGAACAGGAGCGCTTTGCTCCGAAGAGATGTAATATGATTTACGCACGATCTCGTCCTGAGATCTGGATACTATAATACGCTGTGAATGATATACCGCACGTACTGCTTCTTTAAATTGAATTTGAACATCTTGAGGAAAAGGGTTACGCCCCTCCCCTTCAATTAAATATTTAAACTTGGTAATGGTTAATTCAAGTTCCTTTTCATCCCGACTCTTGACATGACTCGATATTTCTGTGAAAAATTCAGACGGAATTGCATGTACCAGCTGTCCATATTCCTTTAAGTAATCTAGATAACATTGGAGTGCATACAACCGGTCACCGGTTTGATGTGCGAGTCCTTCCACAGTAACATCATTCAGACCAACATTGAGCAGTGATCGTGTCGCAGTTGCTGATGCTCGATCCTGGTCCTTACGTACCGCGAGTAGTAGCGGGTTCTCCGAATGTCCGATGAACTTGCCGGTTTGCTGTTCCAGATGCCGGATCGCGTTAATAATCTCTTCCTCTCCTTCACTGGAAAGATGTCCAAGACGGGTACAGAACTCGCGACAGCATTCCGTTGTGACTACAAATCCGGCCGGGACAGACCACCCTGCATGGATTAGCTCTGCAAGATCAGCCCCTGTACTGCCCATTAGCCCTTTCATCTCTGCCGTACCTTCTTCCAACAGAATTACCCGTTTTGTCATTACAGCTCTCCCATCCGCCATTCATGGCTATGCTTGAAGACTTCAAACTCTGCGTTACAGATCAGCCTTCATTCTAATGGTATGTCGCAATCGTTCAGTCAAGGACATTCGCTTTTGCATTTTGTGCTCGTTATCCAGTTTTTTTGTAAACGCTACACTAAAATAAGATGAAACAAGCCTTTCGAGTAGTTGCATTGGCTCATTCATCAAAGTAAACAACAAAGAAGCCCCTTCAGCTAAGCTGGAGGAACTTCACATTTTCTAGTATTCACTTACCTCAAACGTCAGCACCCGATCAAACAGGATATAATCCTTCCGACTCTTAAAAGGTCCTTTGTTATTGTCATGTTTATCAATGGCATACGATGCCTTGCCACTTCCAGCTTGCTTGGCTTCATACCAGTCGATAAAATCATTTACTTCTTTCATGCTTAGGTCGAATTCCTTCTCCAAGCCTGTTGTCATGGTAACGACAAAGATGGCACGGTTAGTGGAAGGTTCCTCTGGTTGTTCCGGAGTTGTAGGTTCTTCTGGTTCTGGTGTGGTTGGTTGCTCTGGTTCAGAAGTATATGCATTAAATTCAAAAACTTTTAACGGTGCACTGGCGTTTGTGTTAACTAGACTAATTTTACTTACACCCGATGCAATCTCAGGTAAAGTTACTAAAGAACCATCGGTCGTACTAACTGTAAAATATCTAACGTACTGTCCTTTACTATCTAACAGTTCAATTACGATATTTGTATTTCTATCTGCTTTCAAACGATAAGATATAACAGTCTGTGGGGATTCAAAATCATAATAGATATGATCTAAAGTTCCTGTAGGTCCCGGGGTACTCTTATCAACAGAAAAAAACGTTTCCTCATTATTGTCAGTAGCTTCTGTACCTATTAAATATCCTCCAGTAAATCCTCCACTGTTATAGAGCCTCTTCCCATCAAGCAGTCCACCACTGTAATCTACTGCAGCTTTCACAGTTTGATTGGGTGCAAGTACAAACAGCAAAACAATTGCTCCAATAAATAAACTAATATTCTTAAAAAATGTTGTTTTCACATGAATCCTCCTAAAGTGTTTATGTACAAACTCACTTTAGTGTACATAGGTTCATGTGTCTAAACATAAACTTGCTCATCTATAAAATTCAGCTAAATTCTTGAAATTTTATTTTTTTATTGGATATAAATCTTCCTAGCGCTCCTAAATTATAAATTAATGAATTTCCTATTCCCATTCACCTTTTTTGACGTAAGTTGCATCATAAGCAACAATTACATTCGTTTTATCTGTTACCTTTTGCATATCATCGAACACAACTTCTTCTTCGCCGTAATCTACTAAACTCGAATCAACTTTCTCGAAGACCCCACAATCCTTCACATAAATTATATCTGGATGGTTAGAATCATATCGTAAGCTTTCAGGAAGATCTTCATCCAAAATTTCATACGATTCGGCGACCGTAGTCGTTGATATTGCTGTAACAGGGGCCATTCCAATAACAGCTATTACTAAAAGCGAGGCCCAGATTTTTTTCTTCATAGGATGTCTATTCTCCAGTTCATTTTTCCTATATTATACAATAAATCAGATTAGTAGAATATTTTTTTATTTTTCTTCGAGTTTAATTTAATATTGAAACCAGCTAGTTTGTAGTTTTAACTCCCACCCCACACGCCATAAATCTCAGTACATCCTCAATCTTCTTCCCATGAGAGATCACACCGTAGTTCATCCACGGCATACGGCATGTTCTATCTATATTCTCATGCATTTTCCTTGAATCGTTTAGGCTGATTTTCACTGTTATTTAGCAGGTTCATCATACTTTAAAGTCGTATGAATTCACCAGCATTCGCAGAGATTGTTATTTTTTCGTGATTTTTTTGTAGTTGTGTTACTCTGGCCTTAAAGGCTAGAGTACTTTTTTAGTTCCCGGCTGAAATAATTTCTTCTAATTTGATCCAACTGTAATCCTCATCACCTCTTACAAGCTTAATTCTCCTGTTGGTTTTTTCAATCGATGTAACAACCCCGCGCATAACTTCATCGTCGAACGAATTGAATACAGTCAAAGTGATAGATCTACGAAAACACGTTACATGCAATTTTAGTCAGCTATTTAAAAGCTCGACTTATTTTAAATTTCAGGATAATTTTGTAATTCTCTTGATCTTCAGATGAAGAGAATTGTCCTAGCATCCGATGCATAATTTTTTCTATGATTTTTTCACCCAATTTATAACTTTCTACAGATTCATTATTTATTTTTAATTTGTTTTCTACACAAATCACAAAATGATTATCTTCTATATAAGTAAATAAATTAATTTTCTGCTCTCGATCTGCATATTTCAGTATGTTCGACAGAAAATTATCAAATACACGCCCAATATTTTCCATATCTATAGTAATCATGACATCCGTAGGGGAACCATTTACAAGCACCTGAAATCCTTCCGCTCTGAGTACAGTTGTAATATCTGACAATACATCATGAATTGATTCCCGAACGGAAAGGGTTACTAAGTCTGCCTCCCTCTCTTTATCTAATAAAAAATATGAAAACAGATCGTCTGTACGATTCTTAAGTTGGAGAGCCTTTTGATACGCACTCTCGATTTGAGACCTTGTTTCTACACATAAATCTTCTGGTGTATTACGGGCAAACTCTAAATACATGATGAGAGATGTCAGTGGCGTACGCATATCGTGAGACATTTCGGTTGCAAGATTTCTACTCTCATTTTGCAAATTGTCTATCCTTTCTAACCTGCCTAAAAATGCTTTACGTAGTTCCTCTATACTTTCCGCAATCATCGCCAATTCATCATACCCTCGTACCGTTATAGAGTAGTCTAATGAGCCGCCTTCAAGGATATGAATTTCATTATTAATTGTGCGCAAATATTTGATCCCTCTACGTATTCCAAATAAAACAATGGTTATAAATAACATTGCGGACAGCAATATTTCAAGCATGTAGGCCACATTATAGTAGTGGGAAAAATAAAATCCATAGATTGAAACGTTACCTGTCCCATCCTTAAATTGTACTGGGTAAGAGTTCCGTCGATCATAATCAGTTTCAGGCTGACTTCCATATGCTCCTTCGTCATCAGCATGGTACAAGGAATCATATTGAAGCACCTGGTTCTGAAATACGTATAAAAATAAATTGCTCTTCTGACTCTTAATCCAGTCTGAAAATGCAATACGATCTGTCGTTGACAGATCGTTTGCTGAAACATATTCTGAAAATTTTTGGACGTAAACTTGAGATTCGGACTTTAAACGCTCATCAGAAGTAAAATAATGATCCATAACCCGATTGCTTATGGACTGCAAAAGTAAAAAACAAAGAACACTTATGGTGAGAGCAATAATTATTAAAATTGTCAACTTTTTAGATATAGTAAGTTTATGAGTGGCCAAAACGGTAACCTCTTCCCCATTCTGTTAAGATATACGCAGGTTTTGCTGGATCGTCTTCGATTTTCAATCGTAATTTTCGGATGTGTACTACTACCGTATTATTTGAACTGTAGAAATAAGGTTCCTTCCAAATACTCTCATAAATATTTTGGGCAGAGAAAATTTTATTTCTTCTGGTCATCAACAGTTTGAGTAGACCGTACTCCAGATCGGAAAGCTCAATCTTCTGACTGCCTTTCCATACATCGTTAAATTGTTCACTTACTTTTAAGCGTCCTCCGATAAGAAATGTTTCGCCATAATCCTTTTTATCTTGATAAATCGTATACCTACGCAACAAAGCAATAACTCTTGCCAGAAGCTCCTGTTCAGAAAAAGGTTTAGTTAAGTAATCATCTCCACCAGCAAGCAAACCTTCCGTTTTGTCCAAAGTTCCGGATTTAGCAGTTAGAAAAAGAATAGGAACATTGTATCGTTCTCTGATTCGTATACAAGCCTCCAGTCCGTTTATTCCAGGCATCATAATATCCAGAATTACCAAATCCAATGACTCATTTACTAATTCAATTCCCTGTTCTCCATCTTTAGCTGTTGTTACTTCATAACCTTCACGGACAAGAGACATACGTAATAGATCACGAATTTCCTGATCATCTTCAACCACTAAAATCCGGCTTGTCATAGTTCACCTCATACTTGATTTAACTTTTAGCTATCCGTGCGAAGCAATGGCTGTGTACTGCAACGGAAAGCTCCGCCGAAAGAACGAGAAATTTCGTAATCAATATATTCTACTTTGATTCCTCTTTTCTCAAGCTCTTTTCCAATTGTATTTTTGAATGCAATGTCCGTAACATATACTTCGCTACTGATTGGCAATCCATTTACCGCCAAATCTTGAGCATCCTTGTAACTCACTTCGATTTTGTCCCAATTTTTAAGTTCTTCTGGGAGCCCATTGGCTAACGAATCCATGCTAACAATCATTAATCCATCTCTTACAAAACTGATAGCACAATCCAGGTGCAATGTGCCAGGCTCTAGCTTCACCTCAACCACCTTATACCCTGATGGTGTCAAATAGTTTCTGAGCCAATCAATACCGGCTTTGTTTGAAGCTAGACCAGAATTACCGACGAATACAGTCTTTCCATACACGAGAATATCTCCACCTTCAAGGTAAGGACCGGCAGCAGAGTTGATTCCTTTAGAAACGTCTGGTTGTGGGACAGCTACATGCGGAACGTTATTTTGGGCTGCTTCCTTATCCAGAATACTTCTAACAGGTAAAACCTCAAGTCTCCGGTAAGCCGATTTAAATGAACCTTCAATTAGATGATTTCCGATTGTGAAGAATGGATCTCTGACAAAGAAATTAGTTACTCCTTCGCCACCTGTAATGCCATCTTTCACAGCCCCTAGTTGTTTTTCCTTTTCAGTTAAAAGGCGTGGACGTTGAACCTCAACCCCGTATTTTTCAAGAATCTTTTTAAGGTCTTCACGCTCTTTCTCCCACTTTTTCTGTGCCTCTACCGGATCCGTATTCATAGACATGCCTCCTTCAGGCATAGGCATGTCTCCTTCTGGAAAATCATCAAAATTGAAGTGCATAAAAGCTTCAGATTGTGTCAATACAACTCTTTTTAGCGTGGCGAATTCACTCTCTACATATACATTGTTTTTCTCACTTTTTGTAGTCACAGTTCCATTCACTTCCGTAACTCTATTAACTTTAGACACACCAGTCGCCCCTGCCACTGGTAATATGCTAGCTACCAGTACAAGTGATAATGCTGTTGATCCAACCCACTTCAAACTCTTTTTTTTCATATTAATGCCCTCCTAATAATTTGTTTTAATGCTTACAGTTTGAATTATAGAGAGCAATTCTTAACAGTTTATGAAGGCATACTATTTTAATTTAAGCAGATGAGATTCGGATATATTGCTTCTAATGGTACTTATAACTTTCTTAACTAATATTAACAAACAAAAAAGATACTGTGGGTGTTATGCCAATAGCGTCATCTTTGACCGAAGCTTTCGGTTCAAATCTTTAGTGCCACAATTATCCCTCTCCTTCAATCTTCTTCACTCGTGGCATGAACATAGATGAACTTGCACAGCTCTTATTTTATAAGCCCGAGCGCATTACAGACTTTATAGATAAGAAGCGAATCATGCCTTTTAAAATTGCAATATCTATCGCCGACACAATTGAATGTAATGTGAAGACACTGTATGAATTAATTTCAATTGAGCTAATTTGAAGCTGTCTGTTTCAACAATCAAAAAGGATATAGAGTCTTATCTTAACTAAGAAAAGTCCTATATCCTTTAATATTTGTTCCGTGTATATTTAAAATCACATGTTCGTGGAACCATCATCTTAACTAAACTGCCAAGTAATCCCGAATTTATCTGTTAAGCCACCGTATAATTTGGACCAAAAGGTTTCTTGAAGCTCCATGACTACAGTGCCGCCTACTTTAAGTTTATCGAATGCAGCTTTAATTCCATCCATGTCAGCATTAACTAAGGAAAGGCTTATATTATTTCCAGCAATAAATGGCGAACCTTGAAAAACATCAGAGAACATTACATTGCTTCCATCAATATTAAGTCTTAAGAGCATAACTAAATTTTTGGCTTCTTCAGGAAGCGGATAGTCTGGATAAGGAGCATAGCCAGAAACTCTACTACAGGAAGTTATGCTTATAGGAACTGGTGGTTTCAGTGAACATACTGACGGAACGCTAATGACATCCATCTCTACTACAAATTAACATATCTCTCATATATTTCATCATTTAGCCCATATACCGCAGTATATCGTCGATTTTCTTCCCATGAGAGATCACACCGTAGTTCATCCAGCTCATAAAATCCACCTCATACACATTGCCACTCTTCACCGCAGGCAGACATTTCCATTCATCCCTTTCGAGCAGTTCGCGCTCATCTCCAGGTTTGGCCGAGTTTCCAGTGTCAAATGTAATCAACAAGTGATCCGCATGAAGCTGACTTAACAGCTCCAATCCAATGAAAATCCTCCGCTCGTGTCTTGTCCATTGCTGCACACGGGAGTGCGGAGTCAGTCCAAGATCCTGATAAATTACAGGTCCGACGTAGCCCTGCTGATCCCCATAGAGAGTAATATCCGAAGCGGATATGCGTAAAAAAGCTACAGTCTGACCACGCATATAACGTGCTAACCGACTCTTACCTTCCATTGCCTTGTCCTCATACGCACCAATTACATCTTGGACCCGATTCGCCTTTCCCAATACATCGGCTGTCGATCTCAGAATGGAGCGCCAATCTTCTCCCAGATGTTCTACGTAAAACGTAGGTGCTACCTGTTCGAAGCGGTCCAGATTCCATCGATCATATCCCTTGTTCAATATGATAAAGTCCGGTATATTGCCCACATTAAATTGAGCATCCTGCTGGCTTACATCGAATTCGGGTACATCATCCAATCCCAAATAATGCTGTCTCCCCCAAGAATGATGGGAGCATTGCAGTACAGGTTTTACGCCAAGAGCCAACACAAAGTCCTCCAGGTAAGGAGCAAAGACACGAACCTCTTGACGGTGATGACGGCGGTATAACCCAGGTGAAATACCAGCATATTGCTTAAATCGGCGGCCAAAATAATACTCGCTGCTAAATCCCACATTCTGTGCAATTTCATGGATGCGATCATCCGTCAGCTGCAATAGTTGCTTCGAGCGTTCAAGCCGAACCGCATTTACATATTCAAGCGGGAGTTTGCCCGTAATCCTTTTGAATTGCCGAGTGTAGCTGGCTCTGGTAAGACCAATATCTGCCGCGAGCTCATCCACGGTTATCGTCTGATCGTAGTGGTCGCCAATATAACGAATTGAACTTTGAAGACGGGCACGGTCATCGGGTACTTCTGTTTCGGGGGCACTCTGGCGAAGCAAGGCACGGAACCACTCTTGGAAACGAAGCTGTACCTCCCATTGCTCCAGCCAATCGCCAGTGACCTGTTGACGCAGTATTTGTTCCAAGGCTTCCAGACAGGAACTCCACGGAATGTAACTGAGTTGCATAAGCGGTAATAATGTCGGAGAATCCGGACTTTGGGAAAGTTCCTGCTGCTCCTCCGTGTTTCTTCTCGACAAAGCGTTCGAAGTCTCTTCGCTTAACTCAGCCACCATCAGATCAAGCTTATAGTATTGCAATTCACTTCCTGTCCCAGGAGAACCTTCTATTCTGACGGATGTTCCAGCCGGAACAAACATAATCATTCCTTTTTCCAGATGAGATTCCCGATCTGAGCAAACTATTGAACCTTTCCCAGACGTTACAACAAATATAGCGTGTGAAGTCGACATTCTGTATAACAAACGTTTATCGATATGAGATTGATGGTGATCTACGTATTCCATATGCTGAAGTGAGCATAGCCAGGGCTTGGGGATCAGTTGTATTATCGTGGGGCACATGTTCATCTTCCTTAACTGAGAATTATTATCATTTAAAATAGTGTATACGAAAAAAGAAAGCTCTTCAACCCTGGCTGAAGAACTTTCTTTAAGTAATCGATTCAATTATGGAGTCAATTTTTCCAAGAGATCATCAATTTTCATGGAATTTGCTGTAATCGCACCTGATTGCCATTGTGATCTTTCCATGATGTACACCTGATTGTTTTTAACGGCCGAAAGAGATTTCCACAATTTGCTGTCAAGTACCTTCAAGGCTTCCTTGTTCTCAGGAGAAGACCATTCACCATTGGATGGGAACACAATAAGATGATCTGCATCAAGTTGCGGCACGGCCTCTTCAGACAGAATTTCCTGATATTCTTCCATCTTGTTAACCAGAGGATGAGGTGTTAGACCAAGCTCGGAATAAATAAATCCGGTAAATCGATTCTTCACACCGAACAGTGCCAGTGTATCATCGTTAACATTCAGTCGGACAACTGCGACAGTCTCGTCTCCAACCGCTTCCTGCAACTTCGCCTTAGCATCTGCAATCTTGGCCTTAAATGCCGCAGCAACTTCTTCACCCTTGTCCGGTTTCCCTACAACATCGGCAATGGTTTTCAAAATTTGATTCGAATCCTGCAGTACGCTCTCAGGCAGACGATATGTCGGTGCCACCTTGGAGTACATCTCATATTTCTCCATATCTACCCCACCATCTACAATGATGAGATCCGGATCATATTCCAACAAAGCTTCAATACTCCCCGTAGTATCAAATTGAGGAACATCCAGTCCTAAATAATCCTGTACACCCCACATCGGGTTATACCACTGCACTACAGGTGTAATATCGAGCGCCTTCAAATAATCTTCCACATATATTCCAGCAATCCGCTGTGGTTGAACCGGAATCGTCACATCTCCAAATTCATCCTGTACAACTCGTGTCGCAGGCTCTGTCTCGTTTCCAGAAGTATTTTCTCCAGAAGCCGCACTTTCAGTTGCAGTTGCAGGAGTCTGTTCCGCATTCGTAGCGGTATTTGTACTACATCCTGAAACAACCAGACCCATGAGCAGTAATGTAATCGTCCACCCTTTGAAACCTTTAACTAAACCTACCATGTTACCCTTCACCCCTATGTGATCTGTTGATGTAACCGTGAGAATATCTCACATATAATGATTATCATTCTCATCGATTGCTTAGGTGAATTGTACCTTATGCCTCAGCCGACCCACAATGTACATTTGATGCTGTTTTTTTATACAAACGAAAACAACCCTGTTGGTCCTCCCCCGCTTATCGCAGGGGCAACCTGCCTTGACGATAACTTTCCAACAACTGATCCACAAAGAAATCGTTCGCCGTACCCTGTAACAATGCAGCACCAATTAAACCCATATCATCACTCACATACCCCGCTAACTCAGGTTCGCCGGTGAGAGCCAAGGTTTGTTTAAACGCCTGTTCCCTGCATGCGCGCAGCACCTCTTCTTCAGCTACTGCGTTATCTTGAGCCCATCGTACAAAAGCTTGCATCCACTCGTCAGCAAATGCAGAAGCATCCCTTTCATCCAAGTAAATTTCCACATCCAATCCTTCGAATGTCTGCTGGGTCAGAATCCGTCCCTCGTTAAGATCCAACAGTAGCTTCTCCACATCCGTTTTGCTCATTGATCTCTCCTCCAGTTCCTCGTCAAGTCAGATACATCTCTGGTATAACAAAACGTTTCATCATCTGCTTTGGATCGGCTGTAAAATGATCCAATTGAAGTTCCTCATATTCGCTAAGGATACTTTCAAAGATACCAGCGATCACACCACAATCTGCCAAAGCATTGTGCCTGTGAATTCCATCTGTATTCAGATCGTAATACCGAATCAGAAAATCTGTAGAAACGACCTCGTTAACCTCAGGATGAATGTAGGTGAACATCGCTTTTGTATCGAGCACCGGGTTGGTCAACATCGGAAGCCCATACTCATCACAATGCCGCTTCAAGATGGGTAGGTCATACTCATATCCAGCTTGTGTCACAAGAACGTTATCACCAATAAATTTCTGAAATTCCTGAAATGCTTCTACGAACGACGGAGCCTCCAACATTTCCTCATTCGAAATTCCTGTTAATTTCGCCACAGGTTCTGGTATTGGTTTGTTCGCGCGTGTAAGTGAAGAAAATGTTGTCTTGCATTGATGACCTCTTTGGTAATGCATCGCACCAAATTGAGTCACACTCTCCACCACAGGATTAATACCTGTACCTTCGAGATCAAATATGCAGTACATTCTATCCTGTAATGAAGATACGCTTAGATTTTCAATAAAGTATGTATCCGGCAACAACGTAATTTTCATCCGTCCCACTCTCTCCTCTCAACTATCATCCTGGCTAATGCCTGTCTCATATATAACTCCGTCACTCCCACAATCGGGTGACCTGGACCAACTTGCGCGTTCCATCAAACTGCAACTTATAGATATCCGGCATTGTAGTCTTCTCCCAGAAATCATAACCGTAGGAAGAGTCATAATGTTGTAAAATAAGCGTCATTACATCTCCATGGGTTCCGATGACTACCTTGTGACCCGCATGTTTATCCAAAATTTTCTCGATCACCGCTACTGCCCTTGAGCGAGCCTGTTCACCAGACTCTCCTCCAGGATACGCATACGTAGGATCACGGTACAATCGTTGCTTGGCTTCACGAAAATTATGATGCTTCACATCCGAACTCGACAACTGGCGTTCACGCAAATCTTCCTCTGTAACCACAATTCCACCTGACTGATCTGCCAGAATCTGAATCGTATCCACCGCGCGCCTGTAAGGGCTAGAATAGAACAGTTGAATCTGCTCCCCATGGAGCAGACTGGCAACCGTTCCCGCATCTTGATGACCTTGCCCTGTCAGTCCACGCTCGCGTTCCTGTCCTTCAACATATCGAGACTCCGCATGTCTGACAAAATACAAAAACGTACTGGCCCCATTCATCATCCAGCCGCCAACCCTTTTTTCTTCTCAATGACAATCAGGCAGGTACTGTCTGGCAAAGGCGCAGGTTCACCATTTTCCTTCATGAAGATCATTCGTTCTCCAAGTGCTTCCGTGTACCCCTTCTGAAGGAAATGTTCGAAAGTGATAATCTCGGCTTGTTCACCCAGTGCTTCTCGAATACAGTTCTCATAGGCTGTCGGCGTGAATATACCGAACTGTTCCTGAATTTCATGCACATAGGCCTCTTCGCCCCACGTATACGTGTAGAGAAATTCCATCGCATCGTTGATCGGCAATACGGCCTCATTGTCTGAGATCCGCTCATATTGAATTGCACGTCCCTGAAAATCCTCTGCATACCGCTCCAGCCAGCGCATCCCATCCGGTTCCTGGAAACGAATCCGGCGCTTCTGTGCCTCCGGTTCACTCATGATCCCATCCCGAATCAGAATTCTTCCTCCAGGTGACAGCACACGGAATGAACTTCTCAGCGCTGCTACAACCGTATCTGAATTAAATCTTCGACCGTCCAGTTCAATATAGGAATATAATTCATGCAGAATGGATGAAAAAATAACCGTATCTACTGTGCCCGGCTGCACATATTGCTCCAGTTGCAGGGCATCCCCCTTCATAACTTGCCAGCGATGTCCCTCGCGCTGTTTTTTGCGTTCCAACGCTTCAATGACATTGGCTGAGATATCGATACCAATCGGCTCCACTTCCGGTTTTTCCTGCTCAATCAGATCCAGTAGAATCCCTCCACCTGGACCGATATCCAGTACCCGTTTACCAACGATATAGTTGAGCAGTACTTTTTTATAATCACCGGAGCTGTTCATATCGGACAAATACGTCTCTTCGTTGTGGAAACGATCATACGCATCCCGGCGCAATCCGAACAGGTCAAATAACAGCAGTACAGCCTTCTCGTATAATGGTGACTTTTCCGCTTCAATACAGAATGCAATCAGCTTCTCAGCCGCTGGGGAAAATTCGAAGGTCACAAACAGTGTATCGGGCAGATCCGTATGACGTTCAATGCGATGGGTTAGATGGGGATAGACGATCTGCTCCCCTGCCGTAATCTGTTCCCATGTATACTGTTCCAAATATTTTTCAATCATTCGTTTCTTGTAAATATTGAGCTTCTTGACACCCTTGTAGTCGTAATACATCGTATTCATCAATGGTTCGAAGCTAATATGGCGAACGATTTCAGATCGACTCTCCTTGGATGTGGGGTTCATACTTTCGCTGCGAAGCGTCAACAGGAACACCTTTACCATCTCCTGCAACGAAAAATCCTGCATGGCAGACTCCACATACCACAGAGTACGATGAGCCAGCGGAGCCAGCGCCTGTTCTACATCCAGTTCCGTTTGGAGCTTGGCGTAAGCCTTATCCATAGCTTCTCCCTGCCGAATGGATGAACTTCTTAAGCGAGATAACCGTTCCTTCACGCTCCAGTCCTCATGATTCGGTCCAGTGATAATCCAGCCTACAATTCGCTGTACCTCAGCCTGAACCTGATTCCATAACGCTGAATCAACTCCTGCGATAATGCACTCATTTAGTGCCATCAGTATGGTGTGCAACTCATCTGTAGTAAGCCATCCTTTGACGATCAAGGCGTGGAGCGAAGCATTCTCGGCAAATGGAATCTCGCCGCGTATGTATTGACCAATAAGTCCATGCGTAGCAATCAGAGTACGAATAACCTCATGTCTTGGTGTGTGTGAATTCAGCGCATCATGCTCGTTTATATCCGCATTTTTACTTAAGGCATCGCCCGGAGATCCAAGTTGATTTAAACTCGTCTCCCTGCTCTTACCGATGTCATTATCCAGGTGGTCTGCCTCTGCGTATAGATCATATAACTGAGCGGACCCCAAATTATGTACAAACAAGTTAACGCCCTGCTTTTGCCATACCCGCCGCTGCTCCAATGATCCGGCCTTCGCCGTCTCTGACCAGATTAATACGTCCTCCATAATTTCTCGCACCCAAAAAGAAACCTGAAGCTCCTCCAGCACGTGAAGTGTACGCTCTGTGTAGTCCAGCACCGGATTTGTTCCCTCAAGTTCGGCAATGGAATGAATGCGTTCGAGGTTAATATGGGGCTTCTCTGCTGCTGCCAGCAGTTGCAGCCATAATGGCTGGGCTTCCGGCGTGTTTCCTGACTTGTATGATTGTATGGCCTTTAATGAATGCAGCATGAATATGTCCCCTCTCTTTATCTATCCTTTTTATATAATATAGTTAGATTCGTCTAACCGACGGATACGTTCCTGAACAAACTTGAGCAGCTGTTCCACCTCTTGAGCGGGCAAATCCTCGTCAAGACGCGCGGCAGCAACTGGCAGCATCCAGGACTCTATTGCTTCACGTGTAATCCCGGAAAGTTGCATATAATGATGGATATAAAATTCGACCAGCGATTCACGAGCCTTTTCAAAACCCATTCGTATAACTGGCTCTGTATCTTCCGGCAATGTGGCACTCATTAATATTACCCAGCTTCGAGCCACATCACCCGCAGGATCACCGGACATTCCAGTCATCCAATCAATGACCCAGTATTGATCGCCAGCCTCACTGAGCATAACATTATCAGGGTGAAAATCGCCATGACAGATCTGCTTTTGATCAGGCAATGTTGTTAAGTAAGAAAGGACTTGCGCTTGATCGTCCTCCGACAATAATCGAACATTGCGAATCGCTCCCGATAAAATCTGCTTCTGTAAGGGAAGTGTCCCTTCATCATCTCGCTCGTAATGAAGTCTGTAATGGCAGTCAGCCATTTTAAACGCCAGCTGCTCTAGTAACTCCGGTTGCTGAATGATAAGTGATAACAGGGTAATCCCCTGGATTCGCTCAAAAACAATGCCAGCACGCGACGTAGTATATTCTATCAAGGATACTGCCTGTGGGACGGGGAGTCCTTTTTTGTATGCCAACTCACTTATTCTAAATTCATTCTGGACGGCTTCGTGAGGAAAATCCATTCGATATAACTTCATAATGTGCTCGTTCGAATACGCATAGATTTCCGCAGTTCTTCCTTGACCGATTCGCTCCATATCTACCCTCCCTTTACTCGAACTCACTGCCGCCATCCCCCCACTGTGGTGCTCGAATTGTGAGGCGTTCCGTATGGAAGCTCTCGGGTATCGTTAACATGATCGGATTAAATGAAGACGATTCTGGCATCGTTATACCTACTCCTCCACTTGAAAAATAGAATCAATGATCAGCGGCAAATTATCCCTTACGGACACTGCACCGAACACTGAACGAGCGTGTACCCCCTGATCCCCAAATACCTCCATCATCAGATCCGAGAATCCATTCAGCACTTTATGATGCTCCTGATACGAAGCGGACGCATTGATAAAGCCCTGCACTTTAACCACTCTCTTCACCCGATCCAGTGAAACCAGCACGTCTCGAACGACAGCGAGTACCTCCAGTCCGGCATTTCGGGCAAAATCATATCCCTGTTCTGTTGTGAAGTCTGCTCCCAGTTTGCCACGTTCGGAGGTATCCGGTCCTTTCCCGGATACATACATAATTCCATTCACAATAACGGCATTGGCGTATTTCGCTGCGGGGGCACTGGCCTGTGGCAAAATGATCCCCAGTTCATTTAATCTCGCTTCAATCATCGTATATTCTCTCCCTCTTTTATGGTCCTCACGGAACCCGATTCCTTGTATTCCTGCCTATAAACTCTTGGTGATACCTGAACGGTACGTTTGAACATCTTGCCAAAATGAGAGAAGTTACTGAACCCCGCAAGCCAGGCGATGTCTGTAATGGATTCTTCACTTTCTCGCAGTAAACGCTGTGCTTCCTTCACCCGTAACAGATTCAGATAATCACTGAAGGTAAACCCCGTCGTTTGTTTGAACAATCGACTCAGATAATGCGGACTAATGCGAAACATGGCCGCCACCTCCGGTAATGTCAGTGGTTTCTGATAGTTCTCATTCAGGTAACGTACAACTGCCTGTGTCTTGGGATGAAGAACCGGCTCACGATCATCGGAGCTTAACCTGCCCAAGTGTTGATTACGATAGGCATGCAGCAACAATTCAATAGCCCGGTGACGGAGCAACAGGTTGCTTCCAGGTTGAGGACAAAGCATTTCATCCACCATTTCGCTAACCATCCGTTCCAGAACCTCAGTGACTTGAGATGGAAACCTTACAATAGGAATCTCCCAGCAAAAGGGTTCCTTCAAGCCTTCAACTAACTCCCCGGAAATAGCCATGGTTGCAAAAAGCTCAGGCTTCATATAGAGTACCATCCGTTCATGGTCAGGCATGCCACTCTCCAATGTTTTATGAACCGTATTTCGGTCAACAAACACCAGATCACCAGCCTTTACCCGGTAGGTCCGGTCCTTAATGAAATAGATACGCTCACCAGACAACAGGTAATATAACTCATAATGATCATGCAGGTGGTCATCCGTCATCGAGAAATATCCAATGCGACGATCATATTCGATGTGCAGTAAGTCCGAGGGATCATGAAAATCTGCACTGAAAGGTTCTGTCATATCGCCCTCTCTCCTTTTCATAAATTATAGCAAAATATGCGGCATTTGAAAGCGGTTACGCATAAAATGCGGCGAAAGAAGTACTCCCTTGTTATAGTCTAGAGCTATATTCAAGGAGGCGATAGACATGAGTAACAAGAAACGTTATGTTTTAGTCGGAACCGGCGGCCGCGCCGAATTTTTTTATGGTGCTTTGACCCGGGATTACAGGGATACATCCGAGCTTGTCGGCTTTTGTGATATAAATCAAGTCCGTATGAACTACGCGAATCAACTGTTGAGGGAAAAGTACGAGTATCCTGAGGTACCCACTTATCCTGCAGATCAGTTTGATCAGATGATTGAGAACGAGAAGCCTGACTATGTCATCATAACGAGTGTTGACCGCACCCATCACAAGTACATCATTCGTGCGATGGAACTTGGTTGTGACGTTGTCACCGAAAAACCGATGACCATCGATGAGGAGAAATGTCAGGAGATTCTGGATGCTGTCAAGCGGACTGGCCAGAACGTAAGAGTCACCTTTAACTACCGTTATGCACCGCACCATACTAAGATTCGGGAACTTATTCTGAATGATACCATCGGGAAAGTTACTGCCGTTCACTTTGAATGGCTGCTGAATACCCGCCACGGGGCAGATTATTTCCGCCGTTGGCATCGGGACAAGCGTAATAGCGGCGGATTACTCGTGCACAAATCCACCCATCACTTCGATTTGGTGAATTTCTGGATTGGCTCGCAACCGGATACCGTGTTTGCATTTGGTGATCTGATGTATTACGGCAGAGAAAACGCAGAAGAACGCGGTGTAACGCAATTCTACAACCGGGCAACCGGCAACCCGATCGCAAAGGATGACCCTTTTGCACTGCATTTGGATTCAGACGCACATATGAAGTCCATGTATCTGGATGCCGAATCGGAAGATGGTTACCAGCGCGATCAGAGTGTATTTGGGGATGGCATCAACATTGAGGATACAATGGGTGTTCTTGTGAAGTATCGGAACAAAGCCATTCTGACCTACTCCCTCGTTGCCTACCAGCCATGGGAGGGTTATCGCATTGCCATTAATGGCACCAAAGGCCGGATTGAAATGAACATTGTGGAGCAATCCTATGTCAATTCATTGGGTGACAAAAGTAAAGAAGGTGCTTTAATCGGTAAAACGTTGCGGGTTCTTCCAATGTTTGATGCGCCATATGAGGTTGAAGTGGAAGAGAAAGCAGGTGGACATGGCGGAGGTGACCCGGTTCTGCTGAATGATCTGTTTGGAGAGCCTGTTGAAGATCCGTTCCATCGCGCTGCTAACCACGTGGACGGTGCCAGATCCATTCTGACTGGGATTGCTGCCAATCGCGCCATCGCGACAGGCTTGCCTGTCAACGTCAATAATCTGGTTCGTTTCTAAGTCTCCCAGGTCTGCACTATATAAGTTGAACTAAACATTTACACGAAACGGAGAGGACAGAAAGGACCTGAAGAAGCGGAGCGTTCGCCTTTATCCCCGGATTTCCCCTTTATAAAAGGAATCAAAAAAATCTGGGGATAACAGCGATCGGAAGGTTGTTCTGTCATCGGAGTGTGCAGTGTAAATATTCTTTAGTTCAATTTATATAGATTATTAATTTCATTTAAAGGCTGCGCATATCACGCAGTCTTTTTTTATATTTCTATAATTAATACTGCACGCAAGCTGACTCGGTAAGAACCTTGTCTCCGACTTCTATAACGGGACCGTTCGTATCTTTGAATCGAATCAATAAGCAGACACTGTGAGGAGGAACATATGACAGAAGAGATACTGGATCGGCTGCGCAACATTTCGATGATGGATCAAGTTCAGCCAGTTAAACCGGAAGATCAGCAGTTATTACAAGAATGGCATGCGTCGGGTATCCGGTTTGCGGCATCGGGCGGACAACTGGAAGCTACGTATTATGCAGCAGTAGAGAAATTGCTTGCTTGCATCCTGCCCATGGGAGACAGTAATCCTATTTTACAAGAAGGTGGCATCTATCTGGGATGTTGGTTAGAGAGTACAGGTACCATCAATGCGGAGCTGCTGTCTCGCCTGCTTCCTTCCGTGTCCGAAACAACGTACCTCGCATTTGCCAAGCAGCAAAGAGCAGATGGATTGCTCCCGTATAAACTCACGGCAAACGGACCCTCTTTCCGGCAAATCCAGTTGGTCACTCCGCTGGCACGCAGTGTATGGAACCACTATCAGCTTCATAGCAATCATGGCAAGCAGTCGCCTTTCCTGAACACGATGTATAAGGCTATGGTTCGTTACGATGAGTGGATTGCACGCAACCGTAATACCCGAGGAACCGGCTGTGTAGAGGCCTTCAGTACGTTTGACACCGGACATGACTTATCCCCGCGTTTCTGGCATGTTCCGGATACACCTTATATGAATGATGCTTCTGCCTATCACCCGGATTCTCCGATTCTGCCTTTTCTGGCACCAGATCTGACTGCCAATATCTATTGTCAGCGCATGTATCTGTCCCGTATGGCGGAAGAACTGGGAGAATCGGGAACGGATTGGAAAGCAAAAGCCGAGTCCAGTCTGGAAAGTCTCTTCCGTTATTGTTACGACGAACAGGATAGGTTCTTCTATGATCGGGACCGTAATGACGAATTGGTCAGAGTCCAATCCGATGTGCTGCTCCGCGTGATGGCATGCGAGGTGGGCGACCGTGAATTGTTCGATAACCTACTGCGTCGGTACCTGTTGAATACAAGCAAGTTTTTCGCTAAATACCCGTTTACATCGATTTCAATGGATGATCCCAGATTTGATCCCTTTTCCTCCTATAACAGCTGGGGAGGGGCATCCAATTTTCTGAGTCTGATTCGGGCACCACACGCATTCGAGTATCATCATCGATATGTAGAACTGACTTGGGTAATGCAGCCTATCTTGTCCGCTCTATCCAAAGATAAGCGATTTGGTCAGGTACTAAGCCCGTGGACCGGAGAACAAGGTTTTACCGAGACTTACTCCCCCTCTATCCTCTGTCTCCTTGATTATGTGGAGCGATTATGCGGAATTATGCCTGTTGGATCGAATGAGCTCTGGTTTACCGGACTGCTCCCCATCGACATGGATCATGGTGAGATCGTGTCTGGCAATACGGCTTATAGCCGAAAAGTCAACGGAGTAGGATATGAATTGGTCAACACGCCTGATCGCATGACGGTATATCTGGACGGCAAGGTTCATCTGGATGGCCCGTCAGGGATTCGACTGGTGACGGATCATAGTGGACATCTGGAAGGCATCATTGGAATGAGCGTCCGCACCGTCGAGGGGGAACTTTTCTATCAAGGAGAGTGCATCCCGATTCGGATCAAAGGAAATGAAATGCAGCGTTACGCCGATGGAAATTTGAAAACTGAACGCGATATTGGCATCATCCATCCTACGTATCGATAATTGTTTGTATACAAAAAGCGCAAGTTGCAGAGGTTTACTGCCCCTGCACTTGCGCTTTTCCCTTTTGCGCGTTTATATTTCTTTATTTCTTATTCATAAGGACACAAGATAGAAATTGACTACCACTGCGGAAATCATTCTCTCTCTGGTTACAGAGGAGATGAGTTTCGCCTTACACCTTCCGGTTCCACGCCGGGTGACGATAAAATTCAATCGTATCAATATAATTTACCGTGAACTGCTGTTCCACATCCGATAAGTTCAACAGCTTGCGGTCGATTTGCTTCATCCCCATGACCACATCGTGCCTTAGCAGGTCCATCGCAATTTTGCCTACAAACCCGCCTTCCATCTCTTTATGTTTGGCACGGAACTCTTCATTGTAGATCAGTTCAGGCGTGAACGCCGCTTCAACGAATGCATTAACAAGCGTAAGCTCATTGCCATCCATCTGTACTGCCAGATAATAATTGCCACGCTCATCCTTAATGAGGTCTTTATACATTTCTACGATCATGTGAATCACTCCTCTATTATAAAAGAAACCCCGTTAGACTTAACGAACATGGGCTATCAAACGTACACCTTCCGACCCCGTGCCTTCATATACTAGGTACAAATGGCGAACGGAGGAATACTTATGAGCTGGCAGCATCTCCATACCGGAAAAACACTTCAGCAGCGCCTGGCAGAACTCCAGGGGCACCTTGCAGAACTGAATACTCCACTCTCCGGGTTGGAACCGGGACGTATTCGTCGTGTCTATCCAAGGCAGTTTATCAAAGTAAACCGTCAGTTATTCATTCCTCTCAGTCTGAATTCCATTCGGGTATTTGATATTCCTCGAACACGGCGAGGCGTCAGAGTGGGAATCCGCACGACTTTCCCTTCCAAGAATGCATTTAACAATATCAGACTTGTGGGCGTGGGACTGGATTATCTTGAACTCCAGGGAAAAGGCAGAGTCCCTTCCCGTATATTATTTCCTCTCTCCAGCGTCGAGTCGATCTATCGGCCAACCACCGGAAGAAAAAACCTGAAACGGCCTTGTAGGCGGAAGTAAAGCTGGTTCTTTTCGCAATCCATGCAATGGTTCCCAAATGTCTGCATACGGGTGCTCCCTTCCAATATATAATTATAACCCATGCAACCACTTATCTGCTGAAGAATCATTTTATGTCAAAAAGCGGTGAGAACAGAACTGCTTCTGTATCTCACCGCTCAGCCAGTTACGGATCAAGCTGACCCTTCACATGTGTATATCAGATGCCTGTCCATACATCCTTGGCATAACGACCTTCCTGCTGAAGCTGATTAAGCCAATCTTCTGCTTCCTTCGCGGACTTGCCATGAATATCAGCGTATGCCTGCTGGAGTGTAGCTTCCACATCAGGTGCCATCTTGCTACCATCACCGCAGATATACAGATGCGCACCCTCTTCAAACAAAGGAATCAGATGACGGGCATCGTCTCTCATCAGATGCTGTACATAACATTTCTCCTCCCCGTCTACACGGGAGAAGGCCGTATGAAGTTTCACAAGCCCTTCTTGCTGGGCTGCTTCCAATTCATTTTTGTACAAATAATCATGCTCGGGATTCCGGCATCCAAAGTACAGATGGGCTTCGCCAACCTCTTGACCTTGTTCCTTCAATACATGCCTTGCCTGCAAGAAACCTCGGAATGGAGCAACACCTGTACCAGGCCCTACCATGATAACGGGAACCTGTGCATCCTCCGGCAATTGGAACCCGGATTCCGGTGTCCGCGTGAACATGACGATCTCGTCACCCGACTTCAGGTTAGCCAGATAGTTGGACGCAATACCTTTGTATTCTCCCTGTCCACTCCATGCCGGGGCGCTCACAACACTGACCGTAATACTCGCTTGATCGGGCTGAACACGCGGTGAGCTGGAGATCGAATAATATCTGGCTTTTAATGAAGGCAGTAATTCAAGGAAGCGCTCAAACGGCAGTTCACATGCTTCATATTTCACCAGATAATCCAGCATGGAGATTCGTTTGTTCCGCACTTCGTCCATATACACAGATTCATCAAGCAGCGCTTCAAGTTCTTTCTTATGCGGTGGACATACGGTGTATGCTGCCATTTCTCTCAACTGCGCACGCGTTGCAGCTTCCTGAAGCTCAACGCTATGACTGAGCAGATCATACAGGTTCACCGGTTGATGCAGCGGCAGATGCGCGGCACTGCGACCGGATGCATCCAGAACGAGATGCTCCGTTCCGGTGAATCCATAACGACGCAATACACGTTCCACAAGTTCCGGTGGATTCTGCGGCAGAATGCCCAGGTGATCCCCTTCCTTGTAGGTTATGCCTTCAGGCAATTTGATCTCCAGGTGACGTGTGCTTCGTTCACTGCCCGCGTCGTGAAGCTCCCTGTTCTCAAGTACTTCTGCCACATGAGCATCATACGTATCCGCAAGCGGTGTTACGGCGAGTCCACTGACAAACTGTACAGACAGTGAGCTGCGTTCGCTATTGGAGCTTGTGTTTAGCTTCAGTCCCATCGTTCGTGCGAGATCCGGCCATAATTGCTCTGTCCAATCACCCACCTGTTTCTCAAAATCTCCGCTAGCATCTGACTCACCCAGCGGTGATAACCGCTCTGCTCCTCTGGAAGATAACTGTTCATCTATTAAACGAGGAATACGCTGATAGGTGCTGGCCCAGTTGTGGTCACCACATCCAAGAACGGCGAAACGCACACCTTTGAATTCATTGGCATCCGCATGTTCAATCCACTCGACAAACATCTTGGCATTACTTGGCGGCTGACCGTTATAGGATGCACTGACAATAATGACGGCACCCTCCTTTGGCAGTTTGCCAACACGATCATCCAACGCAGCGACCTCACTCCGGAAACCCTGATATCTGGCGGTATCCGCAATTTCACGTGCAATGCCTTCAGCTGTACCCAGATTGGAACCGTACAGAACAAGCATCGGTGTGTGGTGGGCATTGGCTGCATCCGGCTCCGTTCTTTTGGCAACCGGCTTTGGTTCTTCGACCGCTACACCCGGAACAGCCATGACTGGCTGCCCGCCACGCGCACGTACACGAATTGTGAAGTTATCCGGTTTAAGCGTCAGCGTTTCTTTCACTTTTAACTGATAATCCGAATGATCTATGAAGTCAAAATGCTTCAACACCATGCCCAGTACCAGCGTTGCTTCCTGAAGTGCAAACTGCTGACCAATGCAGGCCCGTTGACCATTACCAAAAGGTTTATAGGCATCATGCGGCACTTTGCTCGGATCTTCAAACCGTTCCGGGCGGAATTCCTCTACGTCGTCTCCCCATGCTTCGCGGTCACGATGCAGCTTGGGAATAAGTACACTGACGCTGTCTCCTTTTTGCAAAGGATATTGACCCGCAAGTACCGTGTCCTCTTTTGCATACAGGGAAAATGCCGGGGCCGTTGGCCATAACCGCAATGCTTCGTTCAAAACCATGCGAACGTACTTCAGATTGCGAACCTGGTTGTACGTGGGAACCGGATCTTTCAGAATCTGATCCACTTCTGCTTGGGCCTTAGCCAGCGTATCCGGATTCTTCATCAGATAATAAACGGCGAAGGATAACAGTCCACTTGTGGTCTCATGTCCAGCGATCAGGAATGTAATAATCTGATAACGGATGTTCTCATCATCCAGCGTTTCTCCTGTCTCCGGGTCCTTGCCGCTGAGCATGTGGGACAACAGATCATCTGCGCCTTCCTGCGGTTTCTCTTTACGCTCGGCAATAATGTGATCCACCAAGGAGAACATGGAACGGATATCCTGTTCAAACTGTTTCTTTTTGGTGATCATCAGCTTGTCTTGCAGACGCAGTCGCTGCAATGAACTCATGGATTCATCCAGCGCACGAACCATACTCGTAATGAATGGATGTGGTTCTTCCCGATAGAAGCTGTTAAACCGATAGTTGAACCCACACAGGCCAATCGTGTCGAGCGTAAGACGTGTCATATCATCCGGAACGTTAACCGTCTCATCCGGGTTCAACCGTGACCATTTCTGAACCAGCTGCACAGCCAGATCAATCATTTTGTTGTGATATCCCTGCATCGCACGTTGACTGAAACTTGGCAGCAGTACGTTATGGGCTTTTTTCCAATTCGGCTCCTCGGTCCAACTCGTAAAGAGTCCATCTCCTGCAAAAGCACGAACCTTCGCAAGAGGTGCCCACACACGTTTGTCGAATTTGGATTCATCCGTTACCTCGGCGACCAGTTTGTGACCTGAAATATACAATTCACTTCGCCCAGGGTACTCCATTCGAAAGATCGGCCCATATTCCTCAGCAAGTTTCACCAAAGATTGCACCGGCTCTTCAAAGTTCAATTGCGGCAAATTGCCCAGTGGGCCAAATGTCTTCGGTTGAGGCACTGAAATTGGTGGCATGACGCTCACTCCTTCTTCCCAAGTTAAGAGTTCTACAACTAAAAATAATGACTTGATTTACAGACGCGATTACACTTACTCTTCAGATCAACAGATTCAAGTTATTTTTTGCACATTTTCATATTTCATCCAGATAACGATAAAACCATCAAAGAACCAACTGACCGAAATGGTATATTGGTCATTTTTGATTAAAAAAAATGGAGCCCTTCGTTATCTTCTTTTACCCTAACATTTCCAGTTCTAATCTTCAACAGTCCCAAAGTCATAGGACCTCAGGACAGGGATTACGGTATACTTATGATTTCTTCAACAGAATCTGAATAGCCGACTCCATCTCTAATGGAGCAACTGTCGTTTCATAACGGCCATGGACGTTCCCACTGCGGTCAATCAGGAATTTGGTGAAATTCCATTTGATGCCGTCACCTTGATACAATTCTGGATGCTTCTCCTTCACAAAGGTGTCCATCCACTGACCTTCCTGCGTGTCCAGATCATAACCTTCAAACGGCGCTTCTTCAATCAGATAACGGAACAACGGATGCATGGATTGCCCAACGACCTCAACCTTCTCGAGGATCGGAAAGGATATCTGAAACTGACTCCTACAATACTCGGCAATCTCAACGCTACTGCCAGGTTCTTTCTCGTTAAACTGGTTGCATGGGAACGCCAGAATCTCCAGCCCCTGATCACCATATTTCTCATACATTTGCTGAAGTTCACTGAACTGGCGGGAGTAGCTACACCGACTTGCTGTATTCACAATGAGCAGAACCTTCCCTTTTAAAGAAGAAAAATCACCGTTGTGTCCATCCATAAACGGATCTTGGTAAGAAAATATACTCATCTGTATTCATCCTCCTCTTTCTCTTCTGTATCTCATATGAATTCTCTCTTGAGATGGATTATACACCTCCATTATTAATAGGTGAAATATATAATTAATATAATTTTAATAGTTTTTAACTATAGTAGACAAAATAAAAAACTGCCCTCAGCAGTCAAATACTGCATCTTGGACAGTTATCAAAATCATAATGTGCCATCACACTCAGCACACCTTTAACCCATAATTAAACCATATACAATGCCTGGTCCGTGTACCCCAATGGTTAAATCATTTTCAATATCGGAAGATCGGCTTGGCCCCGAAATAAAGTGAATGCCTGCTGGAAGATTTTCTCTTCCCGCTTCATCAAATCGATCCAGCGTCTCACCCAGTCTGGTGTACAGTCGATCTACTGGAATAATGATGATGAGTACCGTAGGCAGCAGACTGACTGAACGACCTTTTTCCGGTGAAGAAAGCACAGTGACCGAGCCTGTGTATGCAGTCGCATAATCCGCCATGACCACACCGATATCCGCCTCAGCTGCCCGGGCCTTCCAGTTCTCATCCGCTTGACTATTCCACACTGAGATCTGTACATCCGGTAACTGCTCTTCCAATCCGAGATCCTGTAACGCCTGTTCATTCTGCCGAATGATATATCTGGCACTCAGTTCATGAGATTTGCTCGCAATAAATTGAGATACTTCTTCCATGTTCTGAACCCGGGCAATGTGGGCGCCTACACTCACAAAGTTATCCGTAAATGCTTGAATACGCTTCGCTTCATCCCATTCCAATTCAGTCCAAAAGTCGGGTGCTCCCCGAAAGGGTTGGGTCGGCGCATGGCGTTGCCTTGGTCTTCTCAATTTCGAAGCAATGTCATTCATGAACTGCTCCTGTTTCTCCATGGACTTCTTCTCCAATTGTGCAAGCCATTGCTGATGTTCAGTGACCATGCTTAGTACCCTCCCCTTCTTCTCGTTCACGAATAATCTGCTCCATACGGCTGCGAACGGAAGAATCCATGGTTGGTTGCTCCTGGTTCAGTTCCTGATCCAGCTTGTTCCATTGTTGCCGGAAGGATTTCTTGGCGAGGCTTGGCGCAACCCGATACTTGTTCCAGCCTTTGAGTGGACCCAGCTTGAGAGAAATGCCGTTGTTGCGTACAACTGCCTTCTGCCCGATCTGTCCGAGACGTATGGCGGCACTGAAGCGTTTGGAATTGGATACAACAGCGGCAAATCCCTTCATGCCCATGCTTTCCATTTTGTTTCCATGGCCGTCTTCCACTTTACGCCTACGTAGATAAACGAGCATATCATGTAATGGAATTTTAACTGGACATGCTTCATAACAGGCTCCGCACAGACTCGAAGCACCCGCAATATCGTTCCATTCATCAATGTTGCCATTGAGTGCAGGTGTCAGCACCGCGCCAATCGGACCACTGTATGTTCCGCCATAGGCATGACCTCCAATATGGCGATATACCGGGCAAGCATTCAGACAAGCACCGCAGCGAATACAATTCAGCAACTCCTGGAATTCAGGATCACCGAGCTGAAGGGATCGACCGTTGTCCACGATAATAATGTGCATTTCATCTGGCCCATCCGCATCCGCTGTACGGCGAGGACCTGTGATGCCTGACATGTACATCGTTAGTTTCTGACCTGTTGCAGAACGCGGCAACAAGGTTGCCATGACCTCCAGATCCGTCCACGACGGGATGATCCGCTCCATGCCCATCAGTGTAATCTGCGTTTTTGGAACAGTGGATACCATACGGGCATTACCTTCATTTTCGAACAAAACCATGGAACCTGTCTCTGCAATCGCAAAATTGCAGCCGGTCATGCCGATATCCGCTTCGAGGAACTTCTCGCGCAGCTTTTTGCGAACAAATCCGGCAAGTACCGTTGTGTCCGGCTCCAGAATTTCACCCGCTTCCTTCGATAACAACTCTGCAATCTGATAGCGGTTCTTATGGATGGCTGGAATGACAATATGAGATGGGGCTTCACCTGCCAACTGTATGATGTATTCACCCAAATCAGTCTCAATGGCTTCAATGCCCGCCGACTCCAACACATGATTCAGATGCACTTCCTCCGACACCATCGATTTAGACTTCACCACCGTAGAAGCTTGTTTGTGCGCCGCAATATCCAGCGCAATCGCCGCTGCTTCCACCGATGTATCTGCAAAATGAATATGAACCCCGTTTGCACGGGCGTTATTCACAAATTCATTCAGATAATAATCCAGATACGCAATCGTATGCAGACGAATCTGACGGCCACGTTCCCGCCATTCATCCCAATTTCCATGTTCTTCTGAGGCAGATTTCTTCCCGTTACGCAATCGTTCTGTCGTGAATTTGACCGCTTTACGCAGAAAATCATCATTTAAGGCCAGTCCGGCACGTTCTTTGACCGTAGTATCCATAACTCCCGGTTGGCTCATCCTGTTCGCACCCCCTCATACAGTAGTTCCGCCAGATGCATCACACGCACCGGTTCATTCCGATAACGCAGATTACCTGCTATATTCATCAGACAGGCCATGTCCAGACCAACCAGCACTTCAGCTTGTGTCTCTTTGACATGATCAACTTTCTCCGTCACCATCGCTCCTGAAATATCGGACATTTTGATGGCAAACGTACCCCCGAACCCGCAGCAATCCTCAGCGAATGGAAGTGGAACCAATTCCAGACCTTTTACTTGAGAGAGCAGCGCCATCGGCTCATCCTTTACACCAAGCAGACGGCTGCCGTGGCAGGATGGATGATAGGTTACTTTGTGCGGAAAATGTGCGCCCAGATCGGTTATCCCGAGTACCTGAACAAGGAATTGAGTAAACTCATAGGCTTTGGCTTCCAATCGTTTTGCCTTTTCCAGCCACACCGGTTCATCCGCGAACAGTTCCGGATAATGATGAATCATATACGTACACGATCCGGATGGACAGACTACAAAATCACTGTCGTCAAACGCTTCAAGAATCGTCTTGGCCGCTACCCGAGTCTCATCCCAGTACCCGCTATTGTAGGAAGGCTGACCGCAGCAGGTCTGAATCGGCGGAAAATCCAGCCGAACGCCATGAGCGGCGAGCAATCTGACCATGGCTTCCCCCACTCGGGGATAGATGGCATCGCTGAGGCAGGTAATGAATAAGGAGACCTTCATAATTACACGCTCCTATTAACTGATTAGTAGATAAATTGACTAAGAATATTTACAATGAACACTCCGTTTCGTGTAAATGTTTAGTTCAATTTATATAGATAAAATCCAAAAGATTAAACCGTGATGATACCAATATCGTATCCGCTCAAACGTTCTGTCTGTTCAGCCTCCAATGGCTGATCGGTAACGATCGTATGGACTGCATTTAACCCGGATACTCGGGCAAAAGCACGAACACCAAATTTACTGGCATCTGCAAGTAAGATGACCTGATCGGATATGCCAACCATCTTCTGCTTCAGCTTTGCCTGGAGTTCATTGGATTCACTGATTCCTCCACCTTCGAGATGTACACCTTTGCACGACATGAACATTTTATCCACGTGATACGTTTCCAAAGAACGCTCCGCCAGCGGCCCAACAAAAGACAACGAGCGCGATGCCAGCTGGCCCCCTGTTGAGATGATCTCAACCTTGTCACGGCTGCTGAGTTCAGTGGCGATTTGGATCGAGTTGGTTAAGACCGTCAGCGGGAAATCCGGCATATTCGCTGCCATATAACCTGCCGTTGTGCTCGCATCCAACAGAATGCGATCACCCGGATGAATCATCGCCAGAGCCGCTTGTGCAATCCGTTTTTTCTCTTCCGCATGGGTTGTCTCCCTGATCCGGTAAGGGATCTCCGGTTGATCTTCCTTCACACTTACTGCACCACCGTGAGACCGGCGCAGTCGTCCTGCCTGTTCCAGCCGATCCAGGTCACGCCGGATGGTTTCCTCCGTCACCCGGCAGCGCTCACTAAGCTCGGATACACGCATACTGCCCTTTACATTCACCATCTCCACAATCCGGTCATACCGCTCGGCTGCCAGCATGTTACACCTCACTCCCCGCTTGTGAATTAGATGAAGCCGTCACACGCAGAAATCTGCCGTAAGCATCTTCCCAGATTGATCCGTCCTGCGGCTCATACACAGTTACCGGAAATGAATCACGAATGGCCTTACGAGCTTCCCAGATATCTTTAAAAGCTCCGCTCGCCATCCATTGCACAGCCATATTCCCGATGGCACTTCCCTCTGCTGGACCTGCCCATACCGGCTTACCAATGGAATTTGCAGTCCACTGACATAACAGGCGGTTCTGGATGCCTCCACCGACCATATGCAATCCTTTGAACGCCTGACCCGACAATTGCTCCGTCCATTCCAGAACTCTTCTATACTTCAATGCAAGACTCTCCAGAATTGCCCGGGCAATAGCCCCCTGATCCTCTGGTACCACTTGCCCTGTATCACGGCAATACTGACGTATACGGGTCGTCATATCTCCTGCTGGCATGAACAGTTCATCATCCGGGTCAAACAAACTGGCAAATGGAGGTGCCTGTTCCGCCTGCGCCAATAACGCATCATAGCTAATTCCCTGCCCCTGGCGCTCCCACTCCCGCATGCTTTCCTGCAAAATCCATAAGCCCATAATGTTCTTCAGCAGACGGAATGTTCCGCCCGCCCCGCCTTCATTCGTGAAGTTCAAGGCCAGACTCTGGCTACTTATCGCAGGATGATCTATCTCCGTACCCATCAGGGACCAGGTTCCACAACTCAGATAAGCAAATGAACGTTCCGTTGCAGGAACAGCCACAACAGCTGAACCCGTATCATGCTCCGCAACAGCGATCACAGGTATCGGGGACAATCCCAGATCGTTACAGATACTGCTTCGCAATTGTCCAACACGGGTACCTGGCAGCACGGCTTCACCAAACAGTTTCTCCGAAATACGAATATGCGCCAGCAACTCACTATCCCACTGCCCCGCTGATGGATTGTATAATTGGGTTGTGGTTGCATTCGTGAACTCATTCACCGCTTCCCCTGTCAGGAAATAACGTAGCAAATCCGGAATCATGAGAAAACGCTCTGCTTCATGAAGTACCGGGGAACCGCTGCGTTGAAGCGTTGCCAATTGATACAAAGTATTAAAGCTAAGAAACTGAATCCCTGTACGTTCGAAGATTCGCTGGGAGCTCAGCTCTTGGCGCACCTGATCCATCATGCCGTTAAACTGTGTATCACGGTAATGATACGGGTTACCCAGCAACTCACCATTACTGCCAAGCAGACCGAAATCAACGCCCCACGAATCGATCCCCAGGCTCTCTGGTTTTTCTCCCTGCTGTTTCACAAGTGTAAGCCCTTGCAACAATTCATGATGCAATCGCAGAATATCCCAGTGCATCCGCTCGCCAACCTTCACTGGTTCATTCTTGAACCGATGAATTTCGCTCGTTTCGATCCCTCGATCATTCAGATGTCCCAGTAACGCTCTCCCGCTCCCAGCGCCCAAATCATAAGCCAGCACACTCACCGCGCTTCACCAACCTTTCGAACCCATCCTATTTTCCAAACGGTATCACTTGATTCAGACCGTAACCCTGTACTTTATTCTGTATTTATTGTTTGTTTGTTTTTGTTTAATACTGTTTTACTTTATTTTACGAGTATATCACCATTGTAAGCGTTTGAATACCCTTCGGTTTTTCTTTCTTTTGGGTATACCAAAAACGACTCTCTCCCACTTGGGAGGAGCCGCATTTCTTTTTTTACGTATAAAATTGACCTTTGCTTACCCCCGACTGGGGTTGTACATCTCTCTCAAAATGCTTGAAACGTGTCCCCTGATACGTCAGCATCCCTCGATCATTTTCCACCATCATACCATAATGGTTTCCGCCAACAATCAGTTCAGTGCGCTCCCCATTGTCGAATTCAAATGTAACATAATACCGGGTAGTCGCACTGCTATCGCCGCTTCCACCTGAGACTTCCGTTCGTTTAGCCACCACTGTTGAGTGCAGGGTTAACAAGGCTGCTGCGTTATTTGACATCCCTGAGCGTATGCCTGAAAAAATAACAAAAACAATGACTCCCGCAATGATGAGAAATATGGCACCAATGAAAATCGAAGCAAATGCATTCATTGCAGCAAACTCACTAAATCCCGAAAAAAAACCACCCTGATTGCCTTCAAAACCTGGTACTCCATTCATGTCGTCAAACACACCAAAGCCGTCTACGCTTAATCGGCCCATCGATGAGGACACGCTCGTTAACGCCATTCATCATCGTTCCTTTCCCCTTGCAAAAATAAGATGCACCGCCCCCCACGCAAGGAAGGCGGTGCATGCAGACAACCCGTTCTGCCTTGTCCGTATACTATATGAACCAGATCAGGAATACAGACGTTCAAGTTCGTCGACCAGACTGCCGACATAAGCAACCGCAGAACGAATCGGCTCAGGTCCGGACATATCCACACCCGCAAGCTTCATTAACTCCTGTGGCGTGAGACTTCCACCAGCTTTGAGTGCATCAAGCCAGCGATCTACCGCAGGCTGTCCTTCTTCACGAATCTGCTGTGCAGCCGCTGTGGAAGCCGTCAAGCCTGCCGCATAGGTATACGGATATAGTCCCATATAATAATGAGGCTGTCTCATCCACGTGAGCTTGGCCCCTTCATCAATTACCAGATCAGGTCCCCAGAATTCGGAAAGGATGTCTCCCTTGAGTTGACTCAACGTCTTCGCCGTAATGGGCTCATCATTGGTTGCGCGTGCGTACACCCTGCGCTGTAATTCACCCTCCAGCAGATGTGTAACGAAGTTATGGTAATACGTGTTCAACAATTGCAAAATGACCCAGCGACGCATTCTCGGATTATCGGAACGCTTCAATAGATGATCGGCCAGCAGCATTTCATTCATGGTCGACGGCGCCTCAATGAAATAAAGAGATGGCCGTGTATTCGTAAGCCGTTGGTAACGTCCCGCAAGCATGAAGTGGCCTGCATGCCCCACTTCATGGGCAAGTGTAAATGCTCCGCGCATATTGTTTGCCCATGAAATTAAGATATAGGAGTGTGAACCATATATAGAGGAGCAAAATGCCCCTGTGGATTTGCCTGCATTATCTGCGTAATCCACCCAGCGATCACTGAATGCGCGCTCTACGATCTCGCCGTACTCCGGCCCAAGCACATCAAGTGCTTCTCGAATGAGTATGCACGCCTCATCATATGTAATGGCAGGGCTAAATTCAGGATCAAGCGGCGCCTTCAGATCACAAAACATCAGTTTGTCCAGACCCAGCTCACGTTTCTTAAGAGCCGCCAGTCTGCGCATATGAGGTGCGAGTTCCTGCTGGATAATATCCAGAATATTATTGTACATCTCTTTGCTCACTTGCTGTGGGCTGAGAAGCATATCTGTAACATCGTCGTAACCACGCAGCCTGGATAAAACAACCTGTTTCTTCACCTCGGTTGCATAACCTTCTGCAAACGTATTTTTGTAATCATTTAATGTCGAGCTGAATGCAGCATAAGCAGAACGGCGCAGCTTTGTATCAGACGACATCTCATAATTATTTTCATAGAATGACCAGGACAGTGGACGATTATTGTCCTCTCCATCAAGAGCATCGTCAAACGTCATGTCTGCCAGTTTACCGCGAAGATAGATACGGTATGGCGAATCCAGTACCTCTCCTAATGAAGCGAGTACCTTCTCTGTCTCAGGCGTAAGCCGATGTGCTTTTTCTCGAATCAAACGCTCCAAACTGCGCGCATACGGCTCCAATTCCGGAAGCTCTTCAAGATAACGTTCAACTGTTCCCTCCGGCAGATCAACGATCTCCGAATTGACAAAAGACAAGGACGACGACAGATTTGATAGGATATCTCCTGCCTTGGCTGAATTCTCAATATTCACCGGATTCGTGCTGTCCTCTGACTGCTTCAAGCGGGCATAAGAAGCCGTCTTGCCGATCCGCTCCTGCAAAGCTTCACGCGCATCCAGACAAGCCAGTAATTGTTCAGCGCCTTCGCCCAGACGTCCTTTGAACGTTTCGATCTGGGCAACAGCCTGAGGAAGTGATCGAAGCTCCTGCTCCCACTCTACATCGGTTACAAACAAGTCTTTCAGATCCCAAGTGGTTTCTGGGTTTACCTCAGCACGTGTACGTATTTTTTCCATCTTTAGTTGTCATCCTCCTTGCATTTCCAATATCTCTCATCGTATCATATTCCAGTTCAAGGGAGTATAGATTGGAATAAAGATTATTCACACTTACCACTCCGATGACAGAACAACCTTCCGATCGCTGTTATCCCCAGATTTTTTTGATTCCCTTTTCAAAGGTGAAAATCCGGTGATAAAGGCGAACGCTCCGCTTCTTCAGGTTCTTTCTGTCCTCTACGTTCTCATGTGAATGTTTAGTTCCATCTATATAAAAGGGGTATCTAGGATAAAGGCCACTATATGCTTCCGATGTAGCTTTGCTTCTTCAAGCTATTTCTGTCCTCTACGTTTCGTATAAACTTTTGCTCATGTGACCAAAAATTAAAAGCAACTAAAAAACCGCCGGGTAATGGATCGAATCCATTTACCCGGCGGTTCATTATAGAACTTACTTATTTAGCTTTCTTTCCAGATTACATTTTCACCGTAATTTTTACCCCAGTTATACATTGCGTGCAGGACGGGCATCAGACTTTGACCGTGATCGGTCAACGTATATTCCACCCGAGGTGGTACCTCTGCATACACCTTGCGTTCAATCAGTTTGTCTTCCTCCAGCTCACGTAGCTGGTTGGTCAGCATCTTCTGAGTAATATGAGGGATTAGGCGTTTCAGTTCACTGAAACGTTTGGTGCCTTCCAGACCCAAATGCCACAAAATAATCAGTTTCCATTTGCCACCAATCACCGCAAGGGTCAGTTCCTTCTCACAGTTGATTTCTTTCAGATTAATCCGTTCCTTCACTTCGGACGCCATGGCTCCGAGCCCCCTCATCTTCAATCTTATATCGCTTATATTACACATATCACGGGGACACTTCACACGAGGTAAGCTTTCCGCTCCATGCATGATGTAATAAGTACATTCATTCGATACAGCTATCTATTAATTCTACTACAGCCTGGTCGGGATGCAAAGTTTAACTGTAAATCACGGATAAAACCTATACAGATGAATGATTATGTATCGCAGAAAAGACCAGAACCCTTCATAATCAAAGGATTCCGGTCTTTCATCTATTCATTATTCCAGGTTCGCGTGGCGGCCAAACATATCCGCTCCGGTCATACCCTTCATTTCCATCATCGTAAGGATGAGAGCATCCATGCCGATTAACAGTCCTTGTTCGAACAACGAGCCCATCGGCTGAATGGTTACTGCCGCTCCGGAAGTTGCTGTGTCCTCTTTGGCTGAAGCCGGAAGGCGCACTACCGTAGTTGCCAATTTCCCAATCGTGGACTCCGGCTTAATTGTAATGAGTCCTACAGGTGCACCTGCTTGACTGGCCTTCTGAGCCATGGCTGCCAGACTGCCTGTTTCTCCTGAGCCTGAGCATAACAAGAGAAAGTCCTTCGAGCTGATCCCAGGTGTAACTGTCTCACCCACCACATATACACGAAGCCCCATCTGCATCAGTCTCATGGCAAAAGCCTTTCCCATAAGTCCTGACCGGCCTGCTCCTGCTACAAAAATCTGTTCTGCAGCCAGAATGTGCTCAGCCATCGCTTGCATCTCTGCATCGTCGATCTGGCTTAACGTACGTTCCAGCTCCTTCAAGATGTCAGCTGCGTACTGTGTTTTGCTCATCTGCTTACCCTTGTTTAACGAGACGTTGCATTTCAGCTGCAACTGCCGCTTTGTCTGCTTGTCCTGTGATACCGCCGCCTACAATAACCAGATCCGGTTGTGCTTTGATTACTTCTGGCAATGTTTCCAGCTTGATTCCACCAGCAACAGCCGTTTTAGCATTTTTCACAGCTGCTTTGATCGTTTGCAGATCTTCGAACGGGCTTTGTCCTTCAGCTTGCAGATCATAACCTGTGTGTACACAGATGTAATCTACGCCAAGCGCATCAATTTCACGAGCACGTTGTTCAAGGTTAGGCACGTTGATCATGTCCACAAGAACTTGTTTGTTTTGTTTCTTCGCTTCTGCTACTGCACCTTTGATCGTACTGTCATTGGTTGCCCCAAGCACAGTGATCAGATCCGCACCAGCTTCAGCAGCTTTCATGATTTCATAACCACCAGCGTCCATGATTTTAAGGTCTGCAAGAACTTGCAGATTAGGGAATGCTTCTTTCATCGCTTTTACGGCATGCAAACCTTCATTAATAACGATTGGAGTACCAATCTCAACGATATCAATATATTGTTCAACCTCTTTAACCAGTGCGATACCTTCAGGGATATTTACCAAGTCAAGCGCCAATTGCAATTTCATCATTTATTTCTCCTTTGTTGTTCAAGTATGAGTCGTTCCTGTAAAAATAATAATCAGATATTTAGCCTGCACCAATTGGTCTGTTCAGATGCATGCAGTGTTTGTTTTGGCTACTCACTCATTGTAGACCCTGACTATCCATTCAGGAAGTACGCACTTTGAAGTGGGGTAGTTACTTGCACGATACTATTGATAATTTTTCGTTGTTAGGTGAATTAAATATAGAATTAATGCTCTATTTCAATCCGCCCGCTTACAGCAGAACAGCAGTCTAATCATCCAATTATATATTCAATATAAAAGACCCCGCCACATGGCAGGGTCTTTATCTTTATCGTTTCATTTTCAATCCAGCCAGAGCTGGTTTAGAAATTTATCATTTTACAGATATACAGGTTTCACGCATACAGGCTTGGATACACCTGTGCTGTGACCTGTGTATTTCAGACGTCCGCTCTCCTGATCCACCGTGAATGACACGATGTTGTTGGTATCGCGGTTAGCGGCGATCAGCAATTTGCCGTTAGGTGTCAGAGCAAAGTGACGCGGATGCTCACCTTCAGCAGATACATGCTCAACCAGTGTCAGGTGACCTTTGTCTGCATCTACTGCAAATACAACGATGCTGTCATGTCCACGGTTAGATCCATATACATAACGTCCATCATTGGAAACAGTGATTTCCGCTGTTGTATTCTCTTTGCCATCATATCCATCAGGCAGTGTGGACACAGTGGAAACCTCTGTCAATGTGCCCGCTGCTGCATCATATTGGAACGAAGTAATGGAAGAATCCACTTCGTTGATCACATACGCGAATTGACCATTCGGGTGGAACGCCAAGTGACGTGGGCCTGCTCCCGGATGTGTTTTGGTTTCACTGTGCAGCACAAGTTCATTTTTGTCTGTATCGATGGAATAGATCGCGATGTTATCTGCGCCCAGATCCTGTACCATCATGTATTTACCATCTGGGCTGAAGAATGCGGAGTGAACATGTGGCTTGTCCTGACGCTCCGGATGCGCACCTTGTCCTTCATGTTTCTTCTCGTCCAGAAGCGCTCCAACTTCACCGTTATCCGTCAAGGCTTGCAGACCTACCAGACCACCGTGGTAGCTGGAGAGGATCAAGTATTTGCCGGAAGGGTCACGCTGGATGTGACATGGCGGAGCTGAAATGGAGTTATTCCGGTTCATCAACGTTAATTTTCCTGTAGAAGGATCAATGCTCAGAGCTACCGCTTCAGACATTTTGTTGCCTTCAGCTGACGCTGTTTCACCAATCGCATACAGTTTGTTTCCTTCAGCATCCACGTTGACAAACGTTGGGTTTTTCACGCCCGCGATGCCATCAAGCTTGGACAAGCTGCCTGTATCCTCATTCAATTCATATGCATAAATGCCCTCATTTTCCGCTTCGGCGTAAGAGCCGGCCAGTACGAGCAAGCGTTTTGATTCACTCATTACAGTTTCCTCCTCTATGTGTATGTAATCTTGTTGCACCTCTTCTATAATAAATCTGCCATATCAAAATAGCAATCCGCTGTCGCTGCCCATCAGGGAAATCCTTAGTTAAGCAAGGCGATTACTACACATCATCCTACTGAAATCCATTCATATGAGATACATCTTCTGCTATGATAAGATAGGTTTTTCATCCAGAAAGGACTGAATTGCATTGCTTCACTCATTTTTACTCACCTTATACCATGTGTTCCTGCCGATCTCACTTCCCGTGATTGGGGGTATTCTGTTAAAACGCTTCAAAAATTGGGATACCCGGTCGCTCTCGACCTTTTCCCTTTATATTTTGAGCCCTGCGCTCATCTTCAATACATTGTTGCATGCAGAGATTACCTGGACGGACGTCACCAGCACGTTCTGGTTCTCTATTATTAATCTGATTGCTCTGTGGGCCCTCGCCGAGCTATTAAGCCGGGTTTTCCGTCTGGGTGCAAGCGAAAAAGCGGGTCTCACCCTCGTCTCCACGTTTACAAACTGCGTGAATTACGGGCTCCCGCTGGTACTGCTTGCCTTTGGTCAGCTTGGACTGGACAAGGCTTCGGTCTACGTTATTGGACAGATGATTATTGTTAATACGGTAGGTATCTTTTTTGCCGCGCGATCCGAATTCACGGTGAAAGATGCGATTCTGTCCGTTTTCCGTATGCCATCCATCTATGCTGCTGGCATCGCCATTGCGCTGCGTGCGTCCAATCTGAGCCTGCCTGAAGCGCTGGATGGAGGGATCTCCATGCTGGCTGCGGGCTACTCTCCTGTCGTTCTCGCTATTCTGGGAGCACAGATGCTCAGACCAAAAGGTGCAACGGTGCCTTGGTTGCCCAATGTACGCCGAGCTTTCTGGACCGGGCTTGTAGTCCGTCTCGCAGCTGCGCCAATCCTGTCCTGGCTGATACTGACCGCTCTTCAGGTCGAAGGTACGTTGTTCAGTGTGCTGCTGATCCTCGCATCGATGCCGACCGCAGTGAACGCCGTTATTTTGGCTGAACAGTTCAATGCTTCTCCGCAGTTTGTATCCCGCTGCATTCTGTGGACCACCGCTGCATCCATGTTGATGCTGCCCATTATGATTGTGATGGCTTCCTGATTAATACCGGAGGTGATACCGAAGCGATATCCGCTTGTCGGCGTTTCTCCAGCCGGCGTTCATAACGCCGGTTGAGCGCTCTGACGTAAAATAATTTTACGACAAAGTACGAAATTACACCCAGAATGACACCAAGCACGGACATGCCTGCCAGAATATCCAGTCCACCAAGCAACAATTCACTCACAGCCGACCAGTTCCCGCGAAACAGCTCCATGAATGCACTCTCATGTACAAGCCCCTGTCCCATGCTGTGAGCAGGCAATATCCATGAGCCAATTTGTTTGGCGAGTGGCATCAGAATAATAGGTAAAAACGTAAGTTTCCCGATCACATTACCAACAATCGCTGCTGGCACCGAACCTCCAGACAGTCGCACAATCGGATAAAATACAAGATATATCAGGGAAGCGGTCGAGATCACAATCAGTTCCAGTCCGAACCCTATGGCAAATCCGGTAGATACTTTATGGGCACCTCCGGGAGCACGTAACAATTTGAGAAAATTCAGCTTCATAACACGTGTTAAACGTACCCAGCGGTTAGTCTTGCGCTTCTGTGTGTTCATACCGAATTACTCCTTATTTTACACAAATGACAACTTGAATCGTCTATTCTTCAGTATATGACACCGCGTTAGCACCTGTAGTAACAATAAGCGGTTGTGTCTCCATCTGGACATTACCTGCCACCGCTCGGGAGATCATACAGGAGGATTCAGCCTTATGCGCCAAGCGCTCAGCCTTGGTCAGATCCGCCTCAGAGGCATCTGCGCTGAGCACAATCCGGGGTCTATGTACGATCCGTTCGTACGTAAATACGTTATTTGTAACATCTACCGTTGCTTCCGATTCAAGCGTTAATTCATCCGGCGTAATATCCGAACGCTCCAGCATCGCTGCCAGCGTGATCAGGTAACAGGTGGAGGCTGCACCCAGCAGCATCTCGTCCGGGTTAGTTCCCGTACCGGGTCCGCCCATCTCCTGCGGAATCGATATGACCGTTTTTAATCCACCTGCATCGATTGTTCCCTCACTGTTACGCCCACCATTCCATACCGCTTTCAGATGAAAAGGATGTTTCATGACATTCATTCCTTTCTTGTTTACACACGTATACACGTAATATTCTGCTCGATCAATGCGCTAACGTGCTCTTCATCTACACCCTGATCTGTAATCACTTTGCCCACACTGCTCATCTCAGCAACTCTGGTAAACGCCTGTATGTTAAATTTGCTGGAATCTGCTAGTAGAATGACCTCATCCGCAATATGGATCATTTTCTGCTTCACCAAGGCCTGTAATTCATTGGATTCACTGATGCCTTTGGTCAGATGCACCCCTTTGCAAGACAGAAATACTTTATCCACATGATAGGCATCAAGCGAACGTTCCGCCAGCGGTCCTACAAAAGACAGTGACTTCGAAGCCAATTGCCCACCTGTGGCAATCACACGAATCTGCTCCTTGTTACTCAGCTCTGCGGCGACCTTAATCGAATTGGTTAATACCGTCAGTGGAATGTTTGGCAATCCTGCCGCCATATACCACGCCGTTGTACTTGCATCCAGGGCGATCCGGTCGCCGGATTCCACCATTTTCACCGCTTCGCTTGCAATTCTGCGTTTCTCTTCTGCATAGGCTACAGCCCGTTCCGGATACGGAATCTCCGACTGTAACTCATCCTTGTATTTTACGCTGACCGCCCCGCCATGGGACCGTCTGAGTCTGCCCGCCTGTTCGAGCTTGTCCAGATCACGACGAATCGTCTCTTCCGTCACCCCGCAGCGCTCACTAAGTTCGGTCACACGCATGCTGCCTTGCGTATCCACCCATTCCACTATTTTCTCATACCGTTCAGCTACGAGCATATTCCTTCACTCCAAACCGTTGATTATCCAGTTAATCCTGTTCATCCATCATACCACAGAGCGATGACAAGGAGAATTTGGACCATGTGCAAAAAGAGGGAGCTTTCGCCCCCTCCATTCCAGTCTTGAAGTGTATCTTATTTATCTTCTGCCATAGGGAACCAGCCTGGCGTGTGGATGATTGCATTCCACAATCCGTCAGGGATAACCAGACGTTCCTGATCCGATTTGGTCAGAATCGTCTCAATGTCTTCTTCACGTCCGCTCTCGATTTTCTCAACCCAATCCGGCTCAATAATCAGCTCACGTCCAATGGCAAGCAATGGTACTCCCGTTTGAAGCGCCTCAGCAGCCTGATCTGCCGTATGAATTGAACCTACGCCGATCACAGGCAATTTGCCGTTCACACGATCCAGGATGAATTCCATTCTCGAACGCGTGTCTGCTTCGCCACGTCTTGGCTTGGACCAGAATTCGTTCAGGGAAACGTGCAGGTAATCCAGGTTTTTATCTTTCAGCGCATCCACCAGTGCATACGTATCTTCCATTGTGAGTCCCGGTGTTTCCGGTTCTTCGGGGGAGAAACGGTAACCAATGATGAACGGCAGTTTGGTATGTTCGGCAACCACTTTCTGAATCTCATCCACTACAGCAAGGGGGAAAGTCAGACGTTTCTCTACACTTCCGCCCCAACGGTCTTCACGTCGGTTGGAATGCGGGGAGAAGAATTGCTGGATCAGATAACCATTAGCACCGTGAATTTCAACACCATCAAATCCGGCTTCAATTGCACGACGTGTCGCTTCACCAAAGTCTTTGATAATTGAAGTAATCTCTGCATCCGTCAATTCTCTTGGTTCAGGAGATCCTGGACGCTCACTTGCAACTGCACTAGGAGCAACCACTTGACCCGCAGGTACAGCTTGTTCAGGCGTCAGACGGCCCGCATGGAAAATTTGCAATACAGCTACGGAGCCCTGTTGTTTAATCGTATCAGCCAGTTTTTTCAGACCAGGAATGAAGCGGTCGTCATATACGCCAAATTGAGCCGGGAAACCAATGCCTGTCTCTGTTACATGCCCTACAGCCGTAATTGACATGCCCGCACCACCGGTGCGACGTGCATAATAAGCAAGTTCAGCGTCGGATATCGTACCATCAGCATTCGAGGACATATGAGTCATGGGAGCGAGCACGATACGGTTTTTCAGTGTAATGCCAGTCGGTAGTGAAACTTGTTCAAACATCTGGTTAAACTTTGGATTCATTCGTGGTTCCCTCCTGATTATAAATATCTCTTTTAATAGATATATGAATATATGCGTTCACTTACTGTAATGATTATAGTTACGTTTCACTGCAATTGCAACTTTTCATTTTCAGAAAGGAAAAAAAGAGCAGAGTGTCTCCAGACTCTCAGCCCTCTTCATTTTCTTCACATCATCCAAAAGATACTCAGAAACTCCGAACGTAAGCCAGCTTCTGATCCATCTCTTCTACGCATTCGTAACAGTCGTGTTCATCGTTGGCGACCATTGGTGTTACCGGATACAGATTCATCTCTGTACTGTTATACGATTTCAATAGCGGTAACAACTGAGTCACCCGTGTATTAGCCGGGTCAAGCCAGGTGTTGATCTCTTCTTCGGAAAGGATCGCTGGCATTTTACTGCCAAACTCGCGTGTAACCATGTTTGCGCCTGTCATAAGCATCGTGCAGGTCCGAAGCGGTTCTTTCCGTGTATCTCTCCACACCTCGTATAACCCGGCAATACCGAACAGACCGCGATCCGGCATGACAACACGTACCGCATAACTTTTTTTGCCCTCTTGCCGCCAATAATATAATCCATTGCAGGGAATGACGCAGCGCTTGGTCTCTACCAGTTTGTAATAGGAAGGATTCTCATGCACGGTCATGAGATTTGCGTTAACGGCATCACGACCCCAGAATGGAATGAACCCCCACCGGAACTCATCCAATACACGCTCACCATCCTGATGCAAAATAATTGGCGTATGCTGGGTTGGGCTGATATTGTATCGGTTTTTGTAATAATACATCACTCGCTGAATCTTGAAATGATCTCTGACATCGTCCAAATCGGCTGCCAATGAAAAACGGTTGCACATGTTCAAGCACTACCTTTCCCTATGAGAAGTTGAACGTATTGTTTGTAATTTTAGGGAAATTATTCATGAACATTGAACAGAAAATGACTTATTTTGACACCATTAGGGTCGGATCAAGATATATTTCATGTTTTTCACGACAAAAACAACGACCTCGGACTCATTTCAACTCCAATATTACTTGTTACTATAATAGAGAATAAAATACATTTATTGGAGGTTTTAAGTATGAAAAGGAAGTTTTTGATGAGCATCATGTTGTTCTCAGCGATTGCGATGTTTGGCAGTACCATCTATGCGGCAACCTTTCTAACCTACGGTTATCCCAGCACCACCATTCCCATTCGTACGTATAATTACGCCTCCGCATGGCAGACTCCCATGGACGCTTCCCTTACCAACTGGAACAATGCAGGTGCCAAAGTTAAATTCACCAAAACAAGTAACTCCCCAAACACCATCACCGCAGGAAACTTCAATAATACAGCATATGGTGTCAACTACGCCTCCGTATCCGGCAGTCAAGTCGTAAGCTTCCGCATCGAACTCAATGCATCCACGATCACCCCTGACGCAACCAACTTATCCAACTTCATTCAAAGCGTATTTGTCCACGAACTCGGACACTCCATCTGGCTCGGTGACAACCCAACAACAAGCAGTCCTTCCATTATGTCTTACTCCCGCAACCGCAATTCCATGACCAAACCCCAAACTTTTGATATCAATAACGTAAGATCCAAGTACTAATCCGCTACGAACTTATTCTAAAATCCAAGGAGGATTCCTATCCATGAACAAAAATCGAGTATTAACGCTGCTTCTCTCTTCCATTTTCATTTTATCTGCTGTTGGATGTTCTTCTGTCACACCTACCGCGTCCCCATCCGATGCACCCATGACCATTATTGCTTCTGAAGATTACCCGAGTTATGCCAGCATTGGGGACCTGTCCGAGAGAGCAAATACCATTGTGAAAGGCAGTGTTGTTGAGACTCGTGTGGAAGCTATAAACGATATCGTACAAGTTACCGATGCTGCCAATGAAAACGAGTTAAACCCCGCGTCCGATCCGGGCGGAGAGCCATCTTCTTTTGACAAAATCTATACGATCCACACGATTCAGGTCGCTGAATCCTATAAGGGCGGTTACACTGCCGGGGAAAAACTTGAAGTGAAGCAACTTGGCGGACAACTTGGCAACACCGAGATTATTAATGATGACAACCTCAAGCTGATTCCTACCAAAGACTATGTACTCTTCCTGGAAACGTATGAAGACACCCCTGCCAGCCTGCTCAACTCCGTTCAAAGTCTCTACGTGATCAAACCTGCCGCCAAGTCGAATCAGCCAGGTCAGCAACAATCACCGTCAGAAGTCATTGTGAGCGCAAACCCCGAAAATGACCTCACACTGCAACTGGAGGATCTGCAAGAAATTCAGAACGAACAAAAGAGCGAATAAACTCTTATACGGTAATCACACCACACTGTTATTTCATCTCCGTACAGGCAGCTAATCCCCTCTACTGTTCAGTCCTACATAAGAAAATGAAAACCGTGCTGCTCAGCAAACTGGGCGGCACGGTTTTTTGAAGTTCCTTATTTAGACGGTGTATTAAGTCCAATAATCCATTCAGCCAGATCCTGTGTCTGTTTCAACAAGGCGATCGGATCACGGAACCAGGATTGCTCTTCCGTCCATATGTACACTTTTCCATTTTTGATAGCAGGTAATGAACCCCAGATCGGATCTGCCTGAAGGTCTTTCAACTGAGACTTGCTGGTTAGCACAATGTAATCTCCAGCGTATTTGGAGAGCAGTTCTATGGAGAATTCATGATAGGCGCCCTGCATCAACTCGGATGGAATGTTTTTTGGTGCTTGCAAACCAAGCAATTCATAGATGTTACGCCCTCCCCGGCCCGACTGATTGCCAAAAATGAAGACTTGGCGATCATATTCCTGCATAACGGAGAATGTAGCATCAGCTGGAACAACACTCTGCACCTCCTGCTTGATTTTGGCAATCTCCTCATCAAAATCAGCCAGCCACTTCTCTGCTTCCGCTTCTTTGCCAAGGACTTTACCGAAATAGTTCACTTCGTCCTTGAGTGTCGGAAAAGTGATGGATGCGATCGAAACGGTCGGAGCAATCTTGCTATATTTCTCATAAGCCGCCTTGTCCGGATTCAATGTAATAATGAGATCAGGTTCCAGCTCCATCAATTGTTCAACGGAATCCCCTATCGTTTCAAGACCATCCATGTGACCTTCCAGATAAGGACTGTTCATTAGAAATTGGCCTCCACCAATCGGTTTGACACCAAGAGCAAGCACCGTTCCCAGATAATCTATGGCAGCAACTCGCTCCGGATGTACAGGAATCTCTACCTCACCAAAGGTCGTATTTACCATTTGGGTTTCCACGACTGCCGGTTGTTCGGGTTCAGCCGCAGCTTCGGATGTTTCTGCCCCCTGCTGGGCTGTTCCACAAGCACTTAATGTGAGTACAAGCGCAAGCGACATAATCGCTGATTTAAAATGGTTAAACATATTGATTTCCTCATCTCCCTTATATTGATAATGATTATCATCGTCAATTAAAGGATAACGTTCATCCCCTCCTGTTACAATGGATTCATTTGTTGCATTTAATGTACTTTTTGAAACTGATTTCGAGTTTTCCTGCTGCATCAACCGATATTGCCCCGGTGTGATACCGGTCTCTTTTTTGAATATACGATTGAAATAAAACGGGTCCGTATAACCCACATACGCAGCAATCTCCTGTAATGAAGCTTCTGTGGACGCAAGCAGACTCCTTGCCTCACCCATTCGTAACCGAATCACATATTCTGTCGGTGTACATCCCGTCTGTTCCTTGAATTTGCGTGATACATATTGCGGACTGTAACTCAAGGACTGGGCAAGCAAATCAAGTGAGATGGATTCCCGGTAATGAGCTTTGATATATCGCAAAACCTGATCGGTAAGCGAAGGCTGTTGAACTTCGTTAAACATGCGACTCCGCTGTAACAATACAAGCTGTACCAGTTGAAAAAAATACACTTTAACCTGAATTTTGCCCACTCGCTCCTGCCCTGACCAACATTCATGTATATTCCGCACAAGCTCACGCAGCTCAAGTGTATGATCCGGCACTGTCGCCCAAGACTCTTCAAACGGATTACGCTGGTTCAACATCATTCGGTACTCCACAAGCACGTTGGAGGGCAAGGTTGATTTGTACAAAATCAGATGTACCTCCATAACCCCTGTCGCTTCAAGTGTTAGACGTCTTCCTTTTCCCCCATGCAGCAACAAGAACTGGTTTGTAGTCCATACCTCTTCATCAAGCCAGACCTGCCCCCTGCCTTGAACATACACAAATGCACTCGTCGGTAACACATAATTGCGTATGAACTCGTGTGTTGCGAGTGATATAAGACGCACATCAAGCACGCGAACCTGAACCTGATCCCACAGCTTGATGTCATTCTGAATTCCCATATAAACTCCCTCTCCTAAGCGATCAAACACACACAATACCTTGGCATTGTGACTAAAAACCCACCTATAATTGATAATGATTATCAATTATAACAATGATGCAACCATCTTTGAAGCCTACCTTCGTTTTTGTTAGATGCTGCAAAATAAAAAAACGGTCGAAATCCCTCATAGAGAGGTCTCAACCGTTCTAAGATTATGGCCTTATTATGTTTTGATAAAGTCAGCTGCCCTTCTCTACTCGATAAATGACAATAAATACCCGTACCGTTCTTCCTCCATCTTGTCTAACGGAATAAACCGGATTGATGCACTGTTAATACAGTAACGTTTGCCGCCGCGATCTTCGGGACCATCATCGAACACATGACCGAGGTGGATGTCACCTGCCCGGCTTCGTACCTCCGTGCGTTCCATCCCAAAGCTCGTATCCGTTGTATAGGTAACAACCTCAGGTACAATCGGTTTTGTAAAACTCGGCCACCCGCAACCGGAATCATACTTATCCCGACTGGTGAATAACGGCTCTCCCGTTGCAATATCCACATACAGACCGGGCTCCTCATTATCCCAGTATTCGTTACTGAACGCATGCTCCGTATCATTGTTTACCGCAACCGCATACTGTTCGTCTGTTAATTTTTCCTTTAATTGTTCATCTGTTGGACGTGGATATTGAGCGGGATCAATTCCAATCTCCAGGTCATCCAGGACAGTCATATCAATGTGACAATATCCGCTCGGATTTTTTTCCAAATAATCCTGATGGTACTCCTCCGCCAAATAATAATTCTGCAGAGGCATTACTTCTGTTACAATGGGTTGGTCATATTTTTCTTGCTCTGCCTCTACAGCCTGTTCAATAATTTTGGCATCTTCAGGCAACGTATAATATATTCCAGTCCGATACTGAATGCCACGATCATTGCCCTGCTTATTCAAGCTGGTAGGATCAATAACCCGGAAATAAGATTCAAGCAATTTCTGCAAAGAAACTTGCTGCGGATCATATTTTACATGAACAGTCTCCGCAAACCCCTGCTCCCCGGAAATAACATCCTCGTAGGTTGGATTCTCTCCTTCACCGTTGGCATAACCGGAAGTCACATCCTGAACCCCCGGAATACGAGCCATATATGCCTCCACACCCCAGAAACAGCCTCCTGCCAAGTACAGGTTACTCAGGTTTTCCTCGGAAATACTCGATGCCTTGACAGGTTGAGTGGATATCGAAGATGAAGCTGAATGATTCTCAACTCTGTTTCCACAAGCAGACACAACTATCGCTATAACAAGGAGGCACAAGCCGAGCAGCGTCCTCTTCATGACACTTCCTCCCTTCTCACAAAATCTCTTGTAATGATTCCATGATCTGTTCATTGGATGCATGCCCTGGCTGCGATTTCGTTAAAATACCATCAGAGCCAATATAAAAGGAACTAGGATACGCTCTTACGCCAAATTTCTTGGCCCATACACCTTTCTCATCCAAAAGAACAGTTATGTTATCATACGGCTGTTGGTCAAACCATTCGGTAAACGCTTGGGAGGATTTCTCCCCTTTGTAGTCTGGCGTCACAATCGTAATGACTTGAAAATCATTGTTTTGACCAGCCAGATTGTTCAGGTCTTCCAAACCCGCAAGGCAGATGGAACACCAAGAAGCCCAGTATTTCACATACACTTTCTTGCCTTGAACATCAGAAAGTCCAACCGTGTTTCCTTTCAGATCACGCAATGAAAATTCAGGAGCCGTCTCTCCCTTGTTCACCATGGTTGACGAACTCATATCGGATGTTGATGCTGGGGCTGATGATGACCCCGTTTGTTTTGATTCAGTTTGCTGTGATCCACATGCGCTCAAGATCAACAGGGTTCCAGCAAATACGATTACAGATACCATCCATTTCCGTGCCGTCTTCATACCAAATTCCTCCAATGATTATTGAAACCAGGTCACTAAGCTGTTTAGTCGGTCTGTCATTAACAATAGTCCCATGATAATAAGAATACAGCCGGAAGCTATTTTGATGACACCCATGTACTTGTATAAACGACGTATCCGCTTCATAACATATTCCGAAAAAACGGACAAAATCAGGAAAGGAATCGCCAATCCAAGGGTATACAGGAACATGAGAAACCCGCCATACAGTGGAGAGCCTTCTCCTGCGGCGATACCAAGAATGGCCGCCAGCACAGGCCCGATACAAGGCGTCCAGCCAAAACTAAACGTTAGACCCAACAGGAACGCTCCGACATACCCTCCTCGTCTGGCATGATCGTTTGACAGCTTTCTCTCCCGTTCCAGCCAGGATAGTCGGATCAACCCGGTTTGATAAATCCCAAAAAGCACTACGATGGCTCCGCAGATCGCAATAAACACAGGACTTGAGATCAAATTACCAACGATGCCAGAACCAAAACCGAGTAAAACAAATACCAGGGACAGCCCAAGAACAAATAAAAATGTCCGCAAAACAAGTGTGGACCGCAACCGAACCGAATGGGTGTCAGGCTGCTGCTGATTCGTACCGTTGACCATGCTTCCGGATAGATAAGATACATATACCGGGATCAGCGGCAGAATACATGGCGCAAAAAACGATAACAATCCTGCACCAAAAACCCCGAAAAGAAAAACCAAATCACTGGTCAAGTCATTCACCACCTGAATAAATACTACGTTTGATTAACCAAGGTTAACGACTGACGTAGATCGGAAGCGTGAACCAGAAGCAGCTTCCTTCTCCTTTTGTACTCTGAACCCCGATCTCGCCACCATGGAGTTCCACAATCGATTGAGCGATGGCAAGGCCAAGCCCGGCCCCCCCATTACTCTTGCTGCGTGATTTGTCAATTCGATAAAAACGTTCAAATATACGCGAAGTCTCCTCCGCTTCAATGCCTTCCCCTTCATCCGTAACTGAAATTCGTATAAACGGCCCCTTTTCTTCGGCAGCCAAAATGATTTTTCCTTCAACAGGAGAGTATTGAATGGCATTTTGCAGCAAATTGGAAAGGACCCGCTTCATTTGTGCAGGCATCATGACCGCGGCTGGTAATTTATCGGGCAAATTGATTTCAACGTTCAGCGTTTTCTCGGCGAGGTGAAACGAAAAACTCTCCAATGTACTGAGCAGCAACTCATCGACGTGACAAGGCTGAGGGTCAAATACCTCCCCTTGCGCTTCCAGGCTGGATAATTCAAACAAGTCTTGAATAAGCCCTCCCAAACGCTTCGTCTCAAGTCGTATCGTGTTCAGGTAACGTTGAAAGGTTTCTTTATCCTTAATGACATCATCCTCCAACGCTTCGACGAATGACTGAATGGATGCCAAGGGAGTCCGTAAATCATGGGATACATTGGCGATCAACTCTCGTCTCGCGGTTTCTGAGTGATGCAGATGATCAAAGCTTTCCTTCAGCTTGGAACTCATTTCATTAAATTGCTGTGCCAGGAGCTTAAATTCCTGCGTACCGATGAGAGGGACTTCCGTATGGAAATCCCCTTCGGCAATTCGTATCGTCTGCTGTGTAATTCGCGCAATTGATTTCTCTAATGGCTTAGTCAGCAAATATTGAAGAATAAACGAAAGTAAGCCTACCCCTGCCGTTATAGCCGATAACCAATACAATTGTTCGATCGTAAGCAGCATTTTGGAATAACTGATGAACAAACAAATTAATAATACGCCAATGCCTGTGAGACTGGATAACACCAAGTATGTGCGAAGTTTCATGAACTGCCACCCGCAAACTTGTAGCCTATACCCCAAACTGTTTTAATATATTTTGGCTCAGAAGGATTCTGTTCGATCTTCTCGCGTAATCTCCGAACATGTACAGTCACCGTTGTTGTATCTCCCTCATAGCTAAAATCCCAAATCTTGCTTAACATCTGGTTACGGGAGAACACCTGACCCGGGTGACTTGCCAGCAAATACAACATCTCAAACTCTGTAACGGTCAATTCAATGGCCTGCCCGCTGATATGCACTTCACGCTTGGTAAAATCAATGGTAAGCCCTTCATAATTGATCGTATATTCAGATGTTGTAACAGGTGATGCCTGCGCAATTCGCATTCTCCGCAGGATTGCCTTCACACGCAAAACAAGTTCTCTTGGACTGAATGGTTTGGTCAGATAATCATCCGCCCCCATCGTCAGTCCCATCAGACGGTCCTGTTCCTCACCCCGGGCCGTCAGCATTACAATGGGCACATCCTCAGTTTGCCGAATCTCGTTGCAAACCTCCCAGCCATTCTTATGTGGCATCATCAGGTCGAGCACAATCAAGCTTGGCGTTTGGCTGTGCCACAGCTCAATAGCCTCCAAACCGTCCTTGGCCGTCACAACAAGATAACCTTCCCGTTCCAGATACCTGCGACAAACGTCCGTAATATTTGTATCATCATCAGCAACCAGTACACATTCATTCAAACGAACCCACCCCATATTCCAGAAAATACATTTGAACCAATCATATCATATGGTGATGGCGATGCTTAGCCCTTAAATTACTTCATTCCCATGGCTGGCATCATGTATTGTTTAATTACTGACTCAGCCGCATACGAATTCCCTTCATGGATGACAGGCATCGATTTCAAGTTAACTTGCATACCGTCTACCATAATTTTTTTCGATCCAATCCACAATTTAATCGTTTTCCCCGCTGGCATCATCGTTTCTTCCATCATCATGTCGTCTTTCATCATCTTATCGTCTTTCATCATGTTGTCGTCTTTCATCTTCATGTCGTCTTTCATCATCATGTCATCTTCCATCATGTTGTCATCTTTCATCTTCATGTCGTCTTCCATCATGTTGTCGTCTTTCATCTTCATGTCGTCCATTTTGCCCATATACATCAAAGTTACAGATCTGTCCTTGCTGTCCCACATAATGCTGTAATCATACATTTTCGCCGCCTGTCTCAATTGAACAAGCTCCATGCCATCCTTTTTAATCGTTTTCATATCTGCAGCACTTGCCAATCCAGAAAAGGCCATAGACATCATCAACACCGCTGCTACCATCACTTTTTTGCTCTTATTTGTTTTCATCATTCTTATCACTCTCCATTCGTTTATTTCTTACAAGGATTACAATAAGCAAGACAGCTTACGATTCTCTAAGCGAAGTATTACGAAACCATTACGATATATAAATGGGGTCAGGTTTCAAAAAAAAAACGGTTGAAATCTCTCTTACGAGAGACTCCAACCGTGTCTTCTAGGTCAAACGAATAAAATCAAACATGGATCGAACCTCGATCGGTCCCGGATTTGATATCACATCATTAGACTGCATTCCCTCTCTGGACGTAAAGTGCACCTTCACCGGAATGCCAGGAATCAAGTCGAAGAAGTTATCTGAGAAGACACCCTCCACATCCGAAGATAGCCATACCTGTTTAGCAAGCACATCACTCTCCAGTACCAGATGAACGCCGTTCTCATCCGCTCCTCCGCTTACATTGATGTTTGCAGGCTGCAGAGCAAGGTCTTTGGACGGTACAAAATAGTGTTCCTGTACGATATTCGCCGCACCCTCCTGTTTCAGATCCAGGCGCAGCAGCGTGTTAGCTGTATCATGACCTTCAAGCCACTCCACGTTACGTAATGACAGCACTTGATCACCTGTATTAGATGCCAAGGTCACGTCATGTGTTTCATTACGATGCACCGTTCCATCGAACCCGAGCAAACGAATCTGTAACTGCCCTTTTACAGGTTGTAATTGATCCGAAATGATATATATATCTGTTGTATCTTCTTTTGTTCCATCTACCGATACCAATACATCGCTGAAGCTGCGTTTCGCATAATATTGCAATGCTTTCCAGCGACCAAGGTAGTCCATACCTGCCCATGAAGCCACCGGCCAGCAATCATTCATTTGCCAGTAAAGTGTGCCCATGCAGAATGGTTTGCGGCGACGGTGTGCCTCGATCGCTGTCTTCATCGCTTCGGCCTGAAGCACCTGGCTCATATACAGGAACGATGGGAAGTCCTTCGATTCATGCATGTACATATCCATGTACTGTTTGATCAGACGATTACCAGCGCCATTCTTCTGATGTGCAAGCATGACTTCCGACTCCAGAGCCAGATCCTCTTCTTCCGCGTAAGTGCGTACTGACTTGTACTCCGGGAAAGACTGGAATCCGTATTCACTCATGAAACGACCCACATGCACGTTGTAGTTCTCGAATGGTTCTACATTGTGCCACACGCCCCAGTAGTGGATATCCCCCTCAGCTGTGGACGGGTGCGCATGCTGTGTCTCATCCCCTGTCAGGGATACCAGTGGTGAGGAAGGCCAGTAATCAACACCTGGAGCATACGCTTCAACCACTTCTGGCAGTAAATCATGGAAGATGGCTTCGTAATCGGCCCAGATGCTTTCACGCTGCTCGGCAGTAAATTCCTTTTTCCAACCCCAGCCACCATTCTCAACATAGTGAGCCCACGCCGAATCAATCTCATTGTTCCCACACCAGAGTGCAATACTTGGATGATTGCGCAGACGTTTCACATTATCAATGGCTTCATGTCTCACACTGTTCAGGAACGCTTCGTCTCCCGGGTACATGCTACATGCAAACATGAAGTCTTGCCATACCAGAATTCCGTATTCATCACACAGTTCGTAGAACACATCCTGCTCATAGATTCCGCCACCCCACACACGCAGCATATTCATATTGGATTCGGCTGCGGATACGATCTCATGACGATAACGTTCATGAGTAATTTCAGTGATGAAGCTATCATTTGGAATGTGATTGGCCCCTTTGGCAAAGACCGCGACACCGTTTAGTTCAAAATAAAAGGATGCTCCTGCTTCATCTTTGTCACGTACCAGGCGAATGGAACGAAGCCCAGTCTTCACTGTAGTTTCAGCCACAGCTCGTTCACCTTGAAGCACTTCGGTAAGGAAGGTGTACATATGCGGATCACCAAGCCCACGGCTCCACCACAGTTTTGGTTCATCCATGGAGATTGGAATCTCCACAGTCTGAGTTCCGGGTTGTAGTGATACGGATCTTTCCCATCTCTGTCCATCTGCGCCGATACGAATAATCGTATCTACGGCTTGTGATGTCTCAACTTCCACAACAGCAGTTAATGAAGCTGAGGTAGCGCTTACTTCATTTTGCTGGATATACACATCATTGATTCGTACTTGTGTCCAACCTTCAAGACGTGCTTCACGCCAGATCCCACTCGTTACAAAACGCGGACCCCAGTCCCAACCATAGTGATACGGAGCTTTACGTGCAAAAATACTTACTCTTTTATCGCCAAGTCCGCCAACATCGGACTGATCATTGGATGCAGGTAATGCATATCCGAGCTTCTCCAGCTTCGGCAGATCTTCCTGAATCGGTGACCGAAAACGTATTCGGAGAATGTTGCCGTTCCCCTTCAATACAGACTTTACATCTGCCTTCCATACCCGGAACATATTATCTGCTGATAACACATGCACCTCATTCACATACACATCCGCATATGTATCCAGACCATCAAACACCAGTTCCAGATGTTCCTGCGAGAACAACGCATCGGCAACGTCAAATTCCGTCTGATATTCCCAATCTATCTTATCAATCCATTGTACTTCCTTCTCGTTTGTTCCATAAAAAGGATCTGGAATCTTGCCCAGCTTCAGCAAATCTGTATGCACACAGCCGGGCACCTGAGCCGGCATCCACTCCTGATCTTCGCAAGCCTTGAACGTCCAATTCTGAAAAACCTGTGATTGTATTGTGCTCATGACAGCCTCCATTGTTGTTAGAGTTGGTAAACATTGTTTTGTTAGGTTTTGTTAGTATAAAAACAAATAACTTACAAAACAAAATTAACACGATATGCTTCTTATAGTCAATCTGTTTTGTAATTTAATTTGTTAAGCAATCTCTGCATAACAAAAAGACATGAAGCTCCAACCTCTCCATGTCTCTCACCTGATTTCATTTACCCGTATGTTCATTGTTAGAATGAGCCTATAAGTTCATATCCCATTACTCTATACTGGCGTTATATTCATCACGAATAATTAATTCCGAATAGATCAGCTTGCGTTCATAAGGTTCATCGAGATGTTTGATCCGCCACAACAGCTGATCTACTGCTCTTGTTCCCAGATTCTCTTTGTTAATATGTACGGAAGCAAGAATGGGTTCATCCGTCTGCGTATTGTCAAATCCGGTTACGGCACAGCGTTCAGGCACCTGAATGCCTCGACTTTGGAGTGCCTGAATGACAATGACAGCTGTATGGTCATTTGCACACACGATAACTTCAGGGATATCCTCCAGCTCCATTTCAGCAATGGATCTCCGGATCTCATCATACTCTGGGCCCAGCAACCCTTCTTGCTGTTCCCCCTCCAACTGCTTCTCTTCCAGCACCGTACGATATCCAAGCCAGCGTTCTCTAAAACTTGCTGCATCGGGCAGTTGCCCGGCAAACTGGAACCTTCTATACCCTTTACCAACGAGCATGAGAACCAGTTCTTTCATACATTTCATATTGTCCGTAAAAACCGAGTCTGCGTATATGGCAGGGTCTTCATGATCCACCATGACAAGCGGAATACGCAGTCTGTAAATCTCCAGCAATACCGATGTCGAGATGGTGCCCACGGTAATGACTCCGCTGATTGCTTCGGGATTAAGGACCGAGAACATCCGATCTGAAGAGGGTTCTGTCAGCGTTAGAATATCCATCCCCTTCTCATTCAGCCTCTCAGAAATGCCATCAAACACAGGCCCCCAGTATAAGGAAGCTCGATTCTGAGAACGAATGTTGGGAAACAAAATCAATATGGTGCCTTGACGCTCCGCTTCTGGCTTCATCTCCGTTGATATCTGTGTCTCCCCCGGATAACGCTTAGGCTCGGTTCTGAAATACCCGAGCTGCCCCGCCGTTCTGACAATCATCTCGCGTGTATGCTCACTCACACCAGGCTTGCCTGTCAGCGCACGGGAGACTGCGAATTTGGACACCCCCGCAGCATCCGCAATTTGCTGCATCGTTACTCTTTTGGCCATCCTACTCACCCGTTTTTCCTAATTTTCCATTCAGTGTAGCATAAAAAACAAAAATCAACAAAACAAGGTTATGTTATTCTATTTTTGTTAGGTAGTTGTATATTTATTTCACAAGGTGTACGACATAACCAAAAAAGGCCCTCTCCCCACCTTCCATAGAAGATGACGAAAGAACCCTTTGTCCGCCAATTATACGCTTGGTGCTCCCTGATCGCCGAGTTCCGACTGTAAAACCGGGCGTTTTCTGCGCCAGAAGATAGGCTGTGGAAGTTTGATCTCTGTGATCAGAACACCGACCAACATCAAAGTTGCTCCCGCATACCCTTGCAACGTTAGCGATTCCCCTTGAAAGGTAAATGCAAAGGCTGCTGCAAACAGTGGTTCGAGTGAAAAAATCAGACTTGTTCTTGTGGGAGAGGCATGACGCTGCGCGAGTGTCTGCAGAATATACCCCAAGCCGCTACACAAAACACCTAACCCAAGAATGGCTGCCCAGGATTCAGCCGTATCGGGCATACGCGGCGTTTCCAGCATAAATGTAGCTGCAATTCCCCACATCGCTGCAACACCCAATTGAACTGTTCCCAATGTTAACGGATCATGCTTCGGTGTGAACTTGCCAGCAATCATTATATAGATGGCATACACAAGTGCTGCTAGTATGCAGAGAATATCTCCCGTGTGCAGACTAAGCTGATGTTGAAGCGTCAGCAAGCCAAGACCGGTAACGGCAACCAGGATACTGAGTGTCAATCGTTTGTCCGGCATACGACGATGCTGGATCGTCGTCAGGATCGGTACAAAAATAACGGCCAAACTTATTAGGAATCCCGCTTGGGATGTCGTTGTTCGTTGCACACCATAGGTGATAAATACAAATGCAGCAAATAAAGCTGTCCCCATATTAGCGCCTGCCACAAGTGTTCTGCGATCCATCTTAAACAATCGCCGATGAAAAAGAAGCCCTGCCGCAATAAAGGCAATTCCAAAACGAAATGCGACCAGATTCAATTCTTGCATGGACTCCAGACCCGATTTCATAAACAGATAGGATGATCCCCATATAACCGTTGCGAGCAACATCTGTATGTCCGCTCTTCTTGTTGCCTGACCTTGATTAACCTGTACACCATTCATCTTGCTTCAACCTTCATTCTATGTATTCTGATCTGTGTGATCGTGCGTCAAACTAACTCGCCTTGGCAAGTATAAACGATGTCTTTGCATTATAAAAATGAATATTTATAATGGATTATATGAAATAAACTCATGTATTAAAAATGGGAAGGAACGGAACCATTCATGTCACTGATCAAATACGAAATTTTGACTACCGTTGTGGAATATGGCAGTCTCACCAAAGCGGCAGAAGCGTTGAACATCACCCAATCCGCAGTCAGCCATGCCATCGCCAGTCTGGAGACAGATTGTGGTTTTTCCCTGCTCCATCGCGGCCGCTCCGGTGTGCGTGTTACCGCTGAAGGCGAACGCATTCTGGGATACACCCGTGAGATTCTGCGCTGGACAGAACTGATGAACCAGGAAATCTCCCTCATTCGCGGCGCGGAGATTGGTACCGTGCGTATTGGTACTTTCGCCAGTGTGTCCACACAGTGGTTGCCGGGCATCCTGAAACAATTTCGTCTGCGTCATCCCGGAATTGAGATTAAGCTGTGGGAGGGCGATTATGCTGAGATTGAGGGCTGGTTGGCTGGAGGTGCTATCGATCTTGGATTTCTGTCCCTCGGTGATTCATCACCTTTTGAGACGATCCCATTACAAAAAGACAGGATGATGTGTATCCTGCCTCTGGATCATCCTCTCGCCTCAGAGGAGTCTGTTTCGTTTGATATTCTGCTGGAGCAACCCTTTATTCTGCCCAAGTGGGGTGGAGATAACGAGATTGAACGACTGATCCGGCAGCATGCAGCCAAGCTTAATGTCGTCTATGAAGTCGCAGAGGATCAAGCCATCATGGCGATGGTCCGGAATGGTCTCGGAATCAGTTTGCTGCCGGAAATGGTACTTCAAAATCATACTGATTCACTCGCGCTCGTGCCACTCACTGGAGATCCTTATCGTACGATTGGCATGGCCTGCCCATCTTTGGGTAATCTATCGCCCGCTACGCGCCGGTTCATTGAAGAGGTGCAACAGTGGCTCGGCCAGGCTATGTAAGTAAATGTGGAGAATCACTACCTTTTTCTGTATGATCCTTTTCTCCTATCCGATACTCACAAATTGGATAACACCAAGAGTCAGCAGCAGTACAGATATAATCGCAATCGTGATGCCAAAACCAATCAGGAAGCGTACGCCAGATGAGCGTTTGTTCCGTTGGCTGCCTCCCAGGTTATCCAGCTTTTGCTCAATCTGATCCAATCTTTCATTTACCTGTTTCAGTTCTTGATTGGAGTTCATTCATACATCCCCTTTTCTGTGTATTCGATCTATTCCCACACCCGATTGAGCTGATCTGCGTAGTAACGGATGGCTCTGTTATAGTCATTGATTCTCTTGTCACTTGATGTGTCCGCAAGTTGTACGAGCAGTCTTTGCATCGCTTCTGCATGTTCACCCAGATTATAGAGCACCATGGCATAGAAAACTTCAAATTCCCGGTACACCGGGAATTCTTTCAAGCCCGTTTCAAACCAAACCTTTGCCTGTTCATACTGTCCAAGCGTTCGATATGTACTGCCTAGTCCAAGTATTGCACCTGCTCTGTCCTCGCCAGAAAGTCCAAGACTCAGTGCCTTCTCATAATGCGGGACAGCCTCCCGCTCTAACCCAAGCGAATCATGTGCCCAAGCCAGCTGATACCAGACATTCGCATTCTCGGGTTCCTGGACTGTAATCTCTTGCAAAAGTTCAATCGCTTCCTGCACCTTGCCTTCTTGTCTCCATCGCACGGCCTGTTCCAAATTACTCATGCTGTCACTTCCCATCTTGCATTATAATTTCCACTTATATGATTCAATTGTTTTATTATACCAAAAAAGCACACTGGAGAATATGTTGTAACAACTCAAGGTTGTCCAAACGCTATTCCATAGTGTGCTTTTTCATTCGATGCAGCCAGCTAGCTTAAGCTGAAATCTCTCTGAAAACGATCTGTTCATCGTCTAATTATGACCATACCGTATTCGCTACCATAACAATAAATACGAGCATCAGATAGTTCACCGAGATCAGAAAGTTCACTTTTGCCCACTTCTCATCATCCTGTGTCTTCAGTCCGCTAAGTGTATGCACGAACCAGATCAGTCCACCGACCAGAGATACAATCAGAAATACCAGACCTACGTAGTCGTAATAATACAACAGAAATACAGCAGGAAGCAGCAGAAAAACATAAGGAATCATCTGAAACTTGGTGCGTTTCACCCCTTTAACCACTGGCAACAACGGGAAGCCAGCAGCACGATACTCCTCTACCCGGCGAATACCCAATGACCAGAAGTGTGGTGGTTGCCACAAAAATAATAGTGCAAACAGCAACCAGGCACCTGCATCAATCTCATTGGTTACAGCCGTATAACCGATGACAGGCGGCATCGCTCCAGCAATTCCACCCAGCGATGTGCTCCACGTTGAACTGCGTTTCAACCACATCGTGTAAATCACGATGTACGCGAACCACCCAAGCAGTGCCATCCAGCCTGATAACGGATTCACCAGGAGATACAGTACTGCTAGTCCCACAACACCAAGGATAATGCCATAGCCAAGTACAAACCCTGGCTTCAGATGGTTAATGTAATCCATCCTTTTTTTGGTGCGCTCCATCTTTTGGTCCAATTCACGATCCCAATAATTATTGATAACACAAGCTGAAGCAATAACCAAAGTTGATCCAATCACGACCATGAGCAGAGATAACCAGTTGATATCCCATTTTGAAGCTACCCAGAATCCTACCGCCACCGCAAACACATTTAACCTTAGAAGTCCGGGCTTAGTTAATGCAATCATGTCTTTAAGCATGAGGCTCCTCCTGAACTATGTAAAAACGCCATTCCAATAATGATACATGTACCTACCATTAATTACAATCGCTTTCATGAATTTGTCATAACCAAAAAGCATCCCTCACCGTTCCAATGAACAGGAGGAATGCTTGAATGATGAATTTCATCTTATTTTATGGGATGTATTGTTGCACAATTTTAGTCACTTTTCCGTCCTGCACCGTCAGATGATACGGGAATACGGACAGATCAAGAATACGGGTATTCTCATACAACGATTCGAATTTGGATAATGTCACGGGTTCATTCCACTGAATGTCTACGCCCTGCATCGTACCATCCCGATCATACAACTGCATCAACACTTCAGCATTGGCACTAACCTCAACTTTTTCCTGCTCTTTGCTGTCATTGACAATATAGTAACCATCTGGAGCACCGTCTATACCTGCTTCGGGATTACGCTGTGCAAAAATCGCATCGGCTTCTTCACCCTGATACCAGCCAATCTTGTCCACTGTCATAAACAATTTGCCGTCTTCTACATGCATACCTTCAACATAGGCTGTAAACATCTCGGAGTTCGCAACTTGTGCTTCTTTGCCAGAAGGCTGTTGAGCGTCCGTACTACCTTGAGCATTCGCAGGGGTAAGTAAATATGTAGTCAGCACAATCATACCAAGTAAAGCAACAACTGCACCGATCATTCGTAGTTTCCATTGTTTTGTCGCGTTCTTCATAGGTAACATCTCTCCTTAATATGAACGTTATTATTCCTTAACCGGAAGTCTTGCTTCTCAAACGCTCATGTGAACTATCGATTCCAACGTTCTTTCTTTTCCTATCATACTTGGAACAGGGATTATAAAAGTATCAGCCAGATTAAAAATAGTTACAATGTGCGTCATTACTCCTGTCTGTAGTCTCCGTAAACGGCAATAACCCCTGAAGGCATCGCCATTCAGAGGTTATTTACTAGGGTGTGTCTTTTAAACTCAGGCAAGTGATACGTTGAAGGATGTCTGTGTCCAAAACATCTTGAAGTCCAAGCTGCCTAGTCCTGACGAATGATCCAGACAACTAAGGAACCGAGGACGTCTTATTTGGCCTTCTGGCGCACCTTTTATTTTGTAAGGAACATGAGACACGTTATTTGCCAAAATTCCCTGAAAACACGCTACAAACGGCTGTTTGTACTAATATAACGTGTGTCAGATTCCTTAGATTGCTGCGGGACTTTCAAACCCTTGAATAAGACGTCACAGGTTCGTTAGCGATCCACGCTCTATGCCCTGCTCCAGATACGTTCAAGAGTTACGCTCCGGTTTTTGGCAGGTTTGAAGAACTACTCAAAATATTACTTATGCTTACGCATAGATGCTAATCTTAATGATTGGGTGTGGAGCTTTGTGCCAAACGAACGAGCATATGAGCCAACATGTGGCGTTCATCTTCCTTGCCGACATTCCACAGCTCCTGAAGCAATTTTTCTTCACGGTTACGGGGTTCTTCGTTAGTAGCCAGATGGTCAGCAACTTTCTCGGCAATTTTGGCCATCTGCTCCTCACTTAGTCCAATCGATTCTCCCATGGCAATTCGCTTACCCAGGTATTCTTTGAATGCATCAAAGTTCTGTAGAATCTGTTCTCTTTCTTCCGGCGCAATCTTCTCGATTGCATTGTCCACCTTGTCCGTTGAAACTTGGCCATCTTTATGGATTACATGATTTTCTTCATTCATTTGAATAACCTCCTGTATAATAGTTGTTTATTGGTTTTAAGCTTTAAACTTAATACTCATTGGTTATCTATAATATAAACGTATTGCAGAAGTTTAATCAGTACGTTCAATTCTGTATATATCTTCTATATATGAGCAAGTACACGTTTCAAAAGAACTACAGCGGTTAATCGTTTACATATACGTAACGGTGTTTGGATATGTTAATGAACACCTTATACAATATCGAACCAGGAGGGATTCCCCATGCGTGATAAAACTAAACATGAGAAGACAAACGATGAACTTGAACCAGGAGTGAATACCGTTATCCATCCAGACAAAAATAATCCCGGACCAACCGATATGATCGAAGGCGTGGTTGGTGATATCGTGGACAACATTCGCAAAGATTTCTCACATGACTCAAAGGACGAGAAGTCTTCTTCCAAGTCAACCGATTCATCGGATAAACAAGCGTAATCCTTTTCTCCATAGCAAAAGTTAGCTTAAAAAGTCCTCCTGCCATACGCATGGCTTGGGAGGACTTTTTGCTAATAATTGAATAATCAGCCTCTTATCCAGAGGTACATTTCAACGTGAATCCTTTGTCATCTGCTGTAACGCCTTATGAATCCAGATCGCGGCAATGGAACCTTCACCCATCGCAACGGTTGCTTGCTCTGCGTGCAGGCCCAGATCCCCGGCAATCCACACATTTGTCGCTGCCTGCAAGCTGCGTGGATCAGCTTCTACATGTTTATTATCTGCGATTACAGCTCCAAGCTGCTCCGCCAGTTCATAGTGTACCCGATTGCCTCCAAATGCGATAAATCCACGCTCCGACTCAAAAATCTGTCCATCTTCGGTCAGAACACCGGTGATATGGCCATCCTCAATCTGTTGCACTTCCTGAACAGCCGCTTCCAGATAACGAACTCCCGCCTCTTTCATGCTGCGATGCAGATCTGCAGATATGGGAGCCTGCTCATGATTGATATATAACAGATCATTCGTACGCTGAATTAAAATCATCGCCATATTGGCACCTGCTTCGCCAGACCCCAATAGTACCGTACGTTGATCCTGAATCTCATAACCATCGCAATCGGGGCAGACATAGACTGTTCGGCCCAGGGTTGGAGTTAATCCCGGAATGTCCGGAACTCTATCCGAGAGCCCCGTTGCCAATAACACGGTTTTGCTCCTATATTCAGATCCGGAAGTACCGAATAATTGAATATGTTCTCCCTGACGTTCCGCTTTAACGATACGGTCTTTCTCAAAAGATACACCGGTCCGCTCTGCCTGCATCCTGCCTCGTTCTCTAAGCTCTTCACCGGATACCCCATCGGGGAAACCGAGGATATTATGATAAGTCCGGCACAACGTCGATCTGCCCTCTCCCGCGTCGATTACCAACACCTGATGAGCTGAATAACGTCCAAGCTGAATGGCTGCCTGAAGCCCTGCGAGCCCTCCACCTACTATTATGCAATCAACCTCTCGCATGCTCCTTCTCCTCCTGAACTATATACATTGAACTAAAGAATATTTACACTGGTCACTCCGATGACAGAACAACCTTCCGATCGCTGTTATCCCCAGATTTTTTTAATACCTTCTACAAAGGGTAAATCCGGGGATAAGCGTATGCTTTCGATGCAGCTTTCTTTCAGAAAGCTTTTAGGCGCACGCTTCGCTTCTTCAGGCTCTTTCTGTCCTCTCCGTTATTGTGTAAATGTTTAGCTCAATATATATATATTTTGTCCTTATATACATTAAACCGTTCAGCCAAGCTTAAACGATTCCTCATATTGCTTATCTTATACCAAAACAAACAGACCCAAACCATCCGGCAGCATCCCGGTTCGCTTGAGTCTATCAGATTCATGAATATTTAGAAGTTATACGATTCAAATCGCGATGCATTCGAAATGGCGCTCCATACATCCGCTGTTTCACCGCCCATATACCAGTAAGCCAGTCCAGCGATTTGCCGTTGCTCACTCATCAACACTTTGGCTGATAACGAACGACTGTCCTCTGCCCATATATATCTTGGCTTACCGTTACTGTTGTACCCGATAATATATTGAACCAGACTTGCATCCCATCGTCTTACAGATCCCGTGGCATGCGCACGCATTCCCTGGTCTGCCAGTGTAATGTCCCAAGAACTGGTTGCCGGATTCACGGAAGACCAGTCTCGTGTATATAGCGGAAGGGCCAAAATTGTTTTGGCACGTACCACCTCGGAGAGCATGGTATCCAATGCCTTTTCCACCCATGGAAGAGACGCCACTGATCCTGCTTTTGAATCACCGTTCCAGTGTTCCTCGTATCCCATCAGCACCATATAATCCGATACAGCGCCCAGTTTGGCATAATCAAATGCATCCGTCCAATCTGTACCCAGGTCTGGTGATACATCCACAGACACAACTGCACCCAGTGCGTGCAACGTAGCCGTCAAAGAGGTCACAAATGCCGTTAATCCTTCACGATCCACAGGATCAACATTCTCGAAGTCCACATTAATGCCGTCCAGTTTATAGGTTTTGACATAAGCGGCTACCTGTGAGATCACTGCCGCTCGGTTGGCTGAGCTGGATAACATCTCATGCGTAAGTGCCGAATCGGAACGATTCCCAAGTAATGGCCATAGCTGCCTGTCGGTGGCGGATGCCCAAGAGATCAATGCAGGGTCCGCGTGATCTGTTACTTTCATACTGCTGTTCAGGAAAAACCAGCGTGGGACAAGCGTATTGACCTCAGACTGTTCCACCTGCTTCTTGAATTCAGCGGTAGTGGAGTTATATTGCCAGCCCAACTGAACGCCAAGTTCATCCCCACGTTGTAACTGCTCAGACCATGTCTTCTTTTGTAAAATGGCATCAAGCATGACGGCTGCTTCTTCTCGCGTTACCTCGTCATGTGGCCGAAACACGCCTCCGCTTCCCCGCATTAGTCCAAGTTGATATACCGTCTGAACATAAGGACGTGCCCAGTCCGAGATATCCGCTGCGTCAAAATACGTTGAAGATAAGAGTGCGGTCTCTACGGGTTGTTGTTTTAACATTCGCACAAGAAGGGCAGCCGCTTCTTCACGCGTAATGGAAGCATTAGGCTGGAACGTTCCCTGACCCTTACCCTCCAAAATAAAAAGATTCGTCATGGCGGCAACGTTGCCGTAATACCAAGCATTCATACTTATATCCTGATAGGGATTTATATTATTTTTGACGGGCTTCAAACCTAGCAATCTCACTGCAAACGTCGCAAATTCTGCACGAGTAACGGCTTTCTTCGGTTCAAACATAGTCTCTGACGTACCAGCAGCAATGCCTTTTGCCACCAGATGTGTAATGGCATCCTTGGCGTAACTGGTGTGCGTATCCTGAAACTGTTGCTGCACGGTTGCAGCCTGAACGGTAGAGCCATATCCAGCCACCGATCCAAGTGTTAATAACCCGCATAAAGCCATTTTCCATATCCGTTGGTTTGTTATTTCTTTTAATCTATTATTCACATCAAAAAGCCTCGCTTCATTGGATTACGATCAACTATCATCGTATCAAATTGAAGCGAGGCCGTATGTGGTTAAATGTTGGGAAATGCGAAGCTTACTTGTGTACTTTTACGCGCTCTTCAATGGGTTGGAATTCTTTCTCACCCGGTGCTGCCGTTGGTTTACCAAATGGCATCTGAGCGATCAATCTCCAGTTCTCAGGAATGTTCCATTCTTGCTTCACTTTCTCGTCAATCAACGGGTTGTAGTGCTGCAAAGATGCACCCAGACCTTCTTGTTCCAGAGCAGTCCAGATTACCAGTTGCAACATACCGTTAGATTGGTTAGCCCAGATTGGGAAGTTATCTGCATAAGCTGCAAAATTTTGTTGAAGCTGTGCGATCGCATTGTTATCTTCGAAGAAGAGAACCGTACCATATCCGCTGCGGAATCCAGTCATTTTCTCTGCTGTGGATTTGAAGGCTTCTTCATTACCTACCACTTCACGCAAAATTTCTTCTGTGTGATTCCACAATTTATCATGTTGTTCACCGAGCAATACAACGGCACGGGATGTTTGTGAGTTAAAGGAAGTTGGTGTATATTTCACCGCTTCTTCTACGATTTCCTGGATTTTAGCATCCGAAATTGTTGATTCCTTGCTGATTCCATAATAAGATCTTCTGTTTTTCAACGCATCAAAAAAAGTTGTCATTCTTATTCGCCTCCCAAAATTTCTTTTCAATTGCCAACATAGTAACTATAATATAGTAACATACAATAGTCAACAAACTAATTTATTTTCACTAAATATACATTCACCGAAAACATTTCAACAAGTTTGCCCAATACAGCAATTGAAATTATCCTTCGCCCGTCTTTTTACGATAATCCGCCCGGTATTTCTCTTCCGTAGACGAGTTACTTTTTGTCTGATCTTTATTCTTCTCTTCCTGTGCTTCCATGTTCAGGTCTTCCATTGGAATCGGGTCTACGGTCTGTTCTTCCTCATGCATGTCCAGCAAACTTTTCTTCTCCGTTTGATACTGCTCGGGATTGTCCTGGAAACGTTTTGTATGGTTATCGTTGTTATTCTGATCCGGTGTGCGCTGTTTCATTCATATTCGCCTCCTCTGGGTTCATTACCTTTCTTTACCTGTTCTGCGTGTCCTCTAAACACAGTGGTATGCATTCCTCAAACGAAAATCAACAAAAAAAGCCAACCAGACAAGCTGGTCAGCTCACAGAGGGCTTCTATGATTGGCGATGCAATTGGGTACGGTACAGATCAGGCGAACATCCCACACTTTGTTTGAACATCCGACTAAAATGCGAAAGGCGTTTGAAACCGGACAATCGACTTGCTTCTGTCACGGTGATCTCAGGCTGGAACTGAAACAAAAGCTTCGCCTGATTGATGCGACGGTCATACAGGTATTTGAATATCGTCAAACCTGTCATTTCCTTAAACATGCCTGCCAGATATGGCTTGGACAGATGTAATTCCAGTGCCAGATCATCCAGACCAATGTCCTTCATATAATGGGTATCCACATAACGAATAATGTGTTGGACATGCCGCTCCCTCTCCGATGAGGGAAGTTGTTCCTGGACATCACCCTGGCAGATCTCTGCTACAAAATACAACAGATCACACAGTCTGACATTCATTCGCTCTTGCCTGAAATTGCTCTGACTTTGAGACAGACGATGAAGATCATGCAATAGAGCTTCGAATTCAGAGCGGTTATCTCCCTTCAGATTGACCCGGCAATTTCTGAGTTCTTCAAATGGTCTCAGGACCTCAGCCATACGGTCCGGATGCAGGCTGCTGCGGATTGCAGACGGATCAAAATGCAGTGTGCTTCGCTCATAAGCACTGCCTGGCTTCGGATGTGGTCGATGAAGAGTAAGGCCATGCATTAACACCAGATCACCCGGCTCCAGGTTATATACCCGGTCTCCTATGATATAGGTACATTCTCCATCATGAAAATAATAAATCTCATAATGTGGATGTGAATGGAATCCATCTGACTTGCCTGGGTTAAACGTGCTGGTGGATCGGTAACTATACTCCAGTGAAGCGCTAAATTGCATCATGCTCGGCACATTCATGCACCTCCTGTTCGGAAGAGGGAAACGATTTGTATCATGCCCCTGTAGGATATATGAAAGTGAAATTATAGAAGCTGTTTAATACTCTCTTGAATCTCGTCGATGGAGTCGACAGGTTCGAAGCGTCTGACCACACGACCCTCTGCATCAATCAGGAATTTTGTGAAATTCCATTTGATTGCATCGCCGTGTAACCATTCTGGTGCCTTCTCAGCCACCATTAATTTCAATAATTTTGCCTGTATATCTGTTTCATCAAAGCCTGCAAAAGGCCCTGATCTTTTCAAAAAGTCGTAGAGCGGGTGCGCCGCTTCTCCATTCACATCCAGTTTGGAGAACATCGGAAATTTCACACCATAGTTAATCTGACAAAAGGACTCCGCTTCCGAACTGCTTCCAGGCTCTTGCTCTGCAAACTGGTTACACGGGAAACCAATAATCTGAAGTCCTTGATCCTTGTACTGGTCATACAGCTTCTGCATGTCATCAAACTGGTGCGTATATTTACATTTACTTGCCGTGTTTACGATGAGCACAGGTTTTCCTTCATATTGATAGAGTGGGAAACGCTCTCCACTGGTTCTGGTTACGGTAAAGTCGTAGATGGTTGGCATAAGTCTAGTGCACCTCGCGATAGTTATGTAGTCATACAGCATCATATGTCATTGTTAATTATATACGAAGTTTGAACTATTGTATTGGAGAAGATAAGTTACTCTCCCTTTCAACAGAAAACCCTTCTGCCGCGAAAATCTCTTCGTTCAGCAAAAGGGTTATTATATGGGATCACAGTGACAGCAGCTTCAGCCCTTCACGGCACTTCCGGCCACGCCCTGGATAATATAATGCTGACCCACGAGGAAAACGATGATCATCGGAATAATGCCTGCCGTGGCAGCGGCCATCATGCCGTTGTAGTCCACATTGTTCTCCAGAATAAAGTTCTGCAGTCCGAGCGGCACGGTGTACAGGTCTTTGTCGATCAGGAACACGAGCGCATTCTCATAGTCATTCCAGTGCCAGGAGAAATCGATGATCGCCAGGGTAGCCAGCGCAGGCTTTGCCAAGGGCAGAATCAGCCTGAAGAATATGCGCAGGTGACCGGCACCGTCGATGAACGCCGCTTCCGAGATCTCTGAAGGCACGGACAGGAAGAATTGCCGCAGCATAAACACCCCAAAAATCGTGAACATCCCAGGCAGGATCAATGCCCAATGCGTATTATATATGCCGACCCATTCAAACATCAGGAACTTCGGTACAAAGAGTACCTGCGGTGGCACCATCATCATCGAGAGATAGATCAGGAACAATGTCTCCCGACCTTTGAATTGAATCCGCGCGAAGCCATAGGCTGCAAAAGCCGAGAGAAATACAGCTCCGATCGTGCTAATTAGCGATATTTTCAACGAGTTCAGATAATATGTGGCAAAGGTATCCGCTCCACTCCAAACCTTAATATGATGCTCCCAGTTCAGACTGGAGGGTATCCACTGGATGGGATAGGTGAATACGTCCGCAGGAGATTTGAACGACGTGCTGATCATCCAGATGAACGGCATAATCATCAGCAGGGCAAACCCGGACATCAGAAGTGTCAGTATGATTTTTCGAATCTGCGTCAAGGACTCCATGCGGACTTTAACTTTAGGTGAATGTGGAGCTGTGGGCTTCGCATTCGCGGCAATTTGTTTCTCCATAACGATCCCTCCCCTCCTTAATAGTGAACCCAACGTTTCTGACCGAGCCACTGCAAAACAGTGAATATCATGATGATGGCAAAGAGTGCCCAGCTTATGGCGGCAGCATATCCCATCTCGTAGTAGCGGAAGGCATTCTGGTAGATAAATAGCGACAGGACGGTTGTGCTGTTCCCCGGCCCACCCTGGGTAATCGCTTGAATGATACCAAAGTTTTTGATGGTCATAATCAGCCCCGTAATCAGTAGCAAAAAGGTCGTTGGGCTCACAAGCGGCCAGATCACTTGGCGTATGGTCTGCCAAGGCCGGGCTCCATCAATCCGTGCTGCCTCAACCAACTCCTCCGGAATTTCCTGCAAAGCGGCCAGATAAATAATCATGTTGTAACCCAACATGAACCAGATCCAGATGATATCAATCGCATACATGGACCATTCGGTTGTTGATAACCATCCGGGTGGATTCGTAATACCGATTCCCCGCAAGAAGCCATTAATGGGCCCCGATGTTGGCTGGAACAGCAGCATCCACACAAAGGCGATGGCAACACCGCTGGTGATATAGGGCATGAAATAGAGAGCACGCAGCGTTTTTTGCCAATACACCGACTTGTTCAGCGCCACCGCCACGATAAAAGCCAACCCCATCGATACCGGAACCGCTAACAGAAATACAAATGTATTTCGCAGCGCCACGCCAAACAGATCATCATTCAACATCCGGCGGATATTGTCCAGCCCTACGAAATGTGTCTCTGGGCTCATAAATTTGTAATCGGTGAACATGAGATAGAACGAATAGACAGCTGGTATAATAAAAAACAACAGCACGCCAATCATATTGGGCCCAATAAACAGATACCCGAGCCTGCTCTGCCGTTTCATCCAGGATTTATGCATATGCTCCCCCACTCCTTAACATCTGTTCTGTAATTAAGCATAACAAGATGTCCTCTAACATTTAAGGAACATAACCCTGTAACTGATATCACAGATATATGTATTTCGGCAGTTCCTTTCGGGAGGGAAACAACATGGAATTGTTCTATTGCTTATATAGAAAAAACCGTCCCATTGGGACGGCCTTTGGACTCATTGCTTTTGCAATCTATTGATTCTGCTTCAGCCAGTCATTATGGCGTTTGACCATGTTCTGTACCGTTACTTCGGCAGTCTGGTTACCGAGGAAGAACTTTTCATACTCCTGTGCACGCAGATCGACCACTTCCTGCGCAATGCTGCGGACAAATGTAGGTGTCTCGTCACCGTACAACACAAATTCCAGAGACTCTTTATCATAAGAATCGGCATAATCACCGAGCAGATGATCGATCGCAGTCTGTTGATCGACCGCATTGGAGGAAGGCAAACGTCCACCCGCAGCCATTGGCATCATTCCCCCATCGGCGTACCATTTCAGGAACTCCCATGCGGCTTCTTTATTTTTCGACTTGGAATTGATCGCAATAAAGTCACCAAGTCCTCCACTCTTCACCATATCTGCTTCTTGTGCAGCCAGTCTCGGTACAGGGGCAAAGGCAATTTTCCAATCCCGCGGGAACTCGGTCATATTGTTTGATGTGCGGATCAGCCATTCGCCGATATTAATCATGGCAGACTCACCGCCAAGGAACATGTTTTCCACAGGCATTTTGGAAGTCAGTTGCTCCCCGAGTGGAGGCGTAGTTGCATCCTCTTTCATCATTCCGTTCAACGTCTCAAGCCATTTAGTGACAAGCGGATCATTGAGGTTGGAAGTGCCGTCCGCCTTAACATAGCCGTTTTTCACCAGAACAGAATCGAGCGGATCTACATAGGAAGCGGTATGCTGCACCAATCCGTACTTGAAGCCAGCTGCCTTCAGTTTGAGTGCATATTCACGGGCTTCATCCCAAGTCCAGGCTGTTGGTACACTCAGTCCGGCCTGATCAAGCGCTTTCATATTTAAAGCGAAGAAGGCAGCGTTTTTCTTGGTTGGCATCCCGTAATATTTGCCGTCCACTTTCCAGGAAGCCGCATCTTCACCCATTTTCTCATCAATGTTGTAATCGGTTAACTCGCCCAGATCCAGTGCTGTACCACCCTTGATGCGTTTATCCAGATTTGTGAGGGTATAGTTGACATACAGGTCAACGTTCTGGCCGGTGGACAGCGCCGTATCCAGCTTCAGGTTGCCATCATCGTCATTCACAAACCGCACATATTCCACCTGAATATCAGGATGCTTCGCATTCCAGGTATCCACCACTTCCTGTGGACCATTCTCTGGCGGCACCGCGCCCCACATGGTGAGCTTCACTTTTCCCCCTGCCGCTCCACCTCCGTTATCTCCACCGTTCGTCTCATTTTTACCTACACAGCCGGCAAGCAAGCCCAGCATCAACGCACCTACGATTAATCCCGTTAATCCTTTTTTGATTCTCATCTGGTCACATGACCTCCCTGAATTGAAGTGTACCTTCCGTTACATCGTAGCAGGGACCTTGCTGGGTTCATAAGATACATATCCATGATTCGGATTGAACAAAAATACGGATTTACTTGTGCTTGCCTGAGCACTCGGTACACATATTCCTTCTACTCATCCTGTGAGTCACGAGCGATGGCGATACTGGCTGGGCGTGCAACCGGTCCAACGCTTGAATATTTTAATGAAATAATTATCACTTCCGAACCCTACCCGGTAACCAATCTCCTGTACAGGAAGATCCGTCTCGCGCAAGTATTCAGCCGCTTTCTCCATCCGTACCCCATGCAGGTAATGAATCAGGGTATGGCCGGTTTTCTTTTTAAACAGAGCACTCACATAATTCTCGCCCATCATCACATATCGTGACATGGATTTGACGGTAATGTCCTGGTCGTAATGCTGTCCGATGTACTGAATTATTTTGCTAATCTCCGGATGCTTCACAATCGGCTCACGAACAGGTGTAAAGGGAAGATCAATTTCAGGCGAGGGCGCAGAAGAGACCGTAAGAGAATCAGGCAAAGCAGGCGTTGATGTGAGAACCGGTGTGGAAGGTGGCACTTCATGATGATCTGTCTCTGTCCGGGCTTCAGCCGAAGCTCCCAGTTCTGCACTTACTTTACGAAGTGTATCACGCAGTGAATTCACACTCATCGACAGCTTCAGAATATAATTGGAAGCTCCGTATTCCATCGCACGGCGTACATATTCGAACTCCCCCATACAGGTGAGCATGACAAACTTGGTTTTTAACCCGGCCTGACGTGTCTGTTTAAGTAATTCCAGACCATCCATACCTGGCATGACAATATCAGTCAGTACCAGATCCGGTGTATCCTGTATAATCATCGCCAGCGCTTCGGTCCCGTTACCGGATTCTCCGATGACCGTGAAACCCAGCTCTTCCCAGGAAATAATCTCTCTCACCGACTCTCGTACGAATACCTCATCCTCTACAAGTAATACTTTCCACATGCCAGATTCCCCTCTCCAGTCGTCTAGTCTGACCGCTTCTGTAAGTAAGGCGTCGACAATAAAAAAGGAATGCTGAACCTCACTAATGTCCCCGGCTTGGTATCCATCACTTCAAGTTCACTTTGGCCTTTGAACAATAATCGCAATCGTTCCTTAAGGTTGGACAGGCCAATCCCCGGACGTGTGCGGGTCATCTGCTGACGCCGGGATTCCTCCATGCCAATTCCGTTGTCTGCCACCTCCAGCATCAGCTTTCCTGTGTCTTGCCTGTAAATTCCGATGCGGATCTGACCAAGCTGCTCCAGTGGCCCGACACCGTGATGAATGGCATTCTCCACCAGTGGCTGCAAGCTCAGCTTGGGCACGAGCGCATACTCCAGTTTATCGTCAAATTCACAAGTCACCTCAAAACTATCGCGGTAACGAATCCGCTGAATATGAAGGTAGGCTTGAACCAACTCGATCTCATCCTTCAGGTATACCAACTCAACCTGTGAATTCAGGCTGACCTCCAGTAATTTGCCCAAGGAAACACACATTTCGGAGATCTCTTCATTCCCGCTGCGGATCGCACTCCATTTCATTGTATTCAATGTATTCAGGAGAAAGTGCGGATTCATCTGGGCCAGGAGCATATGAAAATGTACCGCTTCCTTCTGGCGTTCTTCCGCCTTGAGTCTGTTGATCATCTGATTGGCATCATCCAGCATGGTATTGAACGTACGGGTCAGTTCCAGCACTTCTCCGCGGCTGCGGCCTTCAGGGATACGGACCTTGAGGTTTTTGCGTACAACCTCCTTCATCTGGTTCTGCAGATGTGATAAAGGCCGAGTGAACGTCGCCGAGATCATAAAGGCCATGAGCACAAATGCTGCTGTGAAGCCAAAAAACGTTAAAAAATAGCGCTGCTTAAGCCCCGATATCTCCGTAAACAACACAGCTAGTGGAATACGATTTACCATGTACCAGTCCAGTGACTCGATGTATACGTAGTTAATCAGCGTATCTGAATCATTATCCGTCAGATAGGCCTCTGCCGGATGAAGTGCAATTTCCCGGGTCACGTCTGGGGAAAGTACCGCTTTTTCGGACGAGCGGGCAATCGTTTCCCCATTGCCAGTAATCAGGAAATACTCCTGATTGCTCTGCGAATCCTTCAGCATAGACTGAAACCAGTACGAATAATCGATGCTGATCCGTGCCATTCCGTACCTTTTGCCGCCACTGTCCTTCATATACGCATAGAGGGACAACAGATACGGGCTGGAGGATAGCTCCCGCAGGACATGGTTGGTATCCCGGGCATCCCAGCGGTAGAGCAACTCTTCTGATGGAAACGAGTTTGAATCAGTGTTGCCTTTGATGAAGGTCATTTCTCCAAGATGCTTGCGAAATTGTTCCCGATAAGGGCCATAGGCCAGAGCTTTTTTGGGCAAATACGAAGTGTAAACGTTATCATGAAAATCTAACAGCGTGAAGTACACGGAAGGATTATATAGAAAAAAGCTGTTGTTGATCATCTTGAACTTCTCTTCCACCAACGACTTATTCTCAAGCGGAGAACGATTGTCTGGAGAAGTCAGGACGTTTCTTACGGCTGAATCCTGTTCCAGAAAAATCAGGGTTTTGAATGCAATACTCATCTGGTCCTCCAGAGAACCATATATCTGCACCAGTTGCTCGTGGCTCTGTTCGCTGATTTTTTGCTCAACCAGAGATTCGATCTGTCCATAGTTGTAGACATTAAGTACGCTGAATGGCAGCAGAATCAACACCACAAACGCACCAAACAGCCGATACCTGAGCTTATGCGGCAAAAAGGTCTTCCAGTCGGGCTTTGTCATCCCCTCAGCGCTCCCCCTGCAATTATTGAGATCATTATACCATCAGTTCCCCCGCTTCGGCCGGGGCCGGGCTCATTCGCATGGATATGTGATACCAGTTGCCAGGGACGGGATAGGGATACACAGATTTGTTCTATTGCATTAAAAAAACCGGAGATCTGGGATCTCCGGCTAGGCTAGATATAACGACTTAGCAAATTAGGATATAGGCTCCACTCCCCAGACAAGCTCGCCGTTCCGGTAAAGAGTTACCTTGGTCCAATCGGCAAAAGAGGTCTGCAGCGGGTTAAAGGAATAATCATCCCCTTCGCTGTAATTGGACCAGTCCGCTTTGTGCAACCGGGTATGTATCTCCCCAGAGGTTCCTCCGACCGGGATCACGCCTGCTCCGGTACCGAACTTCAGTTCCAGATAATGGTCCGCTCCAGGAACAGGTCCAGGCAGTTTCACTATGCTGCCGCTGATCTGACTGCCTCCAAGCTGTGCATAATCACAGAAAAAGGATTGTTGTTTCTCCCCGTCCACTGTATACCAGTAACGAATTGTCAGTTCATTCAGGCTAACTGTGGAGGTACCGTTGTTGTGAATGACAAACTGCGGTTTCATTTGGTTATCGAGCAGATTTGTATCCCCTGCACGATAGGCTAGAGTCAGATTGCCAGCAGGCTCTGGCGGCCCTCCACCCTGGACCTTTGCGGAAGCTTGAACGGAGTTCACACTCTTCCCAACGCTGTTAACCGCATTCACCACATAGTAGTAGGTGGTTCCAGCAGATACCGCCATATCCTTATAGCTTGTTCCCGATACAGCGGCCACAGATGTATACGGTCCGGCTGCTGTCAGCGACCTGTTTACCGTATAGGAGGTCGCACTTGCAGATGCACTCCAGCTTAGATTGATGCTGTTGTCGCTAACCGCAGTGGCGGTCAGATTCTGGGGAGCGGCTGGTACTGCCTCGACCTGAACCGTCTCTAATACGGACCAATAGGCTGGCTTGGACTGGAGTCGCTCGTCGAAAAGCAGCGGCCAGTTGTTGCGGGCGACCGGGAAGGTTCGTAGCCAGGTATTGGCATCATCCTTGCCCCACAAGGTAACATTTTTGACTGTGTCCGTATGCCTCAGGAAGATCTGGAACAGGGACTTGTACAGCGCCGCCTGCTGTGTCTTCAGTTCTTCCGGGAAGATATCATAAGATTGCGAATCATTGGAATATACACTTACATCAAGCTCAGTAATATGTGTTTCGAGGCCCAGCGCCTTAAATTTGACAATGGAACTCTCAATTTCCGAAAGGGTTGGATAAAAGAGGCTGATGTGTGTTTGATGGCCGACTCCGTCAATAGGCACACCCTTGGCTTGAAGGCGAGTGATCAGATTGTAGAGGGCCTGGCTTTTGGCCGGCTCATGGGTATTGTAGTCATTAATAAACAACTTGGCATCCGGGTCGGCTGCATGGGCGAATTCAAATGCTTTCTCAATATATTCTTCCCCGGCAATCTGGTACCACAGACTGCGCCGCAGGCCATCCGGCTCGGAGGCATCAATGACTTCATTCACAACGTCCCAAGCGTAGATCTGGCCTTGATAACGCTCCATTACCGTCTCAATATGCTGCTGCATCCGTTCATACAGTACCGTTTTGCTCACCAGATTGCCGTTGGCATCGTGGAATACCCAATCCGGAGTTTGTGTATGCCAAACGAGGGTATGCCCGCGTATCTCTTGTCCGTTCGCTGCTGCAAAAGCGACTGCTGCATCCGACCCGCTGAAATTATACATACCCTCTTGCGGCTCGGTACTGTCCCATTTCAGAACATTGCCTGGTGTCAGACTATCAAAATGCTTCGTAAGCAGCTGCTTGTCCGGTTCGGTCAGCAGTTCATTGTTCGTGAAGGCCGTCCCAATTCGAAACTTGCCCGCAAAAACATCCTGTAGGGAAGGAATGTCTTCTTCGATCACAATGGGTCCGAGATCTGGCAGCTTCTCCAATCGGAAATCATCCATATAAAAAGAAGCTGTGGCACGGTCTGGCACTTCAAAATAAACCGATAACTGATTCGCTGGTTCCAGCATTTTAAACTGTGCAGTAAGCTTGGTCCATCCGCCTGCGGATGCGGTACCGAATGTTAAATTTTCATAATGTGTTGTATCTGGCAGGGTACGCTGTAAAGACATATTGAGGTTTGTGCTGGACGCTCCCGCCGGAAGCTTCACCCAGCCAGTGAACACATACGTCTGTCCCACCTCCAAAAGTTCTGTCACATCCAGCGCTGGCCCATGCCATGTCATAGCACGCCCGCTCACTTCCAGTCCATAATCTCCGGTACGAGCTGCAACGGCGCTTGCATGAAGCGTTTCTACTTCACCGCGTCCGCTCCAGCTCTGGACCGTGCCGTCTTCAAAATCATGACTCAGAATCAAGGTATTCTCCTCTTCTGCCGCATGAACAGATGGAGCTGCCCAATACAAAGGAACTAACAAAGTTATCATCAAAACAAATTTAAACGCTTTCAAAAATATCATTTTTCTCATCGCTTCCATTCTCCTTTATCGAATATTAGGATGAATTCCTTATTCCAAAGGCTAAGGCCATATCCACCTCCTTGGTTTTAGTTATAAAATCAGAGTCCTCATTCAAACGGATACGGGGGCATACGTTCGGATAAGGACTAGATATGGTAAATTATAGTATGAATTGTCCATAATCTACAACTTAAATTGTACTTCCCCTCTAATTTCGGTTAGAAATGCAGTATCCGTTGCTTCTGCACTCATTCACACCAGCTCCTCCATAATCTGGGCAACCCGTAACGAAGGTGTATACCTGGTGCTCCGCTGGCTTCAAAAGTTGTCTTTAAAGTTGTCTTCAAAGCTTTCTGCTCACTTCTTTCAGCTTACACCCTGTGTCTCCTGCGATACTCAGATGGACTTATGCCCAACGTTTTGGAGAACACTCTACTCAGATAAAAACCGTTCTCATATCCGCATCGCTCGGCAATTTGGTTAAGGGTCAGGCTGCTGTCAGCCAAGAGGTTCTGCGCTTTTTTCAGACGGACCCGTTTGAGATAGCCTGATGGCGTCTCCTGAAAAGCTTCCCGGAAACGCCTTGTCAACTGCACCGGACTCAAGGCCAGTCGCTGTGCCAATTCCTGAAGGCTGATCTCCTCTTCCGCCCGCTCCTCCAGCAGCGCTGCCGCTTCAGCCATTCGTGCGTCTTCGGTAAATCTCCGCTCCTTTAAGCGATTCTGTCTGCGTTCCACCTGATACAACTGCCACAAATCCATCATAAAATGTGTCTTCCAACGGACAACTTCCTCCTTATTCTCCTCACTGTCCTGGCGTAAATAAGCGTACGTCGAGGCTAACCGCTTCGTGTCATTAATCTGCGATTTTCCGGCTGGTGGCAGAAGCTCCTCCTCCTCCAGGCTACTGCTAAACTGTAAATAGTGAAATGTTAGTGGGGTAATGACTGTCCGCCGAAAAGGAACCGCCGGGGGGCACAGCACCAGATCGCCAAAACTCGCTTCTCCGATCTGACCCCCAATCTCATAATGGAATATTCCCTCTTCGACGGCAAAAGCCACCCAAGTCGTATAGATATCTTCCGTAAGAGCAAATTCCCCTTTTTGCTTCCAGTAGATGTGGTTAAGCAGCTCCATGACTTGACCACCCTTTCTGTGAAATAAAGTATATGTTTGATGATAGTATAGTGCATTTAAAAAGTGAATATATAAATCTAAGATGAAATTATAGATATGTAGTTGGAGTCAAGGTGGATCTAACTTCAGTTAAGGAGGTCACAGATATGAAACAAGAGCATGTACAGTACGACATCACCGTCATCGGCGGAGGACTTGCTGGCGTATGCGCTGCTATATCTGCTGCCCGGCTGGGCCAGCAGGTCGCGCTGGTGCAGAATCGTCCTGTACTCGGCGGAAATTCAAGCAGTGAAGTACGCGTATGGGTCTGCGGCGCTACCGCCCACGGGATTAACCGTTATGCCCGGGAAACGGGTATTATGGGAGAACTATTTGTAGAGAATCAGTATCGTAATCCAGAGGGCAATCCTTATCTCTGGGACTTGATCATTCTGGAAACCGTTCGAGCTGAATCCAACATTAGCCTGTTCCTGAACACGGATGTACATGAAGTCGAGGCCACTGAGGATGGAGATGAACGCATGATCACCTCTGTTACCGGGTGGATGATGGGTTCTGAGCGCAAAATCCGATTCGAAAGTCAGATCTATCTGGACTGTACAGGTGATGGATTGGTTGGCTTTCTGGCTGGAGCCAAGTTTGCACTCGGCCGGGAAGCCCGCAGCGAATATGGTGAAGAATGGGCACCTGAGGTGGCTGATCAGATCACGCTGGGCAGTACACTTCTCTTCTATACCAAGGATGCTGGTGCGCCTGTCCGTTATATCCCGCCTTCTTTTGCCAAGGATATTACACAGACCAGCATTCCGATTCGCCGGGTCATTCGCAGCGGGGATTCCGGTTGTCATTACTGGTGGATTGAATGGGGCGGTGAACATGACACCGTTCATGACAATGAGCTGATCCGTGATGAACTGTGGTCCGTGATCTACGGGATCTGGGACTATATCAAGAACTCCGGCAAGTTCGATGCAGATCATATGACGCTGGAGTGGATTGGTTCGCTGCCTGGCAAAAGGGAGTACCGCCGCTTCACGGGTGACTATGTGCTCACCCAGAACGATATTATTAGCCAGCGGGAGTTCCCGGATGCCGTTGCCTTTGGCGGCTGGTCCATTGACCTGCATCCCCCGCAGGGCATGTACGCCGAAGCGAGTGGCTCGAAGCATATGCATGCCGATGGCGTATATCACGTGCCGTTCCGCTCGCTGTATTCCGCAAATGTGCGGAATATGCTCATGGCCGGGCGCGACATCAGTGCATCACATGTCGCCTTCGGCACAACGCGCGTAATGGCAACATGCGCGGTCATCGGCGAAGCCGCGGGTACGGGCGCGGCGCTCTGCGCGGCCATGGGGGTGTCGCCGCGCGAGCTGTACGCGAGGCATCTGGCGGTGCTGCAGCAGACGTTGCTGCGGCAGGATGCTTCCATCATCGGGGTGCGCAGCCACGATGAGCTGGATCTGGCCCGGCGTGCCAAGGCTACAGCCTCCAGCACGCTGACGGGCATCGCTCTTGAGCAGCCTGGCGAGACGTACCCGCTGGGTACGGATGTTGCCCTGTTGCTGCCTGTGTATCCAGTGCTCAGCGGCCTGGAGCTGCTGCTGGATGCATCCAGCGACACCGAGCTGACGGTAGAGCTATGGGATACGGGGCGTAAGGAGAACTACGTCCCGCATTCGTTACAAGTTACGGTGACTGTTAACGTTACAACAGGAACTGCGCAGTGGGTGAAGCTGCCGCTCGAATGGCGACCGGAAGAACCACAGAATGCTTTTATAATCATCCGCTCCAATAAAGTGGTCTCACTCTATCATTCGACAGAAGCACACAGCGGGGTGTTAATCTTCTTCAAAACAGAAGAAAACCACGTGTCCAAAAATCTGGAGGATCATGCCACGGATCAGCCTGTCGTATTATGGTCCATGCAGGGGTTGGCGCGTCAGCCATTCTGCTGTCGTACCCTCTCTGAGACTTCGGCCTATTCATCGGACAACACGATCAACGGTTACCACCGCCCTTACGGTGGGCCGCAACAGTGGATGTCGCAGCCGATGCAGTCTGGCAAGCCTGAATGGGTACAACTGACATGGGAAGAACCACAAACCTTGGCTGAATTGCACTTGACGTTTAATGATGATGTGAACGAGGATCTGGTTAATTTACATCACCATCAGACTGCATTCCGTGTGATGCCTGAGCTGGTACGTGATTATCGCGTGGAGGTACTGACTCCGGCTGGCGAATGGACACAGGTCGCAAGCGTTCAAGAAAATCACAAAAGAAAAGTTATTCATTCCCTGGATATCCCTGTGTCAGCTCAGGCTCTGAGAATCATAATTGATGCCACAAATGGCAGCAGATATGCCGAATTAATCGAGATTCGAGCTTACTAAAACAAAAAGGAGGATACAGGAAACTGTATCCCCTATCCTCCGTACAAGTCCGCCTGATTCTAGTCGGCGGTTGGAACCCGCAATCCCTCAATCAGGATAAACAACGTAAGTGCTTGTCCATAGCCCATCGGACTGATCGCTATATCTTTATAAAACTGAGCATCCTGCCCCACAGGAGTACCATAGGACACCTGCTGTACAACTCCGTGATCATCAATTTGTTTCAACACCGCTTCAAGCGCACTCAAGCCATTCTGGCGATAGGATTCATCCAGGTATCCATACCGGATTCCCTTGAGAATACCGTATCCAATCGCTGCTGTTGCCGAGGTTTCTTTGTAAGAGGTTGGATCATCCAGCACAGTGTGCCACATGCCATCCTCACCCTGAAGCTTGCTCAGTGCTCTGACTTGAGCGGTTGCTGTATCCAGCAGATAGGCCTTTAGCCCGGCTTCGATCGGAATGATATTCAGGAAATCCATAACTCCCGCCGTATACCATGCATTGCCTCTTCCCCAATGAACAGCACCATAATTATGATTTTCGTTGAAATCCCAGCCATGATAGAATAATCCGGTTTTCTTGTTATATAGATATTTGATATGCACAAGGAACTGTCGTTTGGCTTCTTCAACCATGTCTGGTTTCTTGAAGTATACCCCTGCCTTGGCCAAAAATAGCACCGTCATAAACAGGGTATCAATCAGAATTTGACCCTCATTGGCATCTCCCGTGATCATATGCTGAAACGCACCATCTCCGGTTCGCAGCAGTCCGTCCATGATCCAACTGCTCCACTCCTCACAAACCTGTTCGTACTCCCTGTTCCCGGTCAGCTCGCATAATGAGATCAAAGTAAGGAGCGGAGCGCAAGTGTTCACATTTTTTTCCGGTAACCCTTCCATCAGCCTTGCATTATACCATGATTCCAGAAATTCTAGCACTTTGGGATCTTTCGTTGCCTCATGGAGCTGAAGCAAGCCATACAGACCGACACCTTGCGGCCATTCCCATAGATGTATGTCGATTAGTCCGATGGGAAACTGTTCATTGATGCTTGTGTTTTTCATAGACTCCATCGCTTGGGATACCTTGCTTATTCTCTCCTGCAGCACCATTTGATTCAGCATGTTGGTTATCACTCCCTTGGTTTCTTACACACGATTCAGCGCTCCATGTCCAGTAACTTCAGTTGTCCCTTCACTCCATAACCTTCGTGTATAATTTCCTCTTCTTTAATCAGAAAAGGCTTGTTCATTCCCCATTGAATTGGACCATATACCGGGTCTGTTAGAGTGAGAGTTAAAGCTTGATTATCGAATTGCGGGCTTGCAGAACAAACTTGGTTGATAAAAGCGTCAAATGACCCGAATTGCTGTTCGCTTCCTGCTCTTATAATCCAGGCGTTACGCAAGCCAAGGGAAATAAGCTCACGTTCTCTTGTTACCCCGCTGCTCTCCATACTCGTCCCGTTAGCCGCATATATAGCTGCATAACCCTTATCCAAACGAGCAAAATGCCAGTTCTCATGCCTTACCCATTCCGTGAAGGAGTGAGTAGGAAAATAAGCATGTGTCCAGTCAGAGTTGTGATCCGCAGGAATATCAAACATCATCAAAGCGATCCCCTCATGCTGAACAACATCGGGCAATATCCCATTCCCAGCCCAGAAGCAAGGTCGACCATCCCCATGCTTGTATATTTCTGCCGGATGATTCACCCAAATCTGCGCCTCAGGTGACAGAGATAAATGCTGAACATGCTCCTGATAACCTGGCTTGCCTGGACGGAAGCGAATGATTGAGGATAAAGAGTATTCCTCTGTCCGACAATGATAGAGCTTGGCGTAACCTCCCTTGCCCTGATGATTAGCGAACACCAACTGCTGATTGTCCCCAAGCAACAGATGCTCCTGATATTCTGCTGGAGGACTGTAATCGGATAAACTCAAGGCAACATTGCTTATTGAATAATTGTTTACATTGCCAACGCCATAAGCGATCCAGCACATTGAAGTGGTTCCCGCTGCATAACCACCCAGCAGTTCCTTCTCATAGCTGCGCCCAAACGTTGTGGACAAGACTCCTTGATGCATCTGAACGGTAATATAATAGAATAACAGGTCCATTGCCTTTTTGGCTTGCTGCCTGAGCTGTTCATTATGGGCAAACTCATAGATATGCAATAGCCCAACCGCATCAATCGGAATGTATGCACTTGAATTCCATTCTGCCAATCCTTCATCCAAAAAGCGCTCAAACCATAATGCAAGCCTCTGCTCTGCTTTTTGACGGTGTACTTCACCGGATTCACCACTGTTGCTGAACGTTTCATCTCCAAACAGCTGTCCGGCTAACAGTTCATTGGTATGGAACAACAAGGCATGGTTCTCACTGAAGAACCACATCACATCATCGCCAGGTTCATCAATCCAATATCGATAGCCCAAAATGCTTGCTTTCACCCGATCCCAGAACGATTCACTGAACAGACCGCTATTTCGCTCATCTCTCCAAAGTCGGAACAGTCCCACCAGATAGAAGTCACTGCAATCCTTCCGTTGCTCAATCCCTTCCACACCCTCAAGCAAAATGTTCTCCGCTTCTTGCAGATTGCCTCCTGTTTTGAGCATGGCAATGGCCTTATGAATATTGGGGCTGCCCTTCTCGGCAATGCAGCGCAGAGCCAAGGATTTGCGGGCTTCAATATCCGCAGCTTGCTGAGCAGCCTCATCATAGCTCGTATCATAGGATTGGCAGCCAAACTTCTTGGTTAGTACAACATTTGAAACTGAAATAGCCAGCGTGAAATATACGTAATGATGACCGAGTTGATTCGTATGTGCAAGGACCAGGTCCGTTTCCTTTTCGGCGATGTGTATCGTCTTGTTTTCGGTACCGTCAAAAAAATTGCCATACTGGATATCAACCTCTCTAACGATGTCCGGTAAGGGAAGCGGCAGCTTGAGCTTAATCTGCTCACCTCTGAAGAGATCCGAAGGAAAATAAGCCTGTTCGAGGGCTTCCTCTGCGGATTTTACAGACTCCGCCAAATGAGGAGCAATAGGCAGGGAAATCACTAATTCCTCGTCTCCTAGGTACTCCACCGCAAAAGCATACATCGTATCCCGCTCAGCCAGATCCTCCCAGCAGGCATAGATCTCATTGATTCCAGCTTCTAATTCAGCTTTAATAACGATTTCCTGTTCCTTGTTACGCGTGAGTGGTGCAAAGTCCGTTACCATTTCCCCATTCATCCACAACGTCAGACTGCCATAGGTCTTAATCCGCAAAGAGGCGGTATGAGCAGTCGGAGAAATGAGTCTTGTCGCCGCGTAACTGCGCAGATGTGTCGGTACAAACCAAAATCCTGATTGCTCCACCCGTGGATTATTCCAGGGAGAGTACAGTGCCCAAGGCATTCCGTTCTCTTCTCCAACGAAGTCGTCTCCCGGGCTAGGAAACTCGCTCCATTGATCAAAAAATCGGTTCACAAGCTGCGTTCTCCGATGTTCTACAAATTCCTTTCTGCATGGATTCTCATGAATGGCAAAACCATCGATAAGCCAATCATTAATATCTCCCTCCATCGTTGTTGGAACAAAGGCAACAGGCTTTGTATATATGCCGCTGATCATCCAATGATTAATGACCTGATTGTGACCTAATTTCATAGGTTTATAATTCAAGGTATCCATCCCAACACGGGTGGTATCTGACATTCAACTCATCCTTTCATTCCTGAAGTAATCATACCGCTGACAAAATATCGCTGGAAAACCATAAAAACAATGAGTACCGGAAGCATCGTGATGACGGACATCGCAAGCAGACTTCCCCAATCTACGTTGTATTCACCAATAAAATTAGAAAGCGCAAGCTGAATCGTATATTTCGATGGATCACTAATCGCAATTAACGGCCATACAAAATCATCCCATCTCCACATGAAGGAGAAGATTGCGAGCACCGCAAGAATTGGCTTCGCTATCGGAAGAATAATGCTCCAGTAAATTTTCCATTCGCCCGCTCCATCCATCCGGGCAGCTTCCAACAGCTCGTCCGGTACGGACAACAAATACTGCCGCATAAGGAACACACCTGTCGGGGTTGCTGCTGGCGGGATAATAATCGCGAGTAGGCTATTATACAACCCCAGTGCGCTCAGCACCTTGAATATGGGGATCATAATTACCTCAATCGGAATCATGAGTGTTGAGACAAAAGCAATTAATATGATCGCGCTTCCGCGGAAGCGATATTTCGCCAATGCAAAACCTGCCATGGAGTTAATCAATAACAGTAGCAGCGTTGAGCTTACAGTTACGATCGTACTATTCATAAAATACAAGCCAAAATCGCCTTTACTGAATGCATCCTTGAAATGCTCAAAGGTGATTGGCTGCGGCCATAGCTTGGGAGGGAAGCTGTACAGATCGCTATTCGTTTTCAAAGCAGAAATCACGACCCACAGGACAGGCAGGAGCCACACCACTGCAGCAACACTTAACATACTGTAGATGACGACTTTGACCATAGGCTTCATGACCATTACGTAGCCCCTCCTTTCGATAGACGGAATTGCAGAGCCGAGAATCCACCAATAAGGATAAACAGAATCACCGACATGGCACTGGCCAGACCGAGCTCCTGTCTGTTAAAGCCAATCTCATAAATATATTGAACAATATAGGTGGTATCTTTGCCCGGCCCACCACCTGTAAGCGCAAACATAAGTGGGAATGCTTTGAACGCGTCAATCAGAGTCAGCATAACAACAAGCAAGCTTGTGGGTTTCAACAGCGGGAGCGTGATATAGCGAAACACCTTGATTCCCGTTGCTCCGTCCAATCGGGCAGCCTCATAATAATCCGTAGGTATAGCCTGCAAACCCGCGATAAAAATGACCATGAAAAAGCCTGCACGTGACCATACTGTCGCGATGATTACAGCCGTATTTGCCCAAAAGGAAGAGGTTAAAAAGCCGACAGGTTCCACACCAACCACGGTTAACAGATGATTCAAAATGCCAAATGAATCTCCGAAAATCCACTTCCAGGTCAATCCTACGATAATGTAAGAAATCATGGTCGGCCAGTAAAATACAGCCCTGAAGAACCCGCGCATTCTAATCTCGCGCGCAAGCAACAAAGCAATGCCTAACGCTGCTGCATATATTAGCGGGACAACAATTGCTGCATAAATCCCCGTTCGTCCGATGGTCGACCAAAATTCCCGATCTCCTATAATTTTGATATAATTGTCCAGCCCGTTGAACTTCATCGGGTTCAATCCATCATAGACATGGAAGGAATAATAAAGGCCCAATAAAGAGGGAAATACGATAAAAGTTCCAAAGATCAGGAGGTTGGGAAGTATAAACAGATAAGGAGCAATAACGAGCTTCCTGTTCTGTTTTGCCAGCGTATTTCTGTTTAATCGTTGTCCTTCACTCATCTGCTTGCCCCTTCCTTATGTGTTATTCGAAAGGGAGGCTTTACAGGTATCGATAAGCCTCCGTTATGTGAATTAATCAAATGACTTTACGTTTATTGACTGCCAATAGCCTCGTTAATCAGCTTGGCTGTTCGATCCAATGCCTCCTGCGGAGTTGCCTTATCGGATAGAACCTCAACAATATTATTTTTCAGGTCCGTTGTAATTTTGGATATAATGGTCTGTCTGGACCAGTCATTAGCTGCAAGAGGTGAACTGTTCTTCAGTTCATCCGCGAAAATTTCAAACATCTCCTTGCCGAATTCATAATTCAGGACAGCGCTGTCCTTCCGTGGACTCATAAACAATGATTCCTGGTTATATTTTGAATTCACTTCTTTAGACGTTAAGTATTCAATAAATTCTGCCGACTCCTGCTCATATCCACTGCCTTTGAAAGCCATCAGAAACTTCCCGCCGGGTACTGAAGAGCGTTGTGTTCCTTTTGGCATATAGGTGACTCCCCATTCAAAATCGGTGATATCCTTGTAATTGCTGATCATCCAGTTGCCAGCCCAGTGGGTAGCCACCGTCCCGGAACGGAACAGGTTGTTTGGATTTTCCCCTCCGAGCCATACGGATTCGGGCATGATCCCTTCTTGATGAAGCTGCTTGAACTGCTCCATGCTGCGGATTCCGGCTTCACTGTTAATCGCTGCTGCAGTGCCATCCTCTGTTAAGATGCTTCCGCCATTCTGATACAAAAGAGTGGACCATCTATGCGGTGTGACATCCCATACCATGCCATATCGTGCTCCACCTTTGTCCATAACCTCTTTTAACGCAGCTGTGTATTCATCCCACGTCCATACTTGGTCAGGAGAGGTCGGTACTTTGACGCCCGCTTTATCAAATAAGGTTTTGTTATAAATAAGCCCATTCGCTGTAACATCCATAGGCGCCGCTACCAACTTGTCATTAATAACATAATAAGGCTTAAGTGAGTCAATAAATTGATCCTCGAATTGATCCGCATTGTCCACGTAGGGTGTCAGATCAACCGCCTGATTAGCAAATGATCCGGTATCCGTGACCCGGCTCAGGGCAGGTGGCTTTCCACCGGATAACATTGTTTTTAATTTGGTTTGGATATCCTTGAAGCCAACTTCAATCAGATTGATCTTAACCTTGGTGTTGGTCTGCTCATAATCTTTAATGATTTCCTTGATGACTTCTCCTTCTTTTCCGTCAGAGAACCACAGGAAATCCAGGGTTGTTTGTTTTGGATTAGCATTGGTACCTGAATTTCCGCAAGCCGTCAATACGATGAGTAACATGACCAATACCATGCTAGTGGTGAGCTTAAACGTTGTTCTTCTTGTCATATCAACATCTCCTTGGAAGGTTCTAATGAATTTTGGCTTCGTTGAGCAATTCACTTTTACGGAATAACTGTGGTGATACACCCACATATTGTTTAAAGGCCCTGCTAAAATATACAGGTGTGTTAAAACCTAGCGTCTCAGATATGGATAAAATCGGTGCATCTGTAGACAGCAACAATTTTTTGGCCTCTGCAACTCTTTTCCGTATTACATAATTGCTTATGGTATATCCCGTTGTCTCTTTGAAAGAGTGACAAATGTAGTACTTATTCAAATGGAGTGTTTTGGACAGTTCATCCAACGAAACATTCTCCGTGTAGTTCTGGTTTAAATAATGAAGAACCCGGCTTACGCTTGTTTGCTTCTGGGAAGAACATAAGATAGGATTGGCGGATTGCTCACTGGTTGTTTTCCGGTAAATCCGCAGTAGCAATTGGGTAAGACTTAATTTGACCATTGTTTTGTACCCTGTATTTCCTGCCCCCATCTCCTCCTTGATTCCCTTAAATATAGCTGTGATATGCTCACGCTCCTCCGGAGGCCAATGCACCAATAACCCATTGGGATGACGGAATATGGACATCAGATTCTCCAACTGACTGACAGCAAGCATGTCCAAAAGCAATAATTCCGTGAAATTGACAAAACTTCGCTTGTACACGATTTCTCTTGAAGGATTGATTCGGTGGGGCACACCGCCTCTGAATATAAACATATCTCCAGGCAGCGGCTTATATATTCGGTCACCGATTAGAAAGGTTGCATCTCCTTGAATAAAATAATGTATCTCATACCCATTATGCGTATGAACAGGCCATTCATCCTGAAAATTATCTGCTTCTGATCGCACATAAACTTCATTTTCCTGCAAAGCAATATTCGTCGGGGTGTGTATGGTTAGCATCAGTAAAGATCTCCCTTCCCAGAATATAAAAAGCAATATAGTTTAATAATTTACAATGATAGCGCTTTACAATGAATTGTATCACAGTTATTTCGATCTAATCTGAACTATATTGCTGTATTGTTGATCACAATTGTTGAAAATGAATAGAAAGGAATTTATAGGGATTTGAAAGATGAAAACAAAAAAAACCGCTGTCCAGCCCGTAGGCTATCACGCGGTCCATTAACAATACCTTTCAAACCCATTCATCCCAATGGTTTTCAAGAAAAATGACTTCTTTCTCATAGTGAGCCAGATGACCCTCTTCGACCATCTTCATAAAAGCGACATCTCCATCAGCCGCACGATCAGTCAGTGTTTTACACATGAAACGGATACGGGATATGACCCAATCCTTCAAATCTGCTGGAACACTCAGCCCGTACGTAGCCATGAATAAGGCAATCCGTTCTTTTCGAATAGTTCCGTGCGCCTGACTGGTGTATGGCATTACACCTGTTCCATCCATCTCTGGTGAGAAATCTGCGAGTGGAACGGATGTATACAAGACATAGGCGATATCCCACATTCGCGGACCCGGACCCGCCATATCAAAATCAATAATGCCTTGAGGACGGCCATCCTTGTACACCACATTATACGGCGCAAAATCGTTATGACATACAACTTCATCTTCAGTTATGCCTGGATATCTGTTCGTTGATACTGATGTTGTTGTAAATCCAACGGTCGCATCATGGTAACTTCTCAACAGTTTTGCGACTTCAATCAAAGATTCGTCTGACCACATATACTCTTCTAGATCAGGGTAGTCATTACCTGGAACGATGCCTTCGAGGTAAGAAAGTACTTCTCGCCCCTGTTCATCTATTCCCAGAAATCGAGGGGAATGATCATAATCAACTTTTTCGAGATGTAAAAGCAATTCACTCACATATGGATTTGTTTTCGCATGCCTGCGAACCGTCTCACCTATTCTGACGACCTGATTCACATTACCTCCCGATAACACTTCCTCCTGTTGGGCCACTTTCATCCCTCCTCAAGCTAAACTTCCTTGCTATGCCCATGATTACGATTTTTCTTATAACTCCCCGGGAATCCCGCCACCAATAGTATGAATCCAACAAAGAACATGAAGTATACGAGTAAACCTGTTGGATGTTCGTTCATCTGAGCGAACTGAGGTACGTTCGTCCCTCCTGAAGCGTATCCTGCTTCTACTATAGCGACAGATACTCGTATTGAAATTCTCTCCATCGTTGAAATAAACACACTGCCAAGCATGAGGGCTACACCCAAAATCTTGTTAATATTATTCATATTACGCCTCCTACATTAACCGCACACAATATTGCATACGCTTTATCTACTTATGTGACTTTCGATTCTCTATTCCACATTCCTGCATTTATGTCCAAATATGTTCTATTTTCAATCTCATCATAGCAAATAGCGCCGTCATCTCTGACGCCGCTGTTAACGCTCTCTGTATAAGTTACGTAGCTACCACTTGGTGCAGATCCATACTATTTTCGAAAAAGGCTGACCGTTCAACATAATACAGATCATACATCTGTTCGTTCATATTAATCCGTTGATATACATCTGGATACACATCATTGGCTAACTTCACATAAGGCAGTTTTTGTACCGCTTTTCTGGATCTTATATTCTGCTTGCGTATCTTCATAAATACCGTTTTAATCCCATGTTCCAGAAACAATTCAACAAAAAAGGCGGATTTGGCTCTTTGGCTATACCCATTTCCAAAAAACGGTGATCCAATCCAAGTGGCTAAAAAACCGCTTTGATGCTCAATATGATATAGATCAATGGTTCCAATAGGCTGCCCTGTTTCATTCAAAATCGTTCGGGAAATCACTGTCTTTTGCTCTTCTTCGGCCATCAATTGTTTGGTGAGGAATAGATATTCTTCATACGATTGGCATTGATAACGAACGTAAGGAGAAACTGCGGGGTCCATCATTAAGCTGTACAGTGAAAGGCATTCCTGCAAATCACGTTTTTTTAACATTCTGTCTACCACCTAGTCCTTTTAGTTCGCTATATCAAGCAAATTAAGTATATAAAAGCTATTGTGGGATTTAATGAATTCTGTATGTGGCTTATGTAAAATGCATTGGTAAATGTTGTTCATCTTCATCTCCGGTAGCACAAAAAAACGGCATGTCCCTTTTACAGGAACACGCCGTTTACACGGATACAGCCAGACAGTAATTTATTGCATACCTTGCATGATGGCATTAATGATATTTTGCTGCGTCACGGTTTTGTTTGAACGGTTAAACAATGCGAATCCATGTTGACCGTTATGCCCGTTATCCCAATAAACAGGAACCATTTTGTATTTCTTGGCTTTTGCTGTAACTGCTTTGGCATAAGCAGCACGATATACATTGTTGCTGGAATCGTAGGACGTTTTATCAATAGAACCGAACTCACCAATCACTACAGGATAGCCCTGAGTCACAAATTTGTCATACATGGACTTGAACTGCGATTCAAGATAATCCTCTTGTCCCCAAGTAGACTTCTTGGCAGGATTCGTAGAAGTTGCACCCCACTGTGTGATATTGCCGTTTTCCTCACCTGCAAAATCCCACGGAGAGTAATAGTGTGCCGAGATCATGATTCTCTTCTGCGAACTAGGAATAGCTGAGGATCTGTAATTATCTGTTGGAAGAGCAAAGCCATAATTACCAACAGTGTAGTCAATATTGGTGTTCCAGCCTGGAATCAGCAACCATCTGGCATTGTTGTTACCTCCAGTCTGACGAACGGTATCCACGAAGATTTGATTGTACGCGTTCAGATTGGCGTAATAGGCCGAGTTTGGATTGCCATAGTTACCATCAAAAACTTCGTTCATGGATTCGAAAATAAGACGATCATTGTAGTTGCTAAACTTGGTGGCAATCTGCTGCCACACCTTCTTATATTTTTCCTTAATGGCAGTCTGATTGCCACCATTCACGAGCAGCCATCCACCCTGTACGGAATTATACCCATCACCATGAATATTGATGATCACATACAGACCTTCATTGTACGCATAGTCCACGACTTGCTGAATTCGATTCAGCCATGCCGCATTGATTGTATAATTGGGAGCGCTTCCAATGTTATTCAAATAGGAAACGGGAATACGAATGGACTTGAAGCCTGCCGCTTTTACCTTTTTGATTAACTCTGGAGTTACCGTAGGATTGCCCCAAGCTGTCTCATTCGGTGTACCGTTCACCGCTGCTTCCAGCTGATTGCCGAGATTCCATCCTGCACCCATCTCAGACACTATTTGCGAAGCGTCTGCTGCTGATGCTTTAGCGCTCCATCCCGTAAAGGCTACCGCAGCCACTAATACCAGTGCCAAGCTGCTGATGCCAAATTTCTTCCATTTTTCGAACATAACCATACCTCCGCTTATTCTATTATTTTTAACAAGCAGTGCAGTTAATCTATCCATACAGATTGAATGATTCGAGAATACGTGCCTCCTCTCCCTATCGATCAAACAAATGAATTTGTCGTCTATCACCAACATAATAACACATTTATGGAAAATAAAGCGATATCTTTATTGTTTTTTGTGACTATTTACTACAAAATAATCCATCTATCCGTTTAAGTGGATCGCTTGGATTTGTTCTCTATCAAAATCAATAATCATGATGTGATCGCGCAAGATATAATCTCCGCAAGATATTGTTGCGCCGTAGTCGGTTATACTGTTAAATGTGATATCCACACGATAAACTTTAATCTCATTAAACCAATTCTGATGTACTTTTTCCTGAAGTTCATTCTCATAATAATCTCGAAAGACAGTCTCACAAGTTGAAAACCACTTAATGTAATCTTCTATTTTATGAACAATTGAATCTAACGGTGTATTAGTGGTCACATATATTCGAAAGTCATTTAAATCCTCATCCTGTATGCAATGTTTAAATATTTGCACAGTATTTTGCAGAGTGTAACACCGGTAACTCTCATCACTCTCTTCTTCAAGCTCAATGAATTCATTTAACAATATGATCTTGCTCCTCTCAATGCATATTAAAATAGCTCATTTAACCACTTTACGAATTTTTCTTTCTCTTCAAACTGTGGGTAATGCGCCGACTCGTTGAATACAATGAAGTCTTTGATCGGTGCATCCAATACGTCAAAATAATCACGTGCTGCATTCGCAGTGGTCATATAATCATATTTACCTGTTACAAAATAGGTGGGAATCTCCAGATGATCAACAATATCAGGTAAATTTTGATCAAATGCTTCCCTCAGTAAGATGTCTTGTGAACTGAACATCCCTGAATAAAAGCGAATCATATCCAGCCCATTATATTCGGGATTTAAAAGGAACCCTGAAATATAATCTCTATTCTCGTTGATGAGTCTGGCTGCACCACCGTACTTTTGCAACAAAATTCTAGGCGTAAGTTCCTTTCCTTGCTCGATCGAGCTGCGGATTAGCTCCAGTTTTTTAACATCATCTTCATTACCGGCTTGTTTCGCTTGCTCGTACGTGTACTCCAAACTTTCCAGTTCGCTCTGAAGTGTATTAGCCATCTGTCCAATCCCTATATAAGCGTGAAACTGAGCAGGTGCTTTAGCCGCAGCTTTCATCCCGATGTATGTACCAAATGAATGACCGATTAATATAACCTTCTCTTGACCTAACTCCTTAGATACATAATCCCTTAACTCTAACAAATCATCTACTAATACATCTGTTGTGAGATTCGAGTAATCTTCAAAAAAGTGATAGGACTTTCCACTCCCACGTTGATCGTAATGCACCACCGTGAAGTGTTGCTCAAGCTCTTTCTGATACTTCCTTACGTATGGAATCTCCGAGCATCCCGGCCCACCATGCACAAAAATCAGGATAGGGTTAGTCCGATCAACACCCCTGATCATGACTTCATGTCCTGTACCGTTAATTTCGACCTGCTCTAACATGCTGATGCTGTTTTCACCTTTAATTTTCGGTGTCCAAGTGGGAAATATCAGAGCTACTATAACTATTAAAATAATACTGAATATGCTGTACTTGAGTGTTTTACGTATTTTTTTGCGCATGTAATGCTCCTTAAATAATAAGTTTCATTTGTAATTCTACCAACGGTTCCTTTATCGTAACGGGTACAACAATTCAACGGGTTCTTTCACCAGCTCTTCTTGGAATATGTAATTGTGATCGGCTCCAACGATACATATGAATGGTGCCAAGTATCCCAACCGTTGTCATGTGCCCAGCTCCTTTATCATATGTATATCGTTCGGCTCTTTGTCATAAAGTTCTTGATCAATCTCGCTTGCAATCTGACTGCCCTGACTTTTATAAAAGGATACCGCTGATTTCGTCTCTGTGGAGGAGATATACAGATACTGTGCACCACGTTTCTTAGCCTCTTCACCTAACTCGTTTAGAATACGTTTTCCAATACCTTGTCTTCTGTACCCGCGTGAGACATACATCAAGTCAACTTGTAATTGATTTCGTTCTTTTCCTCTATATTGATGTGCCAGCACACCAAATCCGATTAATTGATCGTCAGCAAACGCACCATATGCCATGCCACCTTGTTCTAATTCGTACACATATCGATTTTGAATCTCTTTCAAAAGCATCTCATCCCAGTTTGAGCATTCATGATTTTGTTCAAGTTCAACCAATCGGTTCTCCCTCATTTCATAAATGAGATCAATATGTTCCGAACGATCTATTTCCTGCAGCTGATTCACATCATCAAGGGTCAACGTTCTATACGTTATCATGATCGTTGCCATCTCTCCTTCCCCATGTTATTTCTAAGATCCTATGGCTTTATAGATCGAAGTCTGTATTTATCAAAGACCCTTTTATCGTACAAAATAGTGTATTCCTTGTTCTCTTCAATTAGTTTTGACATATCCATTGGAACGGCTATTGTTCTTTCAAGATTATTAAAATTAATTACAGTCATTTCATTTTCACTAATCTTTTGAACTGTAACTGCTTCAAAAATTGAAGTTCGAAAGGAATTCCATAACAAAATTAAAAGCAATAAAAGTAATAGTGACATGATGAGTCCCTTATTCTTATTCACTAGTTCTTTTCATCTCCTTTAGTTTCAAAACAGAGTTCCTCCAACTAAAACTAGCTTATTTTAATTTCAGGTAACTCATTCAAATGATTTATTTCGATAGTGTATGTCTTAAGCTTATGGTTCTCAAGTCCATCCCATCTGTCTGAGAAACGATAAAACATATCTCCGAAGTTCATCCCTTCAGGTAATACATCCACAAGCTTTATTTCATCGATTTCAGACTCCGGTAAGCTCTCCAGCAATTTAACCTCAGCATAAGAAACCATACCAAAGCTCCCATTCCATTCATATACACCATAAGGTATTAATTCGAAGTGCACTGCCCCTGTCTCTTCGTAGAGTTCTCGACTTGCCGTGTGTAAAATGGTTTCCCCTATTTCTTTGTTGCCTCCTGGGATCTCCCAACCTCCTCTTTTCCTATTTTTTATAATGATGAATTTATTATTGTATTTAGCGATCATAACTGCAAATTTAATTAACTCTGCATCAAGTTCATCTAGATCAAACCATTGGCTCATGTTATCTCTCCCATAAACAGTAACAAGCTATCATCGGATATAATCGTTGTGAATACCGCAACCAATCCTCGCTTTTGGTTAACAAAGATATATTGCCCTCTGAGATATTGAGTCTATCATTTTATTTCCAACCTGTAGATCACTTCATCATCTGAATTGGTTCTGTTCTCACTAATGAAGGACATGCTCTTATACAAATTCTGTGCTATTTCGTTATCACGTTCAACCGTTAATGAAATAACCTTGCACAACGGATGCTGTTTTGTAATGTAATCTAGAATGGCTCTTAAAGCGGGCTTTCCCATTCCTTTACCTTGATAAGATTGATCGATTTGAAAACCACCAATCCAGTAATTATCTGTACTATCTGGCGTATAACTCAGATAAAAGAAACCAAATACCTTCCCATCGATCTCAAGTACGTAAGGATCAAATGCTTCATCCCACGGTTTTATATAGGCGTAAGCGATCCCCTCAACAACGGATGGAACTAATGACGCTTGGTGTTCATACAAAGAGATCTTCAGCGCTTCTTCCCAATTCTCTCGTGTGACTGGTTGTATTTTTATATTCACCACTGTATCTCCTCTTTCGACAATCCTTGTTTGATTCTAACGTTCTTTTCACTCTCACTTACAACCACTTCCAAATGATGTTCAATCAACTGTATCACTTGTTTTTTATTCTTCGTGATTGTTGCAGTCTTATGGTTTTTATTAATTGAACATATAACTTCTTCTATATTATATTGATGGTTCCATTTCACAATCATCTTGCATAAGTTCTTGAATGACTGCTTGTAATTCCACGGTCACAAACCAACTCTGGAAAGTACAAACCTCTTTATAATTCGATAATCTCTGATGAAAACATTTGGGTTTAATACAAAAATCAAATCTGCTTCTTGTATGGATTCTAAAGTCCAATCTTTGTACTGTACTCCTTCGATGATCCAGGCATCCGAACTGACAATAGATTGGATGGAGTCATCCCTAACACTTTCAGGATATCTCAGATTTTCGGCGCTTCTGTCCCATATGAGATTGTCTAATTCATAGGAAGGAATGCCATATTTATCCGACAATTGTTTAGCTAATGTTGATTTCCCACTGCCGCAAGATCCAATAATTCGTATTCTCATACATATTCTTTCTTCAAAAATGCATAGATGACATTATCAACAAATCGATTTTTCCAATAATAGTTTTCTTTCAATATGCCTTCTTCACTGAACCCAATTTTCTCAAGCAACGTTCTTGATCCCGCGTTCTCCGGCTCTACAAAGGCTTCAATCCTGTTTAATTCAAGATTCTCAAATCCGTATTCAACGATTTTCTGAGTGACCTCGGTCATGTAACCCTGCCGCCAAAACTCCGGTGCTAACTCATATCCCATCGCAGCTTTATGATGTTGTTTCATCCAACCATGAAATCCGCATGTTCCAATAATTCTACCATCCGACTTCAAAGCAATCCCCCAGCGGATAACCTGACCATTTTCGAATCGTTCATTCCATCTTTGTATGAGTTCTTCTGCTTGTTTCATATTTGTAAAACTTTCTACATCGTAGAATCTGGTTACTTCATCTGAAGAAAAAATACGAAATATATCTTGGGAATCACTCTGTTTAATCTCTCTTAGCAGCAATCTTTTGGTTTCTAGTTCAGGAAATGGAGTCATATTCACTTCACCTCAATCGAGTAAACCGCTACATTTTTCCCTATGATGTCTACATCCTTCTCGTGTTTCATGCCATTCTTTTGTGCGACTTTCATAGAACCCACATTGCCATGTTGAATTAACGATATCAATCGTCTCTGTTTCAAGTGATCTATGCCGTATTCTTTCCATGCTTTTGCTTGTTCGTAACCGTAACCCATTCCCCAGTGTTGCTCTACAACCCAGTAACCAACTTCAAGCTCATCAATGCCTTCAATAATTTGAGGAATCAGTCCAGAGGTTCCAATTAGCTTGTTACTCTCTTTATTGAATGCGAGGAACAGGCCCTTATCATCTTTATTCCAGTTGATGAACTTTTCCAGACTTTGCATGGTTTCTTCCTTTGTCCAGGGTCCTCCATGTCTTATAAATTTCATCATATTCGGCTCACGTGTCATTTCAAAAAGTAAATCGAAATCATTTTTGGTATATTTCCGAAATATAAGTCTTTCTGTCTCCATCATTCTCCAGCTCCTTATGCATTCACTTCAAAATCGTTTGTTTGCGATCTACTGTCGATGTGAAAAACTCTTGTCTAATCTCTTCTCGAAAAACTTCTTTATACCTGTGTCTTCCGATCTGATCATATCGCTCTTGAACTCGCTTTACGTGTTCCCTATCTGATTTAATCCTTTTCTCGATTTCTTCATATTGTTCAAAGGTATCGTATTCCCACATCGCAAAAATTTCACTGGTTTCATTATCGATAGGCGTGTGCCATCTCCCAATAAGTCTTGATCCGTATTTCAACTGTGATGGCAACAAAATATCATTAAATAGAGCGTTAAACTCTTCTACAAAAGAAGTCGCAATAATATAGGTTTTTCTCCGATATATCATCATCTGCCCCCTCATACAATGTAATCGTATTCATCAATATTCAAATATCATGGAAGATTTTCATTCACTCACATCCTGGTTGTTGAGCTAGTGAGCAGACCTCATAAAACTCCTATCATATTTATTAAAAATGCCGTGCAGCATATGTAATGACAATGTATTCCGCTCCTCTATATCGTTACTATAAAACTAAGCATTCCAATTACTTACATAATTGTACTACGAAAGCATGGGAGGGTCTATCTAACCTTAGCAGTTAATCCCATTCGCCTTCATCACCAGACGTATCAATAAACTAGAGAAAAATGATAAACTGATCTTAGAATACAGAACATATTGAAGGGGTAGGGGTTTTCATACCAACGAAGTATTTTGACTTTATCTGTTTATATTTGCTTTATATTTTGTGATTGGAGGACAACATAATGGATTTGGTAAACAAATTTTTAAATGGATTGAGAGCAGCATTATCAACTGAAGAACTTGAGGAACTAAATACAGCGAGCGGTGCTACAAAAGAAGATATAACTACATTAAGATCAGAATATCCAAATTGTCCAGAATCACTAATCGGTTTACTTGAAAATATTGATGGTACATATTGGAGGAAGTACGGAGAAAAAAAAATTACGGTTTGTATTCTTGGCTCAGATGTTGAAGAAGGTAGATATCCATATTATTTACTGTCTACCCAACAAATGCTCGAAAGTTCAAAAAAAGAAGAAGACGTCTCTTATCTTTTAGAATACGAAGATGAAGCGGATGCCGTTGACTCTAAGATCAATCCTGAGGGGCTTCTTCCAGGGAGATACATTCATTTTTCAGACTGTATGAACAATGGTGGAACATCAAGACTTTATATTGATTTTAACCCTACTGATGAAGGTGTATGCGGTCAAATTGTTCGCTTTTTGCACGACCCTGACGAATACGTAGTGATTGCAAACAGCTTTGATGAGTATTTACAGGGGCTTATTGACAGTGATTTTGTTTTTCTAAATGAAGAAGAGTAAATTCGATAGGTTTGTATAAAGTTGCACATACATTTGTTTAGGAGAATAAAAGAGACAGCTTTCTCGCTGTCTCTTTTATAATCAAGCATACAAAGTGGTGAAGGAAGGATTATTTTATCTGTCATATGTAAACCTTTTTATCATTTTTACAATTCGTAGATAATAAAATGTAATTATTTCAAACGATATTTCTCGTTATTTATAATTTCACTTACTATCTCAGGTATTTGTTCTTCTGTAAAATGATTAGTATAGAGCTTGTTATCTACTTTCAAATCCAGATTATTTTCAAACTCATCCAGCAGAATTATACTTCTTTCTTTCATTTGATATTCTTCTGCTCTTAGACGGTCTCTACGAATAATGGTTTGAGGATCAACCATTAATACAACATAGATTATGCTAACATTAAAGTCTGCTAATTCTGTTTTCAATCCACTAACGTCTTCCGGAAAGACCACATAGTCCAGAACTACATCGTATTTATAATCCAACAAGTTTTTCACTAGACTAGATATATTTTTCCAAGTTAAGTTATGTGTATCCTTATCAAGCCAGGGTTTACCTCGCCCTTTGACCGGAAAGTGACTAACCGCATCTCCTGAAATATAAGCACTTTTATCTAAAGTCTGAACCAGCAGCTTGGAAGTTGTAGATTTCCCTACTCCAGGGGGGCCAGATATAATATATAGGTTTCTACTCATTTCGTATTCTCCTTACAATATCTTTTGGAAACTTCCAATATCCAGTTTTCTATCGAATTTATATCCAATCTCTTTAAACAGAGCACATTGTTCATAACCATTTCTCTCAAATAATGATTTACTTCTTGTATTCTCCATGCAAATCGTCGCAATTAAGGTATGGAATCCTTGTTCTTTTGCAATCTTCTCAATAAAATGTAGTGCTTGTTTCCCCAAGCCTTTTCCCAAAATATTGGGCTTTAAATATATGGTGACTTCACCACAAATATCATATGCCTGTTTACTCTTATATTGGGTGATCAGAACATAACCCATCATTTGATTGTTTTCAAGAATTACATAAGTTTTATACCGCGTATCCTTGTTCATCACAGAGGATTTAATCTGATCAAGATCTAATTCCTCCGTATGAAACGAAATCGTTGTATTCATTACATAATAGTTATAAATCTCTCTAATTTCAGGGAGGTGCTGTTCGGTTACCTCTTCAAAAGTCACAGTCGTCAAGTACGATCCATCCTCTTCAGTTCATTTTCTTCAAAATAATTTCGATGATTTCACTGGTCTCCAGATGATCGGTAATAATGCGAGTTTGAAATTGTTCATCCTTGAAAGCTTCAACACACTTTGGTGCTTGTTGATATTGCCAGCCTCCATATTCATCTCCGCGTTTAGCCAAACGATGATAAATTGTCTCTTCTTTAGCCGTAAGGCAAAAATGATAAATGTCCTGATCGATCTCTTTTAACCCGTTGTAAATGTAATGAAAGTTTTCCTCTTTATAGATGGTCATGGGGATAATTAAGTGTTTGTTGTATTTCTGCTTTACTTCTTTAGCCGTCTTTACGGTTAGGATTTTCCATAGATCGATATCTTGAAAATCATCCGTACGTTCCCTTTCCTCTCTACAATTCTCCGGAAGAAGTTTTCTGAGCATATAACCTATTTCTTCAGGATCGTAGATCATACTGTTTGCAATCAAAGGTTGAAGTGCTTCTGCTGCAGAAGTTTTTCCCGAACCAAACGCTCCATTAATCATGATGATCATTTGATGATTTCACTCCCATTCAATGAAATTTTTCAATAGAAACAATTCTTCTCATATACAATTTCATCCATTATAAATGTTTTCCTTCCACTTTTGTGTTACAAAATGGCCAAAAACATAATGAAATCCCATCGGGTCAACCCAACGGGATTTCATTATAGTGCATTATTTTTCAATCAACCTAAGCTTGTTAATGTATTTCCAAGTAATCGATATATATATCCCATGTCCCGTCATCGGCTGTTACAACCAACTCAATGACCTGATTTCCCGTCCCATGGCTGATATTATTCAGGGTATAAACCGCTGGAGCGCTTCCGCCAAAGTAAAAGGTTCCCTTCGTCTGTCCACCAATCTTCAAATCAACTCTAGCCATGTTGGCATTGTTTGAAGCTCCACGAAGTGAGAAATTATGAGTGCTCGTTGCAAAATTCTGAGTGTATTTAACCAAATCATTGTTGGCATAAAGGACCACACCATTGAAAGGAGAACTGATATTGCCGGTGTATTGTCCACCTTTGGTCATGTTCTCAGCTTCCACTTTTGTTCCGTTACTCGGGGGATTGGTAGTGCTATTATCGGGTGCGACTGCCCGACCGGTAGTTGATGAGATCATACCGGAGCAAAGGCCACGATTCTTCAAATTTTGTGCAATCTGCGGAATGGCCTGAAGTGTCGTCTGGTACTGATCATGCATTAAAATGACGTCACCACTTTTCATCGTGTTCACAGATGCTACAATCTGGGCTACGCTGGCACCATTCCAGTCTTGGGAATCTACGTTCCACAGTACTTCCTTCAGACCGTTTTGGCTCACAACGGATTTCAAGGTCGCATTTGTCGCACCATAAGGAGGTCTGAACAGTTTAGGTGAACTTCCGGTAATAGACTGGATCGTCTGTTGTGTCCGAGTAATCTCTGACGACATCTGAGAACTGTTCAATGTAGTCATGTTTGGATGTGTATAGGAATGATTGCCAATCCACATACCAGCTGCTACTTGTGCAGAAACCAGAGATTTATTATTTTGTGCATTTTGTCCAACATTGAACATCGTTGCCCGTAAGCCAGCCTGCTTCAACGCGTTAAGCATGTTTGTTGTATTTCCAGATGGGCCATCATCAAACGTCAGACCTACATAACCATTCGGACAACTTGCATCTGCAGCACGTGCATCGGGCACCGCCGGAATAGAAAACAAGGTACCGAAAAGTGCGAGAGATATTACCGCCTTTGCTAGCTTAACTTTGAACATAAAATTACCTCCTCATATTATATTCACAGCATACTACCTTCTACACTCCCTCTCTTTATCAAACTCTCCCCCCTCGAAAAAAAGCGCTTTCAAAAGTATGTAATCCGCTACGTCCTTTCTCATAGAGAAGAGCTTTTAGTTCAAGGTGAGTTCAGTATAAACGATAAGTTTATTTAAAGTAAATTGAATTTTATCCAAAATGTTCTATTTTTTCACGAATTCTAGAATCGCCTGTTGTACATCTCCCGTCTAGCACTCTCCTGTGTAAAAATGTCCTCCGGGGGCACCATGCGCTTCGGGAGTGTACGCCCTGCAATAATTTCTTTTGTAGCCTGCATAAGCTGGGGACCAAGCAGCGGGTTACATTCCACCACAGCGTTGATTTGCCCACTCGCCAGAATTTCAAGTGCTTTGCGGGAGCCGTCCACCGAGACAATGATAATGTCTTCTCCCGGCTTCAGCCCAACTTCTTCTATCGCTTGTATGGCGCCAAAAGCCATTTCATCATTATGGGCAAAAAGAACCTGCGGCCGTTTATCTTCCGGGACCTGAAGGAATTCTTTCATCACTTGTTTCCCATTGTCCTCCGTAAAATCGGCAGGAGCACTTTGTGAGACGATGATATCTGCTCTGGTTTCGAAAATGCTTCTAAAGCCCTCTCCACGCTGGATAGAGGGTGTAGAACCACTCGTGCCTTGCAGTTCGGCAATCCGTATCAAACCCGGATGATTTCGCATCCGATCCTGAATGTACTTTCCGGCTTTCACACCTTCCTCATAAAAGTCCGATCCAATCGTTGTCACAAAAAGTGAAGTGTCTTTGACATCAACTGACCGGTCTACGATGATCACGGGTATACCTGCATCCCTGGCCTCCTGAAGAATACCATCCCAGCCCGATTCCACGACCGGTGCAATGGCAATGACATCCACCTTTTGCCTGATGAACGACCGAACAGCCTCGAACTGTTTCGTCTGAGACTGCTCTGCATTTTTTATGACAAGGGAGATTCCCGATTCAGCCGCAGCATTCCGAATAGACGTGGAGTTTGCCAGACGCCAGGCACTCTCTCTGCCCAGTTGTGAAAAACCCAAGACAATCGGTTTCGTAGAGGTATCCCTTGCTACCGCTGATTCCATCCATTCCTCAACGGAGGGAAGAGTTTCTAAGTTGTTAGACGAGATGGGAGGAGGAACAGATTTAGACTCAGGGGTTGTGCAGCCAACAAGCAGCAGTAGAATGAACAAACACAACCCGTTCACATGTCTTCTCACTCACGCATCCCCCATCTCCATATTTCATTTAATTCGATCAACTTAATGCAATGATTTTGAGGATACTCGCCGCCCGCTAAGAAGTCGCTGGAACAAAATAAAAACAAACAGCATCAGGCCAATCACAATCTTGGTCCACCATGAGCTGAGCGTACCTTCGAAGCTAATTATAGTTTGGATAGCCCCCTGGATCAATACACCAATAAAGGTTCCCGCCACATATCCTACACCACCTGTTAACAAGGTGCCTCCTATTACAACAGCGGCAATGGTATCGAGTTCAAGACCCATGGCGTGTAATCCATAACCGGATAACATATAGAAGGTAAAGACAACACCGGCAAGCGCGGAACACAAACCGCTGAACGTGTACACCAGGATTTTGGTACGTGCAACCGGCAGTCCCATGAGCAACGCGGATTGCTCGCTTCCGCCGATGGCGTAAACGTTGCGCCCAAACCGGGTGTAATGTGCCAGGTAGATCGCGAGTAGTACAATGACCAGAGCAATAATCACATTAATGGAGACAAAGCTGCCCCCTGGCAGGGAAATCTTCGCCTGCGCAACCTGTGTGTAAAATGGATTCGTAATGGTAATGGTGTCGAGACTGATGACATAACACAGCCCCCGCGCCAAAAACATGCCTGCCAGTGTCACGATGAAAGGCTGAATTTTAAAATAGTGGATGATCGCCCCCATGACTGTGCCAAACAACGCACCCATGACAAGCACCATAGGTATGACGATCGCAGGCGACCATCCTTGCTTCTCGACCAGACTTGCGCTAATGATGGTCGTCAGCGCAATGACAGATCCTACCGACAGGTCGATTCCTCCCGATACAATCACAAAAGTCATGCCAATTGCCGTGATAATCAGAAATGCGTTATCAATGAGAAGATTAAGCAGTACCTGTGTGGAAAAGAACCCCGTATACCGGAAAGAGCCTATGGCAAACATCACGGCCAGCAAACCGAAGGTGACAAAGACCGGGAGATACTTACGATTAAGAAACATGGCGGTTAACCCCCTGTTCGGCTGGAAACTTCCGTTTTTTCCAACGGATCACCATGGAATTGCGGAATGAATCGGATTGAATCAAACAAACGGCCAGTACAACAAAGGCTTTGACAACCAGTGTAACTTCTGGCGGGACTCCAATCATATAGATCGTCGTTGTTAAGGTTTGGATAATGAGTGCTCCAACGACGGTACCCATTAGATAGAAACGACCACCATTGAGCGAAGTACCCCCGATGACTACAGCAAGAATGGCATCAAGTTCATACCACAGACCTGCGTTATTGCCATCCGCACTGGATACATTCGAGCTGAGAATAAGCCCGGCAATGCCGGCACACAGACCACAGAAGACATATACCGTGAGAATAACCGTTTTTGAACGAATACCTGCCAGTTGGCTCGCGTTTGCGTTACTTCCAACCGATTCGATAAACAGTCCCAGTGCCGTTTTTCTCGTCAACAATGAGGCAACTAGCAGCACAGTTAATACGATGAAGATGGAAAAAGGCAATGCTGCAAGCGAACCTGCACCGATATAGGCGTAGTTCGCGTTGGATACAGTAATAATCTGTCCACTCGTAATCAATTGCGCAATCCCACGTCCGGCTACCATCAGTATAAGCGTTGCAATAATGGGCTGGATTCGGGCAACCGAAACCAGCGCCCCGTTCCATATGCCCAAGATCAGTGAGAGACCTATAGATAATCCAAGTGCACCCAACACAAGCCAGAGCGAACTCTGATCCACTCCTCTGCTGATGCTCATACAAGCCACGGCACCGGAGATCGCTACAATAGAGCCCACGGACAAATCGATACCTCCGGTTGCAATCACCAGTGTCATGCCGATCGATACCAGAATTAAGGGCGCTCCAAAATTGAGAATATCAATCAAGCTGCCATACAGATTCCCTTCACGCATGACGAGGGAGAAGAAATCCGGAGAGTACAGCAAATTAAAGATTAAAAGTAAACCAAGCATACATAACGGCCAAAACAAATGATGTTTACGCATCTTGCCCGCCATCTCTTTAACCTCCTGCCATTGCTTTCATGATTTGCTGTTGATGGATCTGATGCCCGCTAAGTTCTTGCACTTTTTTGCGGTCCCGGATTACGGCAATCCGGTGGCTGACACGAATCACTTCTTCCAGCTCGGACGAAATGAACAGCACGGCCATGCCCTGCTTCGACAGAGAGAGCACCAGCTTCTGTATTTCAGTCTTGGCACCGATATCAATTCCACGCGTAGGTTCATCGAGAATCAACAGATCGGGGTTCATCAGCAACCACCGTGCAAGCAACACCTTTTGCTGATTACCGCCGCTCAGATTTTTAATTAAATGCTCCGGGTTTTTCGGATGGATATTTAACAGGTTGATGTACTTTTCGGCGATCTCATCCTGTTTCTTGCGTGAGATGGGTTTGGACCAGCCTCGTGTCGCTTGTAAAGCCAGAATAATGTTCTCCCGAATGGTCAAATCATCGATTATGCCTTCGGTTTTACGGTTCTCGGAGCAAAAAGCAATATTCTGATCAATTGCATGACGCGGCGACTTGACCGTACTTCCTGTATCTACAACGAGCAGCTTGCCTACATCTGAACGATCTGCACCAAAGAAAAGGCGAGCGATCTCGGTACGACCAGACCCCAATAACCCAGCCAAGCCCACGACTTCTCCTTTGCGAATGTCCAGATCAAATGGCTCAATTGCTCCTTTGCGTCCAAGTGCCTTAGCGGTAATTAACAGCTCTCCCGACTCCGCCTGGGCAGCATCCGCTTCCTTCGGAAGCTCCTCAAGCACCTCGAGTTCCTTGCCGATCATCTTGAGAACCAGTTCCATGCGTGGAAGTTCTGCGGCTATGTACTCTCCTTCCAATTCCCCGTTACGGAGCACCGTTAGACGATCCGACATTTCGTATACCTGATCAAGAAAATGAGTAACAAAAAGAATCGCGAGACCTTCACTCTTTAATTTGTGCATAATACGAAACAGTTGCTGAACCTCGTTTTTGTCCAGACTGGATGTGGGTTCATCCAATATGAGCACTTTTGCCGAGATGCTGAGTGCTCTTGCAATTGCAATCAGTTGTTGAATTGCGACCGAGTAGGTCTGTAAAGGAGCCTTAACGTCGATGGACAGATGTAATCTGTCTCGCAGAAGGTTCTCCGCATCTTTGTTCATTTGCTTCCAATTGATTTTGCCAAATCGCATCGGCTCACGCCCGATGAAAATATTCTCAGCAACCGTTAAGTTTGGACAGAGATTGACCTCTTGGTAAACGGTACTGATTCCCGCCTTTTGCGCTTCAAGCGGACCGGAGATCGAAAGATCCCGGTTATCCATCGTTACCGTTCCTTCGTCAATGGAATAAACGCCGGTCAGAACTTTAATAAGCGTGGACTTCCCTGCTCCGTTCTCACCCATCAAGGCATGAATCTCGCCCGGAAACAAGCGAAAGCTGACGCTGGATAGCGCTTTAACCCCGGGAAATTGTTTGGTGATGCCTGTCATTTGCAAAATGGGGGCTTGCTCGGCCATATAACCCTCTCCTTTGTTATGGAAAAAAGTCATTTAGCGACAGCCTGGTCGAAAAATGACTTTTCGGTGTTATACGAATCTGCTTTTAATATTCACGTGTTGGCAATGCTTCTTTGGCTTGCTCCGATGTGAAGGTCGTCTCATCCGTAACGATTCGGGGTTCGATGTCTTTCCCGTCCACTACCGATTGAACCGCTTCCATTAATTGAGGTCCTAACAACGGATTACATTCAACGATAAAGTTGATTTTGCCATCAGCAGCAGCCTGCATACCATCCTTCACGGCATCCACAGAGATAATGGTAATATCTACGCCTGGTTTCAGTCCTGCCGCTTCAATGGCCTGAATTGCACCAAGTGCCATATCGTCATTATGTGCATAGAGAACATCTATTTTTTTATGTGCTTTGAGGAAAGCTTGCATGACTTCTTTGCCTTTGGCACGTGTAAAGTCACCCGATTGTGAAGCAATCACTTTAAGCTTCGAATTGGAAGCAATCAATTCCATAAAGCCCTCTTGACGGTCATTCGCTGGTGCGGAGCCTGTTGTACCCTGCAGCTCAACGATATTGATTTCGTCTTGTGTGTCTTTGTATTGGTCACTAAGCCACTGACCTGCTTTGCGTCCTTCTTCTACAAAGTCGGAGCCAATAAAGGTTTTGTAGAGGGTTTTATCCGGGGAATCCACAGCACGGTCCGTCAAAATCACGGGAATGCCTGCATCCTTCGCTTCCTTCAATACGGTATCCCAACCGGATTCTACAACAGGGGAAAAAGCAATCACCGTCACCTTCTGTTGTATGAAGGATCGCAAAGCTTTAATTTGATTTTCCTGCTTCTGCTGCGCATCCGAAAATTTCAAATCATAACCCGCTTCTTTGGCTGAATCCTGAATCGACTTGGTATTCGCCGAGCGCCAGCCACTCTCCGCACCAACCTGCGAAAAACCAAGCGTAATTGTTTTGGCGCTGGCAGGTGTACTGCCATTCCCACTCGTTGAAGTTTCATTATCGGAGCCTGCTCCTCCATTGGTACTGCTACATGCCGTGCTGACCAGCATCACCATAGCCAATGTTATGGCAAGTCCCCACTTTTTTTTGGTTCGCATGTTGTGATCCTCCCTTTTTTCGTTTCACCTTGTGGTGTGATCACATTATAAAACGCTTTCATTTTAAGCTTATATGGAGTCTCATGCTTTTTTGATGTAATAATTTAGCAATTTCGAAAAACGAGATCTAAAAAGTGTAGTTTCTTTGTTTAATTGTGTAGTATTTAGCGAATCTCTTATATATTAGAAAATCATGTTATACTAATGGTACATTTTTGATCCCTTCAGATGGAGTGGAATACGTTGAAACTCATTCAGTGGATTGCTTCAAGCCTCAGGCTTAAATTACTCAGCATGTTTATCATCCTCAGTTCAGTACCACTGATCGTAGTTGGATTGATTTCTTACCACAAATCCTATACGGTCGTATCCAATCATAACAAGGCATCGACACAACTGGTTGCCGACCAGCTTGCCAGGAACATTGACATCTTGTTTGAGGATACGGAACGACTGCTCGAACTCGGCAAGAACCCGCAGGTGCTTCAATACTTATATTCTCAATCGGAGTCCTATCCGGAAGCCAAAGCCATCCTTCAGACATACAATCTTTACCGGGAAACCTACAAGTATGATAAGGTACTTAATATCTCGTTTGTGAATTTCTATGGAAAAGGCATAAGTGAACGAAAAGGCGTGTTCAAGCTGGAACGAAATCCGCTGCGTAACCCGTACTTCAAGTATCTGATACAGTATCCGGATGCCATTCTGCGCATCCCTCATTCTGCAGCCTATGCCGAATATAACAGGCTAGATGGGTTTGCTTACCCTAAACAGAATGCGCTTTCAATTATAACTACGGTCAAAGAGCGGATTACACATGAGGTCATCGGGTTCATAGTAATTGATTTAAATGATTCATTCATTGATGATTTTTTGACGAATACCCCCATTAAGGATTCCGGTTTTTTCTATATTAGTGATCAATACGGAAATACACTCTTCAGGCCGGATGCCACCCCGGCATCCATAACCATGATGGATCAGATCCGATCGGTCCCTTTACATCTACAGCACGACAGCTTTATCCTGTCTGCAGGATCCAAGCCCCAGTTTGTTGTATATAGCACCTCAAAACAGACCGGATGGAAAATGATCGGGGTAGCTCCTTATCAGGAAATCATTGCAGAGGCCAATAGCATTCGCCAATTGATCATCATTACGGTTTTGTTAAGTGCTTTCTTTGCGATATCGTTATATTTTTTCCTGAATAACCGACTGATTCTTCCCATCCGGATTCTGATGAACAAGATGCGTAAAGCTGCAAACGGTTACTTGGAAGCCAAAGTCACACCAAACGGCTCGGACGAAATTGCTGATCTGGGCAAAAGTTTCAATGTGATGCTAAATAAACTCAAAATGTTAATCGAAAAGAGCATTCGAGAGAATGAACAGGTGAAAATAGCTGAACTACGTACGCTGCAAGCTCAGATCAACCCTCATTTCCTGTATAACACGTTGGAGTCTATTTTATGGATGGCTGAAGCAGAGAAAAAAGAAAATGTAATCAAACTTGTGCAGGCCCTCTCGAAGTTCTTTCGTTTGAGTCTGAATAAAGGATTCGACTGGGTATCCATTCAAACCGAGCTTGAACATGCGCGGAGTTACTTGGTTATTCAACAGATGAGGTACCACGATATTCTCACCTACGAGATCAGCGTTGATCGTGAGCTTCAGGATTATCCCATTTTGAAAATGACGCTGCAGCCCTTGATTGAAAACGCGCTCTACCATGGGATCAAGAACAAACGCGGTCAAGGGCTAATATCCATACACGGATATGTAGAGGACAATAGCATCATTCTGACCGTACAGGATAACGGAATTGGCATGTCTGCGGATCGATTGGCACAATTACGTGAAGAGCTGGAGAAGCCGGCCGGTTCCCGTTCACCCCAAGATGACGAGCAGGAAGGCGGATTTGGTCTGCTCAATGTACATCACCGGATTCGGCTCTATTTCGGACCAGCTTATGGTGTTGAAATGGAAAGTACGTATATGGAAGGCAGCACATTTATGATTCGTATCCCCAAAAGCAAGGAGGTTAACCGTTGAAAAAGGTGATGATCGTGGATGACGAAATTGGAATTCGGGAGAATATAAGGAGTTGCATCGATTGGGAAAAGGAAGGTTTTCACTATTGCGGGGATGCACCCGACGGTGAGCTTGCGTTACCTTTAATTCACGAATGGGCTCCAGATATTCTGATTACGGATATCAAAATGCCATTTATGAACGGATTGGAACTGACCTCCATCGTTCGCACGCAACAACCTGACATCAAAATCATTATCATGAGCGGTCATGATGAATTCAGCTATGCCCAGGAGGCCATCCGACTTGGTGTGACCGAGTACTGTCTAAAGCCCATTAGCGCAGCAGAACTAATCCAAATGCTTCATAAGGTCAGCAAACAAATGGATGAAGAACATCAACGCATGACAAACCGGACGATCACCAAAGAAAAACTGCTGGCCGATCTGTGCGGAGGACTCATCGGTACAACCGATGCGATCGAATCAGCCAAACAACTCTCACTTCCTCTCTCGGCCAGGTATTATACAATTGTCATTATCGACATTCGATTAACAGATGAATCCCGGGACCCGGAATCACTGATGAAGAAGCTGTTTCCCATACTGGAGGAAACTCGTGATCCCCACGTCGAACTTCTTCCTTATATTCGAAGCCGGACCGAGTTAGTACTTCTGCTCAAGTATCACTCCGAAGATACCATATCCATATATCTGGAGCAGCTTCGCGGGCGGGTTCGTATGGAACTTGAGCATACATTCAAATGTAATATTATTCTGGGCATTGGCAGTCAACAGGAGCGGCTGCAAGGAATTCATGTCTCGTATCTGGAAGCGGAGGAGGATAAGTATATTACCCGGCTCACTCTTCAGAACAGAGCTTCTCTACGTGAAAATAACCTGGATGAGCAAACAACTCTTTTTCTCGACAGGAATTCGTTTCTTGAATTCCTCAAAATCGGCAGCCCCAATCAGCTTGACCATTTTGTGCAGGAGTTTGCCGCTCCATTACAGTCCTTCGACTGGAAGTCCTCCTCGTATGGCTTCTATCTGTTGAATGACCTTACGCTGGAGTCGTTCCGGCTCGCGAATCAGTTGTTCCGCATGAGTGACCATTCGGATGAGAACATTACTTCCCTGCAACAGACGATTCGGAAGATTACGTGCTGGGAGGATTGTACCCAATATCTGTGTTCCCTGCTTAACCTGTTATGGCAGAGAAGAGCAGCGTGCTCTGGAAAATACAGTGATGTCATTGATCAGGTGAAAGCCTATGTATCCCGTGAATACAATAACGAACAGGTCTCGTTGAAGATGATTTCTGCACACGTCAGAATCAGTCCAAGTCATCTAAGCAAGATTTTCAGTCAGGAAACTGGTCAAACGATAACGGAGTATTTAACCCAGATTCGAATCGGCAAAGCCAAGGAGCTGCTGAAAACAACCAACAACAAAACCTTTGAGATTGCTTACAAAGTTGGTTACAATGACTCTCACTATTTTTCTAATATATTCAAGAAAACAACAGGTTTTACGCCAAGAGAATACCGAACTCAAGGAACCGAGGAATCGCAGGCCAGACCATCAGATATGAGAAAAGAGCCAATGTATGAATAAAGCCAGATTTGCACTTTTACTTACACTAATCCTTCTGCTCCCGATGATCATTTCATCCGGTTCGGTACACATTCGCCCACAGCAGATGGCTGCAACACTTCCTGCGACTTCACCTGTAGAGAAATTTGCAGCGAGCAAAACTTTTGGTATTATCTATCCAATGACGTATCCAACCTATGAGATGATCACGAAGGATGCAACGGAGTATGCAGGGAAACACAATATTACATTAATTGTAAACGCACCTGATGAAGCCAATACCGAACAACAGATCCGTATCATGGAGAATATGATCAAACAGCATGTGGACGGGATAGCTATATCTCCCGTGGATGCTGCTGCACTTACACCCGTTATTGATGCAGCCCAAGCTGCAGGTATTCCTGTCATTACATTTGAGTCAGATGTCCCATCCAGTCATCGAATCGCTTATGTGGGCGCCGATAACTATCGCACTGGCCAGCAGTTCGCGATGACGACTACAAGACTTCTGCATAATCAAGGCATGATTCTTGTCGAGAATGGCTTGGAAGAGATGCAAGGTTTGCAGCAGCGGCTTAATGGATTCATTGATTATATCCGTAGTGAAACAGACATCGAAATCTTGGAAGTTCGTTATCATCAAGGGAATGAAGATCAAGCCATGTCCGATATGGAAAACATGATTCAAGCTCACCCTCACTTCAATGCGATTATCGGGCTCGATTTTGTTTCTGTCTCTGCCTCTACCCTGATCTGGAAAGCAAAAGGCCTTAACCGGCATTTAATCGCGTTCGGTGATAGCCCGACCAGTGAAAACGGGTTGCTTAACGGTCAATTGTCTGCCGTTATTTCACAGAATGAAGGAGTCTGGGGTGCCAAAATGATGGAGACCCTGTTACTTGCAAGCGACGGTGTGCCTGTGAAGGAATTTATTGATACGGGGATCATTGAAATAAACCAGGAAGGTAGTAATTAAGGGAGGTCCTACCGTCATTCTGATGACAGTAAGACCTCCCCTTTAAAATTTTCGTACACGTAGTTATTTCATCCGTTCATCGAAGTGTTTCTCAAGAAAGATGACTCTCAAGTATGATGATCCCTTTTGAGAAGTCATTTTTTCCATTCGTTTTCTAATATGCTCATTTCGATAAGATTCCAGAATGTATCTTCATATCTTCTCGCATCACGAATAAGCCCTTCTTGTACAAAGCCCGCTTTTTCATAACATCGGATGGCTGAGACATTAAAATCAAATACGCCCAGACTGATCCGGTGTAACTTCTCCTCTTCAAATCCAATTCGAAGTGCCTCATCGATCATTTGCTTCCCATAGCCTTTACCCTGATATGACTTGCCAAGAAGCACCTTACCGATACGCCCTGAACGATTATATCGATCGATACCGCCAAGAGCAATATGACCCACAATCTCCTGAGTCGATTCATCCATCACTTTATAAATAAACTTATTTGAAGTGTTCTTATCATTGGCACCATGCAAATAATCCGATAGCTGCTCTCTGGAAAGTGGATAGTGGAACTGAGGGCCGGCCCACTGGAGCAGAAATGCTTCATCCCCGCTCCATTCGATCAGTTGATCAAAATCTTCCGGTTCAAAGTATTGGAATGTAATCATGTGTATCCGCCCCTTCTTTTTTTATGTCATATCATAACCTATTTCAGTTCTCTTGTGTCGTCATAATTATGAGTTTCATCAAACGCTTTGTTTCTTATATTCAATTCACGAATGGAGTTCTGAACCCAATTCATTCTAGCTAATAAACAGATAACTCCACCTAAAATGCATATCGCGCCTATCCAATAATTCAGTACAAAATCTACTTGATAAGCACTAGAATCATAACTGCCAGCTGCTGCTGACTGGAATGCTGCATACCCCAGCTTGGGAATCACCTCTTCAATCATTTTCGAGATCGTAATAATCACAATTCCTAACATGATAAAGAGTAATGAGAAAATAATGTGTACATGCTTCAAAGACAAGCTACCTCCTTTACAATCCAAATCACGTGTGATTTTAGCACTACTTGCATCTTAGAAGCCGAACGACTTCGCCATCAATCAGCCCTTCACTTACTCTCTGAAAACCAAGGGATTCATACAGATTTCCGGCGATACCATTTTCCAGCCTGTGTCCAATCATGATGCGCTTGCAATTCACCGATTCTTTCATTAGATCAATCAACTTCCTAAGCGCTTCTCTTCCATAACCTCTGCCCTGATATTTTGTATCTACCATTAGAGCAAGAAGCCAATAGTTATCCTCATGATCCGCCTTATCCGAGTACACAGCAAAACCAACCAGAACCGAATCAAAATAGATGGCCATAGGTTGAAAGTCTTCCACTACTTTGGATTCAGCAATCCAATATATAACCGGAGCGGAAAAACTTTTTTTCTGTTCTTCAGTTACATCCAGTTGGGTGCATGCATACCAATTATCCACCGACACACTTTTTAATTGAATCATAAATTGAAACTCCTCCTAGTGAAAATTACACAGAGAAATCCCACGGAACCCTTCCTGGGTCCTCTGCGCTAGACAAAAACACCTCTGGCAACTTTATTTCTACTTTTCAGATTCGTATTGTTTCTCATATCACATCACTCCTTTCACGTTGTTGTGCAAACCTCTGGCAACTCCAATCACCTCATGCTAACCTTTGATCTCTAATAGTTCAGCAGTATGTTTCACAAGGTCCGCTATTTCATAAGATGCATTATCTGCTAATGCATCTTTAACTGCCTCAGTCCCTCTTGTCTTCCAGATCGAATATATCCATTTGGAAAAGCCATATGCATTCATGTGGTGACCACGTTCCTGTATCTGCATAAACAATCTCACACTTTCCTCATGCCTTTCGATATCCGTCAAAATACAGGCCAAATTGTTTAACGCAATGTTGATATCTCTCTGCGAATTTCTGGAGACATTAATATCCTCCCAGCTGCCGACCACTTCATCTTTTCTTGAAATCCGTAGTGCTCCATCATTCATTTCATCAATCCAGTCCATCGTTTCGTTTACAAGAGCTTCGACTCCCGCAAAATCCGCGGCATGATACAGATAGGCCAGACGCTGTTTGTTGTATGTAATCCGGGCAAAAAGAATATTGGACCATGTCTCATCTTCTTGTATGAGCTGGTTCATATTTTCAAGCACACTGTCCATTTCACTGTATCTTTCCAAAACCCAAAGCGAACCACCCAAAGCCCGATGGCTTTCGAATCGAGCACCTCGGTTGGTATCCAACTTCGGGGCATGGTCACAAGCATATTGGTACCAATCCATCCAATGATCAAAGTAGTTCCCCAGAGATAATGATAACGCTTGTGTCGAATCCGAAACGATCCAGTGTAACTGCTCCGGGGCGAGATTTTCTTTTCCCCATTCGAAGAATTCCCGGTGATTGGCATAAAGCGGTTCCGGCTCTCTTAACAAGGCATAACCATCGGAAACATTCCAGTAGACCCAGCCCTGTTCATTAACAGATAATGGTCTGGATTGTTCGTAGTTTTTCAGTAACTCAATCATACCCTGATGATCCCCTCGAACTACTAATTCCTGAAAAGAATGAACGATATTCATCCCCATCCTCCGTCCTTAATTAGTTTCGACCCAGCTATGTCAATGGCTTCGTGCCGCAAGCTGTAATGAAATTCATCATGGCATAGGCTTCCGGCGAATGATTTATCGCTTCAGAAGCTTGTTGCAGCTGAGCAAATTCCTCCGAACTGATCACACCTTTTTCAGCAAAATGTACAAAACGATTAAGATTAAACTGGTGCTTAAACCCTTCTATGCCTAACAGATCACTATGTTGAAGGACAGAATCAATGTCAACATCGATGTACCCGCTCTCAGTAAGGAGACGCGGCAGACTTCTACCAATTAAACGATTACCGCCGTGTTGTGCCACATAGTCCGAAATTTTCATTAATACCGTATGCAAAGCAGGAACATCAGGATTCACCGCTCCAAAAACGCCGTCATCCACATCAATAATGGCAAGACGGCCGCCAGGCTTCAGTACACGATATATCTCTTGTGCAGCTTCGTCAGGATTGTTCAAATGAAGAAAGATAAGTCTTGCCACGACAAAATCAAAAGAATCATAAGGCAGATCCATCTGGTAAATGGAAGACTCTACAAATTGTAATCGCTTGGAAGGAATATCTTTCAGCCGTTCTTTGGCTTTTGCTTGCAGTGAACGATCAATTTCAAGCGAGGTAAGCTCGCTGTCCGGCAGACTGTTCAATAGTTGCTCTGTAATGTAACCTGGTCCGCTTCCGACCTCCAATACACGCATTCCATTTTTCAAACCATACCACTCTAGATTTCGGAATTCTTTGGACCACCCCATGACCGCCTGCATCTTTAACCTCTCTAATTCCACTTGTAAACTTAACACTGCCGTTTCGATATTATATGTTGAACGCGGATCACTCATATATTCTCTCCTCTTTTTAAGTAGATTAATAAAAACATATATTCTTAGACCTTTTTCTTCCCTAGAAAAAAGCATCCTTATGATTCAATTGTTCCCCTGCTTGAGCTTCTGTAGAAACGGCTTCACAAACATGCAATTTTGTCATAGATAACTCGTCTCCTTATGGTTTGGATCATGACGTAATTGATCTATTTATAGCTCAAATTTTATATAACTCTTCTGGATTAACGAAAATTCCCCTATCTTTCTATTCTTGATTTTAGCATGAACAACCTTCTATATCTCAGAAGCAATAAGGATATATCGGATATATTGACAGCATACTGTCAATGAATTAAGATAAAAATATGAAATACAACCAAAATATAGAAGATCCACTAAGCAAGTTTTCCCTTCACATCTTTCACATTCATGGATTATTGATGCGTTCGGGGGATATCGTTACACGTTCACTCCATCAGAGCAGTGCCCGATGGCAGGTATTGGGTCGAATTGGACATGGTACACCGACAGTAGCCAAAATCGCCCGTGATATGGGGCTAGCCCGCCAAAGTGTACAGCGCATTGCAGATGTATTAACCGATGAAGGGCTCACTATGTACAAAGACCATCCGACAGACCGACGAACCAAGTTACTTGAATTAACGGCGAAAGGAGAAGAAGTGCTGGAAGCGATCTATACACAGTACGATGAATGGAACCAGTATATTATGGCTCACCTTGATCCGAAGCAATTATTAGATATAACGAATGCTCTCGGCCAAGTCGGGCAAATTTTAGAAAAGGAAATTACACAGTTTAGCGATAAGGTGAATGAGTAGAGAAGCTTAATCTAATCCAAAACAATGATTGGGGTGTTCTTATGAAAAGTATCTTCATTAAAACGCATGCTGTGGAAATCGTAGAGCGTATTGATAGACTCAGTGCAAATTCCAAGCCTGAATGGGGAAACATGCAGGTCCCTCAAATGCTGGCTCACTGCTCGGCATTTCAAGACATTCCCATGGGGAATGCTTTTCCACCTAGAGGATTGCTAGGAAGGCTCGTTGGAAGGTTCGCCAAACCGATGTTTTATAACGAAAAGCCATTACCGCATAATATGTCGACCATCCCAACAATTATTATAAAAGACAACAGAGAGTTTATCGTAGAGAAAGAGAAACTGAAACAAAAGATTACAACTTTCCAAAGTCTTGGTCCAAGAAAATGCTCCTCTCACCCCCATCCTTTTTTCGGAAGATTAACACCTGAGCAATGGGGTATAGGCATCTATAAACATTTAGATCATCATCTAAAGCAATTTGGAGTGTGATTCGTAAACGAACATTTTTTTTGGAAATTATGGATTATACTTGTTATTCATTGATGAACTTCCTTAGCAATGACTCAACTTCATTAACCCAGTCTCCTTCTTCGTCAGCCAGTAAAGTCTTCCAACCAAGTAGCTTAGCCGAATGTAAGTTTTTCTCTTGATCATCTATAAATAGAACCTCTTCTCCATCTGCCAGGAAGGTTTTGACCCGTTGGTATATTTCAATCTCAGGTTTGCATAAACCTACTTGATTAGAGATGGTTACACTTTTGGTAAATGAGCTTAAACAGCTCAGATTCGGCTCAATCCATTCCTTACAGTGATTGCTGAGTAGATGGATATCTGCGAACTCACTCCATCGCTCAAGGTATTGAGCGGCTGGTAAGGGAACAATTGAATTGTATAAGATGTCCTTCGCTCGGCTTATTGATAATTCGGGATACATCTCCTTCAACGATTGCCAGAACTCTTCTTCCCTCATCATTCCTGTCCAGAGCTTTCGTTTGATTCCTGCAAAATGTACTTTCAAAGATTCTGCCGATAGGTTGGTTTCCTCACTCATATCTTTCCAACACGTTAACGACATATTACTTAACAAAACCCCTGCGATATCTAAAACGATCTGTGGTCTGCCTTTCATTTTATCGACCCCCGAGTTCAACTAATACGACGTATAACAGGCCTTAAGTTACTTAAAAGCATCATGCGGAAGGACAGCATGCACACCCTTAACGCCATTCACAATTTAGGTGATACGCAGGTCAATTACCGCGCTTCCAAGTGCAATCGCTTCCACTCGATCTAGTCCGTACAACTCACCCATCTGCTTAATCCTTTACGCTTCAAGGTTGGCAAAATATTTCTTCAACGGTTCCATATGATGCTGGTCATGCCATATAAAATCTTTAAGGTATTGGGGAATATAAAATACGTTACCCTCTGCGTCCAAATACGTCTGATGAAGCTGTTCTTCCGCTAACCCTCGAATGTCATTCATAATTTTATGGCGGTACGTGATAGCCTTGTTTACGATTTCGGACGTCTCTGTGCGGTTACCAAATTCAATAGCTTTGCGATTAAACTCTTCAAAATTCATATGTTTCAACGTAACTGGCTGCTTCAGAGCAATCTTCTCAATCGCTTCCTTGTAAAAATATCGGTCCCATAACATGATATGAGTGACGATGGATTTTATCGTCCATTTCCCTTCTTCCATGCTGGAATTCCAGGTCTTCTCTTCAAGATGATTCATCGTCTTGACAAACAACGCCCATTCTTCAAAAGTTTGAAGCAAATGTTCAATCTCTTTAGTCATGATTACATTTCCCCCTTCTATCTTTTTTGAAATGATTCACTGCTCGATATGTTCTCTTCGGTTACGATTCATCCATCCCAAAGCATAATCAACCATCTCTCTTTGGGGTATCAGATAACTCACAGATTCCCCTACCATTCCTTCGGTAACAGCGTTAGTCTGGATCTTAAACTCATTAAAAATCAATTCAAAATCATCTGATTCATTGTTAATATCATTGTATGTAGTCCATTGCTCAAGTCCATCCACCAGCATTTTTACTCCCCAGACTTTTGGCTTAACAAATGAATTCTGCTGTTTATATTCCGCCAGGTGCAAGGAAGTGTTACTATTTGTAGGCGCACCAAGTAACAGAATGTATCCACTCAAATCATAGATTTTTCCTAACGGAGATTTCTCATTTAATGCATAATGCAAGTTGTGATCTTCCATTATCCGTTTGGCCTCTTTCCCCCAGGCAGCAAAAGACATGTGCGGATGTGAGCTTCGAAACACACCATCTTGCCTCCGAAACACCTCAGGAATGATGCCCATATACGAGGTTGGGGTTAGATCAGGATAATAAATAGGCATATTGTCTTTGATGAACTCAATTTCCGCTGAAGACAGGTTCGCGTCATGCTCTGAAGGTTCACAAAGATGTTCTGTTTGAGTGGGCATGACAATGGTTCCAATGGTTCCATTGATTCCAACGGCTTCTTCCAGAGCTAAAATAACACTTACCGGTCCACCTATGACCTTACCTATTGCTTTGAAGGAGGAATGAACGATTATCGTCATGCCCTCCCTTATCCCCATTGCCTTTAAATCATTAACTATACTTTTTCTTGTTTGTAACTCCATTGAATTCCTCATTTAATCCTCCAGACCAAAGCAGACAAAGTTGTTACTAGATATCGATTCCACTACAGCTTCGTAATATAATCTTTACATATTTTTCAATGGTTCATGATTGGTCTTGAACAGCGCTGCAATAATCTTCTCCGCACATTCTTCCGGTTTGTTCATACTTGTATCAATGGAATAGCTATAGTTGATGTGTTTAGCCATGATTTGATGCTGCTCATCCGATTGCTCTTCTCTTCGATCCCCACGTTCAATGTTCCGCTGACGACAGATATCAAGAGGACAATGCAGTTCCACAATATCCAGTGGATACCCTTCAAAAATCTGTTTGACTTGTTCATAATGCGGCGCGAGCTCCGGTCTTTCCACAAGAATGCCATCGATCAGAACATGCTTGCCATGTTCTGAAAATACTTTTGCCGTATGATACATCATTACAATCGCTTCACTCAGATACTTCCAGTAATCCGTCTGAAGATGTTTATCACCGATCGTATTTTCAAATAAATCATTAGCCACAACATAGAAAAACGGATCATCGTATGATTGCATCGCCTCTACAATTGAAGTTTTACCAGAGCTGGTTACACCGTTCAAAAATATAATTTTGCCTTTTTCCATGATAGTCATCTTCCTTGCTTAAGTATAATTTTATAAACGTAATACAGCATGTACTACGTGTGTTTCATTGATTTTTTGAGCAGCATGATCTGGCCAATATGATAGGCATTATGAATACATAGGTTTGATACAACTCCCCACCATGGCGCGTTGAAATAAGAAGGGATTTCACGGGTCAATTTATGTTCTTCACTATCTTCGAGTGCCCTGTTCCAATCACTAAAGACGGTTTTCAGTCTATGTAATGTCTTGCTCCACTCCACATCATTCAAGTTAGACGGATCTATGTCGAATGTATCCTCATTATTCACTGAATTCTGCCCGTCGACCTTTTCGGCAACATATCTCGCAAGCCACCTCTCATTCCAGAAGATAAGATGATTGACGAGCGCCCAAATGGAATGCTCTCCCTCATTCTTTACATAAGCGGCCTCCGCCGCATTGAGGTCTGTCAAAATATCATGAAGCGGTATAAACCAGCTCTTGTCATGATAACAGGCATTTAATTGGTCTATGAGAATAGTTTTGTAACTCATCGTTGCACCTCACTCAGATTAATATCATCATTTATCCGTTCATTGACTTCGCAATCTTTATCACAAGATCTTCTGACATATTTCCGCCAATGATCTCGTATTGTAGCGCCTTCCCATGCACATCCTCTTCGATCCATATCAATTGGGAAGTTTCGTTATTGAAAATATAAAATGCTTGTACACCACGTACGGCTGCTTGTTTAACCTTAGTACCATCATGATTAGGCAATGCGATCCGGCTCTTTGTTGTCCCGAAAATATTAAGTTTATAACCACCGTATTCTTTATACGTGATGCTGATGCCCACAACCTTCTTATTGGGCTTCAATTCTCGTATCACTACATTTCTGCCTGACCTGTTACTTTCTTCAATCATTTCATCGATTTCTTGCGAAGTTAAATTATCAAATCCATAAAATACATGAATGGCATCTATATCAGAATCAATCGGAAATTTCGGCTGCCATGGAGAGTAATGCCGTTGCAATAGCTCCAGACCATCTTCCCATGGAATGGCTGCATAATTGGTCTGTTGCGTGAATTGATTCTCTATAACATCTGCGGTGTATATCGCCTTCCCGTCACCAGGCTTTAAGTCAATGACTATCCGGTCAATCGCATTATCATTGCGTAAGGATTCAATTTGAATCTTTCCAAGCACATCTCCGCTTTTGTTTTTGATATCCATTGGTCTTTCACTCCTTTGTTTTCAAAAATACCTTTCTGATCTTCATACAATAGAAAGCTACGCCTAATTCGGTAAATGATAGCAGCTGACCAAGGCTTCTCATTAGAAATTCATTTCACAATCATGGTGTTCCCACACATCAAATAAGTTACCGTCCAGATCTTCTAACACAAAAAACTTCCCATACTGTCCCTCATCACTAACAGCCCCTACTTTCACATTCTCTGATGTTAAGTAGTCATGTAAAGAACCAAAGTCATCAGTGAAAAATGTAATGACCCATCTCTTTTTCTGATGCACTTCAAATGTCGCTCGTGTTTCATTGTCGCTTTGAATCAAGTCCAAAATTGGGCGATCACCCCGAAATAAACTCAAATATCCTTCGCGTTGGTGGCGAATGTTAAATCCAAAATGCTTTACAAACCAGGCAGCTGACACTTCCAAATCTTTCACTGGAATTACATTATATGCTATGCCTAGAATCCTTCCTTTCCCCATTATGTTACTTCCACACTTGAAATGTATAAAACCCTACCACCTCTGCGATGTTATACAAGATTTAATTTGAGCAATATGATGCTGCCCGTACCATACAAATCTTTGAATCGCGATATCCAATGAAATTGTACCTAACACTTCTGTTTGAATTGTTCGTCTAAATTGATCGGGATGTAAACCATGTAGCAACGTGAGAAATCGCTTGTGCAGTATCTCCATCAGCAAAATTGAATCTTCGATGGGCGTATTCCTGTAATCATGTAATGATGCCCATAAATCTTCTCGATATGAGCTTGCCACCGGTTCATCTTCAGTTAATGCTCTCTTAAATCTGATATAAGCGTTCATGTCATTATCCGCAAGGTGGTGCACAATCTGTGTGATTGTCCAACCGCCATCACGATAAGGAGTACAAAGTTGATCATCATTGAGATGTTCTGTAACCTCTCTTATGGTCTTTGTAATTCCGGGAATTTGATCAATGATGTGGATTCTGTCCTCATTAGAGAGTTTAAGATTTGGTTCAAAGTGTCCTATCGGAAAGCGTATTTTTTCATCCAAAGTGGCCACCTCTCCATTTCTCTACTATAGAACCAAATCATATCCAATATAACCCACAATGTTCCATTTGCGAAGTGTAAAAGCAAAAAAAGAAGCAACCTTTGTTCTCCGGCTGCTCCTTATATTAAACTACTCTCATATCTTTATTTTGATTAGAAAACTAGCGTAATTAAACCTGAGTTACGAAGGTACAATCATATAAAAAGCGTCCCTATCTTGGGTAGAATGGTGGTTTTCTAGAACATCACCAACCAAGAGAGGAGCAACTTTAAGGTACAATCTACCATAATGAATGACCTTATTCTGAAAATTCAATCAAAAAAGGATGGCTTTGCTCATCTAATGCATTATGAATTCTGTCATAGAAATTTCCCCATGTTATCATCTGCCCAGCTTCTTCTAAAGTAAAGTAGCCCACCTCTTCACTTTCATCACTGGTAGTTAAAGCTCCACCAATCGGTTTTCCAGTAAATATATTGTTGCATACGCCTCGCGTTATGTTCTGATACAATCCACAAAATTTAATTAATTCAATGTCAATCCCTGTTTCCTCTTTCACTTCTCGAACTGCTGCCTGCCTAATAGTCTCTCCTTCTTCAACACAACCTTGAGGCATTTCCCAACCTCTTCGACCTTTCATGAGTAAAATCTCATTATGTTCATTGAGAACGATTACACTTGCAGAAACGATAAATTTCATTCTAATTCCCCCTGTTAAATTTATTTTTTCAAAATATATCTTATCTTAGATAGTTCCTATCTTAGGTCCGCTTCAATCGTTCCTTCCAGACTAATAATATAATTAACTGCTTCTTCGAAATCACTTGCAATAAAATCCGCTTCTGTGTTTAACCATTTATGTCTGTATTTATTTAAAGCTTCATTCCCTGCTCCAGTCAAAACTAATATCTTTTTGCATCCAGCATGATGACCTGCTAAAATATCAGACCATCGATCCCCAATTACAATACATTTACTTAAATCTAAATTGTTTTTCTTAGCAGCGTCAAGTAACATTCCTGGGTTCGGTTTACGGCACTCACATCTCTCAGTATGTTGATGAGGACATATAAAAACATTATCAAAGCCAAATTCTATCATTTCTCTTACAAATTCTTCTTTTGTAGCTTCACCTCTTGAAATACCGGGCTGATTCGTAAATCCGTACAGTTTAATTCCAAGTATTTTTAACTTTTCCAGAGAATTTTTGGTGTATGGAAACAATTCAAATTCCCCCGGGTAAAGGACTTCATCTGAACCACCGATCGTTCCATCACGATCGATAAAAACTGCTTCTACATTGAACGCTCTCATAATTAACCTCCAATTATCGGATTTTGAATTAAGATTATCTCTTGGAAAACATCTAAGAATTGATTCTAAATCTAGCTAAAGTTTATCTTCGACTCACCGTTATTCCTCCCTGCTTCTAACATTAGCGATAATTTCACAAAACGTTCCCGTACTCACGACGTTCAGCGTTTTTAAATATGTATGCTGAAACGCTTCCATAAAATACACTTCCAGCAGACTATGGCTCCGTTAAGAGCCATAGCATGAATATAATGTTATACGGCGGAATCGATTCTCTGATTGACTAACTTATTATTTTCTTTTTTAACTTGGTTTCGGATCTTCTATATGCTCCAATAGATCTCCGGGCTGACATCCTAATGCCGTACATAATTTATCGATTACTTCTAACGATACATACTCATTCGTATTAAGTTTTGCCATCGTTGCCGATGAAATCCCCGTCATTTTCAATAAATCCTGCTTCTTAATTTCCCTGTCAATCAATAATTTTTGAAATGGTTTATAACTTATCATCTGGTATCCCTTCATATCCGAATTGAAGCTTTATATAGCGACCTTTTCAAAAACAAATCCATCTATAATCAATTCTCATCTGATCGGAATCTTTACTTCAATGCTATACCATATCTGAAATAAACATGGCTTTTGTGCCTTCTTCTGGCTTAAATCCAAATAATCCATAGAATTTTTCTGCACTATCATAGGATATAAGCACTTTTGTTTTGATATTAGAATATCGACTAAGCATTTGTTCCATCATTCTCTTTCCAATTCCTAATGATTGATATTCTTTGTGTACTAACATGTAATGAAAATATACTGTCATCACGCCGTCAGACAATGCATTTATTAAACCAACTAATTTGTTATCATCCCATGCAGTAATAACTGTATGCGAGTTGTTTATTGCTTGTCTAAGATCTTCTGGGAAATCTCCTGATTTCCAGTCCACCGAATGAAACAGTTCTTGAATTGCCTGTGTATCAATGTCTTTTATTTCTTTGAACATGATTGTCATAATATTGCTCCTATGGTTGTTGTTTTGATTGGAAGTATTGGACAACGTAGCTATATTCATAAACCCCACAGGGGATGTTTGCTGAAACTCTTCTCGAAATCCATCCGCAGTCCCAGGCTCCGAAGGAGCAATGCATGAATATTATGTTATAGGACGGAATCGTTTCTCAAATCGACCTTCACTATTTATTTTGCTCCTGGTACGTATTCAATCAAATCAGATAATTTACAATTAAATGTATCGCATAGCTTGAATAAGGTTTCCAGCTTTGTTGTTTCTATATTTGTTTCCCTATAGAGTTTATTGATCGAATTCCGGCTTAAGCCCGATTTAGCCATCAATTCTGTTATATCATCTATTCGATGTTCTGCCATGAGTTCTCGTATATTACATTTGATTATGTTCATCTTTTTCCCTCCATAATTCTATCTTCTGGAGTGTCATAGGGAGTACACTCAGCTTTCTGTGGAGACAGATGAATATTTTAAAACACTTCGTGATGCTTTGCCCGATAAACTTCAACATACAGTTTTTCTTTACGAAGACGCACAAATCTCACTCCAATCCATCCTAGAAAGAAGTATCTACATACAAGGTTTCAAAGATGCCCTACAACTATTTAGTGAATTGCAGAATTCTAGTATATAGAGGGTTATATGACCCTCTTTTTCTATTGTTTTTGATTCTGTTGTATAACGTCCTGCACGTTCACGAAAATACCCAGCCTTAGATAGCTCTTATCTTAGGCTGAGTCGTGTTTTCTGAGTGTTCTTCCATGATTATACATCTTACAACCAAAGGGTGGTATCCTTACAGCTTGAATACATTGTTATGTGCCGTTACTGCTTCGAAGCATCACCTAAAAACCTTTAATCCAGATTCCAACTCTATTTTTTACTTTGGTATAAAAACTTAATTTCACCATCTAACAAATATCGATACTCAAATAATTGCATTGTTCTTCCCCTAATTCTCTCCCGTATAACCATGCCTAGGCTTACCGATCCTTGTGTTCCAAGGTAACCATTATTGATAAATGTCTTCTCTACAAATTTTGATTCCCTTAAGTGATACTGTAACCATTCTTTCTGCGATTCAATTAGTGCTTTTCTTGGTTCTCTATCCAACTTAGAAAGCAGCTTTTTATATATTTGATTCATCTCTTTATCCCAAATCTCTGTATATTTGCTTTCCAACGCTCCCCATCCCAATGTTGTAATAATCTCTTTCGAATTTTGAAGTTTATTAAATTCCACTCCATAATCATGATCTATAGGATTTCGAAGCATTTCATCATAAAATTCTCCTTTCAATTCATAGTTCCCAATGCTCATGGATAACACTTCATTGTTAGAAGCATCTGATTGACCTTCAGTTATTTCTTTCGATTCTGTTCCATCACCTTTACTCACTACATCAGGAGGCAGTTCAGAATTCATTATTGATTTAGTTTCGTTGTTCAAGGTAGTCAATTGACTACTATTTTGGCAATATGAAAACACTATTGTAATAAAAACTAATAAGAGTATCTTACCTTTCATAAATTATCTCCTTTAATGGCACATAACGTTACTGTATCCACGATCCTCCCACCAACTTAAGAGACCAATAGGAGCTGTCAAGCTCCGAAGCGTGAATATAATGTTAGATGAAATCAGTTGCTTCTAGCGTTAACTCAAACCTTCTCTTACAATTTGCAATAGTTCTTCTTTGTGGTCTGGGTGACATGCAATTAAATAAGGTTCTTCTTTCATTCCATTAAACTTATTTCCTTCAAAATCTATAACAAGCCCCCCTGCTTCCTTAACCATTAAGATACCTGAATACAAGTCATCACCTTCAGAATTGTACAGAATAATTCCATCAATATCTCCTTTGGCCAACATACACCATTGAATCGTTGGAGCCCATAATCTTAACATTCGTTTAAATCTAATATCAATGTGTTGTCTTAGTTTTACTGCTTGTGGGTCGTTTTGTACTCTGTGACCTTGAATCCAACCTATATTTCCTTTGAAAATATTCGGGTTACTCTTAATTTGTATTTGTCGATTATTGTAGCTTGTCCCTTCACCAATAACAGATACAAATAAACGTTCTGTTAGAGGTTCATAGACCACTCCAAGCACAGGCTCTCTTTTGTACATTAAGGTAATTGATATCGCAAAAACAGGTAAACCAATCGTAAAATTATTAGTTCCATCTAAAGGATCAATTAACCATAACCAATCGTGCTTAGTTCCGATAAGCCCTGCCTCTTCACTGTGTATCTGATGATTTGGAAATACGTCTTGTATTTGTTTGATGATGATTTCTTCACAGATATGATCTACTTCAGTAACCACATCCCCAAATTCATCTTTAGATCTCAGTTCAACAAAGTTATCAAACTTCTGTTTAGAGATTAGACCTGCTTCGCGAATAATTCTTATTGCAATCTCTTTTGCGGTTTGAATAATCTTACGATCCATTACGCACCTCATATTGATATTGATTTTAACTGATTTCAGATAACGTTTTGTATTGGCGATGTCCCGACGGGATTTGGGGCTGGATGTGGTCACTCGCTTCTCAAGGTGATTACGTTCGTTAATATATTGTTAGCCAAATGAATTTCTGGAAGCAGCCATTGTATTTAAAGCGTTCTCAAAATAGCGATATACTTCATCTGCATTTCTCAAAAACTCTTCAACAAGTACATTGCTACTATCCAAGTAACAAGCATATAGATACTCAACTAAAGCGGAGTTAATCTCACAATAGTTTAATATGGCATTCTTCATCTTAATGATTTCATCTTCCCATACCCCTGTATCTTCTAAAACCAAAGAGTATAATGCACGAATTAATCTCTTAGAGTAACCTTTAATATATCTAGTTTTCATTGAGTGATCACTAACATTAGAAAGTGAACGATGTACACGATCTACTTCCTCCTTGGTATCTGTATTTAAGTCTAAAATGAATTCTGGAGAAATTATGATCGGGGGTACTTTTTCACCAATGTCCTCCCCATGTATACAAACACAAACGATCTTAATCCAAAAACCCCAATCATTCGGTCTACTTAATACATCATCAATCGAGCAAATGATCGTATCCATCTTAGTGACGAATGGATATTCTTCCAAAAGCCTGTCTTTAATCATTGACAATCTTTCGTAATCAATATCTTCGGGATTTGCACATACAATAGTAAAGTCTGCATCTGACTTAAAAGGTTGAGCTGTTCCTTTTGGAATCGAGCCACACATATAAATGCTATGAATCTTACCTTTAAATTCGTTAAGTATATGATCTATATACTTATCAACCAAATCCTTATATTCACTTTGTATTGTAATTCTATTTATAACTTTTTCTAATATCATATAGACTCCTCCTAAAATAAGAACTTCTTTCGGCTAACGTTGTTGTATTCCTGACGTTCAAGCAGCTTACCGTAGGGAACGAGTCAATAGACTTAGCTGATTGAATGTGTCGCCTTAATCAACTTCTCCGATATCCTTCTTGGCGACCGAGGAGCAAGTGCGACGGTGTATGAATGTACTGTTAGATAAAGTAACCTTGAGTTACCCACAAAATCTTTCTAGACTTACAGCAACACCGTTTTCATCATTATTAACGGTTATTTCATCAGCAATTTCCTTTAATTCCCTAATCGCATTCCCCATAGCAATAGAATATCCAGCCTTCTTAAAGAGGCCTACATCATTATGATCATCACCAAATACAATAACGGAATCCAATTCTACATTATATAATTCACAGAGTTTAGTAATTGCCATTTCCTTAGATGCCAGAAGAGGCATGATTTGTACTAATTTATTATTATCCGTAATTAGTATATTCACTCTACCCTCGAATTTTTCAAACAATCCAGAATTGTGATTATTGCCAGTCAGAAGTATCTTCGTGGCATCATATTGCTTTAATTCTTTTAAGGGTTTTACTATGGGGTTTGATTGTGTGTCCATTGAGCTAATATAATCAAGCTCTCTTAAACTAAACCACTCATCCTTCACTTCCATAGTTAGCTCAACTTGAGGGTCACACTTCAAACAGTAATCAAGAATTTCTGTAGTTACATTAGTAGGGATTGATTCATTAATTTCTATCTTGGTTTCCTTACATATCACTTGAGCTCCGTTGTAATATACAAAAGCCCCGATATCTACTAATCCTTGTGGAAGCAAACAATTAACCGCCCTGGGCGGTCGAGCTGTTGCAAATATTATTCTCATTCCTTTCTGATAACAAGATAAGACCGCATCTACGTTTCTCTTAGATACTTCTTTTTTTGAATTTAATAATGTTCCGTCCAAGTCAAGAACTACAGTTGAATACTTCAATGAATCAACTCCCAATATAAACTTCTTCGTTATTTTATCTACCGTTGTTGTATTCACGAACCCGAGAGACTTAATGGAGCGACTGGGTCGAAGACTTAGCCTCACAGGAGTTGTCTACTGGATACTACTTCCTCGAAACCCCACTGACAGACCAAGGGGCTTAGCCCCGCAGTGTGAATACGGTGTTGGCAAGATTTCAGGGCTTCTTCGAGCTACTTTCAATGAATTTACGACTTCCAATGTGCTTGGTTCATTAAGATTGAGATATATTCTTCATCTTTAAGCCTTGTCACCTTACAGTTCTCATTGCATTCAAATTCTACTATTCTCTCTTCAATTGTTTTACTAGTACTATCTTTAAATATGTCCTCTCGATCATAGTGAGGAAAAATAAGCTTGTCGGTTACACCTAATGCCTTAAAATCCGTTAAATCCATTGTATTCATCTGTGGAGTAAAGAAATCGACAATGTCAATATTTGGCCCCAGTAATAACGTTCCTGCACTTACTCCAACTATAATTACATTCTGTGCGGCCAGTGATTTAATAACTTCATCAGCACCACTTTTCTTCGCGTAATACAATAATGTAAATGGATTTCCACCATTTATATAAATAACATCTCTATGTAAGAGAATTTGCGGGTCATCAAATTCAATATCTACAAAATTGATATGCTGAAATCCCATGTCCTTAAACTCTTGCATTGCTCTTTGTGCATATCTATTAGTTTCTTTTCTAGGGGATGCAGTTGTAATAATTGAGACTTTTAATTGAGAAATATCTCCATCAATAAACTTCAGAAATTGATTTTTAATATCTTCAGTATAAAAACCACAAGAGGTTAGTAACAAGCTACTCATTGAAATCCCCGTCCTTAACTAATAGTTTATCTAATCTTTATAATTTAATTAATCATTCCCCTGATTTCTGCTAACGTTCCTTTATTCATGAACCTCAAAGGGGTTGTCTGCCGAAATTGCCTCATCGGAACCCTTCCAGCAGACCAAGGCTCCAACGGAGCCACAGCTTGAATATTTTGTTAAGTGAAGTTTCCTCTTCTCGAAAAACTATCAATTTCTTTACAATCGATTTTCTAAGTCATTTATTGTATTTAACCATATTGGGTATTCTTCTGATTCTTCCCATAGCTCTTTTAGTTCTGAATCTTTCTTAATTTTCTTAACTGCTCGTTTAGCTTTTGAAATGAGTTTTTTTCCTTTACCTTTATGTCTATTGATCCAGTCATATAGATCCTCTGTATTACTTTGATTATTCAAAATTTCTTTCCCAGGATTACCTTGTAATGCTACAAGGATCTCAATTGCGCCTAAAGCATTGGAAGCTAAATCTGACTCAATATAATCTTCTTCTAATACTTCTTCAATCGTCTCTTCAATTAAATCGATGTCATCAGAATCAAGTAAATCTGCCTTCCAATCTAATACATCATCGTTCTCGAAAATTCCAGTTCCCCATGCTCCCATCAATTAACCTCCAAAAAGTGTCATTATGTTTTAAAGCTCTTAGGGACATAACGTTCCTGTATTCATGAACCCCGAAGGGGGTGTCTGCTTAAATTCCTCTCCGAAATCCTTGCAGACCAAGGCTCCGTGAGGAGCCGCTACTTGAATATGATGATGTTATAGGATGTCAGCGTCTTCTTCGAAAATACTTACACAAATATTCCACTTCCCATGATGTTAAATATATTTTTTCAATTCAAGTAAATCATCAATAATATAATCTGCATGTTTAAGCTCCCATTCTTGGGCAAAGTCAAATCGACAACCAAAAGCCTTCAATCCATTGTTTTTTGCTGCATTGATATCAGAGATCCTGTCGCCAACTACAGCAGCATTGTTGATGTGATATTTCATAAGGATAGATCTGACTAAGTCATCCTTATTCTGAGTCTCTATTTGTTGGATGCTAAAGGTTTCTGTCACCCAATTATTTAACTTGTAACAGTTAACGATAGCATTGAGGTACTCGATTAGTCCATTACTTGCAATAAAAATTAAGCAACCTTCCTGTTTTAAAAAATCAAAAACTTCTTTGACATACGGATAAAGCGCACCTTTGCCATAATTAATATTTGCAATTAACTTCTCCAAGAAGATTTCGTCTACAATTCGTCTGATTTCATTTGAATGGTTCGGCAATAACGTTTCCCAAACTACTGGTAGAGGAACTCCCATAATTTCACGATATTTTTGAGTTGGAGTTTCACTCGACCATTCATTACGAGACCTCAAGACAGAAAACGTTTCTTCTAACGATAACTCTAAGATTTTGTTTGTTTGAAATAGTGTACCATCCATATCGAAAATAACCGCTTCCAGCATGATTTCACTCCTATTCAGAGTTTGAATAATTTATTTTGTATTTTTATACGCTGATTTACTATAACGTTACTGTATCCACGACACCCCACCGACTTAAGTCACGTTAGGGGCGAACGCGATGCGGTTAGTCGGTGCGGATGTGTCCGCCCGCCTGATTCCACTTTCCTGCCAATTCCCTCTGGGCTGACCCTGGGAGCGTCAGGCCCCAAAGCTTGGATATAATGTTATCTGACGTAAACCTCTACTGTGAATTAGCTATAATCTTCTTCGTTAAGTTAAACTCATGGCGGCATTCATAGTAATAACTTTTGTATTTATATCCCCCTGCTTTAAATACAGGCTTATGTTGATACCACACTACAATTAGCGTTCCTTCAAAAAGGATTCTACGAAGGATATAAACTATTCTGTTAAAGAGAACGTTTCTATTTTGAGCAAATTTATGAAGTGTTTCAGATTGAAACTGAACATGTTTCTCCTCATCACTTAAAATCTGATTACATAAATCGATTAATACTTCTGACTTTGTAGATTTTTGCAAAGCTTTATAGTACAACTTAGCAATGATCTCAGCGGTTAATAGAACAATGACTGATTGTTCTAAACTCGCATATCGACGTAATCTTCTAAATACATTGTCCACCCAATGTCTACGAAGGAGTGGGATTCCCTGTACCTTCATAAATCTGCCCAGATCTCTAGCGTGCCTTTGTTCTTCTTTAATGAACTCTATAAGCGCTTCATAGTAATCCTGATCTTGTGTCTGATGTACATATTCTTGTGCACGTTTAATTAGATATTTACCTTCAGAGTTTTCTCCTAATTGAAACTGTTGAAGTGACTTAATGATTATTTCTCTTTCATTAGTTGTTAATTTATAGTTGTCGTCCCAATGAATATATTTGAGATTTTGATTATTTCTTCGATAATATTGAACCCATTTCGAGAAAGTGATATTCATTATTTACTCCTAAAATGTAATAGTTTTATGTCAAATAACGTTGCGCATTTCTGACGTCCAAACGGCTTAAGGACCGGAGGTCCGGGTGGCTTTGCCACTTAGCCGGTTGGATGTGTCGCCTGATTCCACTTCTCCAAAATCCCTCTTGAAGACCGAGGAGCGTCAGCGACGAAGCAAAAATGCATTGTTATACGCTGCCCCTTCTTCTTCGATTCCACACCCTTATATGTCTTGTGTGTTTTATGTATTTAATATGTCTTTACGTGTTTTATCTTTTGATTCTATCTTTTGCTCCTATCAAATCCGTTTCCGCATAGGAAAGATCCCCTCATTTACTCTCGTACGCCTTCAACAGTATCAACCTTGGTATGTGTAGTAACTTCATCCAATGAACGCTAGCCTTATAAGAGGCTCGTGCTCCTCGGACCGGAGATTTGCCGATGGCTTTATTCAGATTCCTGCTCACGTTGGACACCCCTGCCTTAAGCTATGGCTTACTTCTACCCTCACCATTCGGGACTTAATCCTTGATATAGATTACATGTTGAACGCACAATCAAAATTTAAGAGAATTGTTGTCCTCCCTTTAATTCGCAATAGACAAATATGTATTAATGACATGCACAATACCAAAAAGTACTGTTGGTATAATAGCCAGATAATTTTGAAGCCAAATCTCAGCTAATATAAAATATACTACCGGGAGAACGGCCATCCCCAAAAAAATAATCGAGTTTGCGTTGCCTGTAAAATACAATATCCATAGCACATAATAAAAAATCAACATTATTGCCATACCAATTATATACGGACATCGCATTTCAGATGCTTGTTTTCTTACAACAAATATCAGAAGAAAGAAAAATATTGCCCTGACTTCCGTGCTCCAAAACATCTAAAATCAAATGGCTATTTGCATTGTTTCCTGATATATCTGACGCAGGAATTAAAAAATAAAATATATTTGGTATCATTGGCAATAAAAAGATTATCAGACCCTTCCATGAAAAACCAAAATGATAATTCATTTAATCCTCTCTTTCGCATAATAGAAATATTCTTTAGTTTGCACTTTATTATGAATCCGCTTCTCTGGTATTCCTCTTGATGACCAAGGAGCATAACTAACGAGTGGAAATTTATTGTTATATGGTACACCTTCTAATATTCCGTTCATCTGGTTTTCAACTGCTACGTTGTAAATGTATTCTTTCACCTATATTTATTATTTGTTATTAATTGGTTGCATGATTTAACATTCTTAAGGGGTTGCGTATAACGTTCCTGTATTCACGACCCAACGAATGTTGGGTGTCTGGCGAATGCCTGACCAAGGGCGTATGCCCGCAGCGTGAATATTATGTTATCAGATGTTGTAGACTTCATTGATGTACTTAATATGGTATTTGTATTTTCAATCCTTAATAATTTTTATTTTTCCGTCTTCTATTAGTCGTTTATAAGATCCGCTACTTTTGAATCCTTCTGGATTCTTTTTTACTTTATCAAGTATTTTATTAATTTGATTTTCATTCATTGCATTGAACATTTCTTTTCTTTGATTTTCCAAATAATGAATTTCACCGAAAACAGAACTATTGGTCATTTGAGGTAACTTTATCTTTCCCGGTTCAACTTTGACAAATGTATTCTTCCATCGTTCTTTAGGATGCTTCCTAAGAACCGTTACAATAATTATCCCAGTTAAATTCGAAAACACTGATATCGCCTGTGATTGATGATCTAATAAAGTGTAACCGAAAGCTGAACCGTGTATTAGAGAATACGGATTACTACTCGCTGTTTTATCATCAGCAGATTCAATTTTGTCGTAAAAGAAAATGTGGTTTTCTATTTGACCAATATCACGCTGTTTGCCTAGCAAGTAAGATCTCATTATCTCCTCTGATTTTTTCAAAACACTTAATTGTTTAGTATCTATTTTATTTTCATCATCCTCAGCTTTTTCAAATTCAATTATGTCGAGATATAAGCTTCTCCAATTAACAGACGTAATAAAATAATGAAGCCAGCCTTCATATGTTAATCCATTAAAGCCATTGTGCTTGAATGGATAGTAAACTTTATTAGCAAAATGTGTTTCATTTCTGCTAAATAGATCTTCGCATTCACCACATAATAATGGCTGTTTATCGCCATCTTGCTGTGGAACATTCGGATTCGAAAAAACTCTTAGTTTACCAGTAAAAGAGTCTTTTTTAAGATGTCTGAAAACAAATTTGGGAATAATATGACTTTCCTCAAGTTTGGATTTTTTACCACATAGAGCGCAATTATCTTCTCTTATTTCTTCAAACAATCCCATTAAGCACACCCCTCATCCTCGAAAGATCAATAACAAAAAGCTTTAATTTTTCCGACTTACAATTTCTGATAACGTTTCTGTATTCACGAACCCCGAAGGGGTTGTCTGCTGAATTCCCTCCTCGAAATGCATCCAGCAGACCAAGGCTCCGAAGGAGACGGCTTGAATATTATGTTATGTGACGTTGCAATCTTCTTAGGATTACTAAAAACAAATTGATTTGTCTTTCATGATCCGCCCAATTTCAAAAATGGCTGCAAATTCTATATTTATTACTGGTGATATGATTTGATGGTCTGAGCTCCTATAATAATTCATACCATCTGTATAGATATGATTAAAAATATTGCTAATATCCACAATACTTGTTGGTTGAATAGTACCGCTCCCTTGTATAATTCCAGCACTTATTGAATGGTTTCCACCACGCACCCATGCGATACCCATGGGTAACCAAAGTTCTACCAAATGGTTGTTATCTTGTCTCCATTCCTCTGCTATTCTTCCATGCCCAATATTCGTAATCGAATTTATAAGTCTGTCCCTTTGCCATGGCCATGGGAGAATCAAGTCCCTAGCTAATGTTATCTCTTTCTTCATATCCAATGTTGTAACTATCTCTCTAAAGGATTTACCTTCTTTTGTTATTGGATTTCTTGTATCAAATAAAACAGTTGTATAATCTAGCTTCTCTAGAGATGATTCTTCGTCACAATATAATAAGTTCATTAAATACTCTGTTTGGACCTTCCTACCTAATAATCTAATTACATCAATGATTGGGTGAGTCTCAGCAATAAAACGTTTATTCTTATACATAGTTGACTTATCTTCATATGAATTTATAACATCCTTAGCAAACTTGATTATTCTTTCAAAATCAGCCTTAGTATTTAGTACTTGATCTCCACTAGCATTTTCGTTAAATAGAAATTTAAATATAGATTTAATGATTCTTCACCTCACTATTGCAATGTCACATAACGTTCCTGTATTTATGAACCCGAAGGGGTTGTCTGCCGAAATGCCCCTCGGAAATCCATCCCGCAGACCCAGGCTCCGAAGGAGCCGCCGCATGAATATTGTGTTATACGACGGAGTCACTTCTTGAATCTGCCTTCACTATAGTTTTTAATCAGAAGCATACTTAATTAAATCAGTTTACAATTTCAATTGAATTCATTCATTCTTCCATAATAATAATTTTCTTATTTCTATGATCGACTTCAATTCTACATTGAGCATCCATATTTAAAACATGACCTTGCGAATCTTTAATAATAGATAAATATTTCCCCCAACGAAAGCTCACTATTTCTTGTACGTTTCCATTTGATAAATTTATGATTTTTCTCTCAATCAATGATTTCTCAGGAAAATTTATTTGATATTCTTCGAGGGGGTAAGGAAATTTAGAAGCCCTTACTGATCCACTGTAATCAACTTCATAATACGCTATAGCGCCATCTTCAAAAATATATTCTACATAGGCCAATTCTTTCGTTAGCATGTAGTTAATCGATGCTCCACTTTCAATTAGTATTTTATATTTTTTCCCGAATTCGAAGGATTCAGAATTTATACCTGTAACTATGTTTGGTTCAACTTTCTTTTCTTTTGTAGAAGCGTGATTATTTGCAACCATTCCAGTAATTAGTTTTTCTAAAAAAGATATTTTTTCTTTAAGTTCTACATGATTTCTTTCCGAGTCAGTTATGTGTTTTTTTTCACTCAATATTTTATCCAGCTTCCAATTCTTCTTTATTTCCAGTTGCAACATATCAATAAATTTTCTAACTCCTATAAGAAGTTCTGCTCTATCAATTCCTATTCCATTTAAAACAAAATCTTCTTCTCGAAGTTCCTTAGACCCGTAGAAGATACTTTGAATCAACAGCTCCCAGTTGTTCTCAACAGACAAAAAACTGCTCTCTTTAGTCCCATAGTCTTCAACGTATTTATCAAAAAAGTCAGCCGATGCCGTGTTAATAGCAATTATAAATAGTTGAATCACTTCTTCTTCTTCATGTTTAAAATATTTTTTTATTAACTTCTCCAAAAAATTATAAGCTCCATTTCCTAAAACACCAGTTAATATTCCTTCGATCATGTTATCTTCTCCTTCTTGTTTAAACAGCTTGAAGTGCTTAGCACCGGGTAATCAGACTTAATCATTTGGACGTGTCTTCTGTTCCACTTTTACTCCCCTTGACTATCAAGAGGCGAAAGCAACGAAGCAAGAATGTTTTGTTATACCAAAGACTGTGCTAAATTTAAATATCTAACTTTTTATTGCATTATAAACAATTACTCCTAGGCTACTAATAAAAGCTTCTTTTTTAAAGTCATCTGATGTGCTAATCCAAGTTAATCCTTTCATACCAACAAACCCAAATGATTTTAATCTTTCAATAGATGCTAAAAGCATATATTTATCAACTGAAGGAACAGCTATATTCTCAATTTCATCCGACTTTATAGTGAACAAATAATCAAGAACATCTAAATCAATAAGTTGCATCGAATCTAAACATTCTGAAAAATAGCAGAACGTTTCCCAATTGTATCTTTCTTGTATATGACCTATAAATAGCTTAGCAAACAAAACAGATCTTTGTTCAGTACGTAATCTATCAACTATTAATATAATTTGTTCTGTAACCTTGTAATTAAACTTATGATCAGTAGTAAGCTTATGTTTGAATTTTAAAAATTCATCTGTTGAATCTCTGGAATGAAATTCTCTCAAAAAGCATAGTACTTTCTTGGTGAAATGAAGTTGTTTTATAGAAATTCCTAACCTTCCCAAGGATACTATGCTCTTTACTATTGGGATTTCATTGGCAATACTATCACCTACTATTGAATCCAGGGCTATCTCACTGTAGTCAATAGTTAAATCCAAACTAGTATTTATCAATTCTTTAGAAATTGCTTCATTTAAAGATGCACCTTGTAATTCATTTTCAATCATTTTGAATTCTCCTTTCACAGTCTTTCGTATAATGTTTCTGTATTTTCGAACCTCACTAGAGGTTGCCTAATGAAATACTTCCTCGGAACCTTTCCGGCAGATTAAGGCCCCAGTGGAGACGCTGCTTAGATAGTATATTATACGACAGGATCTCTTCTCGATTCTAACATCACAAATTAGTTTTCTTTAGGTACATACTCAATCAAATCCGATAATTTGCAGTTAAATGTATCGCATAGCTTGAATAAAGTTTCCAACTTTGTTGTTTCTATATTCGTTTCCCTATATAACTTGTTAATTGAGTTCCGACTTAAGCCCGATCTCACCATCAATTCTGTTATATCATCTATTCGATGTTCTGCCATGAGTTCTCGTATATTACACTTAATTACGTTCATTTTTTCCCCTCCATAGTTCTATCTTATCGTTCACATTAGTAATCATCAACGAAAAGCGAAGTTTTAACTCTATAAAGTCAAATATTCACCTTGTAATTAACTTTTAGAGGTTATATAATAACTCTATAGAGTTAATTAAGGGAGGAATATTATATGGTTAATACATTAGAATCGCTTACAGAACCACTCATAAGAGTACGTCTAGAATTACTCTATACTGAACTTCTTGAATGTCATCCGGAATACAATCAGCTCTCTTCGGAGACAGATCAATACTTTAAAACACTTCGTGATGCTTTACCCGATCAACTTCAACACACGGTTTTTCTTTACGAAGACGCTCAAATTTCTCTTCAATCCATCTTAGAAAGAAGTATCTACATACAAGGCTTCAAAGACGCTCTACAACTCTATAGTGAATTGCAAAACTCTAGCATTTAGAGGATCATATGATCCTCTTTTCTATTCTTTTTGATTCTGTCGTATAACGTTCCTGTATTCATGAACCCCGAAGGGGTTGTCTGCTGAAATGCCTCTTCGAAATCCACCTCGCAGACCAAGGCTCCATAAGGAGCCACAGCGTGAATATTATGTTATATGTAGTAGGCCGCTTCTTCGAATACTCCTACAAATACTTCTTCTTAATTCCTGATTAAATAGTTTTGGCTTATTTGTTTCCATAGCTTTTAATAGTTCTTCTCCAAAAATACAAATTGATTTCTCCCATGGGTGACCTAAATACCCCCATGAAAAGTCCTTCTTAATAAAAAAGTAGTAGTCCCCATTGGGATATAAAGGGATAGGCCATTCATTCAGCTCATTCCTGGGGCTATCAAGCCGTGGGTTAAACCAATATGATTCATGTTGCCAATCGAGTACATACAAATATTCATCTTCATCAGAGCACTTAATCATAGCCTTTGTTATACATGTCTCTAAATCACTATATAACTTCTCGAAATTTGGTCCATATAGATGAGCAATATTATAAACAATAAAGGGACTAGGCGGAGTAAAACTTGGCCATTCTTCCTTATAAATACTGGGTTTGAAATTAAAGTTTTTACATACTCTCTCCCATAATTGATAGTTAAGAGAAGAATCGATCTTCATCCAGTTTTTCATAGAATCACCCTCATATATTATTGTTTTCCGGCCTATTGCATATAACGTTTCTGTATTCACGAACCCAAAAGGTTGTCTGTTGTAACGCCTCTTCGAAATCCAACCAACAGACCAAGACTCCGCAAGGAGGCGCAGCTTGAATATGTTGTTATCTGAGGTCAAGGCCATCTAAGAATTTTCCTACTAAATACTACTAACGCCTTAACTTTTCACATTAATTCACAATCAGTCAAAAGCAAGAAGTAACTCTCTAAGCCCTCTATTATAATCTTCTCTGAAATCAGCATATTTTTTTGTTTTTAACAATTCAGGTATGTTGCAATCCTCAATTAATATAGGAAGTATTTTAACTTTCCTTTCAGTAATCTCATCCCAATATTTTGTGTACCATTCTTGTTCAACCCATGCAGATTTGATTGAGTTCTTCGAGAGTAAGACAAGGACATAATCACATACTTGTAGAGCTTGAGAAATACTACCTGGAATTGATTCACCAATTTTTATGTGCCATTCATCTAGCCATGGACTATGCCCTGCTTCAGCTAAGTCCGTTGCTAATAATCTAGCAAGCGGCTTATCCATTGAAGAATGAGAAATAAACAAGGTCTTACCACTCTTATTATGTAAGAGTCTCGCATTGAAATATTTATCAGAAAATAAGGTTTCTATATAAATAAATTCCGTCAGTAAGTCTACCTTTATTTTTTCGTGGTTGGCTCTCCTCTTTGAGTAATTTATTTTCATCAATTCATTTTGAATGTCTCCCTGACGTTTATATAAATCTTCTGTATTAATTTCTCTGAGATATGATATTGGCATCTTGTATTCACTTGAATAAAGAGGATTTCCGAAACTAACAAACCCAATCGGCAAGCCATTTTCATCTAATTCAACATCATCAAAATACCCAATTCGTCCCTTAAATGTGCCTTCTGTTATGAACACAGGACAACCATAATAAAGCTCCATATTGTCGCTCCTTTTTTATTCGCCTTGATTTCAGATAACATCATATCTACGAACTTCGTAAACACCTCTCTTTTTAACGAATATCCGAACTACATATAATATAACCCATATTAATCCATCTGCGAAGTCACGAACGTACTCAAAAAAGCAGCCCCAATGTGAACTGCTCCATTCGTTAGAAATAACTAACATGTTGGATGCAAATTAACACTTGGGCTGCTCTTTTCCTCACTCAACAATAGAAGAATTACAGATAACCTATTGTGATCTTCCCTTGCTTTCTTCCCTTCACCTAAAACATTTACTTCGCTCCGCTACTCCACATCACGCGCTCGCTCATCGCTTTATGTTGTGCAATCAGACAAAGTTCTGCCGCTTTGAATGCATGTTCCTGTGTCATGGCGGTCTCAGTCCGGTCCAGACAATCGCGAATGAGTTGACCAAAGAACGGGTAACCGACCTTGCCTTTTACATTGTAACGGTACTCCCCTTCATGATTGACCAGGTACACCTGATCCCCCTGAGGTTCTCTTGCGATATCGATATACTTCCGCAGCTCGATATAACCGTCCGTTCCCAGAATAACTGTACGCCCATCGCCCCATGTGCCCAAACCATCCGGTGTAAACCAATCCACTCGGAAGTAACCGGAGGCTCCATTATCACCAATCAGAGAAGCTTCACCGAAGTCTTCCAGTTCCGGGAACTGTGGATGATTGAAGTTATGCACACGACTGAACCCTACCTCAGCGTCCGTACATGATGCAAACGTCAAAAATTGTTCGATCTGGTGACTCCCGATATCACAGAGAATACCGCCATACTGCTCATGCTTGAAGAACCAGTCGGGTCTTCCTCCAGCATTCAGGCGATGCGGGCCTGTACCCATAACTTGCACTACTTTGCCGATTGCCCCTTGTTCAATGAGCTGCCCCGCATAGATCGCACTTTCTACATGCAGTCGTTCACTGTAATACACCATGTACTTCTTGCCTGTTCGCTTCACTTCTTCTCGTGCAAGCTTTAATTGCTCCAGCGTGGTAAATGGGGCTTTGTCTGTAAAATAATCCTTGCCTGCGGCCAGAACTCTCATACCAAGCGGTGCACGATCTGAAGTGATCGCTGCACTTGCCACCAATAACACCTCATCGTCTGCAAGCACTTCTGCTTCCGATCCAGCAACTTGAGCCTGTGGGAACTGCTTCTGAAATGCCGCTACCTTCGCCGGGTCCGGATCATACACCCACTTGAGGGTAGCACCAGCCTCCAACAATGCCCCAACCATGCCGTAGATGTGCCCATGATCCAGCGCAACAGCAGCAATGGTGAATTCACCCGGACCACATACGACCTCTTTTGTAACACTTTTTGGTGCATAAAACATTCCGTCTTTAGCCATGTCATCCCATCCTTATTATAAAATGTTGATTACAATGAACTCGTCTTATATAACAAATCGTCTTCATTTAAACGTCTGACTCAAATCAGCAGGTTGACTGCCACTGAATGCCTTGTCTTTCTTTGTCGTTGAACCAGCAATGCGTTCCTGCAGATGCTCGTAGAACAGATCCTCATCGATCGGCAGATCGACCCAGTTATCCGTCCAGGTAGACAGCAGCATAGCGTTGGATAACGTCAATCCGTGTATACCATCCTCACCGGGAGCAATAAGTGGTGCACCTGTGCGAATCGCATCAACCCAGTTACGAATCAGACCCGGGTGACCCGTTTCCACACCTGTAATCGGGATTTCACATTTCCAGCATTCTGGCTGTCCAAAACCTCCGGTAAACCGCTGATTGAATTCAGGCTCAGATTCCCGAAGTCGCCAGAACGTAAGTTTTCCATCTTCGATAACGATTTTACCTCGGTCTCCGTTGACCTCGAATCGATTGGTACCCGGTGCTTCTCCAGTAGTCGTTACGAAGACACCCGTTGCTCCATTTTCATACTCCACATAAGCCGTTACATCATCTTCCACTTCAATGTTCCGATACTTGCCAAACGAACAGAAAGCACGCATTCGTACCGGCATCATGCCGATGGTCCACTGCCACAGATCCAGTTGATGCGGGTCCTGGTTAATCAGTACACCGCCACCTTCCCCTGCCCAAGTTGCCCGCCAGCCGCCGGAATCATAATAACTCTGGGATCGATACCAGTTCGTAATAATCCAGTTAGTACGCCGTACCTCGCCCAGTTCCCCTGAAGCAATCAAGTCTCTCAGCTTAATGTATAGTGGATTGGTCCGCTGGTTGTACATCATGGAAAAGACTTTGCCACTGGCTGCGGCCGCTTCATTCATCTTGCGTACCTGTTTCGTATATACACCGGCCGGCTTCTCGATCATGACATGCAAGCCATGCTGGAAAGCCTGAATGGCCTGTTCCGGATGATCATAGTGCGGCGTTGCAATAATGACCGCATCAATCGTACCCGAAGCCATCATCTGCTCTGCATCCTGCCAATAGGTGACCGTTGCCGGAAGGTGACTGGATACCCAGCTCTCCATCTCTCTTCTTACATCACATACGGCGACCAGCTCTGCACCGGGTACTTCTCCAGCCACCAACGTTCTGGCATGTGCTGCTCCCATGTTTCCTATACCAATCACCGCTACTCGTACGATACTCATGACTGCTCCCCCTCGTCCACACGACGCTCAATTTCGGCGAAAACGTCTGCAAAATGCTGTAACATCGCCTTGGATTCCAAGGCACCACTAAAGTCCTCAATTCCGTAGTATCCGTCATACCCAACGGCACGAAGATCCCGCACCATCTGTACCCAATCGACCATGCCTTCAGTCAGCGGCGTCCAGTGACATTTCCAGGCTGTATTCAGAGCCACTCCGTTGCTCTTCTCAGTCACATTAGCCTTTTGCGAATCTTTCCCTTCTGCTTCAAACCACCCGGCATTTTTTACATGTACATGAGCCAGATAAGGGCCCAGCAACTCAAGTCCCATTCGATGATTCTCATATCCTTCATGCACCATATTGCCTGGATCGTACAATACACCCACATGCTGCGGGTCGAGTGATTGCACAAGCCGATAGGCCAGCGATGCCGTCGGTGCAATCGTCTGGTGATGTGTCTCTACAATCGCCTTGATGTTGTACTGTTTGGCCAGATCTTGAACTTCACTCAGGTAATCAACGGCTTTACGATACAACTCAGGATAACTGGTCTTGCGATCATATCCAGGGACACCCACACGCATCATAGATGCTCCTAAACCAGCCGCAGCCTGAAACGCTTGCTTGGTGGCAGACAGATCTTCACAGTTCAGATACGGTACAAGTGCGATGGATTTTCTACCTTGCCCTAACGCTGCTTCACGAAAAACAGGAACCTGTTCCTCCCAGCGGCTCGGATCTACCGAGCATCGATTATTTCTCCAGTAAGAAGGCTCTTCAGACATAGCATCTTCAGGAATTCCACGGAATCTCCACTCAATTCCATCAATTCCCGCTGCTGCCGCAGCCGATGCCAGTTCTTCTGCATTCAGATCAGGGGTAGCCACCGTGAATACAGACAGTTTCATCATGATCCATCTCCTTATGTAAACGTATTCATTTTATGTCGTAAAGGCATTGTATCACTCCACTGAACGTCACCATAGGGGAAAACGCCAACAGATGAATGACAGATAACGAACAGAGCACATTCCCCATTCAGAGATAACTTCTCAAGAGAATGATGAGATCAGAAATCAAAAAAGACATCTCTGGAACAGATTTGAATTCTGCTCAAAGATGCCTTGTACAATAATCATATATATAAGATGAAATTTAAGGAGAAGGTTCCCTATCAGTTATCAAGTCGCCACTTCAGTAGCTGGTTCTGGTTCTTGTACTCGTCCAACTTGCAACCAGCGCTTATCTCTCTAATCCCGATCAAAGAACACATGTTCAGCCTGTATTTTCCCCTGATCTATTGTCATGATGCCAAATGAGTATTGTTTCTGAAAACGTCGATCCGTAGGCGACCCCGGATTAAATACCAGTGTGTTGTCCACGGTATGCATCACCGGGATGTGTGAGTGTCCGTAGATCACAGCATCCACATGCTGGCCTGTAAAGGTATGAATTGCATTCTGCTCCGTACCCTTTGATCCCAGATGACCGTGCACTAGCCCCAGACGAAGCCCTTCCACTTCAACAATACGGGAATATCCCAGTTTTTCAGCGATTTCGGACGGGTCTGTATTACCCGCTACCCCTTCAACTGGTGCATACTCACTAAGCAATGGGTACACACTCCAATCCGACCAGTCACCGGCATGAAGAATGAGATCGGCACTCGGCAATACATCCAGGAGCCTAGTCGGTAACTTCCGTGATTTACGTGAACAATGCGTGTCAGAAATGACTACAATTTTCATATAACAACCCACCTTTCCTTTAAGAGGTTGTTCAAAAAGTCCGCTTTTGATTACGAAGGATGCCTAACGGCATCGCAACATCGAATATGGAATTCAGCCGAAATAAGCATATGCTTACGAAGGTTGTTTCCTTAGGAAACATTGTAGTTGCTCACGTAGTTTCCTACGCTCCGCTACTCCATTTCTAACTTCATCCCATCTTCTCGGTACTGAAAACCACCCTTTTTGAACATGCACTTTAAGTCTTGTTGCAATCTATTCTGTCTGTGATGGAACAGCTTGCATCTGAGTACAGGAACGTTCCATATCTTCGAGTGTAATGGATGCAAAGAACTGCTCCACCTTCGCCTCGGCAACCTGATACAGATTGGTCAGCAAGCTGTCTATATGCAAGCCCACTTCACAATCCGGGTTACAATTGCCGTGAATCGGGAACAATGGACCTTCGTCCTTGGCAGCCTGATAGATCATGGCTAATGTGATTTCACTTGATGGCTTCGCTAAGTAAAAACCTCTTGTTCCAGGAGAGGAGTTCACCAAGCCCACCTTTTTCAGCCCGCCCAGAATACGTCTGACGACGACAGGGTTGGTATTCACGCTACCTGCAATGTGTGCAGACGTGATTCGTTCAGGCGCGCTGAGTGACAATAACAACAAACAATGCACACTGACCGAAAAATGAGTACTCATGATTAACCACCTTTATTTAATATAATCCAGGACATGCCGACCTTATTCAGAGAACAGATCCTTTTCGGGACGTGCTCTGATCTTGAGCTGTCGCACACTGTATTCCAGTTGTTTCACAATATCATCCAGTTGTTTGCGATCAATCTTGGTTGGATCTTCCACCGGTTTCGCGGACGACTTGAGATCACGGATCGTTAACTGCTGTTCTTGCCATTTGTCCATCAGATCTGCAATATTGGCATAGAAACGTTCGTAATCTTTGATGACTAGGTCAAGATAAGCATCTACCTCATCCGGATCATAACCACGAAGTTTATAATTAAATTGTTTTTCATGAATCGATAACGCATCTAGCTGCACACCCAATTGTTTGAACAATTGTCTCTGTTTATCCAATCTTCGTTTCATATGTTCATCCATATTGACAACCTCCATTATAAGCCAAGCCGTTGTTCTATTTCCTGGGAAGAACACACGGCAATTTCTCTCTCTATTTTTTATAACACATAATCCGTCAGATATAAAACGATACAGCCCTATTCCTCACGAAAATGATTGCTTTTCATCCAATTCGGGTAAAGACTCACTACACCCACAACGGGAAAGGAGCATGTCCTTATGAGTACATTAACTAAAGATCAACATCAAATACTGAAAAACGCCCTTTTGGAGCAACGTGAAAACTTGCAGCGTCATTTTGAATCCAGCATGGAAGACGGTGCTCCAGTCGAGTCGCTGAAAGATTCAACCGGTGAGCTGTCCTCCTACGATAATCATCCGGCAGATGCCGGTACGGAAACATTTGAACGCAGCCGTGATCTGGCGATTGACGATACATTAACAGACGAATTCAATCAAGTGAACGACGCATTGGAACGTATGGAGCAAGGTACATATGGAACCTGTGTAACGTGCGGCGAAGATATTCCCTTCGAACGACTTGAAGCTATCCCCTATACGGCTTACTGTATTGACGACACACCTAACCGGGAGATCAGCAACGATCGGCCCGTTGAAGAAGAAGTAATGACCATGCCTCCGAGTGGTGCTGGAGAAGGAAGACAGCAGCGGGCCGGCAAATTCGACAACGCAGATGCCTGGGAAGCGGTCGAAGAATATGGTACATCCAACTCCCCCGCAACCGCAGCCAAACGTGATGTGAAGAGCTACGATGAGAACATGTAACTTTGTTATGAACTGAAACGTTAAGCGTCAAAATTGATTGATTCCATAGACTGCTCCACCATTAGCCTTCCTTATCACGCATTAAAAAGCCGCCATTGGGCGGCTTTTTCTAGTTTTCTCCATAACAGTCTCTCACGTTTGCGGTTACTTGCTTCCATCAATAAGGCTGAACCCATGTATTCCATCCATTTATTCTTCCGACTCACTACCAGATGATGCAGATTCCTGCCGCTTAGACACAGATCGAGACGTTTTCGGAGTTGCTTTACCCTTATCAGACGTAGCTTTCTTTTTCTCTTTTGCATCTGTCTTAGAAGCAGGTATTTTCACTATAGGTTTAGAGAGAGCAGAGAATAACTGAAAGACCTCATGTTCCCCTTGTCGATTCTCTTTTGTAGTATAGGGTTCACAGAGTTTTATGATGTTTTTATACAGCTGCTCTACTTCCTCACGGGTTGCATACAGCGTGATGTCCGAGAGAAACATCCGATCTTCGTTTTCCGCCTGATGCATGAATCGCTGACGACTCTGTTCGAACATTTCATTTAATAATTTGAGCGTCTCGGACCGAAACACCTGTTTCAATGGAGAGTTTTCCTTGTCTTCATCTTCGTGACGGAGATGGATCTCTCCGGTGAATGGTTCATAATATTTGGCGATAATCCCATTAATCTCACGTGTAGAAACGATGGTCAGCAGACCAATTTTCTCCAGCTTTTTTACATGATAGTGCACTTTGGCTGGCACCTCACCCATCTGGTCGGCGATCTCTTTGACAGTGGATGGTCTGCCCTGCTTGTTAAACATATTCATAATCTGAATCCGATACGGATCGGAGTAGATTTTAATTTCTTCAATTGTTGAAAGAACCTTGTGCTCCATCCCTGTATCCTCATTTCCGGGGTACCTGTTGTCCATCGATATCTCTATTATAACGTTGCGTCAGGACTTCGGTCAAAACGAGCGAGAAATGACTTGATACAGAAAATTGGCTAATGATCACTTCTGAATATCTTCACAGAGCACTTCGAAAACTTTTGCTAAATAACAACATACCTGCTGACATGGCAAGCATAATACCGAAGACTATAAACAGAACAGGCATGGTCATCCAATCCGCAAGTGCTCCCGAAACCAGACTCCCAAGGGGTGCAACACTCAAGACGAGCATACTCTGAAGGGCATACACTCTACCCAGCATCTCCGAAGGGGTAACTTCCATAAGATAGGTGGCCAGCGGTGTTGTAGCCAGCGGAATCCCCATACCCATCAGTAGACAAAAGGCCGCTGCAACCGGCAGTTGGAAGGAAGTCATGTAAGCGGGTAGTGCCGTCATCGCATAACTGAGACCCAACATGACAATACCGCTGATGACCAGCACACTTTTACGATAATTTGCTCCCCTTTGTGTCAACCATACACCACTGAGCAACATACCTCCCACCATCAGCCCACTAAGCAGACTTAATCCCCCAGCGCCAGCATGTAGCGTTTCAATGACATAGGGTGTACGAAGAACATTAAACGGCATCAGGCAGAAATTAACGAAGGCAAACAGGATGGAGACAATTAACAATAAGGCATGTTTACGGAGAAAATGAAAAGCTTCCGCCATTTCGGAGAATATACTACTTTTGTCGGATGAAAGAGAATTCATTTCAGTTAATGTTTTATCTTCATTGTTAGCAGCTGTTAAGGCTTCAGGGTAGCCTACTCGGCTCATAATTAAAGCACTTAGCGCAAACAACCCCGCATCAATCAGGATCGTCCAGGCAATGCCTATTGTAGCAATAAGGGCACCCGCCACTGCAAGTCCTGCGAGTTCCGCCACTCTGGTTGCGGAAGAGGACATCGCATTACCCGAAAGCAGCATTGATTGGGGAAGCAATCGGGGGACACTGGACACTTCCGCAGGACTAGTGAAGCATTCCAGCAAAGAATTCAGAATTGTCATGACAAACAGATGCCAGACTTCAAGTTGGCCCAATCCAAACAGCAGAGCTGTAATACCCACCAACAACCCGCGACCGGTATTCGTAATCACAATCACTTTTTTGGGAGACATGCGATCAACCAAAGCCCCGGCGAACAGACCCAGAAGGATATTGGGCAAAAAATTCACCGCCAGCAACGTACCCATCAACACTTTCGAACCGGTTAGAATGTACACCATCCAACTGTAGGCAATCGAGTCAATCGAATCACCAAATCTGGATACAACTTTACTAAGCATAAATTGCATGTACGGTCTTACTCGTATTAACTCACCCATACCTTGCTTGCCAACTGCTGTGTTATCGCTCATCCCTTTTCACTCCTCAACGTTAAAATATTTTTCATGTTAATTTTATTTTAACGTAAGTTATGCAGAAATCAATACCTCCGTGAAAATAATTTTAACGACAAGTAAGCAAAGTAAAATCTCGCTCTATAACACAAAAAAACAGACCACAAGTGGTCTGCTCGGCTGGACGGATTGTATTTGAACTGGCCTTTATTTGCTGACTACTTCTCAACACGCAATTGAAATCCAGACTGTTCAGCCTGTACCTCCAACATCAAATCACGTAACCGGACTGCTTCATTCCCTAGTCGTTCTTCGCTGATTAGGTAGTTGGTCCATTTTAGCTCTAGTGGAAGTTCAATTGTACCCGTCAGGCAATCCCACAGAGCGTCGAGATTACCGCCATAAAAATCCGGCAGTTTCAGCTTATCCTTTAATTGTTGATGAAGTTCAGCGCTACTCGCAAAGTCTTCTCCATCCAGAATCACGGTATTCATGGCTGCTCCTTCCTCTATTTCAAACGTGTAAATGATGCATAGTGATCTGTCGTTTTGTAGATGAGTCCATCATTGGAGTACACAATCCGATCCGAATTCCGGAAGCCGGAAGTATAGTTGATATCCGCTTCGCGCCATGTACGTCCGCTGGCCGAAGGCAGAAGCCCCTCCCGATTGCCAAATGTGTCCCCACCGATGCTTTTCCCAGGAGCAACTACAGCCAAGTTTCCTTTTGACGCTACCCAGCCGAGTCCTGTTGCCTGTGATTTGGTAATAAAGTTACATGGCAACGTTCCGTTTGCACTCAAATAGTTTGCTACACCCGTAAACGTATTGATGACGGTACATGTTGCGGCAGATGCCTTTTGCTGTGCGACTGGAGTGAACTGTGAACCTGTGAGGAAACAAACGTTAACAACAATGCCAGTAATGCGGTGGATATCAACTTTTTCATCAATCCGGCCTCCCAATCCTTCAAAGTAGATGAACGTTGTCACGATATGCGTTCTGTAAGCTGTAACGGTCTAGTTGTATGTTCTGCTAGATTATAGTAAACAAGTCATCTCATGACTATTTATATCACATCATTTTGGTAGAAATATCAAATGAAGACGTTTACATTGTAAAATATTATAATAGTAACATTTTAAGACAGAAAAAAAGACTCTCATCCCTGAAGATGGAGTCTACTTTTCTAGTATGTTTAAACTGACCTAATCTAATCGATCAATTGCACACGTTGACGAGTTCGAGCCGATTCCAGGCACGCATCAATAACGCGCATGTTTTGAATGGTATTTTCCGGACTGAAAGGTAAGGCCTCTCCTTCAAGCACAGCCGTTGCAAACGTCTCCACCTGAAGCACATAGGAATTCGACACGGATACACGTTCCTCACGGCTGACCGAATCCGTGTGTACAATAATCTGAGGTGGAATATCACTGTTCTCCCAGCCAAACACTTTTGGCAGTTCAATCCGCCCTTCCGTCCCGAGAATCTCCATCTCCGCTCGACCTGAAGCCCACATACCACAGTCAAAAGTTAAAGCTACCGAATTCGGAAATTCTACCAGTCCCGACGCCATCATATCCACGCCATCATGCTCGTCCGAGAATAGAGCGTGAACTGTCACCGCTTCCGGTTCCTGTCCCAGATACATCCGGGCCGCCGAGATCGGATACACGCCAAGATCGAATAATGATCCGCCGCCCATCTCTCTTTTGAACCTTACATTTTCCTTGTCATCAGCGGTATTACAGGTAAAGTTACCATGGATGGCTCTGACAATGCCAATCTCTCCACTAGCTATAATCTCTTTCACACGTCTGTGCTTGGGATGATATCGATACATAATTGCTTCTGCAAAAAGAACACCATGCTGATGACATACCTCGATCATTTCTGCTGATTCATCTGCATTCAAGGCAGCTGGTTTCTCACACAACACGTGTTTGCCAGCCTGTGCAGCTTTAATGGTCCATTCTTTGTGCATATGGTTAGGTAAAGGAATGTAGACGGCTTCGATGTCCGGATCAGCGATGAGTTCTTCGTAACTGCCATAGGATCTGGCAATGCCGAGTTCTTCGGCAAGGGCTTCCGCTTTTTCCTTGCTGCGGCTGGCAATTGCCAAGACTTCACCACGTTCGGACTGCTGGATCGCCGGAATGACTGCATTTTTGGCAATGGTTGACGTACCGAGTACACCCCACTGTAACTGTTTATCCATGCTTATCTTCCTTTCGTACCGTAATTGTCCTCATCTGCCTTGTGTAACATGCCGAGACAACGATCCAGATCCGTTTTGACCTGTTTCTTGTATAACTCAGCTTTTTCCGCACCATCATCCGTGAAATGATATAAAACGATTTCCTGAAAATCGACCTTTGGATCATTGCCCTTCAGCTTCTTCGTGCGATAAAAAACACCTTGCTGTACCAATTCATGTAGTGCCCGATATACCTCGCTCTGGGGTGGTACATAACCGTAGTCTTTGAATTCCTGCTTCATCGCCTCCAGCATCTCGTAACCATACCCCCGGTGCTGTTCAACCATCGTAATCAGATACAGCTTAATAAATGCCCGCTGTGCAATCATAAAAGCCACGTTCATTCCCCTCCTGTCAGAACCTATATATCTAGTATTATAAAACTTATGTTCGTGTTCTGCCATCTTTCTCCGCTTTGCCTCCCTTTTATCTATCTTCAAGGAGGGCGAGCAAGAAATCGGGTGAATACGCGTTAATCTGAGGGAAGCACGGAAAAAGGTTTACTTTTGTGAATTTTTCATGTAATGAAATTTTAATTTTATTCAAAAGAATTAATTTCATAATACCTTTAGCTGCTTCAATCAAGGCTGGATATAGATCGAAACGGTTCAATTTGTCTATAACCAGTTACAGAAATTCATTTTTAGTGAGTTATGAAATTGATTCAAAAGTTTGTTTATTTCAGGGCTCAGGGAGTCGTGAGATCGAATTTTAATAATAAGAAAGACTGTGCACAAGCTGTAAAAGCTGTAAAAGCTGTAAAAGCTGTAATACCTGTGCTCCTGTATCTGTATCTTGTGTCCGTATACTCTACTCCCTTATACTCCTGTACAGCTGTGATTATCTATTACGAATTTTTCATATGTTGATGTTTTCATTTATTGCGGACAGATTTCGGTACGGCTCCCACAATCCATTTGCCCCAGCTTACACGCGAGATAAGCCATGTCACTACACAGGATAATGTAAGAGCCAACAACCAGGTGATGATCATTCGGACGACAGGGTTCCAACCCATAGCAACGTAAAACAACTCATCCGGAATGTAGCTATACCGCAGCATCAACATATGCATCAGATAACCGCCATACGATACACCACCAATCCATCCCAGCAATCGTGTAGCCCTGAGGTTGTGAAGTTTTCCGGCCAGCTGGTACATGACCATAATGGAAGCGATCAGAAAGAGTGCCATATCAGGGCGGATCAAGCTGACCGTGTAGAACGTAATTTTGATTCCCTCCGGCTTTTGAAACTCCAGCATTAATAAATAAGTAAACCGCAGACCCAGAACAATAAACACTGTCCAGTATATCCAGCGCAATCGATGAATCCATTCATTCCAGTGCTGGACGGATAACCCCGCTGCTGCACCAAGTACAAAATAAATAAAGAAATAAAGGAAATTACGGTCTGCATACGTTGTAAAAGCATCTGTCAGCACCGGGATATTCACCCGTTCCATGAACTTGGCGATGTTTCTTAATTGATCCGCAAGTACAAGATACACCACACCAGAAATCAATAATGCGATCAAGCGCCCCTTGGCCACATATCGGTTATATACATAACGAATGGCTCGCAAAAAGAGCGGAAATAACAGATAAAACTGAATCAACATAATGATGTACCAAAAGTGTGAAGTCGTTTTGCCCGTAAGCAACTTCAGGCCTAGGTCTGGGATGTCATTCCATCCAAATCCGGTCCAGCCCCGCGGTGCAAGTGTAAAATAAATGAGTGACCAGATCAGATAAGGCACAATGACGTCGGTTACTCTTTTTCTCATAAACTTGCCGTAATGCAGCTTGTCTCCCGTGTTATAAAACAGCACCATACCTGTTATGAATATGAATAAAGGAACTGCAAATTTGGAGAGCATCAGCAGTATGGCCAGTAACACGCCATCCTCCAGTCTCGTTTCCGGAACCAATGAGTAATGTGCGATGGAATGCTGGAGAACCACCGCTCCAAAGGCAATTCCCCTTAAGCTCTCTATTTCTGTAATTCGTTCTTTGCGAGGCATACATTCAGCCATCCTTTCTTGGTTTTACGATAAGAGATATAATGAAAATGAAGCCGTATATTTATTGAACGGAGTTGATTCACATTTCTTTAACAGACAAAGACGTAACCACTACCGATTCCAAATATGTCCAACAACATCTGGCTAACGAGCGAACTTTTCTGGCCTGGGTACGCACCGGTATTGCCATGGCGGGCATCGGCTTTCTTGCTGCCGGATTTGGTTTCAATTCGTCGGCGTATGATCAACTTGCACATATTGCGGCGATTATTACCGGTATCACTTCTCTGATTGGCGGTATATCCATCATTGTGTATTCTGCAGCAGCGTATCATCGGAAGCGTACACAAATCAATGAACAGACGTTTCAGGCATCAACCGGATTAATCCGGTTTCTTACCATGATGCTACTGGTGATTGGACTCGCTTTGGCTGTACTGTTATATGTATTGTTATTCCCTGCTTGACTGGGTAAAAACACCATCCGACATTATTGACACCGACCCATATGCAACACAGGGACAAAAGCCGGCTTCCCTTAAGGAAACCGGCTAATGACCATCTGGTGGATCATATATGTCATTCCATTTTGCAGATATTAAGTCATTGGGTTCTATTTCATATCAATCGAATTCGCGGCAAGATTACAGGAATGTATTGTTACCCAACCGCGCTGCCTTGGTTTGGGCTTCCAATCTGCGTTCTTCCACATCCAGATCCGGACGTTCGGCTGGCACATCTCCGCGATGAGCTCCTTCGGCTCTGTCTCGGTTAAGCTGGCTATTGCCACTGAACACATCATATACCTCGGAGTCCCGATCCGTAGAATCTACGAGCAGCAGGATTTTACCATTCTGTACATACTCCTCATACTGTTTAGCGTCCTCTTCCGGAATACCAAGACCCACAAGTCCACCCACCAATCCGCCAGCTCCTGCACCCACAGCTGCACCGGTAAATGCTGCTGCGATAGGCCCTGCGGCCAGAATCGGTCCTATACCGGGTATGGCTAGTGCACCGATACCTGCGAGCAGACCGGCCACGCCACCAAGTACACCACCTGTTGCTGCACCCGCAGCCACACCCTCAGGGGCTTTTGTACCTGTCTCTTCCCGAATTGCCTTCAGTTCATCCCGATCCTGTGTAACAACGGAGATTTCGTCTGAAGTAAATCCTTGTGCTTTCAGACCCTCGATAGCCTGTGATGCTTCACGTTCTGTATTAAACACACCTACGATTTTCTTCTGCATAGTGAATCCCTCCTCATATTATTGAGTGGTTCGCTATGTTATTACCCGCCTAAGTTTCTTTTAAACGTTTGCAAGTCAATATACTATGTGTTGATAGTAAAAAATTGCTGAAGTTCATTCCTTTTTATTCCTCGTCAAGGTGTGCCTTCAAACTCAGGTATGTGATACGTTGTCAGGCATGCTCTACGTTGAAGGACGTCGGCGTCCAAAACATCTTGAATTCTAGGCTGGCTGATCCTGGCGGATTGTCCCAGGCAATTTTCTAAGGAACCGAGGACGTCTTATTTAGCCTTCGGGTCTTCAGTTTATTGTGTAAGGAACATGAGACACGTTATTTACCAAAATCATCTGACAAACCCGCTGTAAACAGCTGGTTATTCAGATATAGCGTGTTTCAGATTCCTTAGATTACTGTGGGCGCTTCAAATCGCTGAATAAGACGTCACAAGTTCGTTAGCGCTCCGCTCCATGGTTCTGCTCCAGACACGTGTCGTTGATATCTGCCAAAACGAAATAATTCATCTATTTCCCCCGTGGTTTAGCCCGATTTGTGGCGTCCGCTTCAAGTGGATTTTCCGGCCAGTAATGCTTCGGATAACGACCTTTCAGATCTTTTTTGACGTCAAAGTACGTCTCTCGCCAGAAATTTGCCAAGTCTCGTGTAACCTGTACAGGTCGCTGAGCTGGCGATAACAAGTGGATGGTCAACGGGACTCGCCCACCCGCTATACGCGGTGTCTCCTGTTGTCCAAACATCTCCTGTAATCTTACCGCCAGAGCAGGGGCCTCTGGACGACTGTAGTCCACAGGAATACGTGAACCACTAGGCACCTGTATATGCGTCGGCGCTTCATCGTCCAGTTGTTGTCGTTGCGTCCAGCTCAGGCCACCAAGTAACACATCTTGCATCGACAATCTCTTGAGGTCTGCTGCCGAACGCATGCCTGTCAGATAAGGTGTCAGATGTTCTGCCAACTCTTCGGTCAGATCATCTTCGATCAGGTCAGGCCACTCAGGTAGATGGAGATGCAGGAACCGCAGCCTGTCCGCAAGTTGTCTGGATGTTTTGGTCCAGGGCAGACAATCCAGCCCTTCCATCCGTATCCCGTTTAACAGTGCTTCCAGCACCTGATCTTCAGGCGGCTGTGCAATACTGCTTTCTTTAATCACAAGGGCTCCAATCCGAAGTCTCTTATGTGCGCGCACGCTGCGGGTATTGGAATCCCAGGCCACTTGCACTTCATTGCGCAGCAAGTGCTGACCTGCCTGCAACAATGTCTGCTCCTGCAACGGCGCAGCCAGCAGGATGCGCGCATCTGCGCCCTGGTCGTCTGCCTCAGCTGCGACCAGATACGCTGAACGGCTCAGCGATTCTGTCGCTGCGAGCCGTACGCCGCGGCCGCTGCTCAGCAGATAGCGGCCGTCCTCCCGGCGTTGCCCGATCCGGTCCGGATAGGCGAAGGACAGCAGCAATCCGCAGCTGTCCTCATCCGGCCGCACCGGATCGGCCGCCGGGCCGAGCGCCGAGCGCAGCTGGCGGCTCTCCTGGAGCATGCGCCGCACGGCCGCGCCGTCTGCGACAGCCGCTGCCGCTTGCGGCATGCCGCTGCTGTCCGCGGTCAGCAGCGCCTCTACGCGCGGGCGGAGGTCCGTGCCCGCGCCTGCACTGCCACTGCTGCGAAGGCCGGCAGGCTCCTGCAGCAGTGCCGCCAGCATGCTGGCGTAGCTGGCCAGCCCAAGCTCCGCTGCGCGGAGCAACATGCTGGCCAGTCGCGGATGCACGCCAAGCGTGTTCATCCGCCGCCCGAAGGGCGTGATGCGGCCTGCGTCGTCCAGGCCGCCCAGCTGGCGCAGCAGCGCCTGTGCCTGGCCGTAGGCGGCGTCAGGCGGGGTGTCCAGCCATTGCAGCTCTGCTGGGGACTGGACACCCCAGACGGCAAGCTCCAGCGCCAGCGGCGCAAGATCCGCGGAGGTGATCTCCGGGCGTGCTGCCTCAGGCAGTCCCCCGTGAACCTCTTCGCTCCATAGCCGGTAACATACCCCCGGGGCAATTCGCCCTGCACGACCCCGCCGTTGATCGGCTGACGCCTTGGACACCGGCAGGGTGACAAGTCGGCTCATGCCCGTGCGCGGCGAAAATGCCGATGCTCGGCTCAGCCCCGCATCCACCACAATCTTGACTCCAGTTAGTGTAAGGCTGGATTCCGCAATCGAGGTGGACAACACAACTTTGCGCGAGCCCTCAGCCGCCGGGCGTATGGCCTCATCCTGTTGTTCCACCGGCATACTGCCATACAGGGAATGAACTTTCACATGTCCAGGAAGAGATCCACTTGATAACTCCCGCTCTGTACGGTGTATCTCTCTTGCCCCTGGAAGGAAAACAAGCACGTCCCCCTCCTGTTCGGCTAATGCCTTGGTCACCGTCTGAGCCGTAAATTGTTCCAGTGGCATAGCTGCCGGTCTTGGCACATATCGTGTTTCCACCGGAAACGTACGTCCCGGACAGTGAATTGATTTTGTACCTTCACCAAGCAACCCACAGACGGGAACAGGATCTAGGGTAGCCGACATGACCAGCAATTTCAGATCTGGACGTAACATCGCTCGGGATTCCAAGGCCAGAGCCAGACCTAAATCCCCATGTAGATGCCGCTCATGGAATTCATCAAATATAATCATTGCCGTGTCCTCAAGACCCTGATCCTGCTGCAACATCCGGGTCAATACCCCTTCCGTCACAACTTCAATGCGTGTCGCCTGACTCACCCGGGTATCCATGCGTACACGATATCCTACAGTCTGCCCCGCTTTTTCTCCAAGCGTAGCCGCCAGTCTCGATGCAGCTGAACGCGCGGCCAGCCTTCGGGGTTCCAGCATAATGATTTTCCGTCCCGCAACCCACGGCTCCTCCAGCAAAGCCAGCGGTACAACCGTCGTTTTTCCCGCTCCTGGCTCTGCAATTAACACACCTGTATCTTGATCCCGAAATAACTGTCTTAACTCAGGAATAACCTCTTGTATCGGTAACTCTATATGCATATAATCGCTCCTAATGAATGTACCCTACTGCTCTTCAGTATCTCTATTCGAATGTTAGCATTATAACAAAAAAAGCCGTTCCAGAGGAACGACTATCGCAGACACACCCTAAGACACGCCTTAGCAAAAATGAAATTTATCCAGAATACTCACTTAGCTGAGCAATGATTCGGCACCATCAATGACGATCTCTGCTCCAGTAATATGTCTGGATTCGGACGATGCGAGGAAGCTCACCAGATCGGCAACATGTTCCGGCTGACCCGGCCCATCCGCAAGCGGCTGTTGTCCTTCCGGGAACTCCATCGGAATGATGATCTGCTGTAGATCATCCGTTTTGACCGTACTTTGATCGATATTTGTCGCAATCGCTCCTGGGCAGATCACGTTCACACGTATCTTGAACTTCGCCAGCTCAAGCGCAGCCATCTTGGCAAAAGCAACCTGTCCTGCCTTGGACGTGCTGTATGCCGACATGCCAAAGCTTGAGAAGCGTTGATTGCCATTAATCGAACTCGTGATGATAATACTGCCGCCACCCCGTTTTTTCACGTGAGGCAATGCATATTTAATCGTGAAAAACGTACCATTCAGGTTGGTTGTAATAATCTGTTGCCAATCTTCAACCTGAATTTCCTCAATCGGTGCCGATACACCGTTAATGCCCGCATTGGCAAAAACAATATCCAAACCGCCGAATAACTCAACAGTTTCCAGTACCGCCTTTTCCACACGTGCCGGATCGGAAATGTCTACATCAAATGCTCTTGCCGCACCGGGGTGCAGCGCATTAATCTCTGCTTCCGTTTCCGAGATCCGATCATTCACCAGATCAAACAATGCAACATGTGCACCCTCTTTAGCCAGCTTGACCGCAGTGGCCTTCCCAATTCCGGAGCCTGCTCCGGTAATAATCGCAACCTTACCTTGGAACCGTGACTTGCCGTTATGTTGTGTCATTATCCATCCCACTCCTTCATTTTAGCAATTATGTAAGAATGTACGTTCAAGCTCAAAATCAATTCTTCACAAGATTACCCAAAAAGAGTGTCTTTTAAATCAACACCAACAAGTTTTTTCACCGTTGATCTACACCAACGTCACAGCAACTTCAGGATCGGTCCACAACTTTATAACTGGCACTCACCATTCCAGCTCAATGAAAGCGGCATCATCTTCAAGTCCACCCGTATGTGTAGCATCCAGCAGTACCTGAATGTGTTCATCCGGGACATAGGCTTGAATGGCATCCAGGTCGTTCAGTCCATCCGTATATAACTGGAGCCGCAGCGAATCACCTGCTGAACCTTTTGTCTCATAGATGTGCGGTTTACCTCCAACGGGGCCTTCGAGTGTAGACCAACGCTCATTTGTCTTGCAGTGAGTCTGAAATAATTCAGACTGTTCCTGGCCATTACGCCACAGACGAATGCGGGAATCTCCTTGCCACGCAAGCCACACCCGACTTTTGCGTCCGCCTCCGGTGAGCTCGATCCGCCCACACACATACATGGCCTGACTGCCCCGACTTCGCTTTTCCATCAACACTTCACGCAGCAACAAAGGGGAACTTTCCAGTGGCTGTAATTTCTCCAATTGCTCCGATGCGGGAAGGGTAAGATCATGGAGAAGACGCTCAACACCTTCTACCGTTGTGTGTTGCGTTGTTTCCAACCAATCCAGCAAAGCATTCCCTAGAAAACGCGCTGCAAAATCGCCCAGGTAACTCATACCTACGCCATCACACAAAACAAAATTGCAGATATTCCCTTTCATACGTACCGCAGCAAAGTCCTGTCCGGTATCTCCCTGATGTACGGTCTCGGCAGCTCTGCCATAACCATATCTGCACTTAAATGTGCCCTGATAGCGAGTTAGCGGCTGTTCCCCGGTCTGTACACTCACATAGCGAAAGTTGCCATGCCGTTGCTCGGCATGGCCCCCCTTATCTCCAGCAGACAATGTTGCCAAACGCATCGCTCTCATGATTCCCCTCCTATCTCACAGGCGTAGCAGCGGACATCTGGAACCCGATTGATACCAATTCTGCACATGTACCTGGCAGCATCATGAGTGCACCGGGTGCAAGCAAATAATCAGCTTCAACAAGCATTTCCCGATAACTTTCGGGCAGAACGGATGACATATTCCGCAGCTTCTCTCCATGCTCATCCTGTAGATTCGTTTCCGAAGAGATTCCCTTCCATCTTCTAGGCTCAGCAATTGGCCCTTCCAGCAGATGATCCGATATAAAAATGTTCTCCACCAGTACATTGCCGTCAGGTACACTCATACCCATAATTCTTTTTGCAATAGGCTCGGGATCTTCACCTGTGGCTACCCCATCCGTCATGTGGCATACAAGTGGCGCAGGACAATCCTGCATGTTTGGAATTTCTGCCTGTAGAATCTTTTCCGCCTGCAGGAAAGCCTTCGCAGAATCTGAAAACCGTCTCGGAGTCAGGTCAGGCAAAGAACCAACTGCAGCAATTTCGTCAATCCCTTTGATACCGTTCAACAAGTCATATACATCATCGCTGTAAGCCAATATCGCTATACGATAGCGAGGCGTCAGACGATTTCCCTTGGTAGACCGAAATACCATTTGGCGGATCGCGAGAGATAAGGCATCATAGACGACATCAATCCGTCGACGATTTTCCAGAACCATGTTCATGGAGGCGCTAATATCAATTAAATATATAATAAGTGCAGGTGTACGCTGTGATGCTTGAATCGTGTAGTTCATCTAGGGTGAGTCACCTCCATCGTTACGTTATTTATAAGTTGGGCAACGTGTAGCTATTATTGCTCAGGAATTTGTTAATGGCACTCATTCGAGCAGCCACTTTGCCGACACCTTTGAAATAGGAAGCATCGGTATTGTAGAGATTTTTGAAATCACGGGCATACGCTTCCGCATTTTCAATTTTTCTGCCTTTTTGCGCGTTATACGTCTTATTGTAATGAGCAATCAGCGTGACCACATTCTGGGCACGTTTTTTCTTCAGAGCTGCTTTCTGAGCAATCTCCTGTTGACGTTTAACTTCAGCTGCCGCTTTACGCTCCGCTTCCTGTTTTGCAAGCTTGGCATCATTCTCTTTTTTCCAGACCAGATAAGCTTCATATTTTGCCTGTTTATCGTACTTCTCCTGCTGCGCTCTCTTAGCGGCTTCTTTCTTCTGCTGCTCCTGCTTCACCAGATAGGCCTCATATTTCGCCTGTTTGTCGTACTTGGCCTGTAACGCCTTACGTTCTTCTTCTTTTTTCTTTGCTTCAGCTTCCTTCTGCTTGGCTTCAGCGAGCTTTTTCTTTTCCTCTGCGTCCAGTTTTGCAGCATCTGCGGCCTTTTGCTTCTCTTGTTCTTCCTGCTGTTTGAGCGCAGCTGCCTTTGCTGCTTCAGCCTCTTCTGCAGCTTTGATATCTGCCAGTCGTGTGGCTTCCTGCTGTTCTTTCTGTTTCACCTCTGCCTGATCGGCGAGTATTTTGACCGTTGGCACGCCACCTGCCAGCAATACAATAAGCACAGCGGAGGAAATCATGAACTTTTTGGATCTGTAGAATGGCACAGGTACAGGCTTGTCTGTGTCTTCTTTTGGATTAAGCTTTGCATCCAGTTCCTTGATTGCAGCCTCCACTTCCATCTGCATCGCGCTGTTATGAGGAATAAAATGATAAAGCGAGCGGTACACTTCCAGTGCTGCAGCCGGTTTATCTTCATCCTCCAGGGATCTTGCTTGCAGGAACAGACGGTTCACAACCGCTTCCTGATCTGGAGAGTGCGACGTTTGAGGACGATTACCGTCTTGCGTATTCACCGGTTCACTTAATGGTTCTGAGCTCTTTTTCAGATTCACATCAGCTTCGGACGGATTGGCAGCTTCTTCTTCCGAAGTCGCAGCAGCCGCCGCATTGGCCTGATCCACGTCTACCGCAGCCAATGCAACATACCACTCACCAAACGTCGGACAGCTGCTCAGATCGTGACTTTCCCAAGCTCGAATGAACAGATCTGACAGTTTGGAACCCCAACGCTTCTCAAGGGACTCCCGCATCGCATAATACCGTTCACTCACCGTTTGCATTTCATGCTGGTCAAAATAACTTTCGCCCCACGCCTTCTCTACAATCAGAGGGTCCGACCAACTTAACATTTCAGCAATGATAACAGCTCCGGCAAATCGGTCAGCATATGAACTCCACAAACCGCTGTGCACTGTTCGATGGGCTGCATAACCGGGTGACCCGGCAAGCAGGGCATCCGGACGATCCATTTTGGAACCGTACATCTGCTCGACATCCACAAGTTCTACCGCAGACGTCTTCCCCAGGTTCTCCACTTCGGAAAAAAACGGAATCATTACATTGGGAGCGGACATATCGCAATGAGCCAGTCCACGTTGTTCCATAGCCGAACCTGTTCCAGCAAGCGCTCTAGCCAGCTTCAGGCTCTCCTCAGCCGTCAACTGTCTCTGATCACTGATCACATCGAACCAGGTCTGACCTTGCACCCATGGCATCAACACCGCATATAACAGATCGGGATGTTTTCCAATGAGCGCTCCGTTTCTTTCCGGAGTGAGCACATCACGCTTGCATACCTGCAAACCTGGCAGTTCACTATAAGACTCCATATGTTCAGACTGATATACCATAGCCGGAATACGGAATTTAGGAAAAAATACTTTTAGTGCTTTAGCCCCATGAATGGAACCATTACGGGGTATCAACTGATAAACAATCCCCTGCCTTCCGGCTTGGGCATAAGCCAGACCCGGCGCTGCCGGATGTTGCCCAATCGTATAGGCAATGTCGTTAATCACCACTTCATCCCCGGGATTTGGTTGAAAAGACATGCTTATCCCTCTCTCTGTCCTAGTGTCATAGTTGCAACAAAAACCGGGTGTTGTGAAAACGCCCGGTTTTTGCTGTAGTTGTACATCTTCAGCTTGCTATCCACCTATAATTCAGGACGAATTCAGACTTCACATCGGCCTGATCTATGTAAAGCAGATTAACGAGCTTGGTCAGCTGTACGGAATTTGTTAGCAATAGCTGTAAGTTCAGCGCTGATGCTGTTCAGCGTTTGAACGAATGATTGCATTTGTTTGCTAGCTTCCTGGAACTCCTGGAAGAAGCGTTGCTTTGTCATACCTTCCCATTGTCCTTCCATGCTTGTGATGGATTGAGTCAATGTAGATACGATTTGCTGACTTTGCTCACCGCTTTGTTTAAATTGGTTGGAAACCTGATCAAGCTGCTCTGGGGTAACTAAAATACGTCCTGCCATTTGTAAATTCCTCCTTGGTTTGTGCAATTAAATTTTTAGCTTGTTCAAATTGTACTATACCAGGATCGATCGGACAAAAGCCGAAGGACCTAATCCTATTTACCCCATTTTCAGCACTTGAAACTTCTCCTAACAGCCTATTTACAAAAAAATTCACTTTCTGCTGTTACTTTCATTTACCCTGTTCAGGAAACAACAGGCTCGGTCCCTCTTCTTCCCCGAAAGGAAGGATCTGTGAATCTCCATGCTACAGGCTCAGGCTGCATAGCCTGCACCAGTGTAGCCGGGGAGCCATCAGGCGGAGCGGCATCCTGTACACGATATACGGCCGCCATTGCGGAAAGGGGATCGGATACTACAGCTACAGTTGCAGAATGTGCAGGCATGATTTCTCCTGTACGATTGTTCTGAAGAACATTCAGCATATTGACCGCATTACCATAGGCTGTGTTCACATGACTCAGCACGGAACGATACTCCATGTCTGCCTGCTGGAATAACAACGCTTTGCGTCCCAGCTGTACGCTTAAGTCCATTAATCGACGCAGCGCATCCTCGCCCAGTCGTTTACTGTGATTCCATTCATTCATCACCGCTGCGCGGGATTCAACCTCCCACTCCAGCGAATGAATCGCCTGATCCAACACTGTCATCTTTTGCTGTATTTGCTCCGCTGCATACTGAATCTGCTTGCTCAGTGCCCGAAGCACATCCGGTTCCACACGAATGCGCATTTACCATCACCTTTCCTCTTCCCCTGCAGGCTGTTTAAGCCAGTCCAGCAGCATCTCGTGAAACTGTTCTCTAGTCGTCAGTGCTGCAACAAGCCAATCATCTGAAGCCGCAGTGCTCATTCGGAACAACCAGTTGGAGACCGCACTTGCAGCAAATGCTGCTGACTGCGACTTCCACCCGTCTTCATTCCATACAAGCAACCTGAGCTCCCCGTCTGACTCCTTACCCACCAGACAGCGTGCCAGTGCAAGTGAGCCCTCAGGATCACTTGTCTCCTGTTCGAGTTCCGCTGCTACGGTCTGTACTCCGCTGTTTTCGAGCTCATTCATGACATCATAAAATTTTTTCTTGGAGCACATTAGGGCCGGTTTCTCCGCAGGAGAATGGCCGCTCCATTTCATCCGCTCTATCAGAACATCAATGGCTTCACGAACACTTCCCAGATCGCCGAGCCGGAACGAGTCCGGTACGTCGTCAACACGGGAAACTTCAACGACCCGCTCATCCGTGCAATGGATATAACTCTCATACGACTTTCCGTTGATCGTGTAGCGAATCCAACAAGCTCTATCGGACAATCCGGCAATGGCTACCCTGGAGAAAACGGTCGGTGTCATGATCAGCTCATCGGTATCCTGATCCCGAATCAGATATCCTTTGTCCAGCAGGGAGGTTTTGACACGCTCCCACTCCATCGCGATATCCTCCGCCATATAGCCGCGAAACGGATCTTCCACACCAAGCAGTCGGTCTGAACCGAGAATACCAGCCAGGAAAAAAAGTTCCTTTGTTTGCAACGTGACTACCTTTTGCTTAGAATCATGAACCGTCAACATTATGAGCCACCTCCCCTCAAACTACAACATGCCATCGGTCACGAATTTCAGAAATCCAATCAGTCATTTTCCAGCTGTCATCACATGGAACTGCACCTTTAACCCTGGAATATTTACGTTTTACATAATAACCTTGACCCGGAGGCAGTACCTTCAGCCCACCTGTACTACCTCCAGATTCGGAATAAGGTATACGGAAGAACGAGAGATCATTAGGGTCTAAAGTCCCGAACAGCATTCCGCTCTGGGAAGCCTTCACATCCGTTACCCAGTCAGAACCAAAGGTTGGGAAGTCTGCCGGAACCCCGGACAGAATCACGTGTACACCGCGATCCCTTCCTTGACGAACAATCGCTCCCAATTGATCTTTTACATTAAAATCGTTTAACTGCTTGGACAAGGTGTCCGCATCGTCGATGACAAGCACAAGTTCCGGTCCACCGGAAATCTCGCCTCTTTTCAGAACTTCATCGTACAACTGTTGAATCACAGGTGCAAGCTGTTCTTCTCGCGACACATGTCCACGGACATGGGGCAAACTGCTGATTTCCCCCAACCCACCTGAGCCATAACGCATATCTACTGTGTATATTTGCACATCTTCCGGAGAAGCATGATAAGCCAGTGATAACATCCATGTCAATAAAAAAGTCGTTTTGCCGCCTTCCATCGGACTCGTTACCATGAAATGCGGACCTTCACGCAGATTAAGCTCGAATGGTTCCAGATCATCCGTAAGCAGTCCCACAGGGACAGTTACAGACGATGTATCCCAAGCCTGACCATATGATCCTGTCCGAATGAGCAGATCTTTCAGTTTGATCTCTTCCGGAAGTGGAGCAATCTGCGGCGCTTCTTCCCCTGTCCAGCCTTGGCGAATCTCAGCAATCGTACGGCGCAGTGCAGATGAACGCTTGCCCTCATCTGCCCCGGAAGAAGGTAATGCCGCCTGGAACATTAATGGAGGAACTTGCCCTTTGACCAGACCTCTTCCTGGCGGGAGTTGGCTTGGTGCCTTGGAAGGTCTCCCCACGGCATAATAATAATCGCTTGGATCGGATAACTCAAATGAAACCGCATTGGGAATATTACTTCTGAATTTTTCAAATACATCTGTTACCCGATTCGCAGTAAGCACAAAGGTGATACCCAGACTTCCGCCTTCACGCAGGATCGTTTCCAGAAGTTCATTTTCTTCCGGATAGGCATTGCGGAATGAAAGATAACCATCGATAACGACCACAACCTGCGGGACTGCCGCGTGAGCTGAACGGCGGTACGCCGAAATCGTTTTAACACCCGCCTCCGAGATGATATCTTTGCGTTGTGCTGACAGCTTAAGAATATAGCGGAATAACCGCTTGATCCGGTCTTCCTCTTCAGCCATCATCACGCCACCGATCTGAGGTAGTGCTGCAAAGTCTTTCATCATACGGCCCATATCAATAATGTAACCATGCCAAGGTTCAGTTCTATGGGAACGGGCCAGAGACATAAGCAAGGTCTGAACAAATGTTGTTTTGCCCAGTCCTGGCATGCCGTACACGACCAGATGCCCTTGATCCACAGGCAATGCGAGCGGTTGTTGGCGCTGATTCGGGAGATCATCCAGCAAACCAACCAGTGGTTTCAGACCACTCGCTCCGCCATCAAGCAGCAAATCGCGATTCTCTTCTTCCTGCCAGTCCTGAAGACCTTCCCATTCCAGTGTATCTGGTAAAGGTGGCAACCATGGACCTGGCAAACGACGGATACCCGCATCCGCTGCAGACTGCGCAACATAATCAATAAATACCTGAAGCTGTTTCGGAACATCTTCCCCTTTGAGAACGGCTCTGCGCTCACCAGTTAACAGAGGTTCCCGCTTACCGTTCAGGCGCACTTCCATAACGGGCAATACCGTCGTTGAATCCTCCTGCTGGTTATAAGGTGCACCACTCCAGGCGAATTGCATTTCTTCAAACACTTCATCACTACCAACCTGGAAATATCCACGACCAGGCTTTGTAATCCAGGCAGCATTTGGAATCTTGATCATGTCCCTGCTATCTCCCTCACTCTGTACGCGAAGGCAGATCCGGAAGCGCGAATTACTCCATATTTTATCGTCCACAACACCAGCTGGCTTTTGGGTTGCCAGAATTAGATGAACCCCTAGTGTCCGGCCAATGGCCGCGATACTGATCAATTCATCCATGAACTCCGGCTGGTCCCGTTTCAATTGAGCAAACTCGTCAATGATAATAACCAGATGTGGCAGTGGCTGTTCATGCCTGGAACGCAGAATTTTGTAATATTCATCAATATGCTGGAGATTTCCCGCATCATTTAATATCTTTTGCCTTCTGACCAGTTCGGCACGAAGTGAGATATTCGCCCGCTCGATCAGATTCCCATCCAGATTGGTGATCGTCCCTACCACATGAGGCAGATCAACAAATGTGTTGGACATCCCGCCACCTTTATAGTCAATCAACATAAACGCCAGATCATGGGGATGGAATTCAGCAGCCAGTGAAGCTACGATGGACTGGATAACTTCACTTTTACCTGAACCAGTTGTACCTGCAATCAGACCATGGGGACCATGACCCTGACGTTCAATTTTGTCATGCAGGTTTATCGCTATTTTTTTGCCGCCAGCGCGTACACCCATTGGTACAGGCAGCGTATCAGGATATCTCGTCTGTCCCCACCTGGACACCACATCCAGATCTTCCACGCGTGATGTACTCAGCATATCGAATAACGGAAGCACTTGCGGGATATCCGAAGCAGATGACCGCTTCAACCGGATCGGTGACATATAACGGGAAAGCGCCTCTGCCATCTCTTTCGAGATCACATCAGGCTTGTACGTTTGTTGAATAACATCCGCATCTTCCGTTTTTTTGATATACACCCCTTTGCCTTTGGAGGCATCCATAATCAACTGACAATGCATCGGTAGAGACTCCTTGCGATTAGCCAGTATGATGGTGCATACATCAATGTCATGAGCCGACTCCAGCAGCAGCGGAAGCAACGGTTCTTCTTCAATCAATTGCGTATCGGAGAGAATCACAACGTAACACGGCGTTTGTACGCTTTTCTTGTAGCGGTCTTCCTTATTGTTACGGCGCCGGTTCAACACGGAAAACAAGCTGTCCGCCAATTGATGCGCACCGCTGTGCCTGTCGGCCATATAGCGTTGTCCCTGGTCTTCATCCCAGATATGGGGCATCCAGCGAAGCCAGTCCCATTCCTTGCTGTCCTTTTCTTCATAGAAAGCAGCAAGCTTCAGTTCATCCGGGGAATGGCGTACCGTCAGTTGTGAGATGATGACTCGCAGGGAAGCAAGCACTTCCTCCCGATCACCGACAAGTCCCATAACCTTCGATTGGAACAAAGGCAATGTAATGGAAGCATCCGGTACCGTCTGGAATTCAGCCGCAAGTTCATGGGCCGCTTCAATCAGCTCATCCTTCTCATAACCATCAATACGCGGAACCTGAAGTTTGATGCGGAATGGAATCTCTCCCGTACCAATGCGCACCTGAAGGAAATCATCATCCTCTGGTGAACGCTCCCACAAGGAACTGTTCCGGTTCTTCACCACTTGAAGACACACACCCGGATCACCATGAATTTCGTACAGACTCTTCACTTGCTCCGCCTGAGCTTCTTTCAGTTCTTCCCGGTGTTTGTCCAGTTGGGCAAGATACATTATTTTTCGTTCTTCCAATTTTTTGCGATATGATTTCTTGTTGCTCAGATACACGAAGAATGGAATGGTGTAAGAAGTAAGCATCATCATGACCGTCATCATCTGAAACATCATATAATTGCTGTTATTCATTTTGCCGGTCATATTGATATATACGTAGAAACCAATGCTGACCATGGTCATCATGATCGGCACAATAATGGATATCATGGAAAACGTGGGTTTGCTCGGTTCTGTTGGAGGCCTGAGTATTTCGAGTCTCTCTTCCTTGAGAACCGGTGTCATTCTTGGAGAACGCTGATATAACACATTCACGAAGAGAAGACCTCCTTTAGTTCGTTCAATAATGAATGTATACGTTCAAAAGCCCTATTCGTTGCTGTCCTGCTGAAACAATGAACGTCTTCCATATACAGGCGCTTCTTCCGAAGTTGTTGAAAAAGCCCGCTGGACACGTACGCAACTGCCTTGTCGCAGCCCTGTTTCCATTAACTGCTGTGCGTTCTGCGGAGAGAACCACAGACCTTCCGGAAACTTGGCTTCTAGGATGTACTGAATGCCGTCACCCGGTGCCTGTCCAAAAATGCGAACGCCGAGTAATGTCTTCAAATGTTCAATGGTACATTCGTCCGGAACATCGATGTCGAACCATTCTCCTTCCTCGCGGCCGGAATACACGGTTAGAATCATCCGAATCCCTCCCATGGTCTCATATGTAAATTGTCCTAATGTCAGATTAAATCAAAAAAAAGAGAATGAATCGTTATATCAACCCTATTTTCTTACATAAACACCCTGTTTGCAATGTACCACCTGTAATTTTGTTACATATGACCCACGTATATATTAAAATATCGTACATTTGACTCAGAACTTTCGTGGCAGTTATGCAATTAAATATTGCGAGGATACGAAAATCATCGTTTTTCGTTCCATTTAAATGGTAATTAAGTTACGATTTTCAGGACTTTTATTCCTTCGCTCACAATTGAATTGTGAACACTTTTCAAACATTACCCACCTTTATGTTTTCATAAGCTGATTTTAAGGTAATTTTAAGCATTGGAATTTAATATTAGCTGTATGAAATAACAACCGTGAGGTGATTTCAAGTGAGAACCCTAATAACCTTTCAAAACAAATCAATCCCTGTATATTTTAATCAAGAAAACAAACAACCTATGCAGAAGACATTAAGATTGCTTAGCAGTGCTCTTGAGCATAAAATTAGCAACGGTAAACGCGCCATTCAAAAATGTCTGCATTCTTTAATTAGTATTGAGATTGTTAATGGAGAAGCCATTCTCCACAGTCGAAGTGAAAACGACTCCCTTGCTTTATCGTTATATTAAAGGGAGTCAACCAAGACACATTCATTACAAGACATGAAAAAGGAAGCTGTCGTTATAGACAAGCTTCCTTTTTTTGAGTTGTATACACGTTAACAGCGGATCGCAATTATTATCAGCCATCACTCAGTGCATTTTGCTCAGGACATAGGCGGCATCATGTTCTTCCGCAATCTCGGCTTTACGAATACGAATGACAAACAGCCGAACCAAATTGGCACGTGTATGTTCTTCCTGACAGGTATTCAGTTTCCTCAGAATAAAGCGGTCAATGGACATGAATTTAAGCCCCTTTGCCATTGGATTTACGGATCGATTCTTCCGTGTATCCATAAATAACCAGATAGCGTCAGCCCCAAACAGCTTTTCCGCTCTTATATTAAGCCGTATTTTGCTGAGGTGTAAAATTGTACAAAAAGCCCGTCCCACCAAGCTGGAGACGGACTTTCGCATGATTTGTCGATCTTTTTGTAACCCACTCTAATCATTCATAAATGCCCCTGCTAATTTACTCTTTTTCGACTTATTTCACTCCCGGATATTCCCGATATTGGTGCTGAATGCTGATCCAACGCGTACGTGTAAACTTCTCAATGGCCCAATCCCCACCGAAACGTCCAATCCCTGAAGCTTTTTCACCGCCAAACATCACATGCGCTTCATCGTTCACAGACTGATCATTTACATGCACCATACCCGATTCAATGCGCTGGGCAACCTGATATCCTCGATTCAGATCTTTGGTGAATACGGAACCACTAAGTCCATAAGGAGTATCATTCGCCAAACGTACAGCTTCCTGCTCATCTTGAGCCTTCATAATCACTGCCACTGGGCCAAATAATTCCTGCTGCACGATATCTTGTTCAGGTTTAACATCGGCAAGTACAGTAGGAGACAGCACACTGCCTTTACTGGTCCCCCCGAGCAATAACCTTGCGCCTTCGGCCTTGGCTTTGTTCACAAGCTCCAGCAATCGTGTTACCTCTTTTTCCCGAATGAGAGGACCCACGAGTGTTTTGGCATCCGCCGGATCACCTGCCTGGACATTTTTCGTTTTGGCAACAAATGATTCGACAAATTGGTCGTAAATATCGGCATGCACAATGATACGATTCAGAGCCATGCAGATTTGTCCCTGATGCAGAAACTTGCCAAAGACCGCCGCTTCGGCAGCACGTTCAATGTCCGCATCTTCCAGCACAACCATGGCGTTGTTGCCGCCAAGTTCCAATGCCGTTTCTTTTAAATGTTCACCCGCCAGTTTACCGATCCCTTGTCCAACTTCTGTGGAACCCGTAAATGAAATTACTTTGGGAACCGGATGAGCGACAAAGTAATCCCCGATCTCGCTGCCACTTCCGGCAACGACATTTAGCACGCCCTCAGGCAGACCGGCCTGTTCGAACAAATCGGCAATAAGCCAGCCTGCCGTAATCGGAGTGTCCGATGCTGGTTTAATCACCATACCATTACCAAGAGCAATCGCTGGAGCTACAGATCGAAGGCATAGATGCAAAGGGAAGTTCCATGGCCCGATAACACCAATCACTCCCTTCGGCTCACGAACCACACGATTCTCTTTGCCAGGTGTGTTGGACGGGATGATCTCACCCTTCATGCGATAAGGAAAAGATGCTGCTTCATCCACAATCCGTTTAGCCGCTGCAAACTCCGCCTCCGATTTGATTCGGGTACTCCCGGATTCCGTGATCAACAGTTGTATGATTTCCTCTTTTCGCTCTGTCATCAGGGATGAAACTTTACGCAATACCTCTTCTTTCGCAGCAGGTAATGACTTCGCCCATTCAATCGAATTTTTCTGAGCTGACTCATAAGCCTTATCTATGTCTTTCTTATTGGAAGAGCGCCATGTGGCAATAACTTCTCCCGTATAAGGATTGATATTCTCCATTGTTTTCTCGCCGGAACCATCTACCCATTGGCCATTAATATATTGTTTCGTCCATGTTGTATGTTCGGTTTCCATTAAAGTCATCTGAATACGCCTCCTGATCAAGATTAAATGTCACACCTGCAAAACAGTGTAATACATCATTAACCTTGTTCAGAATTACGCAAACGTGCAGACCTGAATTAACTTTTCCATTCAAGCTTAAGGGAAACAATACATTCCACACTATTCTCTCACCATCTGCACGTCTTTCAACAGTCAGGCAGGCTCTCCTCTCCAAAGAGGCTCAAGTCTTCCCATCCGTAGCCAACTTCGATCAGATCTTGACCACCAATGCGGAGGGACTGTGTTTGGACTGGAGTGCCTCCCATCTTTTCATAGAAGCGGCAAGCTGAATTACGCTCCAAAGCCCATATGATCAAACGTTTCATATTATGGGTCTGCAGATGATGAACGACATGTGTCACCAGTTGTTGACCTATCCCCGTTTGTTGTACTTCCTTCAGCAAATATATAGCGTACAACTCTCCATCATAAGGTAATTTGCCTTCACGCTCCTTACCCCCACAAGCAAATCCGACAATGTTCCCATGATCCTGTTCAGCTACCACCAGGATCTGATCCTTTTCGCCAGAACGAATGGTCTTCTCCCACTGAGACAATCTTGATTCTATAGTCAAATGATCCAAAAAATCGTCAGGCACAATTCCCCGATATGTTGTTTTCCAACTCTCCGTATGTACATGGGCTATCCCCTGCGCATCCCCTTCACGCGCCCGCCTGATCAGCATAGCTATCACTCGCTTTCTCTCGTAACTGCCGTAGCTTTACCATATTATACGTTCTTCTTTCTATAATTCCAAATTGATCCATTTAAGCACCTCTTATAAAGTAAAATCCGGCCCTACGGCCGGATCGTTACCCTCGTGCCTACAGATACCTTGGAAGACAGATCCAGTACATCCGAGTTGTACATGCGTATACAACCATGGGAGACGGATTTGCCAATAGACCAAGGCTCATTGGTACCGTGTATGCCATAGTGGGGAGCAGACAGTCCCATCCAGAACACGCCAAATGGCCCACCTGGATTCGATTGTTTGTTAATAATAGTGAACTCTCCGCTTGGAGTCTGCGTGAGCATCTTGCCGGTGGCTACGGGATAGCCCTTAATCACCTGATTGCCATCCAGAAGATATAACATGTGGTCAGACAGATCTACAATAATCCTGTAATCTGGCATAATGACATCCCTCCTGACCTATCTTATGCAAGATACCGGATGATGCCCGCCTGATTTCAGGCTTCCTCCCACTCTTTCACACTACGGGAGTGCTTGGATTTGCGACTATTGGCCGGTTTGCTGGAAGCGGTACGCCTTCTGGATGCCACTTCTTCCTTGCGCTGCTGATATTGCAATTCCTTCTGCATTTTCAGATAATTATTCAGCCTTTTTTCATCCAATGAACCGTCCTGTATGGCCTCTTTCACTGCACATCCAGCTTCCCGTGTATGACTGCAATCCAGAAATCTGCACGTGGCGGCAAGTTCTTCAATTTCTCCAAACGCATGTGACAGCCCGTCATGGCCCTCATCCCAGAGATTAAGCTCGCGCATTCCTGGAGTATCGATCAATACGGCTCCCTGTGGAAGTACAAACATCTCCCGGTGTGTTGTCGTATGTCTCCCACGGCTGTCTCCCTCGCGGACGGATTGCGTAAGCTGCACATCCTCACCCATCATCCAGTTCACCAGCGTAGACTTGCCACTGCCAGAAGATCCTGTGAGCGCAACAGTCAGCCCTGGCTGCAAATATCGTTCCAGTAAGGATTTACCTTGACCCTCCACTGCAGATATCGCAAGCACTTCAACGCCTGGAGCAATTCCTTCTACACATCGGATCTGTTCTTCCACATTGCTGCACAGATCACTTTTGCTCAAGACAATGACCGGCCTTACGCCACCATTCCAAGCCATCATCACGTACCTTTCGAGTCGTCTAAGATTGAAATCATGATTAAGTGCAGCCACGATTAATAGTGTATCTACGTTTGCGGCGATTAATTGTTCCTTGGTCACCGGACCTGCCGCCTGTCTCGATACCCTGCTCCGACGGGGCACCAGATTGTGAATAATTGCTTCTTCACCTGCCTGACCTGTAATGGCCACCCAATCTCCAACCGCTGGTACCAAGCTGGTCTCCAGACTATCATGACGCATTCGGCCCGAAATTCTTCCCCAGCATTCGCCCTCTTCTGTAATCAAACGTTGCAGATGTCCATGGTCTGCGATAATTCTGGCTGGCTTTTTCTCCTGCTCTTCCATCCCTGTCTCTTGCCACAGTTCCTGCCACTTTGCAGACCAGCCGTACTTCTTAATATGGTTATCTAAAATAAAAATTCCTCCCAAAATAAGTTGTTTACTTCGTTCAAGCCGAGTGAACAATCATCTCCGGTTCAGATCAAAACAAAAAACCACGAGTAGAAATACACCCGTGGCAATAAGTAGTTAGCCGAATCAAAGATCATCCCTTCTTGTAGATCTACCGGATAAAATACTTAACCCTTCGATATAAACAATTCAGGAACACCCTTTTATCGGCAAACAAAAAAGCCACGGGTGCGTCACCCGTGGCTTCATCTGAGCATGCAATACTTCACGTTACAATGGATACTGCTATCCAGCCAACGCAAAATTACATGCTTTGATCCGTTCCGGAGACGCTGTTCATATTCAAATTAACGTATACTGCATTTAAGTTTGTCATAAACATTCGCCTCCCTTGTAGAATTATCCATTATGTTACACACTGAGCTTTACAGTTGTCAAGCCCAAACTATTTTTACCACCAGCCTACTCTATTTGACCTGATCCCAGCGTGTCCACATTTCCTTCGGATTCAATTCATAGATTTCCTCTTCCCGATACATGAACTGATGCATGATAAATTCCCGCCGAATCGTGGCAAAGTCTTCATGGTATTGCTTTATAAATGTATTGATTTCTTTCTCCGTATACTTCCGACCAAATTCAAGCTGCTCGACCAGATGACCAAGTACAATCAGTTTTTTCTTGTATTGAGCCGGAATCTGACGCAGTCGTCCATCTTTGGAGAAAAAATTTCTCATGACCGACGCTTTCAATGTTTCGTTCACATCACTCATATCTGCCACCTCCTCTCGCTCAAAGATAAAGTCAACCGAAGCCTGTGCATTCTCGCGGATAAACGAAGGATTGAGTGTGAAATACACTGTATTTTTCTCCCGTCGTTCCTTAATCAGCGCCGCCTCTCTCAGCTTGGATGCATGATGTGTCACGGTTGGCTGTGACAGATTCAGCCGCTCGGCCAGTGCCTGTCCGTGCAGTTCACCCTGTGCCAACAACAGTAGCATGCGAAGCCGGGTCGGGTCAGCCAACGCTTTATGATAAGCCACAATTTTCTCCAGCTGCATCATCGTTCATCTCGCTTTCGTTTAGATATATATCTAATTTGATATTAGTCTTTTCTTCTTTGCACGTCAACTCCTTTAGATTCAAGTAAGCTTGTCTAATTAAACTCCACGCTTGAACTGGCATTGGCTCGTTATTTACGGTAGGATTATATTGCTTGAAATAAGGAGGATTAAGAACATGGAAGATGTCATTATTATCGGCGGAGGCCCATGCGGTCTGTCTGCTGCCATTGAATGTGAGCGGCTGGGACTGTCCGCTGTGATCGTTGAGAAATACAATATCGTTCAATCTATTTATCTGTATCCAACCCATATGCAGTTTTTCAGCACAGCCCCGCTGCTTGAGATCGGAAACGTTCCGTTCAGCACACCTAATGATAAACCGTTTCGTTATGAAGCACTTGCCTATTATCGCAGGGTAGCCGAACATTTTGGTCTGCGTGTTCATAACTATGAGGAAGCCCGTGAAATTAAACGCAAGGATGATGGTACGTTTGAGGTACATACGCTCAATCGCCGCGGGGAAGCCATCGTACATGTTGGACGCAATGTAGTTGTAGCTACCGGTTATTTTGACCATCCTAACTATCTGGGCATCCCTGGAGAAGATAAAGATAAGGTAACCCACTACTTCCGGGAAGCCCACCCTTATACCCGTACACGTGTCGCCATTATTGGCGGAAGCAACTCAGCCGTGGATGCGGCCATGGAACTGGTTCGGGTCGGAGCACATATTGATATGGTTTATCGCGGCAGTGGTCTGTCCCAGCATATTAAACCATGGGTACGCCCGCTATTCGAGAGCATGGTGACAAAAGGTCATATCACACTCCACCTGGAATCACGCGTGAATGAAATACTCGATGATTCGATTCGTCTGATACACACGGATGGCTCCACTCGGGAACTGGATAATGACTTCGTACTGGCAATGACCGGTTTCCGTCCAGATCGTCAACTACTCACGTCGGTAGGTGTGGAGATGTCTGATGATATGGATAAACCTCTATATGATGCACAAACGATGGAAAGCAGCGTACCTGGTGTATATGTAGGTGGAGTCATCGCTTCGGGTCGTAATGCCAATGAAGTCTTTATTGAATCCGGGCGCTGGCATGGACGTTACATTGCGGAACATATCGTTAGCAAACAACGTGGACAGACTGAAGGGAAATGAAAACAATGGATATGACTTCCCTGCTGTTGCTCGTATTTGCAGCTCTCGGGATTATCAGCAGTAACACACCTGTGACCGTAGCGATGGTATTTCTGTTGTTGCTACGAGTCCTGAACCTGAACCAGGCATTTCCATGGCTTGAAAAATACGGACTTACACTGGGCATTATCATTCTGACCATTGGCGTGATGGCACCTCTTGCCAGTGGCAAGATGAGTCTGCAGACGATCGGCGAGTCTTTCCTGCACTGGAAATCACTGCTCGCCATTGGCGTAGGATTACTGGTGGCATATCTCGGAGGACGTGGCGCTACGTTGATGGGTACACAGCCAACTGTCGTTGCAGGGCTGTTAATCGGAACGGTACTTGGGGTTGCCCTATTCAAGGGTGTACCTGTGGGTCCATTGATTGCGGCGGGAATTTTATCATTGCTGCTGGGCAAATCCTGATTCAAGTTGTGAAGGTTGTGACCTGACATGCTATGCAGATTGGCTGTATTTCCCACCGTTGTGTGATATACTTCTATTCATGCAAATTATGTACACGAGTCTACAGCAGAATAATCCATATTGTGGTTATGCTGTTGCATAAACGTATAGATTCACTTTGCAACTATTAATGGCGCAGGAGGATTCAGGAACCATGTCACGTCAGTTTATTACAGAAGCCGTGATGGTGGCCATTTACGGTCAATTGTTAGCGCCGCCCGCGCCTGTTGAATATATTGTTCCTTATACCACCATCCTTGAGCTATATGAATTCCAGACCAGTCCTGATCCCATGATGGATAACCCGGCAGATGATCAGCATGTGAAATCCAAAATCAATGAAATGATTTCTTATTTTGAGGAACCGCTGAATAAGAAAAAAATAGAGCGTGCGTTACTTGTTCCATGGGCCAAAAGCCCCTCCATTTTATTTGGTGACCAAGTATCCATTGCCATTATCAATGCAATAGATACGGCACAGTACGGGGAGTATTTCGATCCCATTGAGACCGAACTGCTGCTGACATCTCAGCGCCTGAGTATCCCAATTCTCACCGATCAGGTTGAACTGATTGCACGCATCATTGAGTCTGAATCACCTGTACAGGTATTTGATATTGATGATTTTGATTTTGCGATGGATGATGAACCACTGGATCAGGTGTAATTCATGCTCTGAGCACGTGAATCGGATTTTTAAGAAAAATGACCTTGGCATCCACTTTATCGTGCATGCCAAGGTCATTTTTTTTGCGTCAACACTTATTTTATTCTGCATTATCCCGCGCTAACAGGATTCGGCTAATCTGATTCAGAGGTGGTAACGACTCCAAAGCAAAAAACTTCAGACCTGCATCACTATTTACACGCGACTCCACAAGGTCATCCTGAATGATCACTGTCCGGAACAGGGCAATGACATAATACTCTTCATCTCCGCTTGAATGCAAATACCGAAGGTCAGGCCCCGAATAGAGACCTTCCAGTGTCATGGTATCAGCAGTCCAACCTGTCTCTTCCCATAACTCCCGATGTGCAGCATCTTCAATAGCCTCACCCGGGCGCATCTCACCTGATGGCAACCGCCAGTGACCATGTTCAGCATGCTGAATCAGCAGTAATTCACCTTGTTCGTTCTCAGCCCGCACCGCCGCTTTTACAACAATATGAGAGCGTTTTGCGATATACTGGGCCAAATCTCGTGGTGGCAGATTCACTGCTTATCCCCTCCTCCTACTCGGAAGCCGGTGGCGACCTGTAATCCATCTATTGCTTAGCAGAATACTTCAAGTATTAGACTTCGGTATAACGGTATTCGATATCTTGACCTTCATCAACGATATCCACATGCAGTTGGTGCCCTTTCAGATACCAATAATCGTGATCTTCCATAAAGAATTGAATCCCCGACACTTCGGTTTGATCCGCAGGATGTCTTGGTTTCTCCACAGCGATACCTAACGAAAATCCAGGGTGAAGACCTCCACCAGAGCTATAACGGGCAAAAAAACGGATGCTGTCTCCCTCGTTCAAATTCAGTTCTTCCTTGTACCAGCGAGCAGCTTGATCGGATACATGTATGGTACTCATTTGGTGTCAGCTCCTTCTGTATATATATGTTCCATCATATCTCGACAGGGACTTGAATACAAACCCGAGAGAGCATATAAAGACAAATTAAGTTGTGAAAAATGTTTGACAGATTGTAAAAGCCGGTGTTAAGATGCAAACATACGAGGTCTACATTGTATTTATTTCCAAAAAAAGAAAGGGTGATTACGGTGTTTAACAAACATATGATTGGTCAATTGAGCACACAACTAAATACCGGAGCACACCCGAAATCATTATTCCGTTCATAAGTCGGCATGACAGGCGATCTTTCATTAGAACCTCTGTGATGTATACTCACAATCGAACTTATATATGGTGACGGCTCTGTTCTCTGAGCCATGCTGCCGTATGATTATATGAAGACATACCGCCTGCGTGCGGTATGTCTTTTTTTGTGGGTACATTTCGGCATTCATGAACGGAATTTGCATTTCTCGGACATCGAAAGGAAGGGATAACACTTGTTCTCTGTACTTAAAAACCTGGCCTGGTTCTTCCGGCTGGAACGCAAACGATACCTAACCGGTGTCATCTTGCTTATTCTGGTGGGCATTGCCGAACTGCTGCCTCCCCGTCTTCTTGGTAATGCCATCGACGAGATTGTGCGCGGTTCCATTACCGGCACCTCACTTACGCGTTATATTTTGCTTATTCTAGGAACGGTCATCATTATCTATCTGGTTACATACGTTTGGATGCACAAACTGTTTGGTGGTGCCAATCTGGTGGAACGGCTGCTTCGTTCACGCTTTATGGACCACTTGTTACGGATGACTCCTCCCTTTTTTGAGAAAAACAGAACAGGAGATCTGATGGCTCGGGCCACCAATGATCTTCGTTCCATTGCCACTACAGCAGGCTTCGGCATGCTGACCTTAACAGACTCTACAGCCTTTCTGGCCACCGTATTGTTCGCGATGGGTTTCCTGGTCAGTTGGAAACTGACCCTGGCGGCAATCCTGCCATTACCTTTTATCGCCATTGCCATGATGATCTATGGTAAAGCTGTACATCAACGTTACACCCTGGCACAGGATGCATTCGGAGATATGAACGACCAGGTGCTGGAATCCATCGCCGGGATTCGTGTCGTGCGTGCTTATGTGCAGGAACGTCTGGACGAGAAACGGTTCGCCGACGTGACCGAGGATGTGTATCGCAAAAATCTGGCTGTTGCCAGAATGGATGCCCTATTTGAACCCACCATCCGCCTCTTCGTTGGACTCAGTTATGTGATTGCACTTGCCTACGGCATATATCTTGTATTCCATAATGAAATTACCCTGGGGGATCTCGTATCGTTTAACATGTACCTGGGGATGATGATCTGGCCCATGTTTGCCATCGGTGAATTAATTAACCTGATGCAACGTGGTAGCGCTTCGCTTGATCGGGTCAACGAGACTTTATCGGTAGAACCTGCCGTACAAGATGTGGAGCAACCTGCTCACGTTACGAATCCGGAAGAAATTGCGATGCAGGATGTTACATTCCGTTACCCAAGTTCCACTGTCGACAATCTCAGTCATATCAGCTTTTCGCTGCGACGGGGTCAAACATTAGGTGTTGTGGGTCGTACGGGTAGCGGTAAGTCTACTTTGCTCAAACAACTGCTTCATGAATACCCTGCCGGTTCGGGCACATTAAGCATCTCGGGTCATCCAATTCAGGATATCGCCAAAGATGACTTGCACAGCTGGATTGGGTACGTACCACAGGAACAAGTTCTGTTCTCCAAATCAGTTCGTCAAAACATTCAATTTGGTCAACCTGGGGCCAGTGATGAAGTCATCATGGAAGCCATTCGTACCGCCGCTTTTGACGGGGATCTGGGAACCTTGTCCGATGGACTGGATACACTCGTTGGTGAAAAAGGAATCTCTCTGTCCGGTGGACAGAAACAGCGGGTATCGCTGGCGCGTGCCTTTATTGCCAATCCTGATATTCTGATCCTGGATGATGCCTTATCTGCTGTCGATGCACGTACTGAAGCCAAAATCATTGAAAATATACGCAACAAACGCTCGGGCAAAACCACGCTGATCTCGACTCATCGCCTGTCTGCTATTGAACATGCTGACCGAATCATCGTACTGGAGCACGGGAAAATTACGGAAGAAGGCACTCACCAGGAATTGTTAGCCATGAACGGCTGGTACCGTGAACAGTATGAACGGCAACAGGTCGAGTCCAATCTGTCCACGTAGGAGGTCAATTCATTGAAGTCTAATACAGGCAAAAGGCTGCTTGATTACGCCTTGAAAGCCAAAGGAACATTTATCGCTGCATTAATTATGCTTACTATTGGTGTTGCGGCCGAGCTTGCCGGGCCGTTCATCGCCAAATCCATGATCGACAATCACTTGCTCGCGATTGAGCAGCCTTTCTATGAGACGACAGCTTCAGATGAAGCCGCAGTCTACAACGGTAAGAACTACAAACGCGAAGGCTTGTTCGAACCGGATGAAAACAAAGGTTCCGAAGTGCGGGTATTACAAGCCGGCAGAAGTTTTTATTTTGTAAACGAACCGGTCAATGCACCTGATGGGGACCGCACATATGCGGATGGAACCCTCACAGTTACACGCGCAGGTGAAGTGACAGGCCAATATGCGGCAGTACCCCTGTCCGCTGGTGAACTGTTTGCTTTTTACAAACCAGAGATGCCCAGCATCTATCAATTAATTGTGTATTACATGATCTTCCTCGTGATCTCGGTCATTATGGAGTTTGGTAAAACATTCTGGCTGCAGTCCTCGGCCAACAAGGTCATTCAAAGACTGCGTAACGATGTGTACGCTCATATTCAGCGACTGCCAGTGCACTTTTTTGATAACCTGCCCGCAGGTAAAGTTGTATCTCGGGTCACAAACGACACAGAAGCCGTCAAGGATCTGTTCGTTGCTGTTCTTTCGAACTTTTTCTCAGGAATCATCACGATTACAGGTGTGTATGTCGCACTCTTCCTGCTTGATGTTCGCCTGGGTCTAATCTCATTATTCGTTGTGCCGATGCTCATTACATGGATTGTGCTCTATCGCAAATTCGCTACTCGCTACAACACGATCATTCGATCCCGACTGAGTGAAATCAATGCAATCATTAACGAATCCATTCAGGGGATGTCCATTATCCGCGTATTCCGCCATCAGAAACAAACCAAACAGGAATTCGAAAATCTGAATGATGACTATATGAAACACCAGAACAAAATGCTGAACCTGAATGCCTTCACCTCACACAACCTGGTTAACGTATTACGGAATATTGCCTTTGCGGTGGTCCTGTGGTACTTCGGTTCCAGTGTGCTGGATGGCACAAGTATTATCTCACTGGGTGTTCTATATGCCTTCGTTGATGTTCTGGGGCGCTTGTTCCAGCCAATCACCGGCATGGTGAATCAGCTCGCCAACTTGGACTCCTCCCTCGTATCTGCTGGTCGCGTCTTTGAGCTGATGGATGAAAAGGGAGAAGCTGTAACGGATGGCTCCATGCCAAGATACAAAGGGAATGTTGTCTTCGACGATGTATCCTTTGCCTATAAAAAGGATTATGTGCTTAACAATATCTCATTCAAAGCATCCCAAGGTCAGACGGTTGCTCTGGTCGGTCATACCGGTTCGGGTAAAAGCTCAATTATCAACCTGCTATTCCGGTTCTATGACCCGCAAAAAGGCAAGATCACGATTGACGGTCAGAATGTCAAAGATCTGCCTAAACAGTGGATTCGCGAACATATGGGGATTGTATTGCAGGACCCGTATCTGTTCACAGGCACCATTGCTTCCAACGTCAGTCTCGGCGATGAGAAGATCTCCCGTGAACGAATTGAACAGGCGCTGCGTGATGTAGGCGCTGAACGTATCCTGGCTCATCTGCCTCAAGGCTTTGACGAACCTGTCATCGAAAAAGGAAGCACATTGTCTGCTGGACAGCGTCAGTTGATCTCCTTTGCTCGTGCACTGGCGTTTGATCCTGCCATCCTCATTTTGGATGAAGCGACAGCCAATATTGATACGGAAACGGAAGCATTGATTCAGAACGCACTCGAAGTCCTCAAAAAAGGACGTACCACCTTCATCATTGCTCACCGTCTCTCCACCATTCGTTCAGCAGATCAGATTCTGGTTCTGCATCGTGGGCGTATCGTTGAGCAAGGTGCACATGATGAACTGATGGAGCTTAAAGGCCGCTATTATAAGATGTATCAGCTTCAGCAAGGTGCGCAAGCAGCGGGTGCAACCAGCGAGAATCCGTCGGGTGAGATCATTCCAACCTCAACCTCCTTTGCCGGAGGCAATGCATAACAGAGTAAAACAGAAAGCTCTTTAAGTAACCAATCAAAATGATGTACTCGACGGCAAAACAAAAACCGATCTACACAGCTACCTCAGGGTTTGCGGTGTAGATCGGTTTTTTATATTTTCATCGGGATTCAGGTTCTTATACTGTTTATTTCGTCCAGACAAAAAAACAATCCGCGTGCAACCTCATGGCTGCTGCGGATTGTCTATCCATCCTTTGATCGTATATCCCATGTACATCACGGTCTCTCTTGCGAGAAAAGGAAACTTGCTGCGCCAGGTTCGATACGCCGTTGTTCGTGTCGGAGAAGGTACGGCATCCATACCCAGTCCGGCAGCCAGCTTCATGGCCCGTTTCATATGTAACGGATCACTCACAATTGTATAGGTTTGATAACCGGCCTGTTCACCAATTGGAATTGAATTGACCAGATTCTCCTCGGTAATTCTGGATTTGGTCTCTATGCGAATATCCGAAGGATCTACTCCATGTGCGATGGCATACTTCTGACCCACTTCAGCTTCCGTATGTTCTCCATCACCACTTGATCCACCTGTGAAAAGCAGATTACGAACGGTACCCTGACGGTATAATTCAATCCCGTGTTCAATACGTTCGCGAAATACAGGTGAAGGGTTATCCCCCGCCACGGCTGCGCCCAGAATGATTGCAGCATCCGATATCCTGGATGAATCCTCATCCGTATATGCAGATATACGGATTGCAGTAACCACAGTCCACAAGATTCCAACCAATACTACAGCCAGAACCGTCTTTAATATCCAGCGTTTCGTTATCCGTTTGCTTGTCATTCATTCTCTTCCAAAGCCCTTGCCTGCATACTCTCGGTATGCATCCGCTCCAGCGTTTGCAGAGCTGCTGCGGATTCGGCATCCAGACCAAGCTCTGCAATCCATGCACCCGTATACTGCTGAAGACGGATCTCCAACTCCTGTGCACGGTCTTTGAAATCCTCCAATTCCTTAATCATACGTGATCGTCCTTCCGGACTGAATGTCTCGTGAATTCGTTCCTTGAAATAATGATGTACAATACGGTTACGTTGTTGCCATAACTCATTCAACTGGCGAGTCTCTTCCTCAGAGAATGTAAAATGATGGCGCACTTCGTGAATGAGCTGCCCCAGTGAACTGCTCATCTTTCGTTCGTACAGATCTTCCAGATCCTCTTCAGACACGGCTTTGCCCTGAGACATTTTCATTAATAAAATCAGATTGACCAGCTGCTGTTCAAGCGCCTGCCCGTAGTACACTGCCAATCCGTAATAGGCAAACAATTCCCTGGAGTGTTCGCTGTCCAGCATGTCACCATTCTGGATATCTGTATTTTGCATATGCGAGCGCCCCCTTCAACCGTACAATGTTAACCATTCCATGTCCCTCTATCCTAACCAAACCAAGAGCAACATTCAAGTTATCGGGAAGCGCGTCTTCTAACTCCGCAGATCTCTTCTTCCGGACAGCCACACATGGATGATTAGTAACCCTAATGCATAGAGCACAGTCCACATCGTAACCGAAACAAAAGAATCCATCTTCGATTCATCAAATAACATCATCTCACGAACCAGATAAAAGGCTGGTGGAAGAATGCGGCCAAGCCATTCTAACGATTCAGGCAAACGTTCACTTAAGGAACCTTGGATAAACGATAGTAATAATACAATAATGAGGGCAGGCATACTTCGACTAAGCAAGGGAATGTACGATTTTTGAAAAAATACACTAATGCCTAATCCCAGCAGTGATAACCCCAGATGTCCTAACCAAGTCATCATCCACTCCTCACCTGTGGGTTGTCTCTCGAACATTCCCGCGAACACGGGATACAGCACAGTGATTGCGGTGAGCATAAATTGCATTATCCAGGCACAGATGAGTTGACTTGTTACAACCTTACGCCTGCTTCCTGCATGAAGGACAAGTAATTGATACTGCTTTGCAGGTTCGGTATTCATCACCATTACTCCGAGCCAAGCAGCTGCCAGAAATAACAGCATAGCCGTGACACTGTAACTGTCCGCAATAGGGTTGGGTTTGTAGGAATAGATCAGCAGCATGGCGATGATATAAAAGATAACCGGTGCAAAATATTTCTGTGAGCGAATGTGATGCCTTAACAAATAGCAAGTCAGATAGATCATTCGGCTTCTCCCCCCGCATCATCCATGGAAGAGCTTAAGTCCACAGGATCTGTAACACATCCACGACTCGTATGTACAGCTGGATGTTGTCCTTCCAGCAGACTTTCCATATGTAATTGACTTTCTTCCTGTTGCACAGACACAACCGAACCTCCGGATGCCAGGATCATTCTGAGGACATCATCTGTTGATTGTTGAACCACTTTCCAATCCCACAACCAAGAATTGGATATCCCTGAGCTCGTATTACGAACTAAAGACAGTACTTCCGGTTGTTGTACAATAGATAGATCGTTAGCCAGATCCTCTCCAGCTTTCGTCAGACTTTGAATACGTACAACGGGTTCGCCAGCTTGAAGTATATCTTCACGACTCCAGTAGCGGAGCACGCCGCCTTTCTTCAACACAATCACCTTGTCTGCCAAACGTTCAATAAGCAACGGTTCATGACATGCTGTAACGATGGATGTCCCTTCATCCTTCCATTGCCCCAATAAGGATACAATGCCCTCTTGAGCTGGAATATCCAAGCCTGATAACGGTTCATCCAGCAGCAAAAGTCCACCCGGTCCAGGTAACAGGGCCTGAATCAAATTTACTTTTTGCAATGTGCCCTTGGATAATAAGGGTAACTTCTGATCTATCGCGGTATCGAGATATAAAAGTTCACTAAGTTCTCTAATCCGCCCACGCAGTACTTCGGGGCGAATGCCCCGAATCCGTCCCATGTCCCACAAGTACTCTCCTGAGGTAAATGGTAAACGTGGCAGGCCATCTACTGCATACCCATCAGAACCCTTCATTGTGCGCTGGATCGATCCTGTATCGGGTAACAAAATACCTGCCAACATACGTAGCAACGTGCTTTTGCCCGAACCGTTTCTTCCAACAAGTACAGCACATTCGCCCTGTTTCACTTCCAGAGTAATTTGATTCAGTACCTGAGTACTGCCTAATCGCTTGCTCACTTGTTGAAGCAACATACCTCGACCTAATGAGTCTGGTAAATCTTGATCGACTTTTTTGAAAAGTCCACGTGTACTCCATATCACCTGGGATCACATCCGCTCTGGAGCTTGCACACCTAGCAAATGTAAACTGTACGCGAGGCGTTCGGCAGTCCGTTTGGTCAATGCCACCCGGAAGGATCTTACATCAGATGACGCATCCGCAATCCGTTCGGCGTGATAGAAACGGTTGAATGCTTGAGCGACATCTATTGTATATTTGGCAATGACCGAAGGCTCATTCCGATGAATTGCTTTTTCCAAATACTCGGGATATTCACCAAGCAGTTTCAGCAATGCCCATGAGGTATCTCCGATAAGGGATGGAGTGGTTACTGTGTTATTCTCACCATCCGCAAGGTTGGGTTTAGTCAAAGGGTTTTCATTTTCCATACGGGTCGCCTCTTCTGCCTTGGCAAGCACACTTTGAATCCGAGCATGGGTGTATTGCACATAAGGTCCAGTCTCCCCTTCAAAACTCACCGCATCTTCCAGTGAGAAGTCCACATCGTTTAACCGATTATTACGCAGATCACCGAAGACAATGGCACCTACACCAACAGCCTCAGCCACCTTCTGAGGGTTCTCCAGATTCGGGTTTTTCTCCTGAATAATCTGCAAAGCACGAGCAACTGCCTCATCCAATACTTCCTGTAAGAAGACGACTTTACCACGACGGGTAGACATTTTCCGTCCCTCAAAACGCATTAAGCCAAACGGGATATGTTCACACTTCGCAAACCATTCATGACCCATCCGGGATAGGACCGCAAATACCTGCCGAAAATGTAACTTCTGCTCGCCTCCGACCACGTATAACAACCGATCTGCCTTCATCACCTCATGACGATAGACTGCCGTAGCTAAATCCCGAGTAGGATAGATTGTTGTTCCATCTTTTTTAATAATCAGGCACGGGGGCATGTTCTCGTCCTCCAAACGTACCACGAGTGCTCCATCACTCTCTTCAAGTAAACCTTTTGTCTTGAGTTCTTCAACCACCGCGCCCATCTTGTCATTGTAAAAGCTCTCCCCCAGCGTATGGTCGAACTGTACATTCAGGCGTTCATACATCCGGTTGAATTCCTTCATGCTCACTTCCACAAAGAACGCCCATAACCGCTGTGCTTCATCATCTCCCTGCTCCAGCTTGCGGAACCAATCCCGTGCCTCAATCTCCAGAGAAGGATCATTCTCCGCCTGATCGTGGAAACGCACATACAGCTCAAGAGACGTACGGATAGGGTCTGCCTGCAACGCTTCATCATTGCCCCACCGTTTATACGCTGCGATCTGCTTGCCAAACTGGGTTCCCCAGTCTCCCAGATGATTCACACTTACAGAGGTATAACCCGCTTCGTTATACAACCGATACAGTGCCGCACCGATTACAGTAGAACGCAAATGTCCAATTCCGAAGGGTTTTGCGATGTTAGGGGAAGACATATCAATCACAACACGTGAGCCTTCGCCAATCTGAAGCTTACCAAATGTGGCATCCCCCAGTTCTTTCAGCAGATTCGGCGCGAGCTTCTCCCGATTAAAACGGATATTTACATACGGCCCGGCGGGAGTCGCTTCAAGTCCTGCTGCCTGCAATCCCGTTGAGAGCTCGGTCGCAATGACTGCCGGTGCTTTCTTTAATGACTTCGCTAATACAAAACAAGGGAATGCTGCATCACCCATCTCCGCCTGTGGTGGGACTTCCAGTAATCTCAGAACCTCTTCTTCATTCAATCCCGTTAAAGGGGCAATATCGGCCGCAGCCTGCTTCATCAACATGTCAAACACTCCTTATCCATTCATTATTGGCTGAAAATAAACACAAAAAAGCTCTCGTCTCTAAATAAGAGACGAGAGCTGAATTAACAGTTCCCGCGGTACCACTCTAGGTGAACAGCTACTCTTAGTATACATCAACATGCATACCAACAGAACTCGTTCCGCTCGATGCGTATAACGGTCGCAATCCGGGTTACCCTCAGACAGATATGGCCTATCCCCAATCGGGATACGTACATCTTTTCGGATAACCATCTCACGGGTGCGTTTCACTCAGGTCATGTCATACCGGCTTCCACCTCTCCCGGCTCGCTGTCATGTATGGATCTGGCTACTCTCCCGATCATTGATATTCTTCGTTTCAATTCATTGCCATCATTATACATACCACGATCAGACTTGGCAACCTGCATTAAAAATCCCCTACTGAAAGGCAACACATAGGCACATCGTCTCAGATGCCTGTGTTCACTGCCTTCCCTTAGGGGACAACGGTCATTATCGGTTTTAATTATATATTCCAGTGAAATAATATTTACGCCACTGCTGCCATCAACCGGCAAGCTTCTGCACATCTGCGGCAAGCCTCTGCACATGCTTGGCAGTGATCATGGTGGTGTTTGCCACACTCTGCGGCGCAAGCTTCACAAGCTTTCACACACAATTCACATATTTCAGCAATGAAATCACTTCCACGTGTCATCGCTTGTGCAGCAAAACTGCAGATCTCCGCACATTCCCGATTCAAACGAATGCAATCACGCAACATCACCAGATCATATTCTTTCAGACTCGATATGTAACATACGTTGCAAGCATTCATGCACTCCAGGCAAGCATCGATACATTGTTGATATTGTTGTTGTGTCATTTAAAGTTACCTCCCAGGCAAAGTTTGCTAAGCTTCTTAATACCCAGTTCGGAGGAATCTTGAATCATCTAACCTACTTTATCGCTTCCAATTCCAGTAATTGGTCACGAATGACAGTTTGGTCAAAATGTTCACCTATAAACACAGCAACATTAGGGACATCTCCCTGAGGTGTAATCTTCATGTAATCCGATTCACGGTAAGCATACTGGAACCAGAAACGGCTCGCCGTGTCACTAAACGATAAAATGCCTTTTGCTCGATACACGTCCCGTGGCAAAGCAGATACAAATTGTTCAAATGATTCGCTGTTCACCGGATGACTGAAATAATGCGTATACACCATGACATGTTCGTGTGATGCATGAGGAGCGGAATGTTCGTGAGCGTGGGCATGGACATGGCTATGAGATGCGTCATTATTCGTATCATCGCCTTGGACTGTATGATCTGTATGTTCATGACCATGACTGCATCCATGTGTACCACAGGTTTCCGTATGCACATGATGCTCTTGGTGAGCCGGCTTGTCTGCTTCAGAAGCTGAATCACTCACGTGTACGTCTGCCCCGCTGCGAAGCAACAGATCCATCTCTACCTCACATTTGACCGTAGGAATTACAGGTGCGAAACCATTCCATTTTGCCAGGAGCTGTTCCAAGTCCTTCAGTTCCTGTGCACTCACCCGATCCGTTTTGTTCAAGAGAAGCACAGACGCACAACGAATCTGCTCCTGCATTAGTTTGAAGGTCTGCCCCTTCTGCTCCTGATACAGGCCAGACAGATGTGCTGCATCCACAACAGTAATGAGACTTTTCAGTTCCAGTCGCATGTAAAGTGAAGTCTCCGTTACCGCATCCAGAATCTCCATTGGATTTGCCGCACCAGTTGCTTCAATGATGATCACATCCGGGGATTCCTCTTGAACGAGGTCAGCAAGTTGCAATCCCAAGTCACCACGTACGGTACAACAGATGCATCCACCTAACATCTCTGTCATCGGAACGGTGGAATCCACAATCTGACCATCCAGATTGACTTCGCCTAACTCATTCATAACCACTGCGGGACGCAAACCCTGCTGTTGCCAATGTTCGATCAACTGAACAAGCAGTGTTGTTTTGCCACTCCCCAAAAAACCTGACAATATATATACAGGTATGGATTGTTCTTTTAAAATCGTTTCATTCATGCGTATACACCTCTCTATTGTCCTTCTTGTAACCTGATCTATCTATATCTAGCGAGTGTACACCATCCCGCATTCGTTGTGCAATAATGTTCAACTCTTTCCCAGTACATTGCCTGATTCTTACGGATGGTCTATGCTATGAGGACATGTTGATTGAAGGAGGAAGTTTCATGACTAATTCAGTGGAACAACATCGCCAGGAAGCCCCTGACACGGTATCGTGCATGATTGTTACGGTGTCGGACACACGCACTAAAGACACTGACACCAGTGGCCAGCTCATGCAACAGCTTCTGCATGAAGCGGGTTATCAGATCGTTGAATACATCATCACACCAGATGAAACGGAGAACATTCGAAGTATCCTGCAAGATGCAGCTGTTCGTGATGATATCGAAGCCGTGTTGCTTAGCGGCGGAACAGGGATTGCACCCCGAGATACAACCTACGAAGCGGTGTCTTCACTTCTCGACAAAGAACTTCCGGGCTTTGGTGAGATCTTCCGTTTTCTCAGTTACACCGAAGATATTGGTTCCGCTGCCATCCTGAGCAGAGCCGTCGCTGGAACGATTGGACGCACAGCAGTATTCTCCATGCCGGGTTCCAAAGGAGCCGTCAAATTGGCCATGGAAAAACTCATTCTGCCCGAGCTGCGGCATGTGATGCGTGAAATATATAAACCCGTCTGAAAGATCAGACGGGTTTTTCGGGTTTATTTTCAGCTGTAGGGTAACGTACGAAGGATATCTCGCTCTACTTACTTTAGTTGCCCCAGCACATGTTGGAACACCTGCAACACATCCTGTTCATACTTGTCCTTTTCCCCACCGGAAGCTGTATAAACGAGTGAGACGTATCCTTTGCTCCGAATGGTTGTCCGTCCAAGTGCATTCTCCAAGACAGCCTCATCACGATCCTCAGTATACATTTGTTCCATGCTGGCAGCCCGGGTTGTCGCATCACTGAAAATATGGACTTTCACGATGTGTCTGCCACTTCCATTCAACAAATACATATAAGAGATCCCACCATGGCCATCATCTTCAAACATATTATTCATCAGTTGAATGCCTTTTGCTTCAAAACTCTTACTGATCTCACTCACCAAATCACCGTTTAATCCGTGTCCTTGACTCTGTGCTCTCATATTTCCTTCATCTGTCGCTTCGCGGGTGTAGACCTTCCGCTCCTGCTCAATGGATGATGCCGAACAAGCCACCAGGGACCAGACACTTGTGATCAACACTCCACTTACAAGTACCGACTTCATTGTTCTTCGAACTATATTTCGCCCTTTTCTACCAAACCACATGCCAATCCTTCCTTTCCAGCCACGTGTACTGTGACCCAATCAGGTAGAATTAGCATGTCTAAGGACTTAGAATCTTATGCGGATGGCAGATCTGATATTGTATTGACCACCGTACGACCTACTGCACCACCTTGGAGTATCGTCTCCAGTGTATGAGGTAATTGGTCTAGAGAAATCTCCCGGATTCCCAGTTCCAGCGCACGCTCCGGTTTCCATTCTCCGCCGAGCAGTTTCCACAATCGTTCCCGACGTTCCATCGGACAATATACAGAGTCTATACCCATAAGCTGGATGCCACGCAAAATAAACGGAAGTACCGTGGATTCAAAAGCTGTGCCTCCGGTTAACCCGGATACCGCTACCGCACCTCCGTATTGAATCTGTTTCAATCGCTCCGCAAGAGCTGGTCCTCCTGTTGGATCAACAACTCCCGCCCATAGCTGTTTCCCCATGGCTCCTTTAGCTGGAGCATCAGCTTCTTCACGAGTAATAACCTCTGAGGCACCCAAGTTTCGGAGCAATGACTCCTCCTGATCTTTCTTGCCTGTACTGGCTGTTACTTCGAAGCCCAGTTTCGCCAGAATGGCAACTGCCATACTGCCAACGCCACCCGTTGCACCCGTAACCAGAACCTTGCCCATCTCCGGTGTCACTCCAGCCTGTAACAGCGCATCAACCGAAAGTGCAGCCGTAAATCCTGCAGTTCCAATTGCCATGGCTTCTTTCTCGCTGAGACCCGGTGGCAGAGGCACCAGCCATTCACTACGCAAACGAGCATACTCGCTGTACCCTCCGTAATGGGATACACCAGGTTCAAATCCTGTACTGATCACCCGATCTCCTGGTGCAAAACGTCCACTGACCGACTCCTCTACCGTTCCGGCCAGATCAATCCCCGGTACCATGGGGTATTCACGAACGACACCACCCTTCTCAAGGGTAGCGAGACCGTCTTTATAATTGACACTGGAATACTGCACCTGTACCGTTACATCTCCATTTGGCAGATCTTCCTTCTTCAATTGCTCTATAGCAGCTTTCACTCCGCCCTGTTCTTCTTTACGAACAACATATGCGTTAAAATGGTTTTTCATCGATAGCCACTCCTCTTTTAGAATTTTATATATTTTTCCATTAAGCACATGAATTGTTCGCATTCAGGCTTAACGGCTCCGTTTACCTAAGGAATTCTTCAAATATTGATGATCAAACTCTGTCTCTCCTGAGCGTCAACAGATAGATTAGTGGACCCACAATAGGGATGATGCCTGCCGCGCTCCAAGCTGCTGAACGTCGACTCACTTCATTATCCCTGTATATCGCAATCATGGAAAGTAAGGTCAGAAGTACAAAATCAATCGTCATGATATGTACAAAGGCAGATTGCTTGAAGGCTTCCATATATACATCCGGACGCCCCTGCGTCACAGCATAAAATGCTGTCCCCAGCGTCAACAGCAGAAGGACTACATGCGTCAGCTTGTTGGCAGCTACCCGTCCAATTCCCGACTCACGCTGACGACCAAAATGTAAGCTTCCGTAACCCGAAGCTCTATTTGCGGATGATGACCATGCATAATAGGGAAGCAGGGCAAAAGCCCCCAGTCCGAAAGAAAGGATAACAAAAGGCCAAGCCGGCACACGGCCACCGCGTTCTTTCGCAGATGTTCTTAACAGCATACAGGCATAAACTGCCGGGAAAATACCTAACCATGAAAACGCCGTAAGTAACCAAGGTTCTTTGCTTTGCATTGTAATCAGTTCTTTGAATATCGGATCACTTCCAGGTGACTGCCCCGGTGCCAACAACAATGCATAGGCAATAAAAGCGATCCAGACCAGTCCTAATATCCACCTCATGTCTGCACCTCCTCTTACTTTCATCCCCTACAGCTACGGGATTGAAACAATGCGATGCAGAATTTGGCGTCTCCTGCGCTTTCCCGAGAAATAATTACTGCTTTTCCCCTACAACCTCTTGAATTGGGAATGACTATTATCCAGTATAGCCTGCTACCTTGGCAGTCTGTCCATGAGATTTCTTACATCAATGGTCCATCTCATTCGGATCATATCAAAAAGGCATAAGCCAGTATCCCTCACTGGTTATGCCTCTCTGTAATTCTTATGTGTGAACTATTCCTCTGTGGATTTCACATGTTCCGCAATGAGCTTCTGCTTCATATTCCATGCAGCAGGGCTGATGTTCACACGGTAGATCTCCGGGTTGAGCTTCCGTTGGTATTCAGGCCAGAATAGGTTCATCTGTTCCCGGTGGTACGCCCGAATCTCATCCAGATTAGGCAGTTCATACACTTTACGTCCATTCACAAAGATTGGCTCCAACATATTCACCGCTTCGTAGCGGGTAACCGTCTTTTTCAGGTAAGGGTGTAGCGGGTTGAACAGCTTGAGCGGTCCGCCCTGTAGCGGCTGCTCTTCCTCTGGATAGCAGATATAATCTGCAATCGCTTTGCCATGTTTCGGATCAATGATCCGAAACACTTCCTTTTTACCAGGAGTGGACACCTTTTCAGGATTTGCAGATATTTTGATCGTAGGCAGCATGGCACCGTCCACTTCACGCTCCACCAGTTTGTACACTCCACCCAAAGATGGCTGGTCAGAAGCGGTAATCAACTGTGTACCAACACCCCATGTATCAATCCGTGCTCCTTGAGCCTTTAGGTTGAAAATCGTATTTTCATCCAAATCATTGGATGCAACAATTTTCACATAATCTAAGCCAGCCTCATCCAACATCTGACGTGCCTGAATCGACAAGTACGCAAGGTCACCACTGTCGAGACGAATGGCATTCATCTTTTTGCCTTGGCTCTCTAACTTCTTGGCTGTTTTGATGGCGTGAGGTACTCCACTGTTCAACGTGTCAAAGGTATCAACCAACAGTGTAACCTGATCAGGCAACACTTTGGCATACACGTCAAACGCCTCCTGTTCGCTCATAAAGCTCTGTACCCAGGAATGGGCATGAGTACCTGCTGTTGGGATTCCGAAGCGCTCTCCGGCCAGCATATTAGACGTTGCATCGAAACCTGCTACATACGAGGCACGTGCGCCCCAGATGGCAGCATCCGCTTCCTGCGCACGTCGGGTGCCGAATTCGAGCAACGTATCCTGCTGCGCTACCTGTTTGATTCGCGAAGCCTTGGTTGCAATCAACGTCTGATAATTCATGAAGTTAAGTATCGCCGTCTCCACCAATTGAGTCTCCATAATGGAGCCTTCTACCCGAATGAGCGGTTCGTCAGGGAAAACAATTGCACCCTCTTTCATGGAATGAATCGTCCCCTGAAATGAAAACTGGAGCAACTCTTCCAGAAAGACCGGATCGTAATTTTCCTCTTGTTTGGATAAAAATTTGATGTCGTCCATCGTGAACCGAAGCTGGCTGATATAGTTCACAATGCGTTCCAATCCGGCAAATACCGCATATCCGTTGCCAAAAGGAAGCTTACGGAAATAGGCTTCAAATACCGCCTTCCGCTTATGAGTACCATTCACCCAATGGGCGTACATCATATTGATCTGATATTTATCCGTATGTAAAGCCAGGCTAGTTGTCTGCATTTGTCTCATCCTCTCTGACTTCCGCTCGTGTCCCCAGATTTGATCTGTAAACACGGGTTAACATAAGGAGACTTATTCTTCATGATTCTGTTCATCCGTATTAAACAAACAAGTCTCCCGTAAAAAACTCTATACACCATTCACCACATTCATCCGGTTCCTAACAGTCAACCAACATGACTATGGAGTAAATTAAGCCAAGACTGTCTCGCTCGCCTTAACCACCGAAGCACCAAGGCTGGAACGAAAATGTCCAAGTGCCCACTCATGCCCTGCCGGATTAAAGCTGGCAACGGCATCTTCATATACCGTAATATGAAAACCTTTATTGTAAGCATCCACTGCGGTATGCAATATGCAAATATCCGTGCATACCCCAATCAGTGCAATATCCGTAATACCACGTGCACGCAGTCTGAGTTCCAGATCGGTCCCACAGAATGCACTATATCTCGTCTTATCCATCCACTGTATATCTGTTTTCCGTTCTTCCATCACTTGGGCAAGACGACCATATAACTGTCTTCCCTCCGTATTTCTGATGTTATGAGGTGGGAAAAGTACAGTCTCCGGGTGATACGGATCATTTTCTTCGTGCAGATCCACAGCCATGATTACCTCATGTTTGTTCTTACAATAGGCCTCGGTTACAGCTGCAATCGTCTCTTCAATCTCTACTGCCGGCTGACCTACAGGCAAAGAACCTGTTACAAAATCCTTCGTAAAATCAATGACAATCAGTGCTTTCATCGTCAACACTCCCTTAGCCCAGAAATGGTTGATCCTGATTCAATCAGATTGACACATCTACACCTTATTACGTATAGATGGAAAGTCGTGGTACGAGTTCTGTAAAACGATATAGTTGCGCCGGACGCTGCGAGTACTGGTTGGAACTCACCAGGTTCCCCTCTTCATCTCTTACTTCTTCCACAATGCCTTTACGGCTGCGGGTAGACGTAATCTTGCGAATGAAGTTTGGTTCTTCAAAATCCGGTACAACACTTTGAATAACCTGATATAATTCACTTAATGTAAAATCACGTGGCAGGAACTGACGAGCAATCGTCGTTTCCAGCATCTGCTGTTGGATACGTCGATAAGCATCTTCGATGATTGTTCTGTGATCAAAGGCCAGCTCCAGTTCTTGCAGCGCCTCCTGAATCGTGAACAATCCAACATCCTCAGCATCATCTGCTGCTTGGCGTTGATCCAGCATCCAATCTTCCACAAGCGCGAAAAATGCGTGAGAGATAATCCAGCCCCTCGGGTCACGACCCGGCTGACTGTATACATTCAAGTACTCCAGATGTCCACCGTCTACACCTGTCTCTTCCATCAGCTCACGCTTAGCTGCACCATAGATGGATTCATTTTCCTGACAAAATCCACCGGGTAATGCCCATCTGCCTGCAAAAGGCCAGCCTTTGCGCTTGATCAGCATCACTTTCAGTTCCCGAATGGGAAGTGTCTTCGTCACCGTCTTGCGCTCCCGCTTGGTCAAGGTGAACATAACGATATCCGCAGGAACACCATCGGGGGTACGATATTTTTTGGAACTATAAGCACGTGCTGCTTGTTCGTCGCTCTCTGCATTAAAGTGTTCGTAGTTTTCGCTCATGGGCACCACCGACTATTTCATTTTGATAATTTCATTATGACATAATAATATCTTTTGTCAACCGCAGGATTCGTGCGCTACGTTCTAGGGCGTGCTATGCGGAATGTCGCCGTAGCCATACATCCCAACGTGCCCGATGCATCACGAACCTCCGAATGAGTCGTAACACTGCGTCCTGCTTGATGCAGTACCGTAGCTGTCACCGTTAATTCCCCTTGTTTCATTGGTGCGAGAAAATGTACGTTCAGATTCGTTGTCACACAGCCGTCCACTTCCATTGCTGCTGTTGCAACCATACCCATCGCCTGATCCATCAGTGAAGTCAATACACCCCCATGAATAATCCCCATGGAGTTGGTATGATGTTCGCCTGCTGTCAACGCGATCTGTACTTCTTTGCCGTCTCCTTTAATATAACGACATCCGAGAAATCCCCAGAATCGTCCGTCTCCGTCTTCCACCATTTTGTCCAAAATACTCATTATTCATTTCTCCTTTATTCACTGTACGTATCAAGCTCTCTTGATGTCATGTGCCTTTATCATTAAAAATCAGCTGCGCCACACAAAATAACCCCACAGCGTGGAGCTTTGCTTGGAATTATATTCCGAGTACTTGGCGATAGCCACTCCACGTTAACGGTTATCTAATGTCAAAAAAGGCGCGGACAGCGTCCGCACCCTTCCGTCATTTAACCGCAACTGGTCGGAGGTGAATCCGTTCCAGCCTCCACGTTTACTTTTTCAGAAACCGTATCCCGGATTACAGAGATCACTAGTTGAAGCAAATAGTTGATGTCGCTCTGGCTCTGCTGGAATTCCGTAACCAATGGAATACTGTCCAGTTCGCTTTGCAGATCTTCAATTTCCTGTTCAATTTTGCTGACCATCTCCACATTTTTGAAGCTTTCAAAAGCAACGATCTCTTTTTGTTTTTTCTTGATCGTTGCAATCAACTGCTGGATGCGCTCATGATCCCGAATTTTGGTTTCAGCCTGTTGAAACTGTCTAACTTCCTCACTCGTTCCGAGCATATCAGCCAATTCTTTGGCTTTTCCCATAATGTCGTCGCGTATGACCAGATTGCGCGTATCGTAGGTTGGCATTCCATAATGGTTGTACTGCACTTCTTCCTGCGCCACTGAAATCGCTCCATTCTATGAGATGATATAAGATGAATATTCATGTTGCCCTAGCTCAGTTGACTGCTCAGTGACCGCTACGGTGTCGGATCGTTCTTTTGATCGCTGTTGTCTCCGAATTTTTTTCGATTGAACATATTCAAGGTGAAAATTCGGAGGCAAAGGCGAACGCTTCGCTTCTACAGAATCGATTCCGTCACCTTCGCTACGCTCGGCGTAACCCCACTAAGTGCAAAAAATCATTCATCTTATTGGTGTGTGTATTACTATTACTGATTGGCAGCTACCGGCTCAGAGAGCAGGTTGCCCCGAATATAAAAAGTCATCGGATCGGTGATTTCCACTTGTACAAAAGTACCGATCAATTCTTTGGGTCCTTCAAAATGCACCAGCTTGTTGCTGCGCGTACGTCCTGCCAGAACTTCGGAATTCCGTTTGCTCTCGCCTTCAACGAGCACTTCAACGATTTTGCCACGTTGCTGTTCATTGCTTCGGTGGCTGTATTCGTTGATCGTTTCGTTCAAGCGCTTCAAACGTTCCTTCTTCACTTCCATCGGTACGTTGTCTTCCATCACCGCAGCCGGTGTACCTTCCCGTGGGGAATAAATAAAGGTATAGGCAAAATCATACCCTACTTCACGGACAAGGGAAAGTGTATCTTCAAACTGTTCTTCCGTTTCCCCTGGAAAACCAACAATAATATCCGTTGTCAACACAACATCCGGAATGGCCTTTTTAATTTTGTCAGCCAGTTTCAGATAGTGTTCCCGGCTATACTTGCGGCTCATACGTTTGAGTACTTCCGAACTACCAGATTGCACCGGAAGATGAATGTGCTCCACCAGATTTCCGCCCTTGGCCAGCACTTCAATCAAGCGATCATCGAAGTCACGTGGGTGACTGGTTGTAAAACGTACCCGCGGAATATCAATTTGGCGAATGGCATCCATCAAGTCACCAAAACTGTAGTTCATGTCGGTGAAGTCCTTGCCGTACGCATTCACATTTTGACCAAGCAGCGTGATCTCCTTAAAGCCTTGTCGTGCCAAATCACGTACTTCGGCAATGACATCTTCCGGACGACGGCTGCGTTCTTTGCCCCGCGTGAACGGAACGATGCAATATGTACAGAACTTGTCGCAGCCATACATAATGTTCACCCAGCCGCGCATACCCTCACGTTTCTTCGGCAGGTTCTCAATAATGTCGCCTTCCTTGGACCACACCTCAACAACCATTTCTTTGCTGAACAGCGCTTCCTGGATTAGATGTGGCAGTCGATGCACATTATGTGTACCAAAGATCATATCCACAAAGCCATGCTTCTGCATGATTCGGTTGACGACGCCTTCTTCTTGGGACATACACCCGCATACGCCAAGTAACAATCCCGGACGTTCAAGTTTTAGCGTTTTCAGGTGACCCAGCTCACCAAATACTTTATCTTCCGCATTTTCTCGTATGGCACATGTATTGAGCAGAATAATATCAGCTTCTTTGCGATCCTCTGTAGCCTGATATCCCATAGACTCAAGCAGTCCTTTGATGGTCTCCGAGTCATGCTCGTTCATCTGACATCCATACGTATATACAATATAGTGTTTGCCTTTCCCTATGTTTTTCAGTTCATCGGGAACGGCATTTTCGTAAAGCACCTGGACGTCTTCCTTGCCCCGCTGTTTCTCCTGACGATGATTGGGTTCCGATTTGATGTTAATCTCACGGCCCCGAATTCTTATCTTTTTGCTGAATTCATCTTGCGAAATTACTTTGGCATCGGAGAAATCAAAATATTGGGAGTAATCCTTTTTTGAGTCTTTAGCCATTTCCTTCGGTCACTCCTTACAGCCTCTATTAATAAAAAATCGTTCATTCATCCCTGTTCCAGGTGAATTTCTTGCTTGGAACATTAAAAGAGCATTACAGCAAATTATAGCATGAATTGGGCTGTAGTTCCACATCCAAAGCGCATGTCCCTTCGTCTAATCCGAAACATGCCATGCTCAGAAGAACACTCAGAAAACACAAAAACCTGAGCCTTGCCATCAGGGCTGGAATTAACCGGCCCCTGTTGGCTGTGCTCAGGTTTATATGTTATTCAGATCGCCCCAATTGGCGGCTGAAGCTATTACATGTAATTAATCGATGATTTCAGCAGTGTCGCCATTACGAGCGCCAGCAGCGTTAGCTTCATCTGTATCAATATGCATGTCCAGTGCAAAAGAATCGGATACACGAGCCAGTACATTTTCCAGTACAAGACCGCGATCTCCAGCCAGACGAACTTTCAACATTTGTTTGTCCTCGATACCCCATTTAGCAGCATCAGAAGTATGGAAGTGAATGTGACGAGCAGCAACGATAACACCTTTATCAATCGTTACTTCGCCAGCAGGACCTTTAATTGTGATTCCTGGTGTACCTTCAATGCTTCCAGATTCACGTACAGGTGCTTTAACACCAATCGCAAATGAATCTGTCATGGAGATCTCCAGTTGCGTTTCAGGGCGAACAGGTCCAAGGATACGCACTTTATCAAACTGTCCTTTCGAACCAATTACCGCTACAGTTTCGTTAGCAGCGTATTGGCCAGGCTGGGACAGAGGTTTAAATTCAGTCAGTTCATAACCTTTGCCAAACAAAATTTCAACGTGCTCTTGGGATACATGAATGTGACGGGCAGATACGCCCACAGGTACTGTTTTACTCATTGTAAATTCACTCCTTGTTTATCTATGGCCTGTAGTCAGGCTCTTAACAATCCAATGGTATTATACCCCTTTTTGGAGTGAAATGAAAACGAACTGGTGAAAATTCATGAAATACACTTATTTCGCCATCATTCCCGTCCTTTATTTGGAAAACTAGTTTCAATTCAACCCATTCAACGCACACACCAGTTCACTATTTCATGGAATTCCCCTTTATCTGCATCTTCGGATTGCTCTCTGGCAAGTGTTCCCCCAGATAACTCATCGCATTCCCCCACAACCAGCCACGAACCAGATGTTCATCATAATGCTTGAGCAGGATTTCCTTCAGTCTCGGATAATGTCCTGAATGTTCAAGTCTCTGAATATACGTTGAGATCCCATCAAAATCGGACCCCATCATCAGGTGATGTTGCCCGCCCAGAGAGCAGATCTCCTCAATATGAGGCAGCAGATCTTCTATATGTACCTCACCCTCCTGCTTTACAAACCAGGGTACAAACGTCAGTCCAATCCGCCCTTCCCGGGCAATGATAGCCTGAATCTGATCATCTTTCAGATTACGCACATGGGGACATACGCTGTAACTGTTGGAGTGGGAGGCGATAAAAGGACGTTTACTCAAGTCAGCCAGTTCCCAGAACCCTTTCTCTGTCAGATGTGACACGTCAAGCAGCATTCCGATTTCATTACACTGGCGCACCAGTTCCTTCCCCTTCTCGGTCAGACCTGCTCCACGCTTCTCCATGACTCCGTCGGCCGCCCAATTGGCATAATTCCACGTTAGTCCAATAATTCGAACGCCCATCTGATAACATAACTCCAGATAGAACAGGTTGCCCTCCAGGCCATCCACACCCTCCAGTGTGATTAATCCCCACGGACCCTCTGTTTGCCCCACCTGAGCCACCTGTTCACGCCATAACAACGTCTGTGTGCCGGCAGGCCACTCCTGACTTCTCTCCACACGTCTACGATAAATCTCCAACTGCCCCATGACATGTTCAAACTTGCCTCTGCCAAGTACTTCGGGTAAATAGATGGCGAACGCCTGCAACCCTACATTCCCCTCTTTCAAACGTTGCAAGTTCACATCCAGTTGTGGAGCATTTTCAAATGAAAGGGCAGGCTGCATCAAAATTTTGCTCAGTGCATCACAGTGAAAATCAGCTACACGCCAATCAGACATGGACATCTTAAACCCTCCTCAATATGTGATTGCAAAAAAACGCAAAAAAACCTGTCTACATCGTAAACAGGTTCAATGCATACTGCATGTATTATCTGGGCTCCACAATCAGCTTAATGGCCGTTCGGTCCTCGCCGTCGATCACAATGTCTGTAAAAGCTGGAATACAAATCAGGTCAACTCCGCTTGGTGCTACAAATCCCCGGGCTATCGCTACCGCTTTAATGGCTTGGTTCAGTGCTCCCGCTCCAATTGCCTGCAGTTCAGCATTTCCACGTTCACGAAGAACCCCTGCAAGAGCGCCGGCTACAGAATTAGGATTGGACTTTGCTGAAACTTTTAATACATCCATGGTAAGTACCTCCCTGGGAATGTTGAAAGTTTGTTTCCACTTACTAGATGTTATTCGCGGGAGGCAAAAAAATTCCTTCTTTTTAGACGGGTTTCCCTGCAAATTGGGACAATACCCCTATTCCATGCGCCACTCATCCTCCGTCAGACGAATTTTTTCGATGCGTGTTGCCGCACCTGTGGCTTCATCAATTTCAACAAAAACACCATGGAAGTGCCATTTGCCATCATCTACAACGAAACGTACAGGCAGCTGAGTGTAGAACTTACGCAGCACGGCCTCACGCTCCATACCCAATATACCGTCACGAGGCCCTACCATGCCTGCATCCGTCAAGTAAGCTGTTCCTCCAGGCAAAATCCGATCATCATTACTCTGTACATGTGTATGTGTACCTACAACGAGAGACGCACGTCCATCCAGATGCCATCCCATGGCAATCTTTTCTGACGTCGCTTCAGCATGCATATCGACCAAAATACATTTATGGTCTTGGCGCAGCTCATCTACAATTTCATCAGCTACACGGAATGGACAATCCAGAGCAGGCAGGAACGTTCTTCCTTGAAGATTGACAATCGCTAGCTCTTTCCCTTCGCCTTTGACAACCGTGTACCCTCGTCCTGGTGTGCCTGGTGGAAAGTTCGCTGGACGAATCATGCGGGGCTCATCATCTATAAAATCAAAAATATCCTTATTGTCCCAAGTATGATTACCAAGTGTAATACCATGTACACCCCAGTTGAAAAACTCATTTGCGATTGCACCGGTAATGCCACGACCTGCTGCCGCATTTTCACCATTCACAATCACCACATGTGGCTTATACTTCGATTTCAGGTACGGTAAATTTTCCTTTAATGCCTTACGTCCCACGTTACCTACAATGTCACCAATAAACAAAACTTTCATTGATTACTGCCTCCTCAATTCCTGCAAAGTCCTCTTACTTCAAATGTTGAACCTTTGCAGGACTCTATCTCATGCTCCATGATGTGTAGTTGCCTTTTAACAGGCTATCAACAGGAAAAGTGGCCCACTACTGCGGCCACTTTTCCGTAATGCTCTATTTTGCGTATTCAACCGCACGGGTTTCCCGGATGACGGTGACTTTGATGTGACCCGGATAGTCGAGTTCATTCTCAATCATCTTCGTGATGTCACGGGCTAAGCGGAAGGCTTCAGCATCATCGATTTTCTCAGGCTGTACCATAACGCGAACTTCGCGTCCGGCCTGAATGGCGTACGATTTCTCGACACCTTCGAAGGATTCTGAGATTTCTTCCAGCTTCTCCAGTCGTTTGATATACGTTTCCAGCGTTTCGCGGCGTGCGCCTGGTCTTGCTGCGGAGAGCGCATCTGCTGCGCCAACCAACATGGCAATGACCGAAGTCGCTTCGCAATCTCCGTGATGGGACGCGATACTGTTGATTACAACCGGATGTTCTTTGTATTTCTTCGCCAGTTCCACGCCAATTTCGACGTGTGATCCTTCCACTTCGTGATCCAGCGCTTTACCGATGTCATGCAATAGACCTGCACGTCTTGCCAGAGTTACGTCTTCTCCGAGTTCGCCAGCCATCAGTCCAGCCAGATAAGCGACTTCCATCGAATGTTTCAAGACGTTCTGACCGTAACTTGTACGGAACTTCAACCGGCCCAAAATTTTGATCAGATCCGGATGCAGACCATGCACGCCCACTTCAAAGGTAGCTTGCTCACCGTATTCACGGATGCGCTCATCCACTTCTTTACGGGATTTCTCAACCATCTCTTCAATCCGTGCCGGGTGAATACGTCCATCAGCCACCAGTTTCTCCAGGGCAGTACGGGCGATCTCACGGCGAATCGGGTCAAAGCCCGACAGAATAACAGCTTCTGGCGTATCATCGATAATGAGGTCAATCCCTGTAAGGGTTTCAAGCGCACGGATGTTACGTCCTTCACGACCGATAATCCGGCCTTTCATTTCTTCATTTGGCAGGGTAACAACAGATACCGTTGTTTCCGCTACGTGGTCAGCCGCACAACGTTGGATGGCGAGTGTAATAATCTCGCGGGACTTTTTGTCCGCTTCTTCCTTCGCTTGTTGTTCAATGTCCTTGATCATTTGAGCCGTCTCATGACGAACTTCCTGTTCTACGTTGGACAGTATGATACTGCGTGCGTCTTCCATGGTGAGGTTGGATATACGTTCCAACTCTGTCACCTGGTTTTTGTAAATCATTTCGATCTGCTGCTGAGTCTCATCAATTCGTTTCTCTTTGTTAGCCACTTGCTCTTCTTTACGTTCGAGTGATTCCAATTTTTTATCCAGCGACTCTTCTTTTTGCAACAATCGTCTTTCTTGTCGTTGAATTTCATTCCGACGTTCACGAGTGTCTTTTTCAGCTTCAGCGCGAATGCGATGGATTTCATCCTTCGCCTCCAGCACCGTTTCTTTCTTCAGTGCTTCTGCCTCTTTCTTCGCGTTCTCCACGATTTGTACGGCAGCTTGTTCCGCACTAGAGATTTTAGCCTCTGCAAGAGATTTGCGAATAAAATATCCTACTCCGAACCCAATGAATAGCGCGGCTGCAACGAGAGCGATCGTGATTGCAATTTCCATACTGTTCACCTCCTCGTTGGTTCCTCCAAGGCATTCCTTGGGTCAATTTGCAGTTTTCAAACCTTACATATGTTTGGGAATAACGAATACTCACGGCGATCCCCCGCCGATTTTCATTTCACATGTACATGTTTCCACGTACTATTCACTGTTTCCAGCGAACCCATAATTAAGAATGGTATAAATCTTAAGAAACCGAAACCGCTTTTTTGGAAGGAAAAAGGGTTGTCCATTTCTTACAGACTCATGTCCATTTTAGTATTTGACGAAAGAAATTGTCAAGAGAATGCAGTATAGAGACTCTAGTCTGCTAATCCCATAACAACGCTTCGTCATCTTCAGGGTCCCCAGCCTCATCTTCTTCAATTAAACAATTCACGACCCGGCGCACCATATCCATTGAAAAACCACGTCTCATTAGGAAGGGAAGCGTTTTATTTTTCTTCTCTTTGACGTCCCCTTTGACCTGATTCCATTTTTTGCGTCCTGCACTCAAGGCAGTCTCAAATTCCGCATCTGTACTGATCCCTTCTAGTGCCTCAACAATGAGATCATTGGCAATGCCCTTTTGCCGCAGCTCTTGCCTTATCCACAGTTTTCCCTTCCGCTTGCCCTCCATACGCTGTCTTGTCCATTCCTTCGCAAATAGATCGTCATCCACCAGGTTCTCCCGCTCAAGCCGATCCAGCGCCTCTTCAATCAAAGGTGCAGCAAACTCCTTCTGACGAAGTTTCTGACTTAATTCATGGCGTGTGCGCGGTTTATGCTCCAAAAAACGCAGAGACTGTGCATACGTCCGCTGTCGCTCGTCAGCTACAATGATTTCCTCCAGATCCTTCTTCATAAACGTATTACCTTGAGTCATCCTGTATTTAATCATCACATCTTCAAGAACCGTAATGGAGTGGATGCCAAAAGTGATTCGATAACGAGCTTGCCTGCTCTTCGTTCGTTCTACACGTGTAATAATAAGTTCTTCGTTGTCCGGAAATTGGGATAGGCCGTCCTGTTCTGCTTCTTCATATAAATCCTCGTCATGTTGATCCATTCTGGTCTCCCCTTTCATAACATTTTCATTCTGACTACGCCAAGCACACCTTCACATAGACAAAGAACACCAATAACACAAAAGACCGGGAACTCTGCCCGGCCTTTACTCCACAGTTAGCGTGCTAACAGCCCCTGTCCATTGGGACAGGGGCTGTTAGACAGCACGAGTACTCCCACACTACAATCCATTATCCAGATTGATCCAAGCTCAATCAGATAAGTTTACGGAGTCCAGTGGGGAACACCCTCAGGATCCCTCCCTACAAGGAGGTTTCGAGAGATTACTCGTTGATTTCAAACAATTCTTGTTCTTCTGCTGCTTCTTTTTGTTGCTCTTCACTAGTTGGCGCAGGAACTGCAGTAACCAAGTTACTGGCTACACGAATTTTTTGTTCAATGATGTCAGCAATATCTTTATGCTCTTTCATGAACTGCTTTGCGTTCTCACGGCCTTGTCCTAAACGCTCGCCTTCGTAGGAGTACCATGCACCACTTTTATTAACGATGTCCAGCTCTGTACCAATGTCAATGATACTACCTTCTCTCGAGATACCCTCGCCATACATGATATCCACTTCCGCTTGTTTAAACGGAGGTGCCACTTTGTTTTTCACAACTTTAATACGAGTACGATTACCAATCATGTCATTGCCTGATTTGATACTCTCAATACGACGCACATCCAGACGTACTGTAGAATAAAACTTCAGAGCACGACCACCAGGTGTTGTTTCCGGGTTACCAAACATAACGCCGACTTTCTCACGAAGCTGGTTAATGAAGATTGCGATTGTTTTGGATTTGCTGATTGCACCAGACAGTTTACGCAGCGCCTGAGACATCAAACGCGCTTGCAAACCAACGTGTGAATCACCCATTTCGCCTTCAATCTCTGCTTTTGGAACCAATGCGGCTACAGAGTCAATAACGACGATATCTACTGCACCACTGCGAACAAGAGCTTCTGCAATTTCCAGCCCTTGCTCACCCGTATCTGGCTGAGACAGAAGCAATTCATCAATATTAACACCAAGTTTGCTTGCGTATTGTGGGTCAAGAGCATGCTCGGCATCGATAAATGCAGCTTGTCCACCCGCTCTTTGTACTTCAGCGATAGCATGCAATGCTACGGTTGTTTTACCAGAGGATTCAGGTCCATATATTTCAACAATACGGCCTTTAGGCAAGCCGCCTGTTCCTAATGCAATATCCAAAGCCAAGGAACCGCTGGGAATAATTTCCACATTCATATGAGTGGACTCACCCAGTTTCATGATGGATCCTTTACCAAATTGCTTCTCTATTTGACGGAGCGCCATATCAAGCGCGGCACGACGGTCTGACAATAAGCTCACACCCTTTACTGTTTATAAGATAATGATACCTTGTTTTAACACGTTTGCCAAGCTTTTTTTCGAACATACATTCGTTTTTTTTTGTAAAGGCCGAGGCGCCTCTTCCTCAAGGAAACTTTCCATTAAACAGAAAAAAGAACCGTAAACAAGGCTGTAAAGCCTAATTCTACGGTTCTTCCGTCTTCCTTAATTATACTTGCTTGGAACTGTAAATGCAATCGAAGCGATTAACTAATCAATCCATCGCCACAAGTTTTTGCCATAAGCGATAGAGAATCGCTTTGGCTGAACGAATGCGAACCGTCTCGCGATTACCATTAATACGCAGCTCATGAATTTCCGTCTCTTTTCCACGTTCAGCAAGAGCGATGAAGACAAGTCCGGGTGGTTTGCGTTCCGAATATCCCGGTCCAGCTACACCGGTAACAGCCAAGCCAAAATCAGCATCGCCAATCATGCGGATCTGCTCAGCAAGCACTTTTGCAACCTCAGGGCTTACCGCCCCAGGTGCATCTTCACCTTCCAGATAATCATGAGGCACATTCAGCAGCTTTTCTTTAATTTCATTGGAGTAACAAACAATTCCACCTTTGAGCATTGATGCACTTCCGGGTACAGAGGTCAGACTTTGCATGACAAGCCCTCCTGTACAGCTCTCAGCAGCGCTCAGCGTCAGCCCCATGTCAGACATCATGGTTACAATCGTGTACTCTATAGGCACATCCTCGTTCGCGTAGAGATGTTCTGTCAAACGCTCCCGAATCTGAACCTCCATCGCATCCAGCTTCAGCTTCGCCTCTCCCTCACTCGCAGCCTTTGTGGAGACACGTACCGTAACTTCGCCTTCACTCGCGTAAGGAGCAATCGTAGGGTCTGTCTGCGCGTCAATCAGATCCAGAAGTCGATCTTCCAGAGCAGATTCACCAATACCTGCGAATTTCAGCATTCGGGAATAGATCGGCATCTCTTCAGTGAGTACATGCTGGAACAGCCAAGGTTTGACTTCCTGTTCAAACATTGGAATCAACTCTTTAGGTGGTCCAGGCATCACAACATAATATTTGTCATTGTCAGAAATCGCATTTCCAGCCGCAAGGCCTGTTTCGTTGGCCAGAGGTGTTCCGCCATCAATAACGATCGCCTGACGTCGGTTATTCTCTGTCATGTCCACATTACGATCTCTGAAAAAGCTCTCAATTTTGTCCATTGCCATTCGATCTGTATGCAGTTTCCGGTTAAGAACAGCTGCGAGCGCATCCTTGGTCAGATCATCTTGGGTAGGTCCGATGCCACCGGAAAATAAAATAACGTCTGCACGGCTCTGCGCAATGCGAATAGCTTCACTAAGCCGGTTCAGGTTATCCCCAACCACCGTTTGGAAATATACATCGATCCCCATCGCAGCCAATTCACGGGATAGGTATCTGGCATTGGTATTGACGATTTGTCCAAGCAGTAGCTCTGTGCCAACTGCAATGATTTCTGCCTTCATTGAGCATCCTCCTGTACACTTGGTGAGTGATCAAAGGGCAATAGGATAATTTCCTATTGCCCCTGACCCAATGCTTCCTTCATGATTACCCATTTAAGAACAAACCATTATGCTTTTGTAAAATGAAGCAGGTTTTTGTTTTTGATAAAGTAATCGATACCCGACCAGATGGTAATAAGCGCTGCTGCCCATACCGCGATAATATCAACGTGAATACCCGTGTATGAAAACGGGAAATTGTTCAACAGCAACAGCACAATCGCCACAATCTGCACTACAGTCTTCAGCTTGCCCCAAGCACTGGCGGCAACAACCGAACCATCCAGCAATGCAATTTGACGCAAGCCGGTAACTGCAAATTCACGACTAATAATCACAACTGCAATCCAGGAATCCAGCTTGCCCATCTCCACAAGCGAGATCAAAACTGCAGTAACCAGCAGCTTGTCTGCGAGTGGATCGAGCAGTTTCCCCAGATTGGTAACCATGTTATTTTTCCGCGCAAGGTATCCGTCAATTCCATCTGTGCTTGCGGCGATGATAAAAATAACAGCAGCAATCAGTTGATTATACGGAAGCGAAAAGCTTCCAAGCTGCAACGGCTCTGGATAAAATGGAAAATCCACGAGCAGGAACACCATCAAAAAAGGGATTAAGCAAATTCGTGCAAGCGTAATCCGGTTGGGTAAATTCACAAGACGCCCTCCCTCATATCCTCCATTACTCCAAACAATCATCATAATCCCGTTATCATCATCCGGAACATGAAATGTACAAGTTTCAATGTCAATCCATATTAACATGATCCCACTATGTAGAAACGCAAAAAATAAAGTCAACCGCTCAAAAGCAAAACGCTTTAAACGTTCCGGTGACTTCCAGAAGATGTACTGCTTTTCACAAAGTCAGCAAACGATGAGGACTGGACTTGATGCTTGACTGCCAGCAATGCACACTTAGTATAATATACGCCCAATACCGTGTCAAAAAACACTTTTGCTACAAAAAGGCCATATTACTTGAAATTTGTATATTGCAAATCCAGAGGCAGGTTAGCACCATTTAGCAGCTGCATGACAGCTTGCAAATCATTTTTACTCTTACCAGTTACCCGGAGTTGGTCTCCCTGAATCTGACTCTTTACCTTCATCTTGGAATCCCGAATCAGGATATTGATTTTCTTGGCGATGTCCTGATCAATCCCCTGTTTAAAATTCAAACGCTGGCGGACTGTACCAGAAGACGCTGGCTCTACCTTTGCGTAATCGATGTTTTTCAATGGTAGACCACGCTTCGCCATTTTGGATTGCAGCACGTCAATAACAGCCTTGAGTTTGGTCTCATCATCAGATACGATCGTTAACGCATCCTTATCCAGTTTCAGGCTGCTCTTGCTGCCCTTGAAGTCATAACGAGTGCCAATTTCCTTCTCGGTTTGTGTAACGGCATTTGTCAGTTCTTGCAAGTCCATTTTGGACACGATATCAAATGAATTTTCTGAACTCAAACCAGTCACCCTTTCAGTTAATCGTATGTTCTGTAACATTATAGAGGATACCTTAAGCAAAAGTCTAATTTCAAGCTGCTTTACACAAAGAGAAAAAGCATTTTTGGCTTCCACTTGAAGTGGCTGCCAAAAATGCTTTGCTGGTCCATCCTCCAACTAGTAGCGGCTCCGGTTGGGCTGTCTGAACATATCGAGCACACCCAAAAGTACATGTGCAAGTCCAAAACCCAATATTCCGTAACCCCAAGCACTTGGAGTCAAGTAATAACCCAGGAGGCTGACAATGATCCCTAAACCTGTTACGATCCAGCTGACTGTCACAGCCATCCACCTCACTTCACCAAAAGTTAACTGCAAGTTAAGACACGATTATTGTCTCCTGCAGTTGACTGGGTTATTCGCTACCCGTGGTCCCCCCTGTAGCATCCGTTGATCCATTTTCAACACCTGTGGAAGAAGTAGTGCTACTACTGTCTTCACCAAGCTTCAAACGAATCCGATTGGTCGCCTTGCCATCCGTTACAACTTGCCCGCCAACCTCAATCGTGGTCGCTGCAGCGTAACCGGACTTAATATACATACCTGCACTATCCAACTCAAAGGTATAGCTGTCACCTTCGGCTGTGTTACCATACTCCAACTTCTCTCCACTGGAGTTTTCGCCTTTGTACACTTCAAGCCAGCTATTACCTGTTGCTTTGATCGTAACCGTTACAGGTTGCCCTGCACTACCGTTAACTTTAAAGTTCGTAATATTCCCTGATTTCCCATCTTCTGCAACAGTCACATTAGACGGTGAATTGTCAGTTGGTTCTTCCTCAGTTTCATCCGTTTGACCATCAGTTTGGCCATCAGTTTGACCGTCCGTCTGTCCTTCTGTGTCAGTACCGCCACCGTTACCGCCAGCGTCGCCTTCACCAGTACCGTCTGTACCTGAATCTGTCGCAGGCGGATTAGATGCCTGTCCGTTGTCGGCAGGTTGATCCGGTTTATCCTCAGGCTGTTGTTGACTGTCTGTGATTTTGACCTGATCAAGACCCGGATTATCTGATTCATCACCATTGTTATACACCACGTATACATACAACAGTACTACGATCAAAACAGGGAATGTCCACATCAACGCGACAGACATCCACCGATTACTACGCTCAACCGGACGGCTGGAACGCTTCTGAATAACCGGTTCCATCGTTGCTTCCGTCTCTTCTGCGGGTACGTCTTTTTTGTGTCCCTCCAGCAGCTCATCAGGGTTCAGTCCCACGGTCTCCGCATAGGTTTTGATGAAAGCACGCACATAGAAGCTGCCCGGCAGCACTTTGTAGTCTCCTGCTTCTATGGCCTCCAGATACCTCTTGCGAATTTTTGTCATTTCCTGTACATCGTCAAGACTCATCCCTTTTTGCAGCCGGGCCTCCCTTAACTGCTGACCCAGTTCAGACATGCCATCTCCTCCTTATGTTTATCTCTTGAGTTGTTGCTAATCTATTCCATGATTCCGTACGGTTCCTTACAATTCATCGGTGTAGCTAGCCGTAAACGTATCATAAATAATTTCTTCATTCGGATTGTTGCGAAGTTCAATAATAATATCAAAATCATTAAAATCATATTCGGATTCCTGAACAAAAATATCCGGATGTTCAATAACTTTGGTGCTAGGCATGGTCATAATATCCTGCAACAGGTTATAATGCCGCTCACTGGAGCGAATCGTGCTAACAATACCATCGATAATGAACACATTGTTTGGGTTCAATTCGTCCTCGGAGAGTTGGCTCCTTATGGTCTGACGAAGAAGTGTGGAGGAAACAAACGTCCATCGCTTCATTGCACATACGCTGCCCGCAATAATGGACTCCGTTTTGCCAACACGAGGCATTCCGCGCAAACCGATGACCTGATTGCCTTCCCTCTTAAATACTTCACCCAAAAAGTCCACAAGTAACCCAAGTTCATCTCGTGTGAAACGAAATGTCTTGCGATCATCCGAGTCACGGTCAATGTATCTGCCATGACGCACGGCCAGAATATCCACCAATTTAGGTTGACGCAAAGCCGAGACGGTGATGCTGTTTACTTTGCCAAGCATTTCACCAAGCAAACGGATCTTTTCATCATCATCCGATTCAAGCAGCATGCCTCGAGTTTTGCCTTCAACACCGTTAATGGTCAATATATTCACTTCAAGCATCCCCAGCATAGAGGCAATATCGCCTAACAAACCGGGTCTGTTCTTATGTATTTTATATTCCATGTACCATTGTTTAGATTCCATTTCAACACCCCGTAATGCATTATTCCACATTATTCGACATCAACAGAACGTGTCCACTGGACAACAATCTGAGACATCTTCTAAAAATGGGTCACGTTAATGATATATAAAATGAAAATGAATTACAAGAACAGCTCTGTAATCCGTTTGTAATCATTAGAGAAAAGCCCCCTTGCGGGAGCTCTTCATCTGTAATTTTATGCGTTTTGTTTGGCCAATTTGACCATCAGGGTCGCAATCGTACGACGCTCATCTGCATCGCCGACATCCCATAACTCTTTCAATGCCCGGTTGGAATGGTTCGCCGGATCGACTTTCTCATCAAGGAAGTCGCCGATTTCATACGCAAGTTTGTTGATGGTTTCTTCACTCATCCCCATCTTCTCTGCTTGCAGTACGCGGTCACCCAGGAACTTCTTCCATGTGTCAAAACTGGAGAGCACTGTTTTTTCTGTTGACATGATAAATCCTCCTTAGATGACGCATGAGATTTAAAATCAACAGTTGTAATATGTGCTTTCCAGGCATTTTATATACGAGCTTTTGAAAATAATCCGAAAGACGGCAGCTTCTCAGCAATGTTCACCTATTTCGTTCACAGCCAGTCGAGTTTTCTTGCTTTTTACGTTAACCAACCGCCATTTGGACTGATAATCTGCCCATTGATATAACCCGATTCAGGGAGGGCAAGAAAATAAACCAGTGATGAGATTTCATCAGGTTGAGCAAGTCTTCCTGCCGGAATTTCCTCTTCCAGCATCTTCAGTTCACTCTGATCCAGATGGTTCAGCATGGATGTCTGAACGGCGCCAGGAGCAACGGCATTTACGGTTACTCCGGAAGGTGCGAGTTCTTTCGCAAGCGCTTTGGTGAATGCATTCACCCCACCCTTGGTTGTGGAATACAGCACCTCACAAGAAGCACCAGACAGTCCCCAGATCGACGATACATTAATGATTCGGCCATACCTTTGGGAGATCATGTGAGGCATCATTTCCTGTGTACACATAAACGTGCCTTTGAGATTAATCGCCATCACTTCATCCCAAATCTCCTCTGTAACATCAGACAACATCCCATAGTGCGAGATTCCTGCATTGTTCACAAGGATATCTGGCATGAGATTATGCGACTCGAGCTTCTCACGCATGCGCTCAATCTGTTCCCGGCTGCGAAGATCCGCAGACACGGTCATGATTTTTCCACTGCCCTGCTCCATGCACCGTCTGGCGGCTTCATTCGCTGCTTCATGCGATTTCATATAGTGTATAACAACATTCATTCCCACTCTGGCGAAGCGTTCTGCGATAGCAGCTCCAATGCCACCGCTTGCACCAGTTACCAGTACAGTCATTTCCCCGATTGCCTTCAATTGTCCTGTTCCCCTCTCCATATCAAGGACTCACGACTAGCGATACAGCCAGTTGATCCCAGCGAATATGCTCTCTCAGTCTGAGATTTACATCTTCCAGTGTAATCGATTCATAGAGCGGGAGCATATTGAAAAAATCACCGCCACGGAATTGCTGACGTGTAAATTCATGCGCAATGTTCTCCGGAGAATTGAGCATACGCAAATATCCGCCTATTTTCTTTTTGCGTGCACGTTCAAAATCCGTAGAATCAAACCCTTTTTTTACAATGGCATCCACTTCTTCACGTATACGCGCGAGCAGTTGATCAGGGTCTTTTGTATCACCACCAATAGCTGAAAACGCATATTGCGGCGAACTGTTATACTCATGTCCAAAGCTGTCCGAGATCAGATCTTCATCGTAGAGCTTCTGAAATAATCGTGTGCTTGAGCCAAACAAAAGATCCATCATCAGTTGCGTTGTCATATCTCGCCGTAACAATTCTTCCCCGGTAAGTCCAACGTCCGTCTCCTTGAATCCAAACAGACATTTGGGCAGTGAAACAGCCAGTTTTGCTTCCCGTCTGGCTTCTCCTACCTGCTCGGGCTCCGGTTCGAAGAAACGTTGAATGCTCCCCTGTGGCTTATAACCCTTCTGCTCCTGGTTCGATCGAACCATATCAATAACTTCTTGTGGATCTACACCACCCACCACAAACAAGAGCATGTTACTCGGGTGATAGAAGGTGTTATAACACTCATACAACATCTCTTTGGTAATCGTACGGATGGATTCCACCGTTCCTGCTATATCGATATGCACCGGATGTTTCTGATACATGGCTTCGATCAATCCAAAATAAACACGCCAATCCGGATTATCAGCATACATGTCAATTTCCTGTCCGATGATACCTTTTTCCTTTTCCACATTTTGATCCGTGAAGTAAGGATTTTGCACAAAGTCGACTAATGTTTGTATATTTTCATTCACATGTTCGGTCGCTGAAAACAAATAAACCGTCTGATCAAAGCTCGTAAATGCGTTAGCTGAAGCACCATGAGATGCAAACGTCGCAAAAATATCACCCGTTGGTTCTTCGAACATTTTATGCTCCAGGAAATGAGCAATTCCATCCGGAACCTTCACTTCTTCCTGCCCTTTAACCTGAAAATGATTATCCACCGATCCATACTTGGTTGCAAACGTAGCATACGTTTTCTGGAACCCCGGTTTAGGCAAAATATAGACATGCAGTCCGTTATCCATTACTTCGTAATATAGTGTCTCCTGCAAATGCTCATACCGAATGCTCTCCACCGATTATTCCTCCTTCTCATCCCGCAAGAAATAAATCGTATCCAGACGGAATTGTTCTGCCGCCTCACGCACATCTTCCTTGCTAATATGTTCTACCTGAGCCAACAGTTCTTCAGCCGTTCTCTCTTTGCCGGACAACTGTCGATTGAAGTCATAAGCGATCATCTCAAAAGCAGAATCCTGCATTTCCTTAAGCAGGTTACGGATCATTGCTCTGGTCTGGGACATTTCCAGATCACTAATTGTACCGCTTTTCATTTCTTCCAGCTGCTGCTTGATGATGGTGACGGCCTTCTCATAATTAGGGATTTCAATCCCGGATTGAATCGTCGCAATACCCTTATGTCCGTCATATCGCGATGAAGCGTAATAGGCAAGACTTTCTTTTTCACGAACATTAACAAACAGCTTGGAATGAGGATAACCACCGAGAATCCCGTTGTACATTAGTGCTGCGGCATACTGAGGATCTCCATAAGTGATAGATGTACGGAGTCCCATATTGAGTTTTCCCTGACTCACATTCAGTCGCTCAACAACAGTCTCTACTTCCTTATCTCCTCGAACCGCTGCCTGTGTCTGGTAATCAGAGGAGGACGTTCGATCTACATTGAAATGACGCTGAACAAGGTTCTCGACCTCCTCCAGTGTCGTATCCCCTACCACGTACAGATCCATACTCGCCTGCTGCAGCCACTCCTGATAAGACGCAGTCAGTGTGTCAGGCTCAATTCCGGGCAGATCCTTCCGCTCACCCAGCGGGTGAAGACGGTACGGCTCGTTCTTGCACATTTCCTCGATACTGCGTTCAGCGGCATAGCGCATTTTATCATTCACGATGGACTCCAGCTTTTTACGAACAGTCTCTCGCTCCGCTTGTACATAAGACGTCCTGAAATGTCCATTCTCCTGTGCAGGTCGTGTAAGAACCTCTCCAAGGAAGGCAAATGAACGATCCAATAGCTGCTCATCCCCTCCAACAAAGGAATCATTAATGGTATCCATTCGGAACTGTACAATCTGGTAATCCCCGCGTTTATAAACGTCAAAACCAAAACCTGCTCCATACAGATGCTCCAATTGCTCACGAAATTGCGTTGTTTCCGGATAGGACTCCGTGCCGCGTCGCAGAACAAAAGGTGTCAGCGCTACTTTGGTTACTGTATCTTCTCGTAAGGGTACTCCTGCATATAGCGATATAGCAAACGTTTTAAAACGTTTAGTCGGAAGCACATGTATACGAAACTCTCTCTTGTTACCTCGTTCGAATCCTGATGTATTCAAATGTCAAAACCCCTTTACGGCGTCATTTGTCATGTATTCGTATTAAGCTAAACGTAACAACCATTTTAACCCATTCAAAAGGCAAGAAGCAACCGAAGTCACGCCTTCTGGTTGCTTCCAACATCATCACATACAAAAGATATGCTGTCCGATTGTTTTCACTTGTGGGCGGGTCCAGATCCATTTGGATGTTGCTGTCTTCGGGTTAAAATAATAGAGACATCCACCGGACGGATCCCATCCATTCAGGGCCTGCTCAACTGCCTTTTTGGCTTGTGCGTTTGGTTCCAGATAGATCTGTCCGTCCGCTACAGCCGTAAATGCACCTGGTTGAAAAATTACACCAGAAGGCGTACTTGGAAAGCTTGGTGAATTTACGCGATTCAAAATTACTGCTGCGACTGCGACTTGACCTTCAAACGGTTCACCCCGGGCTTCACCATATACAGCGTTAGCCATAATCTTGAGTTCATTCTCTGAGAGACCAAGGGCATTGGCAGATCCCATATTGTCTTGCTCTTTATCTGCCGTATTGTTGCTACCTCCACCCCCACCTGAGGATTCCTTGTGTAGCGGCGGCTCTGTTGGCGACCATTTGGTTGACGCATTGTACAGCTTGAGCTTGGTCTCAGCTCCAACCACACCATCTGCCTTCATGCCAAACTCGGATTGAAACCATTTGACGGATTTCAGCGTGCTGCTGCCAAAATTACTGTCGATTTTACCATTGTAAAATCCCAGGTACTTCAGACGCCCCTGAAGCTCATATACATCCTGACCGTAACTTCCATATTTCACTGTATTGCTGCTAAACGTAGGCAAGGCCTTTTCTTCTACCTGCGGTGTACGCTCGGCTGAACTTTCCGTTGCTGTATTCCCAGGAAGCAAATAACGAATTCCCAATGCGGATATCAGCAAAATAGCAGTGAAAAGCCATAGGTTCATTTTTCGCATCGACTGTGCTCTACCTTTCTCTTGTGGGATTAACAGAATCGCTAAGGTTATTATGACAAGCCTGCTTGTTTCCTATGCACCAAATCATCCGATCTTTGGAGTAGATGGCAAAACTTCAGTCTGCTGAGCAAGCAAAAAGCCCTCAACCAATACGGTTGAGGGCTTAAACGATTCGTTGTATCCATGTTACATGTTACACTACGAGCTTATTTTATTCTGCTGATACTGTTCAAGTGAAACCAGTACTTCCCTTGGTTTGCTGCCCTCGTAAGGACCGATTACACCCCGGGCTTCCATGGAGTCAATTAAACGCGCTGCACGTGTGTAACCAACCCGCATACGACGTTGCAACAAGGAAACTGAAGCTTGTTTTGCCTCCAAAATAATCTGTACAGCTTGCTCATATAACTCATCCTGTACTTCATCTGCTGCCTGAATGGAATCATCCACTTCAGGTACAATGGATTCATCATACTGGGCTTCACCTTGACCACGTACGTAGTTTACAATATTCTCGACTTCTTCATCGCTCATAAAGGCACCTTGTACACGAACCGGTTTTGATGCGCCCATAGGCATGAACAGCATGTCTCCACGGCCTAACAGTTTCTCAGCCCCACCCATGTCCAGAATCGTTCGGGAATCGACTTGGGAGGATACGCCGAAGGCAATCCGCGATGGAATGTTAGCCTTGATTACCCCGGTAATAACGTCAACAGAAGGACGTTGTGTGGCAATAATCAGATGGATTCCGGCTGCACGAGCCATCTGAGCGAGTCGTGCAATGGCATCCTCCACATCACCGGCTGCAACCATCATCAGATCTGCAAGCTCATCCACAATGACAACGATATAAGGCAGAACAGCCGCAGGATTATCCTTCATCAGATTATTGTAACCCTCGACGTTACGCGTGCCTGATTTGGAGAACAGTTCATATCGTTTCTCCATCTCAACCACAATCTTTTTGAGAGCAAGTGACGCTCGTTTAGGATCAGTTACTACTGGGGCCATCAGATGTGGAATTCCGTTATATACGTTCAACTCAACCATCTTGGGATCGACCATCAGGAACTTCACTTCATCCGGCTTGGCTTTGTACAATATGCTGGTAATAATTCCGTTAATACACACCGACTTACCGGAACCAGTAGCACCCGCAACCAGCAAATGGGGCATACGAGCCAAGTTACCAATGATTGTCTGTCCCGAGATATCTCGGCCAAATGCAATGGTCACTTTGGATTCTGCATCTTGGAACGTAGCCGTCTCCATTACCTCACGCATCGTTACAACCGATACCTCGCCATTAGGTACTTCGATACCAATAGCAGACTTTCCGGGAATCGGTGCTTCCATCCGTATATCCTTTGCCGCCAGAGCCAACGCGATATCATCAGTTAGGCTGACAATCCTGCTGACCTTAACACCAATATCAGGCTGAATTTCATACCTTGTAACGGCAGGGCCCCGGACCACTTCAAGCACTTTGGCGCGAACACCGAAGCTCTCCAGTGTAGCTTCCAGCTTGCGTGCTGTCTGCATATAATCCTTCTGGTCACCCGCCTTGCCCCCATTGTTTGGCTTGGCAAGGAGACGGAATGAAGGCAGCTTGTACGGCTTAGGAGGTGGCGGTGGTGATTTCACAGGTTGTGTGTCCTGCCCTTCAGGGGTTGGAGTATCTGTTCCCTGCATTGCATCATGAGGAACTTCTTCTCCACTCTGAATCTCATCCACAGCATTCATCCCGTTTGTACCCGCATCGGATGCAGACCACTCTGTCTCTACCAGTTCATCCGTTATTTTAATGGCATGCTCGCCCTGTTGTACTACGTTTGGATCGGCAAGATCATCCGGGAAAGGATAAGCATCGTCCAGATCATCTTCAATGCTTGCCTCTTCTGCTCTGACGTGCTCGAAAAAGTCTCGAATGATCGGTGCTGAGTTAGGTTTAGCCTGAACAGGAACACGTGATGAAGCTGATTTGTTCACTACGTCTTCAGTTGCATCCTGCCACGCCTCTAGATTGTGATCTTGTTCGGCGCGGTATACAATCTGTTCTGTTTCTGCCGATTCGACCTCATCCATTTCACGTCCTGATGTCGCCTGTTCCCGTTTAGCTCCCCATTTTCCGAAGAGTTGAAAGAATATTGGCGCTTTTCGTTTTGGCAGATGCTGTTCCTCTAATTCATCCTCATACTCGTCTTCGTCATCTTCAACTGGCACAGGCACCACTTTACGAGCGTTACCTTTTTTCCTTCCATCAGATGCTGAAGCAGAACGTGCAGAGGGCCTCGACTCCAGCTTTTTGTACATCGAACTCCCGGCATCCCAGATCTTGGTTCGGAATATTCGAATCAGATCCACATAAGATAGACTTGTAATCAGCATAAAACTGATGATAAACATGACAATCATGATGAGTCTCGCCCCAAGGCTGCCGAACAACCACAGGAAAAGAGCAAATTGCCCAGCTCCGAGATAACCACCGCTGATGTCCTTGTTAAGCATGGAGTCCCTCTCCCCTGGCGCAGCAGGTGTTAGCAACTCGGTTTGCATATCATTATGTACCTGCGTAATCACAGCACCAGGCTCAAGCGCACCAACCGGAATGAGCTTCTGGTGCATTGCAGAGACAGTACTCATCAAGGTTAAGGCAAAGACCAGCAATACCAGTCCTGTTTTGCGTGTGGTCCAGCCACTCGGCCATTTCCGGTGAATCATCACCATGAGACCATAATAAATACCAACAAGTGGAATCGCAAAATAAAACTTACCAAGCATCAGTCCGAACATCTTGGAAAGCGAACGTCCAACGGTGGCTTCACCCGATAATGCTATGACAGCAAGGGTAATAAGCACAATTCCGTAAATTTCATATTTTAAAACGCCGCTAAAACCAGCGCCCTTTTTTTTCCTCTTTTTTCTTCTGGCCAAAATCAGGTCACCCCCAGAAGAATATTATACCATACAAATATAATCCGTACATATGTTCTTTTTCTGCTCAATTTGTCTGAATTCGTCGCGTTATGCTGGTCCCAAGTTACCCGAAAGCGGGATGGTCGAACCGGGCATATTATCAGGATTCAGATAGGCTTCAAGTGGACAATCCAGCAAACGTACAATAACGGCTTCATTGTCATTAACAGGTCTCACCTGCATCAATAAACCATTCATCTTGATCTCCTTTGTATCTTCGCCCTCTTTCCACATTCCCGACCAGAGTTGTTCCGGGGGCATCACGGTATATAATGTCATTGGGTATAACCTCCTGCTTGCAGAGTCTGTCTCTTGTCTCCTATGAGCTGATTTAACTGAGCAATGGCTTGTCCAATTCCGCCTACCGCATCCATCAATCCATATTTCACTGCATCTGCGCTTCCTACAGCTGTACCAATATCCCGATTTAACTCACCGGTCTTAAACATCAGTTCTTTGAACATCTCTTCAGAGATATTCGAATGCGAAGTCACGAACCGAACAACCCTTTCCTGCATTTTCTCCATATACTCAAACGTCTGAGGTACACCAATGACAAGACCGTTCATCCGAATCGGATGGATCGTCATCGTTGCACTTCCGGCAATCAGGGAATATGTTGAAGCTACAGCAATCGGTACTCCAATGCTATGCCCGCCTCCAATGACCACAGTCACCGTAGGTTTGCTTAGAGAAGCAATCATCTCTGCAATGGCCAGACCCGCCTCTACATCTCCACCTACCGTGTTCAAAATGATCAGTATACCTTCAATGCGCTGATTCTGTTCCGCGGCCACCAGCTGTGGAATGATATGCTCATACTTTGTTGTTTTATTTTGTGGCGGCAAAATCAAATGCCCTTCGACCTGTCCAATAATGGTCATACAGAAAATATTCGATTCCCCTGCAGGCGACTGTGTCTGCCCAAATTGCTGAATAGTCTCTGTCACGGGAGAGATGGCCTTTTCCTCCTGTATCGGAATTTCCGGTGCTTCAACTTCCGGTTGATTGGATCTTGATGCCTGCTTGCCATTCATACGTTCATTCATTTCAATAATCCCCTTCTCCAGAAACATTTAATGTATTTCCTTAGTATGGGGATTTTTCCAACCGCCTTATACCCGCTACATCAAATTGCTTCACACATTGACCCTATTGCAGATCTTCCTGAAAACGCAAAAAAAGCCCCTTCTCTACGAGGAACCGTCCAATATTACTCGTAGAGAAGGGGCGACTGTGTGCCTGAATATATGTTTTTGTTTAGCCTATTTTAAACTTCCATAATGATTGGCAAAATCATCGGTCTACGACGAGTTTGCTCATACAGGAAGCGTCCCAATGCATCTTTAACATTCGTTTTGAGTGAAGCCCACTCGTTAACGTTCTCACTCATCAACTTCTGCAATGTGCTGCTAACGATCCGGTTGGCCTCATCCAGTAGTCCTTCCGATTCACGTACATACACAAATCCGCGAGAGATGATGTCAGGACCGGAAACAATTTTTCCATCCTGTTTGCTCAGTGTTACCACAACAACAAGGATACCATCTTGTGACAACAATTTGCGGTCACGAAGTACAATGTTACCCACATCGCCTACACCCAAGCCGTCGATCAACACATTACCTGCAGTAACTTTACCTGCTCTACGTGCTGCTCCACCTTGAATTTCAATCACTTCACCGATATCCGTGATGAAAATGTTCTCAGGTTCTACCCCTACAGATTCAGCAAGAACCGCGTGGCGACGCTGCATACGGAATTCACCGTGAATTGGCAAGAAGAATTTCGGTTTCATCAGGTTGAGCATCAGTTTCAGCTCTTCCTGGCTACCATGACCAGATACGTGGACGCCACTGTTAGCACCGCTGTAATGCACGTTAGCACCCAGACGGAACAGTTCATCAATTGTACGGCCTACATATTTTTCATTACCTGGAACTGGTGTTGCTGCGATAATAACGGTATCACCTGGCAGGATGTCCACTTTACGGTGTGTGGAACGAGCCATACGTGTCAGTGCTGACATTGGCTCTCCTTGACTTCCTGTGCAGAGAATTACGACACGATCAGCTGCCATCTTGCCTACTTCTTCAGGTTCAATGATCATGCCATCCGGAATCTCAAGATAACCCAGTTCTGAAGCAATACCAACCACATTCACCATGCTGCGTCCGATAACTGCAACTTTACGTCCAGTCACTTCTGCTGCATTGATCACCTGTTGGATACGGTGTACGTTGGAAGCAAATGTCGCTACAACAACACGTTGACTCGCTTTACGGAAGATATCTTCGAGAACGATACCCACATTTTTCTCCGATGGTGTGAATCCAGGTTTCTCAGCGTTTGTACTGTCGGACAACAGCGCTAACACGCCATTTGTTCCGATCTGTGCCATACGCTGAAGATCTGCATATTGACCATTGACTGGAGTATGGTCGAATTTGAAGTCACCTGTGTGAACAACTGCACCTTCCGGTGTTTCGACACATACACCAACAGAATCCGGAATACTATGGTTAGTAGCGAAGAACGATGCTTTCAGAACAGATCCAAGTTGGATCTCGGAATCAGCATCAATCAGAATACGTTTGGTTTCACCCAGCAAATTCGCTTCTTTCAACTTGTTTTCTACAAGTCCAAGCGTAAGTCTTGTTCCGTATACAGGAACATTCAGATGTTTGAGAACATATGGCAGACCACCAATGTGATCCTCATGTCCGTGAGTAAGGATAATTCCTCTTACTTTGTCACGGTTCTCAGTCAGGTAAGAAATGTCAGGGATGACAATATCAATACCAAGCATATCTTCTTCCGGGAATTTAAGACCAGCATCTACGACTACAATGTCGTTGGCGTATTGGATGACGTACATGTTTTTACCAATCTCGCCTACGCCGCCCAAAGCAAAAATCATCAGTTTATCGTTATTATTTTTCTTAGACAAATGAATCTAAACCTCCTATGGTAGTTGGACGTCGTACCTTATTATTTATTGTAAGTTAAGAAAAGTAGTCCATACATCACATACCCACCTATCGGGATGAATGCAAAAGAACACCTTTATTCACGATATTTGGAAGAAGTTCTTCGAAGTTATTCCCTTTGACCAACAAGTTGGATTTGAAATTCCCTCTTAGCCGTTCCTTCCTTTTTCACCGCAAAGCTACACCACGAAACGATGTCGCTTTCAATTTCAAAAAAATACCGCACCCAGTCACTTGACATCATTATACATGATTAAAAACAAAAAAAACAAGTCACTCTCTCGTTAACCTGTAGGTTTCCCTTTAGCATTCGAAAAGAAACCTCACATTACTCGTAAAAAAAAGAACCGCAGCCTCGACGAAGAGGAGCGGTTCTTTTGCTGATCTGAAGGATATTCCCATGATTAATAAAATAGTCCATATACAACCAAAATGATTACAAATTAAGCAAACCTTTGATATAAACCTGCTCCTCTTCCGTTGGCGGAATAAGGGGCAATCGTACAGAACCAACGTCTAGACCACGCAATGTCAGCGCATATTTCACCGCTACGGGGTTTGGTAGAGGCTGTGGACACTCAAACAGGCCTTTGAACACTGGGAACAACTGCTGATGAATCTGAGCAGCCTCAAGAGGTGCTCCGCCATAGAAGGCGTCAATCATTTTCTTCATTTCTGCCCCTACGACATGACTGGCCACACTGACAATTCCATGTGCTCCAACCGCAATCGCTGGTAAGCCTGAAGCATCATCACCGGAATAGACTCTGAAATTCTCTGGAGCACTTGCTGCAATCAGCGTAACCTGCTCCATAGACGCACATTCCTTCGTAGCGACGATATTAGGTATCTGTGCAAGACGAAGTGTTGTCGCTGCTGACAGGCTGGTTACAGTACGCCCAGGCACGTTGTAGAGCATAATTGGCAGCTTGGTGGAGCCTGCAATCGCTTCAAAATGTTTGAACAAACCTTCTTGGCTAGGTTTGTTGTAATACGGAACAACCAACAATATGCCATCCACTCCGGCACGTTCAGCTTCCTGTGTCAAATGGATGGAATGTGCCGTGTTATTGCTTCCCGTTCCGGCTATAATTTTGCACCGACCGGCCGCATGTTTCACTGCAAATTCGAATAATTGAACTTTCTCAGTATCACTAAGTGTTGGAGACTCCCCTGTTGTTCCAGAAACCACAAGCGTCTCCGACTTTTGATCTGCAATCAAATAGTCGATTAGACGTGCCGTTTCTTCCCAATGAATCTCTCCTTGTTCATTGAACGGAGTGACCATTGCTGTAATCAATCTTCCAAAGTCCAATTCGATTCCTCCTTCAAAACAGGTTTGGCTCCTCTAACTTCAGTTATTTACAAATGAAGTTCGAATGAGGCGTGAAGTGCCCTCAGGGCCTGAACCATATCTTCTTTTTTTACGAGTACCCAGATCGTTGTATTCGAATCTGCCGATTGCAGGATCTGAATGTCTGCCAGTGTCAAGGACTCCACGATTCGAGCCATAATTCCAGGTACACCATTAATGCCTCCGCCAATGACGGACACTTTGGCACAACCGGACAGGCTTTGTGGCTTGAGACCTATCTCCTGCAATACCTGTATGGCTTTCTCGGAATCACTGTCAAAAACCGTATAGACAACTCCCGAGGGGGTAACATTAATAAAATCAACGCTGATTGAATTCTCAGCCATGGTTTTGAACACTTTTAGTTGCAATCGATCTGCACCACCACCAGGCACATCCACCGTAATTTGCGTTACATTGCTCACGTAGGCGATGCCTGTTACATAACGGTCAACAATGCCTGTCTGCACATCCTGGAATCCTTCCGGATGCGTAACCAGCGTTCCTTCCGTGTCTGCAAAAGTAGATCTTACCCGCACTGGAATCTGGGATTGCATCGCAATCTCAACCGCACGTGGATGGATTACCTTGGCCCCGTGGTGGGCCATGTTACAGATCTCTGCATAACTCACAACAGTCAGTGGACGTGCATCCTCAACAATTCGCGGATCAGCGGTGAGTATCCCGTTCACATCTGTGTAGATATCCACCATTTCAGCACGTAATGCTGCACCGAGAGCTGTAGCAGACGTATCGCTTCCCCCACGACCCAGTGTCGTGAAGTCTCCGTTCTCTGTCTGCCCCTGGAATCCGGTTACAACAACGACACGGCCGAGCTGAAGCTGCTCCAACACACGAACAGGACGGACATCCAATATCCGGGCATTCCCGAAATTGTCGTCCGTCACAAAACCTGCTTGTGCACCGGTCAGCACTGTAGTTGGAATGCCTTCATGTTCGAGTAAACTGCTCAACGTTGTCGCCGATATGATTTCACCACAGCACAGCAGTAAATCCTTTTCGCGTGCGGATAGTGCGTTTCCGTTCTGTGCAGCCCAGTCCAGCAACGTATCGGTCGCATATGGCTCGCCGCGGCGGCCCATTGCAGACACAACGATGACCAGACTCAATCCTGCTTCAAGTTCACGTTTAACATGACGGAGCACATGCTCTCTCGCCTGAACAGTGGAGAGAGACGTGCCTCCGAATTTCTGTACCATGATACGCATCTTTATTCCTCCATTTGTGTACGCAAGAAGACTGGACACGGGTCAAATCAACAAATGGATCACTCTAGGGAGCGTTCTGATGCGATAATTTCAGCATTTTATACGAGGTCATGACGCATACATTCACAATAGACCCCTCCCGCTTGCTTAACCTGTACTGCCCGCAAGCAGGAATGCCTTATATACAGGAACGTGGACATAGTAGCTGTTCAATCCAGCATATCGTCCCCCATGATTTTCTTTGTCTCTCGAACCCCTTCATTTCTCCAAGCGCATAAACGTTGTCACCAAATCATTGTTCCATCAAGCCTGTGAAGAACGCTCCACAATCATCGGCTGCAACTGTTTGCCCTCAAGAGCACTCCAGCAAGCCTCTGGAATCAATTCCATTTTGGCGACTAACGAGTTTGGTTTTTTCATTGGATCGTCCTGCCCAAATGGCACAAAATACAAGTATTTGGCCACGAGCAATTTGGCGATATTCGCAGCATTCAAGCCCAGACCGTCATTCGTGGAAATCGCGAGCACTAGCGGACGCTGATTGCGCATCTGCGCTTTGGCGGCCATTAGCACTGGACTGTCGGTCATCGCATTAGCCAGCTTGCTTGTTGTATTCCCTGTGCATGGAGCAATCACCAGCACATCAAGCAGCTTGGAAGGCCCTAGTGGCTCCGCTTCAACAATTGTAGAAATGATATCATTACCTGTTATATCTTTCAACTGTTTTTGCCAATTTTGCGCCGTACCAAAGCGTGTATCCGTCGTCAGAACCGAATTCGAAATAATCGGAATGACGTTGGCACCTTCAGCTACGAAGCGGCTAATTACCGGCATAACCTCTTCAAACGTACAATGAGAACCCGTAATTGCATAACCTACCGTTTTTCCCTGCCAGTTCATGATTTAACCTCCCGTGCGTTCTGTTCTTCCAAAAGCAAACGGATCAACGCGTCGGCAATAATGCCGCCAGCCGTTTTGGGAGCAACAATGCCGGGGAGGCCAGGCGCAAGTAGCGCTTTGATACCGCGTTTGTCAGCATACCTGAAATCACAGCCGCCAGGAGCGGATGCGAGGTCGATAATGACAGCCTTTTGCGGCATTCTGGACAGGATTTGTGCTGTGATTATCATAGTCGGTATCGTATTAAAAAGCAAGTCAACTTCCCCGGTTTGAGCGGCCAAATCCGTTGTCATGAAAGGCTTCCAGCCCATTATTGTAGCGCGGGCAGCATCCTCTTCCCGCCTGATTCCCACCCGTACATTTGCTCCAAGTCCCTGCAATGTTTTGGCCATTGTGAATCCTGTTCGACCAATGCCCAGCACAATGCATTCCGAACCATGGATTGTGAAGTCCGTCTCCCGAATAGCTATGGCGATGGCTCCCTCAGCTGTTGGAATAGAGTTGTAAAGTGCAATATCATCACGATCAAGTACTTCAACAAGTCGCAGCCCATTTTCAAGACAAAGTTCGCGCAGGAACGGCTTTGCCATCCCTGTGAACACAATACAATGCTCCGGTAATGCTGCAATATGGTCCTTTTTCAAATAGATCGGTGTGTCACTGAATGAAGTACTTACTTTTCCCTGGTCATCGCAACCGACGACAGGCAGTACCAGTACATCTGCAGAAGCAAACACTTCATCCTCCAGTTCCTGGTGCTCGATCCCTGGAATGGAACGCTCTATTTTATCGAAACCCACCACACTTACCGTTGCATCCAGCTCAGCGCACTTTTGAATGACTTCAAGCTGCCGCGCATCTCCGCCCAGGACTACAATCCGGACTCCGGTCAGCATCGGGACGTCACTCCTTTCACCACATGTATGCCTTATCGTATGCAGGGGCCCACAGGGGGGTGAAAACAATAATTGCATTCCACCGTCCGTTTCTCAAATGTAAAAAAGAGCCGCCCCTTTCAGGGACGACTCTAAAGAATAGGTATATTTACGCTGCTTATTTCCCGGTATGACCAAATCCGCCTTCGCCACGTACCGTTTCCGAAAGTTCATTCACTTCCGTCAATTCAACTGCAGGCACGGTCTGGAAGACGATCTGTGCGATGCGCTCTCCCCGTACAATCGTGAACGGTTCCTGACCCAGATTAATCAACAGCACTTTAACTTCTCCGCGATAATCCGCATCAATGGTCCCCGGTGTGTTGAGGCAGGTAATTCCATGTTTGAAAGCCAGTCCGCTCCGAGGACGGATCTGTGCTTCCAATCCAGCTGGCATTGCCATTGCAAGTCCGGTAGGAATCAGCGTACGCTGACCCGGCTGCAATACAACATCTTCCTGAAGTGCAGCTACTACATCAAAGCCGGATGCCAGCTCCGACATTTTTTGAGGCAGTTTAATATCTTCATTGCCCGGCAGTTTCTGTATTTGAACGTAATGCAACAAAATCATCCCTTCTCAATCCAGCGATCGTTTTATCTGAAGCGCCAACCATAGCAAGTGCAAAAGGCTCAGCAAACATCAGATCAAGTACCGCGTTAATATCGTCCATGGTAACTTGCTCAATTTTGGTGATCATCTCATCCAGCGTATGGTGTCTTCCCAGCATGAGTTCGTTTTTACCCAGACGATTCATGCGACTGCCTGTGCTTTCCAAGCTCAGAATCAAGCTGCCCTTCAGCTGTTCTTTTCCTTTACGAAGTTCATCTTCGGACAAGCCGTTAACAGCCAAGTCTCGCAGAACCTCTTTGGTCAGATCGAGCACTTCTTTGGTCTGTTTTGGTGCTGTACCCGCATATATCGTGAAAAGTCCGCTGTCCGCATGAGAGCTATGATAGGAATACACGGAGTATGCAAGACCCCGTTTCTCACGAATTTCCTGGAACAGTCTGGAGCTCATGCCTCCACCAATGGCGTTATTCAGAACAACCATAGCGAATTGCAGCGGATCTCCGATTTTACAGCCCGGGAACGAAATACAGATATGATTCTGTTCCGTTTTCTTTTTATGAAAGAGCTGTCCGCTTTGGAAGGCTGGCATCGTGACTGCTTCCGTTACTCCATTTACATCAAAAGCACCAAAATGCTTCTCCATCAGATCGATTACACTGTCATCAATATTACCCGCGATACTAATGACCGTGTTCTCAATGGTGTAGTGCTCCTTCATATATGCACGCAGATGACTGGAATCCATCGCTTTGAGACGTTCTTCCGTACCCAGGATTGGGTATGCGAGTGGATGCTCACCATAGGCGGCCAAGGCCATCAGATCATGAACCATATCATCCGGCGTATCTTCATACATCGAGATTTCTTCCAGAATGACGTTTTTCTCCTTGATCAATTCACCATCATCCATTTTGGAGCGGAAAAACATATCAGACAATACATCAACCGCAATCGGCAAATGTTCATCCAACACTTTAGCATAATAACACGTGTATTCTTTGGAAGTGAACGCATTCACGTTACCGCCAATCGCATCGAACTGCTCCGCAATCGCCTTTGCATCATAACGATCTGTTCCTTTGAACAACATGTGTTCAATAAAATGTGATACTCCGTTACTTGCAGGTTGCTCATTGCGCGAACCTGTCTTGACCCATATTCCGAAAGACACAGAACGGCAGGTCGGTATCTGTTCCATGACAACTCTGAGGCCATTGCCCAGCTGAATTTTTTTCATGGTTGGCCCTCCTACATCTCTATAATTGCCTTGATCTCAACCTTGAAATTGAAATCGACATTTGGTTCCAACTTTTTGATATTAACAAAAAAACAACGTTCACTCAACCGCAGAGGTATTTACACGTTCCGAAGATAACGTCTCACTTACTGTTCCGAGCACCAGACCTTTGGCCCGTATGGATTGAATCATGCCCTTTAAAGCTCCCGAAGAAGCAGCTGTAGGGTGCATTAGAATTAACGTGCCTGCCTCGGTGTTTTTTGCAATTTTAGTAACAACGGCATCCGGGCTTGGCTTACGCCAATCCACAGTATCTACTGTCCATAACACGGTTTGCAGTCCCATGGATGAAGCAATGTCAACGGTCTTCTGATTAAAGTCACCGGAAGGCGGAGCAAACCAACGATTCTCTACACCCAGTGTTTTATGGAGCAGATCCTGGGTTTTGCTAATTTCCAGCTTGGCCCGTTCTGCGCTCAATCGACTCATATTAGGGTGAGAATACGCATGATTGGACATCTCATGCCCACGCTTCTGAATTTCTTTCGCCAGTTCAACGTTTTTGCTTAACCAACTTCCATCCAGAAAAAAAGTAGCCTTCACTTTCTCGGCATCGAGCGTATCCAGCATCGGTTTAATGTATTCGTTCCCCCAGGCCACATTAATCATAAATGAAACCATCGGTTTGTTTGCATTCCCCCGATAGATCGGATGTGCACCCAAATCCTTAAGCTGGATCTCCGGCTCAATCTGACGGTAGACATACGCTATTTTGGTATTCAACGTTCCACTCAGCGCCTTACGGTATGTCGCTTCCACATCAATCTCCATGCCATTATAACCAGGAATTGCTTTCCATACCCGATCTACTCTGGCATTCACCGGAGCAATTTTCGTTTCAGCCGCTTTATCCCGAATCGCAGACAACAGCGCATCTTCCCCAGTTGCTTCCTTAAACATGTCAAAAGCATTTTGCGTACCTGGCCCATCACGGATCTCCGTAATGTATGTACGTACACTGCCAACTTGTCCGATCAATATGACCGCAGTCACACCCGCCAGAACAGCCGCCAGCTTTTTGGATTGGTTTCCCACAGCTCCATCCTCCCGCCGTCTTTGTCCCCATCATATGAGGACAAGGGCAAAAATATGAATGCTGAGCCATGGTTTCATCCTTGATTTACGTATTTAAACGTTAAAAAAAGAGCCAGAAATTCACATTCTGTCTCTTCATTCAATCTATCCATTTATAACCTGTCGCTTCGGTATCCTAGGATTGAGCCGGGGCTTCAGCAGTCAAAACTGCTTTACGGGACAAGTTGATTCGACCTTGTGGGTCAATTTCCGTTACTTTTACCGTAATGGAATCACCGATAGCTACAACATCTTCCACTTTGGCAACACGTTCAGTTGACAGTTGCGAGATGTGTACCAGACCTTCTTTGTTCGGAAGTACTTCAACAAATGCACCGAATTTCTCTACGCGTTTTACTTTGCCGACATAAATCTCGCCGACCAATACTTCGCGCACAATACCTTCGATGATCGCTTTGGCTTTATCATTCATCTCCTGGTTGGAAGAAGCGATAAAGACACGTCCATCCTGTTCAATATCAATTTTAACACCGGTTTCTTCGATGATTTTATTGATAATTTTACCACCTGCACCGATAACATCACGGATTTTGTCCGGATTGATATGCATCGTTGTAATTTTAGGCGCATATTGTGATAACTGCTCACGTGGAGTTTTCAAAATTTCGTTCATTTTGCCCAAAATGTGCATACGACCTTCTTTGGCTTGCGCCAATGCATCAGACAAAATTTGACGATTAATACCAGCAATTTTAATGTCCATTTGAATTGCAGTTACACCTTCAGGTGTTCCAGCTACTTTAAAGTCCATGTCACCAAGGTGATCTTCCATACCTTGAATATCACTCAGAATGGATACATGATCTCCATCTTTGATCAGACCCATAGCTACACCCGCAACTGGAGCTTTGATTGGTACACCTGCATCCATCATAGCTAAAGTGCTGGCACAGATACTTGCCTGAGATGAGGAGCCGTTGGATTCCAGAACTTCAGATACCAAACGAATCGTGTATGGGAAATCCGTTTCGGAAGGGATCACTTTGGAAAGAGCGCGCTCACCCAGAGCACCATGTCCGATTTCGCGACGGCCTGGAGCACGTAATGGACGCGCTTCACCTACGCTGAATGGTGGGAAGTTATAGTGATGCATGAATCGTTTCGTTTCTTCAAGACTGATTCCGTCCAAAATCTGAACATCACCCAGTGCACCAAGTGTACAAACGCTAAGTGCTTGCGTTTGACCGCGCGTAAACAGTCCTGTACCATGTGCACGTGGAAGCAGAGATGTATCACATTCAATTGGGCGAATTTCAGCAAGTCCACGTCCATCCGGACGAACTTTATCATGCGTGATCAGACGGCGCACTTCTTCTTTGACGATATCGTGCAGAACTTCCTTCACGTCTTTGAACAATTCCGGACTTTCAATATATTTCTCTTCAAAGTGAGCAACGGTTTCGTCATTCACTAGATCGATTGCATCTTGACGAGCATGTTTCTCGGCGATTTTAACCGCTTCGACCAGACGAGCGCTGGCGAATTCACGCACACTGTTGTTAACTTCAGCATTAACGGTACGCAACTTAACAGCCATTTTTTCTTTTCCAGCAACTTGTACAAGTTGTTCGATTACAGCAATAATATTTTGGATCTCATCATGTCCAAACATGATTGCTTCGAGCATCACTTCTTCCGGCACTTCGTTTGCTTCGGCCTCAACCATCATGATGGCATCTTTGGTTCCTGCAACGACCAGTTCAATATCACTGACTTCAAGCTGTGCAATCGTTGGGTTAATGATGAATTCGCCATCAATACGTCCAACTTTCACGCCACCAATCGGTCCGCTGAATGGAACATCCGAAATGCTCAATGCTGCTGATGTACCAATCATTGCAGCGATTTGCGGTTCGCAATCCTGATCCACACTCATAACGATATTCAGAACTTGTACATCATTCCGGAAGCCTTCCGGGAACAATGGACGAATTGGACGGTCTGTCAGACGGCTTGAAAGAATCGCTTTCTCACTTGGTCTGCCTTCACGTTTAATAAATCCTCCCGGGATTTTACCTACGGCGTACAATCTTTCTTCATAGTTCACCGTTAATGGGAAAAAGTCCAGATCTTTCGGTTCACTTGATGCTGTCACGGTACACAATACCACGGTATCCCCGTATGTTACCTTAACGGCAGCATTAGCCTGCTTGGCCAAACGCCCGGTCTCAAGCGTAAGCTTTCTTCCACCAAGCTGCATTTCAACACGCTGTTCCATGAAACCCCTCCTTTTATTCGTTCCTAATTCAATGGATTCTGCATATTCACAGTATTTCCTGCTTGTCCTGCATTCATTAGCTATGTATGGAACTTTCAACATGCTAACCTGCACAACAAAAGCTCCTCACGGAGCCCCATCTACAAATATATGGCAACATGTTCATCTACAAAACAACCCGGCTGTAAGTTCCGCTTGTCCTTTTAGACAAAAGAATGACGGATAACAGCCAGGTTGATTTTGAAAACATGTACGATAATTAACGACGCAATCCGAGTTTTTCGATCAGTGCGCTGTAACGTTTAACATCTTTGTTTTTCACGTAAGCCAAAAGCTTACGACGTTGACCTACCATTTTCAAAAGTCCACGACGTGAGTGGTGGTCTTTCTTATGCGTACGCAAGTGGTTTGTCAAACTTGTGATGTTTTCCGTAAGGATAGCAACTTGCACCTCTGGAGATCCTGTATCGGACTCGTGAGTTTTGTGCTCGTCGATCAGTTGTTGTTTACGTTCTTGAGTCAATGCCATCCTGTTCACCTCCTTCAATATAATCGCCATTAGCCTCGTCACCGCCGGTGAGAGCAAGCAACCAAGCCAAGGTTAATGTTGTCTCATTCGACAACGTAGTACAGTATATCATAATTGCCTAGTTAAAGTAAATGTAAACATGCATTTAATCCTGAACCTTTAAGATAACAGGCGGCCGGCAGTTAATGCATCTTCACGAATCTGGCTAATCAATGCCTCAATGGAGTCAAACTTTCGTTCTGCACGAATATAGTGAACGAGCTCAACCTTTAGTTCCTGGTCATACAAGTGTCCATCAAAATCAAGCAGGTGCACTTCAAACGTAGGTTTCATCCCACTTTCGTGAAACGTAGGTTTCACACCAAGATTCATTACGCCATGCAGTTCCTGTTCGCCATACTGCACACGAACAGCGTAAACACCCTTCGACGGGGTAACGTAATGATCCGTGAGTTCAAGGTTGGCTGTAGGAAATCCAATCGTTCGTCCACGTTTCTCCCCGTGAATGACGGTTCCTCTGATGCTGTAAGGTCGGCCAAGCCAATGACTGGCCTCATCCATATCCCCACGCTTCAACAGGCCACGAATGAGAGAACTGCTCACTTTTTCACCATTTAACAAGAAAGGAGGAACGGTTTCCACCGTCATCTCTCCTTCTCCCAAAGTACGAAGAAGTTGTTCATCCCCGGCACCCTTGTGACCAAAACGGAAGTCAAAACCTACCACCGCTGTTCGTGTCTGAAGAGGAATCAACAGGTCGTGTACGAATTGTTGCGGCGTCAACCGTGAGAAATCTTCATTGAACTCAACCACATAGAGTACATCAACGCCCATTCCTGCCAAGATGTCTTCTTTATCTCTCAAGGGAGTTAAATAACCCTCGTAATCCCCTTTGCGCATAACTTCCTTCGGATGTGGATGAAAGGTCATGACCGCTGCCTGCATGCCCGTTTCCCGCGCAATGCGGACAGCTGATAAAATGACACTTGCATGTCCGAGATGCAGTCCGTCGAATTGACCAATCGCAAGCACTTGGGGCAGTGTGCTCAGCTCTGTCGAATGTAACGTCTGCGGATAGGTTAGCATTACGGTTTTCACAATCATTCACCTGCATTTCACTAGATAGGCCAAGCTTGAGCATCACCACAACTCCAAGCCCGAAACCTCTTTATTCCGGCAAAAAGACTTTAACTGCCCTTACCGTTGGTTTTAGTTCATCCCGTTCAAATATCCCCAGAAACGTACCATCCTGAGCATACAACCGTAATAAACCAGGTTGCTCTACAGGCGGTTCCAGAAGACGCGCAGACAGTTTCTGACCTTGAAGTGCTCCTTTGGCCTGTTCTTCTCCAACCTTGTGGGCCGGAATTGAAGCAATAGCCTCGTCAACAGGAATCAGCGCCTCCGCCAAAGTCCCGTCAGCCATGAGTTGTTCCACTTCTTCAATACGAAGACAACGATCTGCAGAGATACCTGCCGATATCGTACGCTCCAGTTGAACCATGGTTGATGGATATCCGAGTTGCCGACCAATGTCTACACACAATGTCCGAATATAAGTACCTTTTGAACATAAGGCCCGGAAGGATATATCGGTAGTCTCACCCTGAGTCTCAATCCTAGTAAGTTCGAGCTCATAGATTGTGACCTCACGGCTCTTACGCTCTACCGTCTTACCTTCACGAGCAAGCTCATAAAGACGTTTGCCGTCTACCTTTACCGCAGAATACATAGGTGGTACCTGTGAGATCGTGCCCAGAAACTGCTCAAGCACCTGTTGAACCTGTTCCTGTGTTACTTCCACAGTCGTCTCAGCCCGCTCGATGACTTCCCCTGTCATATCCTCTGTGTCAGTAGACAGTCCCAATCTGAGCGTAGCCAGATACTCCTTCGGAAGCTCCTGCATGTACTCCACCACACGTGTCGCCCGTCCAAGACAGAGCGGCAGAACGCCTGTAACTTGTGGGTCAAGTGTGCCCGTATGCCCAATGCGCTTCATTTTGAGAATGCGACGCATTTTGGCTACAACATCATGAGAAGTAAATCCCGCCGGTTTATATACCGGAAGTACACCTTCAAATGGCTTTACCATTGTGAATTCACCTGCTTCAGTACTTTTGCGACAATATCATCAAGTCTGCCTTCCAGACGACATCCGGCTGCGAGCACATGCCCGCCTCCGCCAAAGGTCTGTGCTAGTGCAGCAACATCAATCTTACCAGCTGAACGCAAAGAAACCTTGACTGCATTCTCGTTGATGACTTTGAAAAAGATACCAACCTCCACGCCCTGAATGTTGCGCGGATAGTTCACTACCCCTTCAAGATCTTCATTAGCTGCTCCACAAGCCACCATATCATCTGGTGTTATAACAACCCAGGCTATCTTTCCATCATCTGTCATCTGCAGGCTTGATAGTGCCTGATTCAAAATCCGAACTTGCGGAAGAGTCACCTGCTCCAACAAGGTCTGGGCGAGATAGGGTCCATCCACACCATATTCAAGCAGTCTGGAGGCCGTTGTCATTACATTTGGACTGGTATTGGCATAGCGGAAGCCGCCTGTATCCGTAAGCAATCCTGTATAAACTGCCGTCGCAACATCTTTATCCCATGTTACTTGGAACAGGTTAAGAAAATCGAACAAAATTTCAGCCGTTGCAGCAGCATCTGACTTAATGATGTTGACTGTACCATAAGCGTCATTTGTAGGGTGATGATCAATATTCAAAATAACAGCATCTTCTTCGAAATAATGACGTGTCAAACCTACTCTGGCAAAGTCTGCACAATCCACACAGATAACAGCTTTATATTTTCGCTGCGGTGGTTGTTCGGTCATGTTCACAATGTTGCCTGCTTCCCACAAAAATTGCATGCGCCCGGGGATTTCGCCTTCATTAATCATCGTGAATGTCTTACCCAGACATGACAGCAGCCAGCCCACCGTTACCGTCGAGCTGACTGCGTCACCGTCCGGCTGTACATGCGACACGACCAGGTAATCATCATGCTCCAGCAGAAATTGCTTTCCGGCTTGGAGCGCCTGTTCATAAGTGTGCATTGCCGTCTCCTCTATTCTGTTACTGGGATTCGTTCTTGTCGGAACCAATATCGCCAAGCAGCTTCTCAATTCGGCTGCCATAAGCGATGGATTCGTCAATCTTAAATATCAACTCGGGAACATGCCGGAACCGGATACGTTTGCCCAGCTCGGAACGCAAAAATCCATTTGCTTTTGCCAGAGCTTTGAGCGTGTTATCTTTTTGTTCCTGCTCACCGAAGACACTCAGATAAACTTTGGCTTGCGACAAGTCTCCTGTCACTTCGACTCCCGTTACCGTAATAAAGCCGATACGTGGATCTTTCAGTTCAGACTGGATGAGCAGACTGATTTCTTTCTTAATCTGCTCGCCCACTCTACCTGTACGAATCTTAGCCATCGTTGTTCACCTCATGCTTCCTTGCTTATCGTTGTACTGTCTCCATAATGAAGGCTTCGATAACGTCGCCCTCTTTGAGATCATTATATTTATCCAGTGTGATACCGCACTCGTAACCTTGGGCTACTTCTTTGGCATCATCTTTATAACGTTTCAGGGAATCCAGCTTACCTTCGTAAAGGACAATGCCATCACGAATCAGGCGTGCTTCCGCAGAACGTGTAATTTTACCCGAGGTAACCATACAACCAGCGATGGTACCCACTTTACTGATGGAGAACGTGCTCCGAACTTCAGCATGACCGATAACTTTTTCTTTGTAGATCGGATCAAGCATACCTTTCATCGCTTGTTCAATTTCTTCGATAACACTGTAGATTACGCGATGCAGACGAATGTCTACTTGCTCTTGATCTGCAGTTGCTTTCGCTTGGTTATCAGGACGAACGTTGAAACCAATCACGATGGCATTGGATGCTGCCGCCAAAATGATGTCGGACTCCGTGATTGCACCAGCGCCGCTATGAATGATTTTCACGCGTACACCTTCAACTTCGATCTTCGCAAGGGAACCTTTCAATGCTTCAACCGAACCTTGTACGTCACCTTTGATGATTACGTTCAGATCTTTGATCTCGCCATCTTTGATGTGTTGGAACAGATCATCCAACGTTACGCGAGTATGTGTACCCAGATCGGATTCACGTTGCGTAATCGCACGTTTGTCAGCGATGGAACGCGCTTTGCGCTCATCTTCAAACACCATGAATGGATCTCCCGCACCTGGAACTTCAGTCAAACCTGTGATTTCAACAGGTGTTGAAGGTCCAGCCTCTTTCAGACGACGACCTTTGTCATTGACCATCGCACGGACACGACCGAAGCAGTTACCTGCTACGAAAGCATCGCCGACTTTCAATGTACCGTGCTGTACGAGGATACGTGCAACTGGGCCACGTCCTTTATCCAGCTCGGCTTCAATCACTGTACCACGGGCACGTTTGTCCGGGTTCGCTTTGTATTCGTTCACTTCTGCAACCAGCAGAATCATTTCAAGCAGACCTTCCAGACCCATTCTTTGTTTCGCTGACACGTTAACAAAGATGGTATCTCCGCCCCACTCTTCAGGAACGAGTTCATAGCTAGTTAGTTCTTGTTTCACTTTGTCTGGATCAGCGCCCGGCTTGTCAATTTTATTGACAGCCACGATGATTGGTAGCCCAGCAGCTTTGGCATGGTTAATCGCCTCAATGGTCTGTGGCATAACACCGTCATCCGCAGCTACGACAATAATCGTCATATCCGTAACTTGTGCGCCCCGTGCACGCATCGCTGTAAATGCTTCGTGACCCGGAGTATCCAGGAACGTGATCTTTTTGTGGTTGATTTCAACTTGATATGCACCGATATGTTGCGTGATTCCGCCTGCTTCGCCATCGGATACATTCGTGGAACGAATAGCATCCAGCAAAGTAGTTTTACCATGGTCAACGTGACCCATGATCGTAACTACTGGTGGACGAGCTTGCAAGTCAGCAGCATCATCATTCTCTTCCAGTGTTTCGAAACGGTCATCTTCAAGCACAATCTTCACTTCAACCTCAACACCGAATTCACCTGAAAGCAGAAGGATCGTTTCGATATCAAGCTCTTGGTTGATTGTTGCCATAACGCCCATAGCGATGAGCTTTTTGATAACTTCGGAAGCATCCTTATGGAGCAACTTCGCTGTTTCACCAACAGTCATATCACCACGAACGATGATTTTCTTAGGTGTGTTATCAATTTTTTCACGTTGTTGGTACTGTTGTTGATTTCTGTTGCGGTTGTTCTTGCCACCACGGTTACCACGGAAGTTGCCGCCACGGTTGTCATCATAACGACGTCCACCGCCACCGCTGTTCGAACGGTTACCACTATTGTTGTTGCTGCCAGTAGTGCCACCTGGGCCGCTTCTACGTTGGCCTTGTCCTTGGCTCTGACCTTGGCCACCGCTACGGTTGCCAGCAGTACCTGTATTACCACCGCTGTTAGGTCCTGAAGTTCTTACCTGACCGCCACCGCTGTTATTCGGACGTTGACCCGATCCTTGCGGACGGGATGCAGTACTGCTTTGTCCACCTTGAGCTGGTCTTGGGCGGTTAGTTGATTGTCCTCCTTGGCTTGAGCCTTGGGAAGAGTTCGTTCTGTTGCGGCTGTCTTGGCCGCTGGGTCTTTGGGTGCCATTGTTATTGTTGGAATTTGGTCTATTGTTCATACCTACCTGCTTTTCCTGTTGTATTTTTGTTGGTACGGGACTACCGGATGGGTTACTGCTCTTCGGCGTGTTCACTCCGCCGGCCGGCTTGTTGCTGTCCACTGGTTTGTCACTGCGCACTGCCGAAGTAGCAACTGGTTTTGCATCGTTGCCTTGTTTCGAAGCAGCAGTGGATTTTATATCTTTAAAAAATTGTTCCACCTTACCGACTGAACCATTCTCCATGACACTCATATGATTGTTTACGGGAATTTCCAGTTTTTTAAGAATGGTTATAATTTCTTTACTACTCATATTAAGGGACTTCGCATATTCATAAACTCGCAATTTATCCTTGTTTTCCTGTTTACTCAATATACTCCACCTCCGACATTATACCGACTTGCTTGGAGATCATTTTTGCAAACCCTCGATCCGTTACTGCAAGAACAACACGCGTGTCTTTACCGATACTTGAACCCAGACTATCCCGGTCAAATCCGATTAACAGAGGAACCTTATAAGTTCCGCATTTATCGCGAAATTTCTTTTGTGTATTGGCTGAGGCGTCACCCGCAACAATAACCATTTTAGCTTCGGAAGAACGGATCGCTTTAAGTACAATTTCTTCACCTGTTACAAGTTTACCTGCACGCATAGAGAGTCCCAAATAAGACAGCGTTTTAATATTAGTCATGTTCACGCTCCTGTGCTGCTTTGAATTCATCCTCAACCGCGATGAAGTCAGCTGCTAATTGCTCGTAAATTTCAGGTGAGACTTTGCCTTTCAACGCCCGATCCAAAGCCCGGTTTTTGAGTGCGAGCTTAAAACAGGACTCTTTGCCGCATAAATAGGCACCACGTCCGGATTTTTTGCCAGTCAAATCGATCAGCACTTCATCCTCTGGCGTTTTAACAATGCGAATCAGCTGCTTTTTGGGCATCATTTCTTGGCATGCCACACATTTGCGCAGCGGCACTTTTTTTGGTTTCATACGTCAGCGCCCCCCGTACTTTACTTTAGTCGACGGAGACGGAATCCTGATGCATTTCAGAAGAAGAATCTTTTTCTCTGCCGAATTCCTGTTCCGCCTGGCTCTCGCTCTTAATGTCGATTTTCCAGCCGGTTAATTTGGCTGCCAATCTGGCATTTTGGCCTTTGATACCAATTGCGAGCGACAGTTGATAGTCCGGAACGATAACCCGAGCCATCTTTTCTTCCTCAAATACATGAACTTCCAATACTTTGGAAGGACTCAGTGCATTAGCAACATATTCGTCTACCTGATCGGAGAAACGAACGATGTCGATTTTTTCACCGCGCAGCTCACCCACAATGGTCTGCACGCGCATTCCCTTAGGACCTACACAAGATCCAACTGGATCAACTTCCTCGTTGCGGGAATGAACGGCAATCTTGGAGCGGAACCCTGCTTCGCGAGCGACGGAGCGAATTTCAACTACACCGTCAAAGATCTCAGGCACTTCCAGTTCAAAGAGACGTTTCAAGAGGCCCGGATGGGTACGGGACAAAATGATTTGCGGCCCTTTCGTCGTATTCTCGACCTTGGTGATATACGCCTTAATACGGTCACCATGAACAAACTTCTCGTTCGGCATCAATTCGGTCAGCGGTAAAGCCGCTTCGATTTTGCCCAGATCGATGTAGATATTGCGCAAATCCTGACGCTGCACCACTCCCGTAACGATATCTTCTTCCTTATCTACGAAAGCGTTGTAGATCAGGCCGCGTTCGGCTTCACGAATCCGCTGGGTCACTACCTGTTTGGCAGTTTGTGCCGCGATACGTCCGAAATCACGCGGCGTAACTTCAATCTCCGCAATATCTTCCAGCTGGAAGTGTGGGTTGATTTCTCGTGCAGCAGGCAATGAAATTTCGGTACGTGAATCCAGGACTTCTTCCACGATCAATTTACGGGCATACACTCGAATAACTCCCGTATTACGGTTCATGTCAACACGCACATTCTGGGCCGTGTTGAAATTCCGCTTGTAGCTGGAAATTAGTGCAGCCTCGATCGCTTCAAACAGCACATCCTTGCTGATCCCTTTTTCCCGTTCCAATTCATTCATTGCTTCAATAAAATCCATACTCATGAATGTTGATCCCCCTTTCAAACATGGCATCTCATACGTAAAACGGCGAAAGGCTCTGAACTCATGAGCACCTTGCCGTTATCGTGAGATGTGTCTTTTTCATTAATAAAGTGAACAAGGCACTTAAAACAAAATAGCTAGGCGCGCACTGGCAACCTTATCATAAGAAATGGCATGCTGTTTTTTGCCTGCTTCAATCACGAGTTCCTCGTCATCAAAGGAAAGCAGCTTGCCTTCAAATTCCTTCAATCCGTTCACCGGCTCGTAGGTTGTAACAAAAACATTTTTGCCTACAGCTTTGGTAACGTCCTCAGGTTTTTTCAGTGGACGCTCCGCACCGGGAGAAGACACTTCAAGGAAATAGATGGTTGGAATCGGATCGTTCTCATCCAGCTTGGCGCTCAGCTTTTCGCTGATCAAGACGCAATCGTCGATGTCGATGCCACCCTCTTTGTCGACATACACCCGTAAAAACCAGTTGCTGCCTTCTTTGACGTATTCGATGTCAACCAGCTCGAAGCCTTGTTCGTTCAAGTAGGGTTGGATCATTTCTTCCACGGTAGATTTAATGTTCGTTGTGCTCAAAACCAATAACCTCCAACTTAGGTTACACCAGCAAAAAAGCACTGGCAGATTATTCAATACCCAAGATTCTTGTATACCAAAGACTAAAGAGTGGGTTTCCCCACTCTTTAGAAATTCGTACTATCTCGTTCACTTCAAAAATTATAACATAGTCTGGTAATAGTGACAAGTAAGCGATGGTTCTGGCAGTTTACTTACTAATGAAGGAAAAATTACGTTCCGCCAGCAATCGCTATGTTTAGATCCAAATTCAATCCTAGAAAAGGGAAAGCTGATTGCTCTCTGGCAAGCCACGGAAACATCCCATATTGGACAGGAGTTCAACAATGGTCTTACTTGCTTTCGACTTCTGTTGGAAGTCCTCAACCGATAGAAACTCACCATGATCTCTTGCTGCAGCAATATTGCGAGCAGCATTATCCCCGATTCCTGCCAACGCCGAAAATGGAGGGATTAGTGATTTTCCGTCAACGATGAACTTTGTCGCTTCCGAACGGTATAAGTCAATGGATTTCAGCGAGAATCCGCGTGCTGCCATTTCCAGACCCATTTCCAGGACAGGTAACATGTTTTTCTCTTTTGGAGGTGCCTGGAAACCTAATTGCTCAATTTCCGTAATTTTGCGATAGATCGCGTCATATCCCTGACACATCAGTTCGATATCAATCTCATCCGCCCGAACGGTAAAGTAAGTTGCGTAATATTCAATCGGATGATACAGCTTGAAGAACGCCGTACGTACTGCCGAAATAACATAAGCGGCCGCGTGTGCCTTCGGGAACATGTACTGGATTTTGAGACACGAATCAATGTACCATTGAGGCACTTTACAATTCTTCATCTCGTCAATCCATTCCTGCGGCAGGCCCCGTCCCTTACGAACACTCTCGGTAATCTTAAATGCCAGACTTGCGTCCATTCCCGTTTTATAGATCAGGAATAACATGATATCATCCCGACAACCGATCACCGTTTTAATGTTACACGTTCCGTTCTTAATCAGATCCTGAGCGTTTCCAAGCCATACCCCTGTACCATGAGACAATCCGGAAATCTGCAGTAAATCGGCAAAAGACGTCGGCTGGGATTCGACAAGCATCTGACGTACAAACTTCGTTCCCATCTCTGGCACGCCAAACGTCGCGACTGGCGACCTAATCTGTTCCGGTGTAACACCCAGAGCGTCGGTTGAGTTAAACATGCTCATGACTTTGGGATCATTCATCGGAATGCTCGTTGGATCGACACCTGTCAAATCCTGCAACATCCGCATCATAGTTGGATCATCATGCCCCAGAATATCAAGTTTCAGCAAGTTTTCTTCAAAAGCATGATAATCAAAGTGTGTGGTTTTCCACTCCGCATTAACGTCGTCAGCTGGGAACTGAACAGGTGTAACGTCTTCGACCTCGATATAATCAGGTACCACGACAATACCGCCGGGATGCTGTCCAGTACTCCGTTTCACCCCAGTACATCCCGAAGCCAAACGATTCAATTCAGCTCCGCGCCATTTCTTGTGATGTTCTTCCTCATATTTCTTGGCAAAACCAAATGCTGTTTTCTCAGCCACCGTACCAATGGTCCCCGCACGGAAAACACTCTTCTCACTAAATAGTACTTTCGTATAGTTATGAGCATGAGGCTGATAATCACCAGAGAAGTTCAAGTCAATATCGGGAACTTTATCTCCTTTAAATCCAAGGAAGGTCTCAAACGGAATATCCTGGCCTTCTCCTTTAAGTGTGCCACCACAATCCGGACACTCTTTCTCTGGAAGGTCAAATCCACTCCGAACACTGCCGTCCAGGAACCACTCGCTGTGTTTGCATTCCGAATTCACACAAATATAATGAGCAGGTAGTGGATTAACCTCGGATATACCCAGGAATGTAGCAACAACAGAGGAGCCTACCGATCCCCGTGAACCTACGAGGTAACCATCCTGATTCGATTTTTTAACCAAGCGCTCTGAGATCAGATAGTTGGCAGAAAAACCGTATTTAATAATTGGAATGAGTTCTTTCTCTAATCGTGCCACGATTACTTCCGGTAATTCCTCGCCATAGATGGACTTGGCAGTTTCATAACAGGTATTACGGATTTCTTCGTCTGCACCTTCCAGAATCGGAGTAAACAGTTTGTCCGGGAATAACTTAATTTCCTCAAATCGATCAGACAACTCCACCGTATTTGTAACAACAACTTCGTAAGCTTTATCTTGGCCCAGGAACTGGAACTCTTCCAACATTTCCTCTGTCGTTCTAAAATGTGCATCCGGTTTACGCTGATCTTTCAGTGGACTAAAACCTGTAATTCCGTGAATGGTGATATCCCGATATAACTTGTCACGTGGTTCCAAATAGTGCACGTTACCTGTGGCTATGACCGGTTTATTCAGTTTTGCACCTATATCGATGACTTTACGGATCGCTGTTTTGATTTCTTCGGGTGTAGCCACCAATCCTTTATCCACCAAATGCATATACATGGTAAGTGGTTGGATCTCCAGTATGTCGTAGAACTCAGCGATCTCTTCCGCTTCTTCGAGCGATTTGTTAAGCACCGCTTCGAAAAATTCCCCTTTTTCACAGCCCGATATAATAACAAGGCCTTCACGCAAATTAATCAGTTTTGATTTGGGAATGCACGGTACCCGCTTGAAATGTTCCGTATGAGAGAGAGATACCAGCTTATATAGATTTTTCTTGCCGACATCATTCAATGCATAGATTCCACAATGGAAAGGTCTTGTATTCGACAAGTCGACACCTACATAATCATTCAAGCGATCGAGCCTCGTTAAACCTTTCATCTGAGCAGCATCATTTAATAATCCGATCAGTATACCCGCGAGTGCAACCGTATCATCTATGGCACGGTGATGACTTTCGAGTCCCACCTTATATTTATCCGCCATCGTATTCAGACGGTGGTTCTTATTTTTGGGAAATAACAATCGCGCCAGTTCCAATGTATCAAGGACCGGGTTAGGAAGCTCTGGCAATCCAATATGCTTCAGGGAAGCCTGGATAAAGCCCATGTCAAAACGTGCATTATGCGCAACAAGCACACCATCACCAGCAAACTGCACAAAATCACGGATAACAGGCTCCAGCTCAGGTGCGTCTTTTACCATGTCATCATTAATATTGGTCAACTGCTGAATGTTGTAGGGAATGCGTTCATGCGGATTCACAAATGTTGCAAACCGATCAATTTCCTTACCATCTTGCATCTTCACTGCTGCAATCTCAATGATTTTGTTCTGTGTTACCGACAAACCTGTGGTCTCGATATCAAATACGATGTATGTTGCTGTTTGGAGATCCAATGGCTGAGGAGCCATTACAACGGCAACAGAGTCATTCACGACATTGGCCTCAAGGCCGTAGATCATTTTAATTCCGTTTTTCTTCGCTGCCTTGGAAGCTTCGGGATATACCTGCACCCCACCATGATCACTGACAGCAATCGCCTTATGTCCCCACTCCGCTGCCATTTTCACGTATTTGTCGATTGAAGTTACAGCATCCATCGTACTCATCGTTGAGTGCAAATGGAACTCCACCCGTTTCTCTGGTGCATTATCTTTGCGAGACGGTGGTGCTTTAACTTCAACCAGGTCCGAAGGAATCATGGCGAGCTCAGGAATTTGCATAAACCGGTCATATTCTACACGACCACGCACTTTCACCCATTTACCGTTAGCCAGCAAACTGAGAATTTTCACATCCTCTTTTGTTTTGGCAAACATCTTCATTTGCATGGAATCCGTGAAGTCGGTCAGATAAAAGGTAAACAATGTATTTCCGTTTCGTAATTCTTTACGATCCAGTCCAAACACCGAACCTTGAAGCGTGACTTTCTTCTCTTCATCCTGAATTTCCTGCATGGGCACTGCAGGTTCCTTAATGTCATAACCCATTTGCAAACGCAGATCACCCTGCTCCTCATCCACCGGGATTTCTGTGTCCACTTCACTCATCATCTTCTCGATGACCTCAAGTTCCTCTACACGTTTTTGGGCCTGGAACTGTTCCATGGCCTCTTTATTACTTCCCACTTCACCCACTTGCATCTTGATGCGAAGAGGTAGATGAAAGTACTTATCATAGAATTTTGTAATAGCCTGATCAATCTGTTTCTTACGAGCCAATTCCATTGACGTTGCATCACTCATTGTCAGTTGTAGGAGATCCTCTTCACATTCAAAGGTTGTCCGGTTCATCCAACCATTTACAGATGGAATCTCACGGGTAACCCACTCCAGAAACAGATTCCAATATTCACTGACGATATCACCATTTTGTACTTGATCCGTGTATTTGAAGCCAAATGAAATTTTGGCAATATGGTTCATCTTCTCTTGAATATGCAGGCAAAATGTGCGATAGATTGGAGCGGGTACCAACGTATCCTTCGCAATCAGAATATTCCATTCCCGATTACTTCGATTGGTCTCTACTTGTTCAATCCATCCATCCAAAAAATAGGGCTCTAACAGACCAGCCGGAAGCTCTGCCTGTTTCATCAACAACTCAAACCGTTTTCTTTTCTCCTCGAATCCGCTCATCGTGTTCCTCCTTGTACCCCCTTAAAGCATGAAAAGCCCCTGCATTCAAAAATGTCACCGATCCGAACTCGCACCGACTCATTTTATCCGACAGAAGCTCTCCATTCATTACTCTTACAGTCCGTACGTGCCGTTATATAAATTGAACAAAAAGATATTTACACTTGCCACTCCGATAACAGAACAACCTTCCGATCGCTGTTATCCCCAGATTTTTTGATTCCCTTTTACAAAGGGGAAAATCCGGGGATAAAGGCGAACGCTCCGCTTCTTCAGCTTATTTCTGTTCTCTACGTTCTCATGTAAATGTTTAGTTCAATGTATATCGTCAAGTGATTCTGACTTAATACGCTCTTGCAAACACAACCGTGTGTTCTGCCTGTTCACCGCAAGCCAAGCACGTATGCTTTTCTTCCGCAGGCTGGAACGGAATGTTCCGGCTTGTTGCACCTGTAACTTCTCTTACTTTATCTTCGCAAGCTTCTGAACCGCACCATCCGGCCAGTGTAAACCCGCGTTTATTTTCCATCAGTTCTTTCATCTCATCGAGTGTATCCACGGAGTAGAAGTTATCCGACATAAATGTGCGAGCACGCTCTAACATATCTGCCTGAATCTGTGTCAGCATAGCCTGGATCTCTTCTACCAGGTTCGCTTGTTCTACCACTTTCTTCTCACCTGTGATCCGTGATACGAGTACACAAACGCCATTTTCCATATCACGTGGACCAATCTCCAGACGAATCGGAACACCTCGCATCTCGTATTCATTGAACTTCCAACCTGGGCGAACATCGCTGCGATCATCCATTTTCACACGAACTCCAGCTTTTTTCAACTCAGTGAACAACTCATCTGCACGCCCAACAACAGCATCACGCGTTTTCGGAGGTCCAATTGGAATCATGACCACTTGTGTTGGTGCCACTTTAGGAGGAAGTACGAGACCACGGTCATCTCCGTGAACCATAATTAATGCACCGATCAAACGTGTGCTTACTCCCCATGAAGTAGTGTAAGCCAGCTCCAGCACATTATTGCGGCTAAGATACTGGATTTCAAATGCTTTTGCAAAGTTCGTCCCCATATAGTGAGATGTCCCTGCTTGTACAGCACGTCCATCCTTCATCATGGCTTCGATCGAGTACGTATCCACCGCACCCGCAAACTTCTCGGACTTGGTTTTCTGACCCACAATTACAGGAATAGCTAAGTATTCCTCAACCACTTCACGATAAATCTCAAGCATTTTCATCGTTTCTTCACGTGCTTCTTCTTCTGTCTCATGCGCTGTATGACCTTCCTGCCACAGGAACTCACTTGTGCGAAGGAAAGGCAACGTTCTTTTTTCCCAACGAACTACGTTAGCCCACTGGTTGATCAGTACCGGAAGATCCCGATAAGACTGAATCCACTTGGAATACATGTGACCGATAATCGTTTCGGATGTAGGACGGATTGCCAGACGTTCTTCCAGCTTCTCTCCGCCAGCTTCCGTAACCCATGGTAATTCAGGGTTAAAACCTTCCACGTGCTCTTTTTCCTTTTGAAAGAAGCTCTCAGGAATGAACATCGGGAAGTAGGCATTGCGATGGCCCGTTTCCCGGAAACGACGATCCAACTCATCCTTAATATGTTCCCAGATTTCAAAGCCGTCTGGTTTGAACACAATACAACCGCGTACGGGTGCATAGTCCATGAGATCAGCTTTTTTGATAACATCAATGTACCAGCGTGAGAAATCCTCACCCTGTGGTGTGATTTCAGTCACAAACTGTTTATCATTTTCCTTTGACATAAGACTCCAGCGTCCTCCCATAACGACTATCTCTGAATGTCCAGAGCGTAGTCCAACCGTAATTATCCGTTAATTAAACGTAATATATCATTGTAAGTCACTGCCAGCATCAACACAAACAACATCGCAAACCCGATGAAATGCACCATGCCTTCGCGATTGGGATCAACAGGTCTGCCGCGCAGCGCTTCAATTCCCAAAAATACCAGACGACTGCCGTCCAGTGCAGGTATTGGTAGCAGGTTAAATATCCCAAGATATAGACTCAAAATCGCTGCCCATCTCGTTAACTGCTCAATCCCTTGTTTAGCAATTTGTCCTGTCACTTCAAATGTACGAACTGGACCACCAATATCATCCATGTTGAATTGATTGATCAGATGTTTGAAACCTTCAAATATTATTTTGGTTGTATCAACCATGGCCACGCCTGAGACTTTAAATGTCTCTACAAATCCAACAGATCGGGTTGGTAACGTAGGTACGATTCCCACTTTACCGCCCTCTTGTCCTTCTACAGCACGTGGAGTAATCGTTATATTAAACGTATCCGAACCCCGGCGCAGCGTCCATTCCATCGGCTTGTCTTTGGAATCGGCAATCATCGACACCATTTTTTGTGAATCCGTACCAATTGCAGTACCATTGATGGTTTCGATAATATCGCCCTTCTGCAGGTTCGCCTGATCGGCTGCCCCACCTTCAAGCACTTCACCAATTTGAAGATTTTTTGGATTTTCCACCGGAACTCCTGCCATCTGCGCATATACAGCAAACAGCACAAAGGCCAAGATAAAGTTCATGAGTGGGCCCGCAAAAATAGCTAATGCACGCTGTCCAACGGTTTTGCTGCCGAATTGACGATCTTTCGGTGCAATCTGCGTTTGTTTACCACGACTTACCAACATTGCTTGAGGATGAATACGATACTCCTGAATCTCACCATCTACATCCAGTTGAAGCTTCAGGGCGTTCTCCATATCAATGGAGATGACTTCACCACGTATTACATTTTTACGGTTATCCAACTGATCCAGATAGATCATCTTCACCTGGTCATCCGCTGATCTTACCGCGATGGTCTGTCCTTCCTGGATCTCAACCAGTTCCGGATCTTCCCCTGCCATTCGTGCATATCCACCAAAAGGCAACAAACGCAATGTAAACTGGGTCTCGTTTCTTTTATATGAGAACAATTTGGGACCAAAACCGATCGCAAACTCCCGTACAAGAATACCGGCGCGTTTGGCAAAATAATAATGCCCCCATTCATGAACCGTCACGATGACAAAGAACATGAGCACCGTTAGAAATACCACTTGTATGGTTTCCAATCCCTATCCATCCTCCTTCACGGCACATACCGCAGTCTGTCCCTCTAGATTATCATTATTCTCTGATGCCGCACAAGAGAATCACTTCTTCCAATTTGTTATGAAAAAAGAGATTACAGACTGGCCGCAAGCTTACGGCTCTCCTGATCACAACGCGCGATCTCCTGCAGATCAGGCTCGTCCACATTGTGGTGTGCTTCCAGCACAGAAGCAATAATATCTTCTATTTTAAGGAATGAAATCTCTTTACGCAAGAAACGGGCTACAGCAACCTCGTTGGCTGCATTAAACGCCGTTGTTGCGGTTCCTCCCATTTTACCACACTCATACGCCATTCTTAAACACGGGAACCGTTCCATATCCATCTCACGGAAATGTAATTTCCCAGCCTGAGCAAGAGACAGACGCTGTGCTGGTGATGGCAAGCGGTCAGGGTAAGTCAGTGCATATTGAATGGGAACTCGCATATCCGGATTCCCCAGTTGTGCGATGATGCTTGTGTCATCAAATTCCACATATGAATGAATAACACTCTCTGGGTGAAGCAATACATTAATCTGATCATATCGAAGACCAAATAACCAATGTGCCTCAATGACCTCAAGCCCTTTGTTAACCATCGTTGCCGAGTCTATCGTGATTTTGGAGCCCATTGACCAATTTGGATGTTTAAGTGCATCCTCTATAGTCACGTTCTTCAACTGTTCACGGGTAAGATCACGGAATGATCCGCCTGAAGCGGTGAGCGTGATGCCTGTCAGGCGTTCTCTGTTTTCACCATTCAAGCATTGGAATATCGCAGAGTGCTCACTATCAACGGGCAGTAAAGAGACTCCTTTGGCAGCCGCTCTTGTCGTAACGATATGCCCCGCTGTAACCAATGTCTCCTTGTTGGCCAGTCCGATCTGTTTGCCTGCGTCTATGGCAGCAAGCGTTGACTCCAATCCAACACTGCCCACCACCGCTGTAACAACCGTATGCGCATCGGTTCCTGCCGCAACTTCTACGAGTCCTTCATTGCCATAAAATAGTTGCGTTCCTGCTGGCAAATGTGGAGCTACCTTCTCCGCCAGTTCTTTAGACCCCACCGATACCTTCTTCGGTCGGTAACGTTTGGTTTGTTCGATCAGCAGGTCTGTATTGCCTCCGGCAGCCAGTCCCTCCACTTGAAAGAGTTCTGGATGCATGTCAACTACATCCAGTGTCTGGGTTCCAATGGAACCGGTTGACCCGAGAATCGCAATTTTTTTCATGCTGCACCTCATTTTTAATTATCCAATGCCTACGGCGAACAATGCTTTATCTCAGACACAAGTTCTTCTTTAGTAGGGCAATAGCATTAGTATATGTACGAATGGAAAAACAACAATCCAGCTGTCGCACCGATCAAGAATGCCTCCATGCCCTGGGAGAAGACTGCCTGAATCCTTGATATTATATACACGTTTGTATGCAGACTGGATCAAGTCACCCATCTGACCTACAACTGCACAGGCAATTCCGATCACAATCGCTCTCTGCCACGAAAGCAAACCATCTGATACTAATGCAAAAATAACAGAAGTAACAATTGCAATTACGATGCCACCCAGTGCACCCTCTATAGTCTTGTTTGGACTGATGGAAGGCCACAGTTTGTTTTTACCAATGAGTTTCCCCACAAAATAAGCTCCTGCATCACTGGCCCATATGGAGCCCAGCAACAGGAACGTCCAGAACAATCCATGATGCAGATGTCTGGATTCTGCAATGTAATAGAAACCGATCCCTATATACAACACGCCGAGGAAAAGCATGGCCACTGTATTCACGGGAACCTTATTTTTGGTGACAACCGAAGCTGTCATCAGTACAAGCATCACTATCCAGATGACCTGAAATATGGATAGCGGTCTTGCCTCCCAAAGCATTTCCCAAGGAAACACAATGGCAAAAACACCAGCATATCCAATCAGGGCTACACCTGAAAAAGGCATCACCCCGGTCATTTTAACAAATTCATAATAACCGATGAGAGCCATAAGCAATACCAAACCATGGTACCAGGGTCCGCCCAGCATGCAAAAACCCAAAAACAACACACCTGCTATGATTCCTGTCGTTAATCGCTGTTTCAACGGCTTCATCCTCCATCTATTTCAAACCGCCGTAACGCCTTGTTCTGCGCTGATATTCGGCTACTGCTTCAAGCAAATGCTTTTTGCCAAATTCGGGCCAGTATATATCCGTAAACCATAATTCACTATATGCAAGCTGCCAGAGCATAAAGTTGCTTAATCTCAACTCTCCGCTCGTCCGGATCAGCAGATCCGGATCGGGCATGTCAACCGTCAGCATATGTCTATCAATGAGTTCAGGTGTTATGTCTTCTGCCGATAGTTCCCCCGATTTCACCTGCAGAGCGATCTGTTTAACACAGTCCGTCATTTCACGACGACTTCCATAGTTCATTGCAAAGTTCAAAACGAGACCTGTATTATGTTCCGTAAGACGAATGGCTTCCCGCAAGGCATTAATTGTATGAGAAGGTAAATGTTCCTCTTGACCCATCATGCGAATGCGCACATTTTTTTCTATAAGTTCATCCAGCTCTATGGCTAGAAATTCTTGCGGAAGTCGCATCAGAAAATCCACTTCTTCTTTTGGACGCGTCCAGTTTTCTGTCGAAAAAGCGTACATCGTCAGATATTTGATGCCCAGTTCATCCGCCGCGATGGTCGCACGTTTGACCGCCTTCATGCCATTTTGGTGCCCGGCTATACGCGGGAGTCCCAAACGTTTGGCCCATCGTCCATTGCCGTCCATGATGATGGCGACGTGCTGCGGGATATTGTCCTCGGATATAGTCAGCGTTTCCTGCTTGTCAGCCCCATTCCACCACGACCGAACCCGTTTGATCATTCCTGTTCCTCCAAAATCCCTGAAGTTTCTTTATCTGAAGCTTGGAAAAAGAGACAAAACCCCACCGTATTGGAGGGGCTGCGCTTGTCTTACACTTCCATGATTTCTTTTTCTTTGGCAGCGAGTACCTTATCGACTTCAGCAATAAACTTGTCGGTCGATTTTTGGATATCGTCCTGATGTCTCCGGGATTCATCCTCGGAAATATCTGACTTTTCCATTTTCTTAATGTCATCATTCGCGTCACGGCGAATGTTACGAATCGCTACTTTACCTTCTTCACCGAACTTCTTCGTCAGCTTAACAAGTTCCGCTCTACGTTCTTCCGTCAATGCCGGAATAGACAAACGAATCATGCTACCATCATTGGCTGGAGTAAGACCCAGATCTGATTTCATGATGGCACGCTCGATGTCACCCATGGAGGATTTGTCCCAAGGCTGAATCATCAGTGTACGGGAATCCGGAGTACTGATATTAGCGAGTTGATTCAATGGCGTCATTGCTCCATAATACTCTACCTGGATTCGGTCCAGAAGAGCTGGAGTTGCACGGCCTGCACGCAAAGTAGCCAGGTCACGACGCAATGCTTGAATTGCTTTTTCCATACGCTCTTCGGCATGTTGTTTAACCGCTTGTGGCATTAATCTACACTCCCTTTAACGATTGTTCCGATACGTTCGCCCAGAACAACACGTTTGATGTTACCTTGTTCCGTAATGGCAAATACGATCAACGGGATGTTGTTGTCCTTACAAAGCGAGGATGCCGTCGAATCCATTACACCAAGGTCTTTGTTAAGAATATCCATGTAAGTCAACTGATCAAATTTCACAGCTGTACTGTCCTTAAACGGATCTGCTGAGTATACACCATCAACTTTATTTTTGGCCATCAAGATAACTTCTGCTTCAATCTCCGCTGCGCGCAGTGCTGCTGTTGTATCCGTGGAAAAGAACGGGTTACCTGTACCTGCTGCAAAAATAACGACCCGGCCTTTCTCCAGATGGCGAATAGCTCTACGACGAATATAAGGCTCTGCAATCTGTTGCATTGCAATAGATGTCTGTACACGCGTAGGCACTTCAATCTGTTCCAAAGCATCCTGCAGTGCCAGCGAGTTCATCACTGTCGCCAGCATACCCATATAATCGGCAGTTGCACGATCGATGCCTTTTTCGCTACCGGCAATTCCACGCCAGATGTTTCCGCCGCCACAAACAATAGCAACCTGTACACCAAGTGCAACAACCTCTTTTACCTGTTGGGCAATCGACGAGATCGTATCTGCATCAATACCGTAGCCGTTTTGACCGGAAAGAGACTCTCCGCTGACCTTTAAGACAACACGTTTAAATACTGGCTGTTCCAATTATTCACCCTCCACTTTGAATTGAACACGCTTGGTGTTCAACCAACAAAACTCCTCGCGCATGGCCTCCTGCTTAAAAAGAAAGGAACACAGTTGTGTTCCGCTCTTTTAGGAAAAACGTTTAACCGGTAAGGCACTGTTTTCCTGAGATATAAGGGAGTTTACGCTTCGAAGTTTCATCATTCTTATATCTTCGAAAATCAATTTAGCTCGCCGGTTTATAGAAACCGTCTTATTTGTTTACTTGGGACATTACTTCTTCTACGAAGTTGTCTACTTTTTTCTCAAGACCTTCACCCAGTTCATAACGAACGAAACGACGGATGGAGATGTTTTCCCCAATTTGGCTGATTTTTTCGTTCAGCAATTGAGAGATCGTTTTGTCTGGATCTTTAACAAAAGTTTGTTCCAGCAGGCAGTACTCTTCGTAGTATTTACCGATACGGCCTTCAACCATTTTTTCAATGATTTTCTCTGGTTTGCCTTCGTTAAGAGCTTGAGCTTTCAGAATTTCTTTTTCTTTTTCCAGCTCATCTGCAGGAACTTCTTCGCGTGTAACGAATTTAGGATTAGCTGCAGCGATTTGCATAGCTACATCTTTAACGAAATCCTTAAATTGATCCGTTTTACCAACGAAGTCAGTTTCACAGTTAACTTCAACCAAGACACCAATACGTCCACCAGCGTGAATGTAAGATTCTACAACGCCTTCAGTTGCTGCACGGCCTGCTTTGCTTGCTGCAGCAGAAAGACCTTTCTCACGCAACAATTCAGCTGCTTTTGTTACATCACCGTTTGCTTCTTCCAGTGCTTTTTTGCAATCGAGCATACCAGCGCCCGTTCTTTCGCGAAGTTCTTTTACTGCACTCGCATTAACTGCCATTATAAATTCCCTCCAACATTAAGTATTGTACGTACACTCTAAAAAAAGGGCAGTGAGAGGTTATCCACCTGCCAACCACCCTTTTCATTTAGTTTATAACATATGTTCGAATCTATTAAGCGGAAGTTTCTTCGCCTTGGTTAGCTTCGATTACTGCGTCAGCCATTTTACCTGTCAGCAATTTAACAGCGCGGATCGCGTCGTCATTACCTGGGATAACATAATCGATCTCGTCCGGATCGCAGTTAGTATCAACGATACCTACAATTGGGATACCCAATTTGCGAGCTTCCGCAACAGCGATACGCTCTTTGCGTGGATCGATGATGAACAGGGCGCTTGGCAGGCCTTTCATATTTTTAATACCGCCCAAGAATTTCTCCAGACGATCTTTTTCTTTGCGAAGCAAGATAACTTCTTTTTTAGGCAATACAGCGAATGTACCGTCTTCTTCCCAAGCTTCCAACTGTTTCAAACGATCAATACGTTTTTGAATTGTTTGGAAGTTAGTCAGGGTACCGCCAAGCCAGCGTTGGTTAATGTAGAATTGACCAGCACGTTCAGCTTCTTCTTTAACGGAATCTTGAGCTTGTTTCTTAGTACCCACGAAAAGAATTTTACCATTCTCTCCTGCGATTCCTTTAACGAAGTTGTAAGCCTCTTCGACTTTTTTCACCGTCTTTTGCAAGTCGATGATATAAATTCCGTTTCTTTCAGTGAAGATATAACGATCCATTTTTGGGTTCCAACGACGAGTCTGGTGACCGAAGTGTACCCCAGCTTCGAGAAGCTGCTTCATGGAGATTACTGCCATCTTCACACACCTCCTAATATGGTTTTTATTGTGTCCTCCGCCGGCATCATTTTTCGCCAAGACTCTCCATAAGGAAAGCACCCTCAACAAAATTAGCACATGCGTGTGTTTTAACACCGTTATCTAATATAGCATAACTGACTGTCCGATGCAACAGTTTTTGAAGCTAAAATCTACTTTTCGTTTTTTGCTAGTATCGAATCATTTTAAACTTGATATGTAACTCAGGCGCTAATTATTATCAAGCTTTGAAAATGCACCGTTTAATACGCAAAAACCGTCCAGTCCGAGCATGCTCAGTTTGACGGTTCTTTCGTAATTTTTGCGATAATGGATTTGAAACTTTCGCCTTTTTCAAGCGCATAGGTACCCACTTGGATTTTGGTATTGATTCGCTCAGCCTTGCCAGCCTTGATGAATGCTTGAGCATCATCTACGATTCCCGCGGTTTTCAGGTTTGCTGCAACGATCGCCAGACTATTGCCTGAACGTACTTTGAATGATACTGTTGCGCCTTTCGGATTGCTCGGCGTTACAGGTTCTGTTGTTTTCGGCTCAGTTATCTCTTTTTGCCCTTCAACTTCACTTGTAGCAGGCTCTTGTGGCTTCTCAGGCTCGGTAGGTGTTTCCGTAGAGGTTACTGTCTCAGGTGGTGTTGCTGTTTCCCCTTGCAACTCACTGCTTTCCTGCTTTTTCTTATCTACCCACTCCGCTTCTGTGTACAATTCCTCTTCAGAACCGACCACCTTCATATCCAGGCTTTTTGCGGCTGTTTCAAGTTGTTCTTTGGTTATATTGGCAGTCTGCTCGGAGTCCAGATTACTATCCGACAATGCATTTTGTCCAACTGTGGCCAGTTGAAGCAAAACCGCACCAATAATCATGCCGCTCCCCAGACCAATCCATAAGGATCGCTTGTCCATGACTTAGCTTTCCTCCCGTTCTGCCAGTTGCAGTATTAACTGTACCTCACCTCGCTGAATGCCTGTCTGCTTGGATATGACATCCATCGACTTACCTTCAGCATGTAGATTAAAGAGTTCTGCATATCGATCTTTAATCGATTCACGCCCAGGCAAAGATTCGACTTCACTGGTCTGTTGGTCTGCTTCTAACGCCTGCTGGGCCGCCTCTGCTTGTACACTTTTCACGAGCGCTTGTGCTTGCAAACCTTCGGAAGATTGTACGGATACATTACCAGAGTGTGGAGCAGGTGATGCGACAGGTTCATTCTTTTTGCTCTGTTCCAGCTGATCCAACCGCTGCTGTAATTCCTGAAGTTGCAATTGCATACGTTGATCGGCTGCTGTCGCTTCTCCCTTCATTTCAGCCACACGTTGAATAAGAGCATCATTATCATTTTCGATCTCGGTCATGTAGTGTTCAAGCGTAGATTCCATCTCCTGCACCAGTTGATGCCCAGGCTCTTGCACCTTGTTTTTCCGAGGCATAATACAAGCGTATGCGATGGCGCAGGCCCCTAATATGACAATAATGATCCATGGTGACAAATTGGGTTCTCTCCTTCTGATTCAACCATCGGTGCGCAAGACTCCATGTCCATAACAACCATTTATTATAAAGACAGATCTATGTGTTTTCCCTTGTACGGGTGCTCTGCAGGTTTGACAGTCTCTTGAGCCTGAGCAGACTCCTGTCCATCGGAACCACTCTGCTGATCCCCATCATGGTTATGACCATCACGCACCGAAGTCTGTGAAGTTTCGTCCATTGCTTCACTTCGTTGCCTTGCTTCATTTGCTTCTTTCGACGTTTGCTCTGCCAAAAGATTCTGATCCGTAATCGGTCGCTGCTGGGCTTCACTTTGATAACGTCCCGCTTCACTTGTTCGTGGTACCGCAATCTGCAACTCCACTGCTTTGAAACTCATACGCTCACCTCACGGTTTCGAATGGATTTCTTCCTGTGCCTGAATGCTGTACTTAAACGTATGGAACCATCGTAATATCACCATCGTGATAATAAAATGAAATTCGACTCACCGGATCTTTAATAAATTTCGTGTATCTGCCGATAACTATTTTAGAGCCTCCATAAATCATCTTCAGAATATCAACACGAGCCTTACTTGTATCTTCAAGTGCCTTTTCAATTTCAAAGATACGCATTTTCGTTTCTTCACTTATACGAAGAGCAGATTTCTGCGTAGCATTCAGCTTGATTCGCATCGACATCTTATCTGGAGTGAGTTGTCCAGCGGCAGCTAATTGATCCAGCAATGTCAAAGCTTTCTTCGTTTTATCCAAGGAATCCATCTGCTCTCTGACTTCCTTGCGCAAATCATTGAGTTCGTTACGCAGCTTTGGTAGCACACCAACTTCAATGGAAGTGACCGTGGACATGCTGTTGCCTACAACACGCGCTGAGACGTTCTGACCAGCCTGGATGGAGCCACCAACGATTAGACCTTTGGTGCCCGCACAGATGACACCATGACCAGCACGAATATTGGAATGCATAATACTTTGGGAAACCAGAACATCTTCACCGGCATCTACGTTACCTTCTTGAATGAAAGTACATTTAACATTATGGCCTGCTTGTACCAGTCCTTTGTTATAACCAATAATACCACCGGTAATTTCGATTGAGCCGCCTGCTTCCAGTTCAGCTCCTTCGACACCTCCGACGACACGAATGTCACCTGCTGCTTTGACTTTAAATCCGGTAAGTACATTGCCTCGTATGACAACTGTGCCTACAAAGTCAATATTACCGTTATTGTAGTCAACGTCACCGTTGACTTCATAGACCGGAAACACATTCAGTTTGTTACCGTCCGTTTTGGTAACCAGCCCATCCAGTGCAGCATACATCGCAGAACCATCCGGGTTAATCACAACGTTTTTCCCAACTTTAAACCGAGCTTCTTTTCCCGGACGATAAGGAATTTCCTCACCCGTTACTGCCCTGCCTGGTATGCCATCGCAAGGAGCGATCCGCTCTGCAATGATCTGACCACTACGGACATTGTTTAGCCGGGTCACTTCTTTGTAATCGACAGTTCCATCTTCCGATTCCAGGGGTCGTCGTTCATTCGTATCGTCCATTCCAACCAGAACCTTGATGAAGCCATCTGTTCCTTGAATGGGAGCGACACCTTCTGCAATCTTGTATTTATCTTTCAAATAGGTTTCAGGGTTGCTCACAAAAAGTAATAATGCCTCCCGCGATACACCTTGTTTGACGCCCTTGTTTGCCACAAATTGTTCAAGTTCATCGATCGTGCAGGCAAAGCCTTCTTCCTCTTTGGAAAATTCAAGGTAGGCTGTGCATTTGTCGTCCGATAAAACAATGTTTAAACATTGTTCCAAAGCAGTCCGCTGTGTCACCGCAATTCTTCCCCCTTTTAGACTTTCCACTCCCCAAACTCCAATGATATTACTTCTCTCTATTAATCTTTACGCATCAACAAATCTTTCTGTTTGTCCAACGTGCCGCGTAATCGTAATATTGCCTTGGAATGTAACTGGGATATACGAGACGGAGAAAGAGACATAACCTCAGCAATTTCACTAAGAGAAAGATCTTCGTAATACAAGAGTGAAACAACCGTTCTCTCTTTTACCGTCAACTTGTCAAGCCCTTGCACCAAAGCTTCCTTCAAATAAAACTCATTCACTTTATAATCCGGATTTTTGGCTTTCTCATCCACCATCAAGGACAGACGAGTCTCAGACTCTTCCTCACGAATGGGGTCCTCCAGCGAGCAAAGTGACATGACTGCCACTTCCTGAAGCATATGTTGAAAATCTTTAGTGGACACGTCCAGGTACTCGCTCATTTCCTCATCACTAACAGACCTCAGATAACTTTGTTCCAGCTGTTGGTAGGCGTCTTCAATTCGCTTGGCCTTCTCCCGCACAGAACGCGGAACCCAATCACCTTGACGCAGACCGTCAAGAATGGCTCCGCGGACCCTCCATGATGCATAAGTTTCAAATTGCAGACCACGTTCATAGTCGAACTTCTCCAATGCATCAATTAACCCCATAACGCCATTGCTCTCCAAGTCATCCTTGGGAACATTTTTAGGCAGACCGACAGCCAGTCGACCGGATACATAATTTACAATATGAAGATACTTTTCAATCAACGTTTTCTTGGCTTCAAGATCTCCATGTTCTTTCCACTTTTCCCACAGATCAGAATGGTTCAAATGTGAAGCTTTACGCTCGTTCAATTGCTTTCACCCTCCTTATTTGTCTGTCAGGTGACGAACGGCCTGCGCCAATTCCTCCGGATCCTTGGTCCGGACAAGTTTAGGCGGATCCAAAGGGGCGAATCCCGTTGGAGCTTTCGTCTCAGATGGCGGAAGATCGTCCCCAGATGAAGCGTTCTGTCCACTCTTGAGCAAATCATTCAGCTCTTGTCCATCGTCTTCGATTTTAATGTCCACCTGTGAACCTCTTTGATCTTGAGCATTTGGTGAATCATAACCATACCCATTTCCCTCGATCTGAGGGTTCAGCAGCAATCCCAATCCCCAGCGTAAACCATATGCAAGGACAAACCAGGCTACGAATCCGATCAATCCGCGAATTAAACTGGTCATCAGCACATTGCTGCTGTATGCTACAAAAAAAGTAAGAATAAACCCAACGATGCCTGCTCCAAGATTAATGCGGTAGTTTCCTATCATAGTCTTATAGTTCCTTTACACCCATTTGTACACTTCGAATAGTCAAAAGTCCAGTTTCACAGTCCATCTCAATCGTTCGTCCATAATTCCCACCCGTATCTTCTGCTAGAAGAGGGATATTGAGTTTTTGAAGCCACTCTCGACAAGAATCTGCATTCCTTGGTCCAATGCGCATTGTATCTCCAGCGCCAGCAAAGGCAAACATCTGAGAGCCCCCGGCCATTTTAGACACAATACGTGAGTGAGAAGCGCCTAGTTTTATCATCTTTTCCAAAAGCTCAGGCAACGCCGTATCCGCATATTTCGCAGTGTTCAGTTTCCCTTCACGGGCGATCTCTGAAGTAGGAAGCATGACATGCGCCATTCCAGCCAGCTTCAAATGTGGGTCATACATTGTTAATCCCACACACGAGCCCAAGCCTGTCGTACGGATTACACCAGGAAGATGAGCGATGTTTAAATCCGCCATACCGACTTTAACGACGCTTTTGTCCTCAATCATGGCTCAGTGGCACCCCTAGCGATTCAAATATCTTTGCAAAGGATGGTGGATCCGGAATGAGGAAAAACTGACCCTCAACTTGATCTTCACCTTCAAAGAAAGATGTGTCAATCAACAATGCAGCGTCACCCATCTCGCCAAATTGCAGCAAGCCATAACTTAGAATGGCACCTGCCATGTCGATGGCAAGTCCAGGAACAGTTGGATACATAGACAACTTCGTGAAATCTGCCAAAGAAGAAAGATAAGATCCCGCCAAAATATTTCCAATCTCGGAAAGCGCTGATTGTTCCATATCTGTAAAAGCCAGTCCTTCTTTCAGATCAAACCCGGCAAGTCTATTCAACAACATTTTAGCAGCCTCTGGTGTCATCATAAAGAAAAGATTTCCCGGTGCTTCGCCTTCTACACGAAGAAACACGGTAACCACGATGCGTTCATCTCCGCCCACTTTTTCGGCAACTTCTTCAAAAGGGAGCATTTGTACTGTAGGTACACCCATGTCAATCGGTCTGTTGAGGAGTTGAGACAACGCCGTTGCGGCGTTGCCTGCTCCAATGTTACCGACCTCTTTGAGCACATCCATCTGGAATACCTCAAATCGGTTGAACATCTCCACGGTACTAGCCCTCAACACTTTCCAGCTGTACAATCTCGCTTTTATTTAATACTTCGTTTAGGTTGAGCATAATCAACAAGCGTGAATCCTCCAATTTAGCAACACCTCGCAGGTATCTTGCTTTGACGCCACCAACCACTTCTGGTGGGCTATCGATTGCACTGCTCTTGATATCAATAACATCATTGGCAGAATCTACGATAAAGCCAACTTGCATGTCGTCTACACCTACGATAACAATACGAGTCTGATCCGTGTATTCCGTTTCCGGAAGGGAGAAACGACCGCGTAGATCAATGACCGGAATTACAACACCGCGTAGATTAATAACTCCTTTTACAAAGGAAAGTGTCTTGGGAACACGGGTAATTGGCATCATGCGCTCAATCGTCTGAACCTTATCTACCTCAATACCATACTCTTCGGAACCCAATTTAAAGACGATGACTTTCAACTCTTCTTCCATGTAAAAAACCTCCCTATTAAATGTAAGACTTAGCTCTATGCTTATTTAATAAATGCATTAGGATCAAGAATCAGGGCTACTTGTCCATCTCCGAGAATGGTTGCTCCAGAGATTCCTTCAATAGCAGGAAGATAGGTTCCCATTGATTTGAGAACAATCTCACTTTGTCCAATAAATTCTTCAACAGCTACGGCTGCAAGACGGTCGCCTTTGCGAATCACGACAATTTCTGTTTCCTGCTCATCAGCGTCATTGAAATCCGGTACGGAGAAAACTTCGCTCAAGGACAAATACGGAATCAGTGACTCACGGAACGTGATCATTTTATTGCCGTGAATATTACGAACTTGCTCACGTTGTACAATGGCCGTCTCTACAATGGAGGACAACGGAACAGCGTATTTCTCTGAACCAAGTCGTACAAGCATTGCAGCAATAATGGATAGAGTCAACGGAAGCTGAACAGAGAAGTTTGTGCCTTTGCCTGGAGTTGAATGAATGGTTACATTACCGCCAAGCGAAGTGATCTTCGATTTTACTACATCCAAGCCAACGCCCCGGCCAGAGATATCCGAGATAATATCAGCAGTACTAAAACCAGGTGCGAACAACAGTTGATTTACTTCATCGTCACTCATCTTGGCACCTTGTTCTTCGGTTACAACACCACGTTTGATCGCGGTTTTCAAAAGCTTGTCGCGATAGATACCTTTACCATCATCTTCAATCTCGATAAATACGTGATTTCCACTGTGGAAGGCACGCAGGTTTACTGTACCCATCTCTGGTTTACCTGCAGCTACACGCTCTGCAATGGATTCCACACCATGGTCAACCGCGTTACGCAGTAAATGCACAAGCGGATCACCAATCTCATCAATTACCGTACGATCCAGTTCCGTCTCAGCACCTGTAATCACCAGATCGATTTTTTTATCAAGTGTCTTAGCCAGATCACGGATCATACGCGGGAATCGATTAAATACGGTATCTACCGGAACCATCCGCAATTTCAGTACAATATTTTGCAAATCTGTGCTAACTCGACTTAAATGAGCTACTGTATCGGATAAATCATTGTTGCCTGTTTCACTGGCCAATTGCTCCAGACGTGAACGGTCGATCAACAATTCACTGAACAGGTTCATCAATACGTCAAGACGTTCAATATCCACACGAATGGTACGTGAAGGTGCAGCAGCTTGCTTCGGTGCAGCTGTTTTAGCTGGTGCCGTTGTGGTTTCTTCTTTGGGTACAGAATTCTTATCCGGCGAAGCAACCTCAGCTACAGCTGTTGGTGCGGGTGGCGCTTCAACTGTAGCTGCTACCTGATTGGCCATCTGCTGAAGAGTCTCCTGATCCAGTTGAATGAGCTTTGCACTTTCAATTTCAGAGATACTCATGATGCCTTCTTCCAGTTCGTGCGCCTCTTTAGTTGTTATGTAATACAACGAGAAACTGCGCTCAAACTTCTCCTGCTCAATATCCTGAACGGATGGGTAAGCCTTAACGACTTCACCTGAACGTTCCAGCATATCAAAGACCATATAAGCCCGTACACCTTTTAACTGGCTATGCTCGCTAACAAGCACATCCACGTAGAACACACGATGACCTTCGGCGATCGACTGATCCAGCACTGAATATTGGAATTCATCCAGCTCCACAGCCGAAGAGATTGAAGCGTTAGCCTTCTTGTTTGTTTCTGTAGCAGGTCCGTCTCCGTTTGTCATTTCACCATTTTCAATGGCCTGAAGTGAAGCTACGATTGCCGACACATCTGCTTTACCTTGTCCACCTTCGGTAATATCCTGAACCATGGTTTCCAAAGCGTCCAGACTCTTGAACATAGTATCAAAAATGTAATCCTGCATTTTCAACTTCTCATTACGAACCAGATCCAACACATTTTCCATTTTATGTGTCAGTGATGCCAAATCTTCAAAGCCCATAGTTGCTGCCATACCCTTCAAGGTATGAGCAGAGCGGAATATAACCTGAACTATGCCCAGGTCTTCCGGATTGCCTTCAAGTTGAAGCATGTTTTCGTTAAGCGATTGCAGATGATCATTAGACTCATCAATAAACATGGATAAATATTGGTTCATGTCCATTGTGAGGCACCTCCTCCGTGAGTTACACTCCGTTATTTCACTGCTTGAACAAGTTTAGACGCAATCTCCTGCAATGGCAGAAGATGACGAACGCATTGCAGCTCTACAGCAGAACGCGGCATACCATATACAACACATGTTTCTTCATTCTCGGCAAAGGTTGATGTAACTCCAGCTTCGTATAATCTCTTCATCATACGTGCTCCATCACTTCCCATTCCCGTGAGCAAAACAAGATGCCTTTGTAAAGATGTAAACGGCAGAAGTGACTCAAACATCGTATCCACTGAAGGTCTATGGCCATTCACTGGTTGATCTTCAGTCAACTTCACGATAAACTTCCCGTCTGCTGTTTTGTTAATTTTCACATGGAACCCGCCGGGTGCTATATAAGCGGTTCCTTTTTTCAGAACCATGCCCTCTTCAGCTTCAACCACATGCAGTGGACTGAATGTATTCAATCGTTGAGCCAGAGAACGTGTGAAATTGGGCGGCATATGCTGCACAATAATGACCGGTGCAGGCAAATCAGCAGGCAACTGCTCAAGCAATGTTTTGAGAGCCCTCGGTCCACCCGTAGAACAACCTATTGCCACAAGTTTGTTGAATGGTCCTTCCAGCCCCCCTCCACCTTTGGGGACAGGATTAGGCTTGATTACATCCTTGGCTTTTGCAGAGGCAGAAGTTGCCGCTATTTGATCAGCTGCTACTCTAGCTGCATTAGGTAGTCGAACTTCCTTTGGAGTCTGTACTGGATTAGCTGACCTCACTGCTTGTTCTGCCTTCGTCCCCAAATTACGCTCAGCCTTCGGCAAAGGCTCTGGTTTGTTCTCTACGCGACCTGGTTTTGAAGGTGACAATGGTTCAATTGGTTTCTTTGACTTGGCCTGAAAAGCTTCAGTCCGCTCTCGAAGAGAGCGTTGACTCGTCTGCACAGGTTCGATCGTTTTTTTCACAGGTTCCGCACGATCCCTAGCCGGCAGTTCTTTCTGCACTGGCTGAGTTGGGGGAGCAACTGCTCCTCGCAACATGTCTCTATTTTTCATGGATAACTCACGATCAGCTTTTCTTTTGATCTCATTCATCGCAGCACGCATGCGCTCAACCAAGGCTTTACCGACTTGAGCAATATCCTGGTCATGTGAAATAGATGGTTTGCGAATGAAGTCAAATGCCCCTGCTTCAAGCGCCATAATGGTTTCTTTCATACCTTGTTCATTGATACCAGAGAGCATAATCACAGGAACGAAAGATTCCTTCATAATTGATTTTAAAGCATCCAAACCATTCATTTCGGGCATCTCAACGTCCATTGTAATAATATCGGGTTTCAATTCTAGTGATTTTTGAATCGCTTCTCTACCGTTTGATGCCGTTGCCGTAACCTTGAATTCTGGATCCGCTTGGATCAAATCCGTAACAATCTTACGCATAAAAGCGGAATCATCGACAACCAATACTTGATACGCCGCCATGTTGTGTCACCCCTGTTTCCTTTATTCAGAAATCATGTTGTCCGTTTAAGCCACTTATTCATAAATCCCCTGATTCCTGTCAAGGTTCCGGATCCCGGAGTTGCAGGTACAGCCAGATAACGAAGAGCAAGTTTCTCTATATCTTTGGAGGCTTTGGCATTGGGATAAGCCAGACTATAGGGCATTTGCCTTTTAACCGCCTTGACTACCTGGGCGTCTTCTGAAATATACCCAAGCAGCGGAATATCCGTCTGCAAAAACCGCCTCGCCACTCCAGCTATTTTATCTGCCACCCGTTCCGCTTCTCGTTCGTCTTCCACCCGGTTAACGATCATCCGAAAGGGCGTAGCATTTTCCTGGCCGTGCATAACTTTGACTAAAGCATAAGCATCGGTTATTGAAGTCGGTTCAGGTGTAGTTATAATCAGGCATTCATCAGCAGCACCGATGAACTTCATATTCTCTCTGGAGAGTCCTGCCCCAGTGTCAAAGATGACATAATCCATTTCCTGGGCAATATCCTCGACTTGACTGGCGAAAAACTCCAGATCACGATCAGACAATGAGAACAACTCTTTCATGCCTGATCCCCCAGCAATGTAAGGCAAGCCACTGGCACCCAGTTGTATGATTTCCCTTATGGATTTATGTCGGTACAACAGGTGGTAAAGATTATAGGAAGAAGACGTACCCATAAGAACATCAATATTAGCCATTCCAATATCAGCATCAAATACAAGTACCTTTTGCCCCAAAGCCTGCAATGCCAAGGCAAAGTTCAGTGTAAAATTGGATTTACCAACACCTCCCTTACCACTGGCCACAGTAATGATTTTCGAGGATCGAATATCTCGCTCAATGCCTTCCAATTCCAATGGCGCGGAGACCATACTTCGAAGTGCAGCTGCCTGATCCTTCATTGTGACCATTCTCCCAGCAACTGTTTAGACAACAAATCTGCATCCGGCTTCAACAAATCGTCCGGAACATTTTGTCCATTTGCCACATATGCGAGCTTGAGTGGAAAACGGTGTAACAAGTTAAATAGCGGACCGCAGCTCCCAGTCTCATCCATTTTGGTGAAAATCACCTTATCCAGACCATATTTACTGAAATGTTCCGTGATCTGAACCATATCAGCACTTTTGGAAGTCATACTCATGACCAGAAAGGTTTCGCTATTCTCTACAGGAGCAAGCAAACTTTGCAGTTCCGAAACAAGTAATTCATTTCTGTAGTTTCTACCCGCTGTATCCATAAAGATCAAATCACAATTCTCTAATCGAGAAATGGCACGTTGTGTATCACCGGGCGATTGTACCACCTCAAGTGGAACATTCAGTATAGATGCATATGTTCTAAGCTGTTCTACCGCCGAGATCCGATACGTATCTGATGTAATGAATCCAACTTTACGCTGTTTTTTGAACATTTGTTCAGCAGCCAATTTTGCAATTGTCGTAGTTTTCCCTACACCGGTTGGTCCAGCTACATAGACGATTCGCGTGGTAGGAAGAATGCCTTCTTCAATACGTTGCTCCAAAAAGTGCATAACCTCAAGCTTCACTATTTGTTCTACATCCTGTTCTTTCAATCCATTCTCAGACCATTTTGCTTGAATTGAATCAAACCAGGATTCCCATACTTCAGGCCAAACATCTTGTTCTGTCAAACGTTCTCGGATCGTATGCAGTTCCTCTGGCACAGGGTCCGCAGAAGTACCTTGCTTTGAAAGCCTGGTCACCATCTGTTTAAGATCCTGCAATTCAGTCATCAACTTGTCCTGCTGCAGGTCTGAACCTGTTGGCTTCGGACCAGTTGTTGAACCCGAAAAATCCGCCCCTTGCGGTCGCGGTTTATGATCCATGCTCGAAGAACCAGAGCCGCTGTCTATGTCTGAACCGATATTACGCGATTCAAACACAGACGACGCAGCCGCAGATTGATCCTGTACACTTTGATCAGCTGCACTCATTGTCGCCGACTCATCAGAAGCCGCAACAAACGAACGAGCTGTTTGCCGATAAGCCTCAGGTACAAATGCACGAGGTACAGGTGTGAATTGATTTTGTACTGGCTTTGTTGTTTGCTTGTTTTCTTCCTTATCCACTGCAGCTACAACTTCGATCCGTTTTTTGCGAAACATTCCCATTACACCGCCCACCTTAATCTCTTTGGTGGACAGAATAACGGCATCACTTCCCAGGTCTTTGCGAATTTGAAGCATAGCTTCGGGCATGGTCTCAACAACGTATTGTTTTACTCTCATAAGTTCACCACCCCGATACTTTGAATTTCAACATTCGGCTCCAACTCGCTGTAGGAAAGCACAGGAATGTCCTGCATAGTACGTTCAATAACCTGACGCAGATACATCCGAATGGTTGGAGAAGTTAATACAACAGGTTGCTGACCTGATTGAATCAAACGGTTCACTTGTTCACTGAGCTTCTGATATACACTTTGTGTAGATACAGGGTCCAGCGCAAGATAACTGCCTTGATCCGATTGTTGCACACTTTCAGCAATTTTCTTCTCAAGACCAGGTCCAACCGTGATCACTCGAAGTGTCTCACCTTTTTGAGAGAACTGCTGAGTAATCTGACGTGAGAGGGATTGTCTGACGTATTCAGTCAGTACATCAGGATCCTTCGTATACGTACCATAGTCCGCCAGTGTCTCGAAGATGGTAACCATATCCCGAATAGATATTTTCTCACGCAATAACTTGGCAAGCACTTTCTGTACATCACCAATAGAAAGTAGCGATGGGATCAGTTCATCCACAAGGGCAGAATAGTTCTCTCTGAGATTATCCACAAGTGCTTTTGTCTCTTGTCTTCCAAGTAACTCATGCGCATGTTTCTTAATCAGTTCCGTCAGATGTGTAGCCACAACGGAAGGCGGATCAACGACCGTATATCCTGCAAGTTCCGCTCTGTCTTTGGTGACTTCATCAATCCACAGTGCTGGAAGTCCAAAAGCAGGCTCCGTCGTTTCAATACCTGTCACAGACTCCTCATCATAGCCAGGACTCATAGCAAGGTAATGATTCAACAACAGTTCTCCCCCGCCTACCACATTACCCTTGATTTTGATAACATACTCATTGGGTCTGAGCTGAATATTATCTCGAATCCGTATGACGGGAACGACCAACCCCAGTTCAAGAGCACACTGCCTCCGAATCATAATGATCCGATCCAATAAGTCCCCACCCTGCTGATTATCAGCAAGCGGGATTAAACCATAACCAAATTCAAACTCAATAGGGTCCACCTGAAGTAGGTTAATTACACTTTCAGGACTTCTAACCTCTTCAATCTGCTGTTCTTCTTCCAACTGTTCTTCCGCTACTTGTTTCAAATTCAGATTATTCTGCATACGCCACGCGGCATATGCCAACACACCTGCCAACGGAAGCGTTGTAATAACATGAATGGGTGTGAAGAACCCGAGCATGGCAATAACGAAAGCTACGATATAAATAAGTATTGGATATGTAAACAGTTGCCCCGTAATATCATCTGCCAAGTTTCCTTCGGATGACGCTCTGGTGACGATAAGTCCTGCTGCTGTAGAAATAAGCAGAGCAGGGATTTGGCTTACTAATCCATCTCCAATAGTCAATACAGAGTACGTTGCCATTGCATCTGCAAAAGCCATCCCATGCACAGTCATACCGATAATAAATCCACCAATGAGGTTGATCAAGAGGATGATAATACTTGCAATTGCGTCACCTTTTACGAATTTACTTGCTCCATCCATCGCTCCATAGAAATCGGCTTCACGTTCAATTTTGGAACGACGCTCACGAGCTTGTTGCTCGTTGATCAGACCCGCATTCAGATCCGCATCAATACTCATTTGTTTACCAGGCATCGCATCGAGGGTGAATCGAGCAGCAACTTCAGCTACGCGCTCAGACCCCTTTGTAATAACGATAAACTGAACAACAACGAGGATCAAAAACACGATAAATCCAATCGCAATTTGCCCTCCGGCAATCCAGCTACCAAAGGTAGCAACAACGGCTCCCGCATCCCCGCCACCAAGGATTAGCTTGGTTGTCGAAATGTTCAGTGCAAGTCGGAATAGAGTAGTGATTAGCAGCAAAGCTGGAAAAATAGAAAACTGCAACGCTTCTTTGCTGTTCATGGCAACAAGAAGTATCATCAGAGCAATTGAAATATTCACGACCAGCAACAAGTCCAACAGCCAGGGCGGGATCGGGAGAATCATCATCAACACAATGCCAATGATACCCGCAAGGACAGCTATATCTTTAATCTTCAATGAATGTACGGCCTCCGATCCCCTTTTATTTCGTTCTGCCCTTTAGTTTATATACATAAGCCAGCACTTCGGCTACCGCTTGAAACAAATCGGCCGGTATAGCGTCACCAATCTCGGCTCTCTGGAACAATGCTCGTGCTAACGGCTTGTTTTCCATCGTAATAACACCGTTTTCTTTGGCAATTTCCTTAATACGCAAGGCAACATAATCCTGACCTTTGGCAATAATCTGCGGTGCCTCCATCTCGGAACCTTCATACTTTAGCGCAACCGCGAAGTGGGTCGGGTTCGTGATGATTACATCCGCATTCGGCACTTCCTGCATCATACGCTGCATAGCCATACGACGCTGACGTTCCCGGATTTTACCTTTGATCAGCGGATCACCTTCCATTTTCTTGTACTCATCCTTAATGTCCTGCTTGGACATGCGAATCTTCTTCTCATGGTCATACTTCTGATACATGTAATCAAATATCGCAAGTATCATTAATGCCACTGCAATCTTGATACCAAGACTTAAAGTGATCGACGCAGCGAAATGTAAAATAGCATCCAATGAAAAATGAGAAAGTGAAGCAATATCTGACTGGTAGCCCTTAATTGTACTGTAAACGAGATAACCGATAATCGACATTTTCAAAATGGATTTAGCAAATTCCACTAATGAGCGGAGAGAGAATATATTTTTGAAACCTTTAATCGGGTCCAGTTTCTCAAGTTTTGGCTTCAAACCTTCCCCTACAAGAAGAAAACCAACTTGCATGTAGTTAACGATCAAAGCAACCAGGAACGCACCCAGCAAAATGGGAGCGATCAATAACAAAACTTCAATGCCATAGCGCATCATAAGCGCCATCACATTCTCTCCGGTGATATCCATACTCAATCGATTGATGAAGATATCTGTAAACAGACGAACTATACGTTCTTTATAAAAATTGCTGAATACCATCATGATCAAAAACACGATTAGGAGAATGGAGGCGCCAGATAGTTCAGCGCTTTTTACAACCTGTCCTTTTTTTCGTGTATCCTGTCTCTTTTTCGGGGTAGCTTTCTCCGTCTTCTCCCCTGAAAACAACTGGAGGTCGAGTTGAAGTTTCATCCGTGTCTTTTCCTCCGTTTCACTCAGCCGGGCCTTTGTCCAATGGTTCCAAGCAATTTTTCCATCGATCTGAATATCGCTTCGAACAATTGACTAAATACAAAGGAGAAACTGGGAACCAGCAAAAGCAAAATAGCAAGACCAACGAGTAACTTAAGCGGCAACCCAACTGCAAATACATTAAATTGAGGAGCAGTTTTGGCCAAAAAACCCAATCCAACATCCGTCAAAAACAACGCAACTACAATTGGAGCCGACATCTGAAAAGCCAGCATAAATGATTGACCTAAGGTCTGTATCAAAAATTCAGCAATACTTCCATCTGCCAACCGTAGGAAAAACATATTCGATAATGGTACCCACCGGTAACTGTAAACTATCGCATCCAGCAAATAATGGTGTCCATTCATCGTCAGAAACAGAAGCATTGCAAATGCATACTTCAAGTTACCCGTAAGTGGAGCTGAAGCACCTGTCATTGGATCATATACATTAGCCATACCAAAACCGATCTGTAGATCGATAAAGGTCCCCGCAGTCTGAACAGCCGTCATCAACAGATAAGCCACAAAACCTAAAAGCAGGCCAATTAAAATCTCTCTGATGATCAATAAGACATAGCTCAGGTCTGTGGGCACGGTCTGGTCTATTCCATAGATCAGATAGACAGATAATGTGACAAATGCAGAAATACCAATTTTAACTGAAGCCGGCACATTTCGCGCCGAAAAAACTGGTGCAGTTACAAAAAATGATGTGATTCGACAAAACATAAGCAGAGCGACAGGGAAACTTTGCAACAATGTCTCCATCTGCTAAAGCCTACCCTATGTATCTGTATAGATTATCGAGAATGTTAAACGTAAAATCGACCAAGATATTTAAGATCCAAGGTCCAAACAAAAGTACCGCCAGAAGTACGGCAACAATCTTGGGCACAAAAGCTAATGTTTGTTCCTGAATTTGAGTAGTTGCTTGAAAAATACTGATTGCAAGTCCTACAACCAGAGCTAGTATAAGCATGGGTGCGCTGGCCAGCAATGACGTGTATACCGCTTTCCCGGCCAGACCGATAATAAATTCCGAAGTCATGACCGTCCTCCTTTAACTTTCCGGATCAAGTGTTAAAACTCAGTAACAGTGACTTGACAACCAGGTACCACCCGTCCACAAGGACAAAGAGCAGTATTTTGAAAGGTAATGAGATCATGACCGGCGGAAGCATCATCATCCCCATTGCCATGAGTGTACTCGCGACAACAATGTCTATAACCAGAAACGGAATAAAAATCATAAACCCCATCTGGAATGCTGTCTTCAACTCACTGATAACATATGCCGGCACCATAACAGTAATTGGGATATCCTGATAGGTCTTTGGTTGTTCAGTCTGATTGTACTTCATAAACAGTAACAGATCTTTTTCTCTGGTGTGACTAAACATAAATTTCTTCATGGGATCCGCTGCTTTTTCAAGTGCCTCGGTTTGCGTAAGCTCTCCATGGAGATAGGGCTGAAGCGCTACCTGATTTATGGAAGACAATGTCGGCGACATAATGAAAAGTGTCAGAAATAGCGCCAAACCGACCAGCACCTGATTGGGTGGCATTTGTTGTGTACCCAAAGATGTACGTATAAAACCGAGCACAATCACAATCCGAGTAAAACTGGTCATCAGTACAAGCATCGCTGGAGCAATACTAAGCACCGTAATTAACAGAATGATGGACAGTGAACTCGTGCTTGGTGTCCCTCCATCACCGTTTCCAATCTGAATATCAATATTCGGAATGGGTTCGGCAAAGGCAACCGTTACAGATGCCAGACTGATAAGTCCTAATAAACAACACGCTAACCAAATCTTTTTCTTCATGAATCCCTCGACCGATCTGTAGTATTGTCTTTATCCAGGAGCTTTTCCATCTTCTCTTTACGGTTAGGCATCTGCCGAAGTTTGGATTCAAACATTTCGTGAAAAGAAGTTGTGTCCTCTAGTTCCATTTCCCGCGGCGGTTCTTCTCTACGGAAACGTTTTGTGAGCTTGGCAATGAGAGGTGAGAGATTCCCTTGTTGTGCAGCAGCATCTCTTTCGAAGGAATCAATGATTCTTTGCGCCTCTTCCAGATCTGAAACCTTATCTACCAACTGAATGTCTTCACCTACACCAAGCAGATATACACTTCCACCAATTTCAATAATTTGCAGCGACTTGTTTTGCCCCAGTCCAACCCCGCCCAGGGTACGAATTGTGCCGTGCCGGAACATTTGCTGATTCCGTTTGTTTAAGAACCGGATCAGATAAACAATAAGGGCCAGGATGACGGCCAGGACAACAATCACCCATACAAGCTGTAAATAATAATTGGTTCCCACGCCAGCTCCTCCTGGAATATCACCCTGAGCCATCATCATGTCTCTTAAACGCCCAGTGTCTTGCTGATCGCTTCGATAACCCGGTCAGATTGGAACGGTTTAACGATAAAGTCTTTGGCACCTGCTTGAATAGCGTCGATTACCATCGCTTGTTGACCCATCGCAGAGCACATAATCACTTTTGCGTTAGCATCAATCTTCTTGATTTCTTTCAAAGCTGCAATGCCGTCCATCTCAGGCATCGTGATATCCATTGTGATCAGATCCGGACGAAGCTCTTTAAATTTCTCAATTGCTTGTGAGCCATCCTGTGCCTCACCAACAACCTCATATCCATTTTTGGACAAAATGTCCCGGATCATCATTCTCATAAATGCAGCGTCGTCTACGACTAAAATTCGGTTTGCCATCTTGATTCAAGTCCTCCCTAAATTGTGCTTATTGTAATTTCTGAATTCGGTCCCATTGGCTAACGATATCTATAACACGAACACCAAAGTTTTCGTCAATAACGACAACTTCTCCCTTGGCGATCAGTTTGTTATTCACCAAAATATCGACAGGTTCCCCGGCTAACTTATCCAGTTCGACAATCGAACCCTGTGACAGTTCCAAAATATCTTTAATTTGCTTCTGGGTCCTTCCTAATTCTACGGTGACCTTAAGGGGAATGTCCATCAATAAATTCAAATTGTTTTCGTCTACCTGACCATACGCCCCATTTTGCAAATTGGCGAATTGAACTGGTTGTACGTTAACATTCCTATTTGGCATTCCACCGTAATGTTGAGGTGCACCATAAGGTTGCTGCGGTGGCATGCCATACGGCTGCTGTGGCGGCATTCCTTGAGGCATACCCATCGGGGCCTGTCCATATCCGTTATAGTCCTGAGCAGGCTGTTGTGGAGCCTGTGGAGCCTGTTGATGTTGAACGGGCGGCTGCTCCGCAACCGGTGGTGGCGTTGCTGGTACAGCTGCTGGCGCAGGTTCAGGTGTTGATGCCACTGGTGCGCTGGCAGTTGACTCCTGAGCGCCTCCAATCAGCATGTCTACCATGTTTTTGGCAAAATGCACTGGTAGCAACTGCATCAGATTGGAATCGATCAGATCCCCGATTAACAAGCGAAATGAAACTTGGATAAGGGTCTCATCTGCTGGAAGATTACTTACACCCTCTCCACTCTCCAGATTGAGAATATCGATTCCCGGAGGGGAAATATTCACAAAACGATTAAAAATCGTGGACATTGAGGTTGCAGAGGAACCCATCATCTGGTTCATCGCTTCCTGTACTGCACTAATATGGATTTCATTAAGTTCTTCATCGACCGGATTTCCTTCGCCACCCAGCATCAAATCAGCGATGACTTGAGCATCTCTCTTCTTGATAACAAGTGAGTTAATGCCTTCGAATCCATCCACATAATTCACATGAACGGCAACATGCGGCTTAGGAAAAGCTTCTTCAAACTGCGTTCGACTAATGATAGAAACTTTAGGTGTTGTAATATCTACTTTGAGGCCTAATAGCGTGGATAAGGCTGTTGCCGCGCTACCAAATGTAATGTTACCAATCTCCCCCAAGGCATCCTGCTCCAGCTCGGTCAAAAAATCATCAACCGTCTTTTCAGCGGGTTCCGAGCTGTTTATCGATTCCGATTGCCTGAGCAAAGCATCGATTTCTTCCTGGGATAAATAATCCTTACTCGTCAAATTCTTCAACTCCTTCGGTGACAATCTTGTCTATTTGCACAGCCACACGGTCTTTGATTGTCCCCGGACTGCCCATGTATTTCAGTTTGTCACCCACTTTAATGGAAAGTCCCTCATCAACCGGTTTGTTCAACGTAATGACATCACCAACCGACAGACCCAGAAATTCTGCAATTGAAATTCTCGATTCTCCCAATTCCGCAACGATGGGTAACTTGGCTTTGTTCACACGCTCTTTTAGAGCATCATACTCCTCCGGAGCTCTCGTTTTCTTCTCCGAAACAAACCACTGATGAGTTGACAACCGTGACATAATAGGTTCAAGAACGACATGCGGTATACATAGATTGATCATGCCTGTCGTGTCACCAATTTTGGTACTGAGCGAGATCAGAGCAATGGTCTCATTGGGAGATACAATCTGCATAAATTGCGGATTGGTCTCGAGCGCTTCCATCCTCGGGGTAATATCCAACACGGTCTTCCATGCTTCTTGCAAACTTTCAAACGCACGGCTGAATATTCGTTCCATGATGGTCGTTTCAATCTCCGTCATCGATGCAATCTTTGTTGGAGCACTTCCGGTTCCACCAAGAAGGCGATCCAACATCGCATATCCCACGTTTGGATGGACTTCCATCACCATTCGTCCCTGTAGTGGCTCCGCTTCAAAAATGTTCAATATCGTCATCTTAGGAATAGAACGGATAAACTCATCATAAGGCAACTGTTCGACCTGAACGACATTGATTTGAACGAACGTCCGCAGTTGGGCTGAAAAATAAGTGGTGAGAAAGCGTGCAAAGTTTTCGTGAATACGAGTCAAGCTTCTGATATGGTCTTTGGAAAAACGCACTGCCCGCTTAAAATCGTACGATCTGATTTTCTTCTGAGTTTCTTCCTTCTTCAATTCTTCTGCGTCCATTTCACCAGAAGAAAGGGCTGCTAATAGGGCGTCAATCTCATTTTGTGATAATACATCCACCATGTTCTCACCCCCTTACAGGTCTACAGCGTGTTCTGTTCATTACATTGGTGCTATAACAATGTCTGAAATACTAGTGCTTTTCAATTTCGGCTCAGGCAATGCCTCATTAATTAGTCCTGTCAGTTTCTCATTGAATTGTTTCATACCCTTGGCCGAACTCAGTTCCTCAGCCTTGGTGTCTGCAAGTGCCTGAATAATAATGGGCTTCACCGTAATGCTTTTAATTTTTTCAAAATCTTCTTTGGCTGTTTTGTCAGATAACTTGAAAGAAAAACTAACCATAATAATACGATCCGGATCAGCCAGATTCGTTTTAATCTGTGCAAGCTCTGACGATACCTCTACAATTTCATCCGCAGTCATTTTTTTTTCTTCAGCAGCTGCCGCCGTATGTGTGTCGTCCTTATTCCCGTTCTGTCCTTGCATAAATACAAACACAACCACCACAATGAGTGTTATCGCCAGCAACATTGTTGCAAGCCAGGGCATCATTTTTTTCATCAGGATTCCTCCGTTTGCTGCACTTTAATAGTGGCTGCCTGAACCCCGATTTCACGGTTGTAATCTTTAATCTTGGAAATAACGTCATCGGCTTTTTCAAGCACAATCAGTCTCTTTCCAGTTACCAGAGTAATATACGTGTCCGGTGTCTCTTCCACAATTTCAACCATCAGCGCATTTAACCACATGGGAGAACCATTTAACCGCGTAACCGAAATCATGCTAAGCCCCCTTGATCAGAGTGGGAGGAGCAAGCTCCCCCACGTTTTAAAAATTCATTAATCAGCTATTAACGTTTCAGGTTAACAACTTCCTGAAGTATTTCATCCGACGTTGTAATGATCCGGGAGTTTGCCTGGAATCCACGTTGAGCTACAATCATCTCAGTAAACTCTCCTGTCAGATCCACGTTAGACATCTCGAGCTGTCCAGCAATGATTGCTCCTGTTCCGTCCTCAGCACTGTTCGCTGTTAATGGTTCCAGCGCCCCATCCGGATTCGCGTTTGCTGTCATACGGTACAAGTTGCCCCCAATTTTCTCAAGGCCTTCTGGATTGACAACTTTACCTATTCCAAGCTGTGGACCTGCTTCGATGGTTCCGTCTGCCATGGTTTGGTTAATTGTTCCATCCTGACCTATCGTGAAGGAAACCACATCATCCGGTATCGTAATATTTCCACCACCGTTATCCAGAACAAACAATCCATCCGAAGTCAAAAGGTTACGTGCAGCATCCACATGGAAATCCCCTGCACGAGTCAGGTAAGGTATTTCCTGATCTTCACTCAAACGTACCAAGAAGAATCCATCTCCATTAATCCGAAGATCTGTTGGATTATTCGTTGTCATTGGGCTACCTGCCAGATGCAGCGTATCAATTGAACCTACCGTTACACCAAGACCGATTTGTTTCGCATTGACACCACCACTTGCATCGCCAGGGGCAGTTACCCCTGCCGTTGTTTGGCTCATAATATCTTTGAACATAACCCGGCTGCCTTTGAAGCCAACCGTGTTTACGTTCGCAATATTGTTACCAATTACGTCGAGTTTTGTTTGGAAACCCCGCATCCCGGAAACGCCTGAGTACATTGATTTTATCATTTTAAAAAATCCTCCCAGTCTTCATTTGGTTACCGCATCAGTCGGTCAGCGGCATTCCGGCTCCCGAGAAGGGCCAGCCGGTTAAGAAATGATTACGGCACTATCAATTTGAGTGAACACATTATCCTTCATGCTCTCACTATCCATAGCTGTAACCACAGTACGATTTTTGACATTGACGATAAAAGCCATATCCTGCATTAAAATCAATGACTCTTTGGCTCCTTTAGCAGCAGCTTTGTCCAAAGCAGAACCAATCTGTTCCATTTGCTCGGTCTTGAGTTCAATACCACGCTGTTCCAATCGTTTGGCAGCATGATTGCTCAATTTCAGAAGATTATCTTCCAGCACCTTTGCAAAAGGTTTTTCGGGTATAGCCGAAGCTTCTCCCGTTTTGGGTCTTTGAAGCATATTCGGTGTAATCGGGCCTGCGTATAATTGTCCAACCGTTATGCGATCACTCATATCGTTTTCCCGCTATCTTCCGTATCACCCGTTTCAGCGGATGATTCAACTTCCTGGCTCTCGTTCGTTTCAGGAGTTACATCCTGAACGTTCTGTGCTGGAGTTTGACTCTCTTCTGCCTGTTTTGGATAATTCACCTGAATGATCTCATCCAGCTTAATCTCGTCGTTGCCCACTTTTGCGTATTGAACGCTATCTCTTACAATGATGGAATCTACAATACCCTGACGAAGAGTTCCGTTATCATCTTTATTAGAAGAAAGCCAACTTACCTCCATGCCAATCATACCGGATACAGCACCGAGGGACTGGTTCAATGTTTTAAGCTGGGTAGAAATATTGACCAGTTGTTCCACTGAGCTGAACTGTGCCATTTGAGCGATAAATTCCTTATCCTCCATCGGCTGCATCGGGTCTTGATTTTGCAGCTGGGTAATCAGGATTTTTAGAAACTGATCTTTACCCAATTCTTTTGTTGCAGCACTTGTAGTTGCTTTATTGGCTGCCGAATAGTTCGGCCAGGTATTATTCGTTGAAACAATTTCATTAGCCATTTGCTCACCTCATTTCTGTTTAAGCCTTAGCACTAAACGTATCTCTCTGTAATTCGTTTCCTTCGACTTGCTCGCTACGCCAGTTACGCAATTCTTCTTGAATCCCTGCTGTAGCTATAGCATCATCCGATTGTTCTTCACGCTCACGCGAACGGCGTTGTTGCTGAGAGTTACTTCCCGGCTGACGGCCTCCGTCCTGATACATCTGTGATCCGATTGAACTGTTCTGTGTAACCTCAAGTCGTTCCACTTGAATTCCCTGGGCTTGAAGTGAAGAACGCAGCTGCGTCATTTGTTGTTCAAGCATGTCTTTAGCCATCGTGTGCTCAGTCATAAACCGTGCAACCAACTGCCCGTTCTGCAAGGTAATTTGAACATCCAACTTCCCTAGATGCTCAGGCCGAAGTGAGATAGTCGCCTCGGAAAATCCTTTTTGCTGGACAATATCCAGCTTGTTAACAACAAACTGTGTCATTTCTTTGGCAAACTGTGATGTTTGCATTACAGGTTCAGCCGGTTTTCCTGCTGTTGTACCTGATGAACGCAAGGACAGCTCTCCTGCAGTAATGATGGTTGAGTGTTCCACTTCTCCACCTGCATTTGAAGCAGATGTGGTAACAGCCTCATCTTTCACCTGGGTTCCAGAATTCGCCACTGCCGCAACAAGAACTTGTGGTACAACAGAATCCTGTTTGGATGATTGAAGCGAAGTATTTGGAGCGACTTGTGCAGACTGATCCTTAACTGCAGTCAATGTATCCAGTATGGATTTCAGTTCAGTCCATCCTTTGTTACTCGCGGTATCCACTCCAGCCTCTTGAAGCTGACTCTGCAGAGATTGTAACAAATGTTTGAATTCAGGAGCGTTCTTTGCAACGTTACTCTCTGGATCATTCATTCCTGCCACTAATTGTGTAAGCACATCTTGCAGAACAAAACGTACTGCTGCCGGATGCTGCGACAGTTCAATTGCGGGTACTGTATTTACGTTTTCCGCTCCGTTCGAAGACTCGTCGGAACCTTCTGTGTTAGTACCTGAAGGATTACTTAATTGTGTATACAGCTGTTGAATCAGAGTTTGCAAACCTGCAAGTAGAGATGGGTCATTTTCCAAAGCTTCGTCAAGTGAATCCAAGTCCGTGAACAACGAATTCAGTATAGCCGTGATTGATGCCGCTTCTCCTTCTTCACTTGTAGCAAAGGAAAACACCAACGGATTGGCAGTTAAGCTTCCAGTAGCGCTTGAACTATCACCTTCTGTATTTCCTCCAGATAACGATTGTGCAAGAGTTTGGAGAAATTCACCGCTGGCACCTGCAGCTGAACCTTTAGATTGTGCTCCGGTTGTCTGACCTGCTCCTGTTGCTTTTGCAGTTGCTGTGGATGCCATTTGATATACAATCGACATTTATTTTCACCTCCTCTCGGTTATACAGTGTAATCAGCTCTACTTGTTGCCCATTAATTTGTTCAAAATTTTTGCAGTTTCAACCGAGTCCTCTGAAGACATGTTCTCAAGCAATTGAGAGCGTGTTGCATCATCTACTGAATTCAGGATGGTCAATGTTTTGTCAGGACTTAACTTGTATGTTTCCAATAATAACTTGGCACCACTTGAAGCAGACATCGAAGCAAATGTTTGACTAAGCTGGTTTTTATCCAGGTTTTTGCTTGTGGTTGTGGATGCAGTTGAAGTTACTGCGGTTTCTTTCTTCAATCTGGATTGCAGCGCATCCAGTGCCAGATCCCCGGACGGTTTGGCATCCTTCATCATCATGGTGACATCCGCTGCTGTTTTCGGGTCCATCTTTTCAAGCACCTTGGTCCGAGCAGATGACTGCATGGCATTCAACAACAATACCATTTCCTCATTCGTCATATTTTGCAAAATCGGTGCAGCTTTGCTTGGACTCATGTCCGCATACATTTTAGCCAAATCTTTGATTTGCTTTTGATAATCGGATTCCGTTTCCGGCGTTGCTGCCGTAGCCGTTTCAGCAGCTTTCTCCGCATCATCCAACTTCTTCTGAAGATCTGTTGCTTTCTTCGCTTCAGTTGTTGTCGCTTCCTGTGCTGCCTTAAGCTCTGTTTCTTTTGCCGTAACTTGGGACTTCAGCTTTTCGATTGTCGCTTCAGCACTTTCAACCTGCTGCTCACTTTTCTCCAGCTTCTCTTTCTCAGGGTCCAGCACAGGATCAGGTACCCATTCCTTAACTACCGGGATCTTGTTGGCGAATTCGAACAAATTATTACGAATATCTACATTAAAAAGCGTAAGCAATACGCCCAGCAATACTACGGTGAATACAATCGGGATGGAAATCATGAGAAATTTTTCCCAGCCGCCTCCCGATTCTTTTTCCATGTCGCTATCGTCTTTAACAGCCATCGTTCATTCCTCCTTCACGAGACAACTTCGCGTCCGGCTCACATCAATTCGCGCGTCCGGCTTTGGCAGCGAAGCGTACAGTAGCCATCTCGTCCAGATCGTTCTGTTCCCGGAGGAGCATATCCTGCTGAAATTTGATCTTGGCCTTGTCTCTCGCTCCAAGCCATACTTTTTCATCAACCATCTTACCGTTCAGAAACGTCTGATTCCGCTGCACATTGACCTGAGCATGTTTAACATCATTGTTTTTACGTGAAATGCACTCGTCAAGATGATGTACATATCGCTGCATCTCCTGCAGACTGTTTACAGACGCTGTATTTTCCGTAGCAGATTGGATAATCCCGACCAGATTATTTCTATCGTTCAGAAGTTGTATCAGATGTTCTTCCTCCGTCTGAAGTTTACCGATCGCTGTGGATAACATCCACTCTGCCTGTGTTTTTTCATTACTCTTCAGGTCAACAACTTTCTGGAAATGATATCGAAATTTCATCGCTTAACCATTCATCTCCTTGCAAATTCAAGAATCAAACGTTCCTGCACTTCACTTAAGGTGACTTTCTCGTCGACTTTCTGCTTGGTAAAGTTCCATATACTATCAATCTGGTCTATGGATTCATCTATGGCTGCATTTGATCCCCGCTGGTAAGCTCCAATATTGATCAAATCCTCCGACTCTTTGTACACAGCCATCAAACGTTTCATATTATTAACGGCTTCCAACTGCTCTTCCGGAGCAATATCCTTCATAACACGACTTATGCTGGCTAACACATCGATCGCTGGAAAATGACCTTTATTCGCAATGGATCGGTTTAACACAATGTGGCCATCCAATATACCCCTCACCGCATCGGCGATCGGTTCGTTCATGTCATCCCCATCAACCAGAACGGTGTAAAAGGCTGTAATCGAACCGGTAGGTCCTGTACCCGCCCGTTCAAGAAGTTTGGGCAAACTCGCAAAAACCGATGGCGTATATCCTCTCATTGCCGGAGGTTCACCTACGGCCAGACCAACTTCCCTTTGTGCCATCGCATATCGGGTTACCGAATCCATCATGAGCATCACGTTCATTCCACGATCTCGGAAATACTCTGCAATAGTGGTAGCAATAACTGCTCCCTTAATCCGAATCAGGGCAGGCTGATCTGATGTTGCAACAATGACTACGGAACGTTCCAATCCTTCTGGACCCAGATCCCGTTCAATAAAGTCACGTACCTCACGTCCACGCTCACCTACAAGCGCGATGACATTGACATCCGCCGCTGTATTACGAGCGATCATGCCCATCAAAGTACTCTTACCAACACCAGAACCGGCAAAAATACCCACACGCTGTCCCTTACCTACGGTCAGCAATCCATCGATAGCCCTTACACCAACACCCATCGTTTCAAGTACACGTGGACGATCCATTGGATTGACCGGAGTATTGGAGGTAGAATACATCGGCATTCTGGATGGGAGAAGGGAACCGTCTAGCGGCTGCCCAAGTCCGTCCAGCACTTTACCGAGCAATTCGGAGCCTACCTGAACACCGAGTGGTTTACCCGTACCTACTACATCACAACCAGGACCGATGGATTGAAGTTCACCCAGTGGCATAAGCAGCACTTTGTTATCTCGAAACCCAACAACTTCGGCTTGAAGAGGCTTGGCCGATTTACCAGGATAGATATAACATACGTCACCGATACTTGCATCTGGCCCTTCTGACTCCACCATAAGACCAATGACCTGAGTAACTTTGCCGTTAATACGAACAGGATCGAATTGGCGCAAATGTTCCATATATCGCTGTGAACTAAGAACCTTCATGTTGATTTCTTCGCTCCTCATCCTCAAGTGCTATGCGGACCAGTTCTTTTTTAATCTCAGCAAGCTGTGTATCAATTCTCGCATCTACACTTCCGAACGAAGAACGAATGACACAACCCTTATCTTTGACCGTTGAATCAGGCAAAATCTGCAATTCTGCCTGAGAGTCAATAGACAGAGACAATTCTTCACGAGCTGCCTGTACAAATGTAAACTGATCAGGTGCCACACAGAGTGTGATCAAACCCTGTTCCCGTTTACGTGACAAACTCTGACGAATCAGTTCCAATGTATGATCGGGTTCAATGGTAAGTTGCTTATCAATGACTTTCTCAGCGATCCCGCAAGCAAGCTCCACGAGGAACGGTTCGGCTTCCTGAATGATCTGATCTTTAGCTACATAAGCTTCCTTGAGCACTTCCTGGGCTTCAATCATCATCTTTTCGATCTGCACCTGGAGATCCAGTTCAGCTTGTACTTTGCCTTCTTCAAAACCCTGTTGGAAACCTTGTGAACGTAGTGCTTCGGTCAGATGTTCATCCTGTTGTCGTTGTTCCTGCCACCAGCTGTCGATCTGTTCACGGGCTTCTTGAAGCATGCGCTCTGCCTCTTCTGAAGCTTCACGTACTTGCTTTTCTGCAAACTCCTTGGCATCTTCCAGCATCTCTGCGGTAAGACGTTGTGTTTCTTCGTCCACGCGTGCTTGAAGCGTTTCTGCTTCAGAACCTTCAGCACTATCACCGTATAATTCCGCTTCAGACTCCTCAGCACCACCATAATGATGATGATTTTCAAGTTTTTTGCGGTCATCAACGGGTACATACTGGAAAGACTTAATCAAATTAGACAATGATATCATCTCCTCCACCGCGTGCGATAATGATCTCACCGGCTTCTTCCAATCTGCGTATCGTTCCTACGATACGAGTCTGAGCTTCCTCAACATCACGCAATCGCACAGGTCCCATGAATTCCATCTCTTCTTTGAATGTCTCGGACATCCGTTTCGACATATTCCGGAACACGGCATCCCGAACTTCTTCGCTTGCCACTTTGAGTGCCAGCTGCAAATCTGCGTTATCGATATCCCGAATAATGCGCTGGATCGAACGATCATCCACATTGACGATATCTTCGAATACAAACATGCGTTTTTTGATTTCCTCTGCAAGCTCTGGATCCTGAATCTCGAGCGAGTCCAAAATGGTACGCTCTGTCCCCCGATCGACTCCGTTCAAAATCTGAACGATCGATTCGATACCACCCGCATTCGTGTAATCCTGCGTTACGGTAGAAGATAGTTTCTGTTCCAGAACCCGCTCCACTTGAGAGATAACTTCTGGCGAAGTACTATCCATAACAGCCACTCGGCGAGCGACATCTGCCTGTTTCTCTTGTGGCAAGGATGATAGAATCGCTGCTGCCTGTTCGAATTGCAGGTAAGACAGAACCAGGGCAATCGTTTGCGGGCTTTCATTCTGAATAAAGTTCAAAATTTGATTCGGATCTGCTTTGCGCGCAAAGTCAAATGGTCTAACTTGCAGCGTAGCTGTCAAACGATTAATGACTTCAAGTGCTTTTGATGAACCCAGAGCTTTCTCCAGGATTTCTCTCGCATAGTTGATACCGCCCTGAGAGATATATTCCTGCGCCAGACAGATCTGGTGAAACTCGGCCATGATCATGTCCTTTTCGGAAGAATCAACCTTGCGAACGTTGGCAATCTCCAACGTAAGTTGCTCAATCTCCTCATCACGCAGATGTTTGAAGATCTGAGCCGATACTTCCGGACCTAATGTAATCAACAAAATTGCTGCTTTTTGTCTGCCAGTCAAACCTTGACTGCTTGCCTTCGCCAATGCGTTCACCTCTATTCGTCAGCCAGCCATGTACGCAGCAGATTGACGAATTCGTCTGGCTTTTTCTTGGCCAAACTCTCCAATTGTTTGCGCACCTGACTTTCGTTCGTTACACTGTCCAGCGTAATGGACGGGAACTCTGTTGCTATTGGAAGAGGAATCTCTTCTTCTTCGACTTCGTTTTGTTTGCGGCGACGGCGTACTAACAAAATAACTACCGCTGCGATCAATGCCGCTATGAGTGCGCCTCCACCCCACATCATCGTTGAGGAAAGCTGGAAACCTGTATTGTCTGCAGAGGCAGTCTGGAATCCTTGTGACATGACTGAAACTTTCTTTGTCAGATCGGCGTCACTTATTACAGTGCCTGAGTCTGCCAGTGAAGCACGAACAATGTTAACCAAAATATTCTCAATTGCGTCCTGAACCGGTCCCTGTAATTCTGTTTCTCCATTCGGTGGTTCAACTGCAACGTTAATGGTTAAGTCTTTTACAGTATACGGACTGGAAATAATATCCTTGGCGATTCGATTAACATCGTAGTTTATAGTGCTTGATGATTCTTCGGAGGTAGAGTTACCAGTTGCATCAGATGATGGGTAACCCGGAACTTCCTCTTGTCCTGTGCCAGCAACACCACCTGTTGGATTGCTTGCGCCAGTGTAGCTCTTTTGAATCTCCTGCACACTGATCTCGATGCCTTTCATATTATCTACATCAACAGGTGTGACCAGATTTTCCTTACGTGTTTCTTTGTCAAAATTAAGCTTGGAGGCTACCAAAACATTAACCTTGTCTTCGCCTACAATCTGGGAAAGGAATTGCTTTACGTTATTACGGACATCGTTTTCAAACTTTTTCTGTAATGCCATGTTCTCTTGAACTTCGGAAGACAACCCGCCACTGCCACCTCGGGCAGTTGGAATCAATTCTGCTTCATCTGTGTTCGTAATTGTGATGTTCTCAACAGGCAGATTAGGAATTGCAGTCTTAACCAAGTTAAAGTAGCCATCTACCGCTGCCTGATTTGGGTGATAACCCGGTTTGAATTGGAGAGCTACCGATGCTGATGCTTTGTCTTGTTCCTCTAAACCAGCAAAAATGTTATCTTTCGGCATATTAACGAGTACTTTAGCATCCTGTATCCCTTGCATCCGCTGCAGTAACTGTTCAACTTCTCCGTTTATAGCGTTGTTGTACTTTACATCAAACTCTTTATCCGTCATCCCGATGGGGGATGATGACTCCTCAAATGACTTATACCCTAATGAACCATTCTGAATAATCCCTTGAGATCCAACATTGACCTTTGCGATTGCAACACTTGTACTCGGTACGGATATGGTCTTGCCATCTGAACTTAATTTGTATGGAATGCTAGATGAATCTAGATAACTGATCACGCCCGCTGAATCACTTGCATTCAAATCTGTAAAAGCAACTTCATATTCCGTCTTGGACAACTGCATCGTGAGCACAACTGCAGCCAAAATCAGAAACAGGAAGGTGGATATAAATAATACTTTTTGCTTTTTGCTAAAACTATTCCAATACTGGGATGCCTTATCCCTGTACTGGGCGATTCTCTCATTCACTCTGTCACCCCATCCGAAACTTTGCTTAGTCTGTCCTTACTCAACCCCCGCCGTTCATAGGTTGACGATCAGGAGCAGCATCGCAGCTGCTTTGTTGTAATGATCAGCGCTATTATCGAAGCGCAAGTAGGTAGTTTTATAACTGCGTTCGCATAACTTCCTGGTATGCTTCGACCACTTTGTTTCGGACTTGAGTTGTGAGTTGTAGGCTTAACAAGGCCTGTTCTGAAGCAATCATCACTTGATCCACATTTGCTTTGCCGACCAAAAATTGATTCGACATTTCATGCGATTGAGCCTCCTGTGCTGCAACGGACCCTAATGCATTTTGTAAGTATGTACCGAAGCTCTGAATGGTTTCGGCTGGTGTAGAAGGCTTACTTTCGGTTACACTCTTCATCTGTAGCGGTTGTATCCCCTGTGTGCTAAACATGTTGTTCTGAATCATTAATGTCCCTCCCCTTCATCCCTAGTTTGTATTTTTCTTATTTTCATTTCTAAGCAGATTATCTTCCAATCTCCAAAGCTTTGGAGATCATCGCTTTGGTTGAATTCAGTGCTGTTACGTTTGCTTCATAGGAACGCGAAGCAGAGATCATGTCGACCATTTCTTTCGCAATATCCACATTAGGCATAAATACATATCCTTCTGCATTGGCATCCGGATGAGAAGGGTCATACACAGGCTTCAAAGGTGACTGATCCTCGCGAATCTCCGTTACTCTCACGCCATCTCCTGAACCGCTACCTCTCATCTGATTTTGCAGCATCGTACCAAATGACGTTTTATTCGGCTCAAGCACAACCATTTTACGTTTGTAAGGGACCGCTTCACCATTGGATACGCTCGCGCGCGTCGTCTCTGCGTTGGCAATGTTGGAAGATATAACGTCCATCCGCAACCGCTGGGCTGTCAGAGCTGAGCTACTGATACTAAAACTATTACTAATGTTCAATTTAGGTTATCTCCCTTCCACGCCAACACGCATGATTTTAATTTGTTCGTTCACTTGCTGAATATAAGCGTTATAACGCAACTGATTCTCCGCCAGAAGACTCATTTCTCTGTCTATATCGACATTGTTTTCGTTGTTATTCATGGAGGTTGACTGGTCCATATTAACTACTGGCGTTGGTACGGAAGAGGAAGGACCTATGACAAAATGCCTTGCATCAGTTACTTTCCCCTTAAGAACAGGCATATCTCCATTCATTTGCCCTTGCAACATTTCTTCAAAAGAAACGTTCGAGCGCTTGAAATACGGGGTATCGGCGTTCGCGATGTTGTCAGCAATCGTTCGTTGTCTGATATTGGACGCATCGAGTGCACCTTGCAATCTTTTAAAGCTGATATCGTTTAAAAGATTCACAATCCCCCTCCTCTCTTTAGAAGTAATGGAAAAAGATTGAATCTTTTCCCTTGAAAATTCTTATGTTTTTTTCGACAAAAACATTCGTCTTTACACGGTTTTCTAGGACTTAAGTAGAATTAACTCTGATGTTGTCGTATAACATAAGTTTCTTCGAGTTTGGGATTTATTACAATAAGAAAAAAGCCCTATCTTTTCTGAAAGACAGGGCTTTTTGTGTATTTTCTGCAAATTATGAATTTTTTCGTAAATGTTCGGGCCCAAAACAAAAGTATGTTAATACTCTCCCTTATTGTTCTTAAACATTCTTAAAATAAAAAAAAACTTTCGAGGCTCAACATGAGCTTATAACGCCCGTAATTATGTATATTTCCGAATATTTCATAGTTGATAATGTTAGAAATTTTTGCCGTCATACTAAGGGTTTACGGACAGTATGATAGGTATACATACAAAGCTGTATATTAATCAATTGACAAGTTATCTTTCAAGAATGAAGAAAACTCGTCCTTCCTACACAACACTTTCTTAACAATTAAGTGGAGTCTATATATTTTAATTTTAAGAAAACAATTAGTGACTTCACACTTTTCTACAATTCATCATTTTGCGCATTTACGCAACATTTACCAATCTATCGACTAAACCGATGACCAGACTTGGAATAAGGAAAATCCTTTTAATGGGAATAATTGGGTATGGAAACGAAGAATAACTACCACTCCGATAGGTTTTAACTCTGTATACATGCGGCACAAGTCCTAGGTTTTGTCGATCCATATAACAACCCCACATCTTTTATCGGTTGTAACATCAAAATCCTTTAGATAGAAACAAAAATAAACGATATGCGTCAAGTAAGAGGGCCTTTATGAATCGCTAAAGGATTGCTACCCTTTGTCGATCTCGCAAATGCTCTCTACTCTCGTGCATACCGTTCATTTATAACATCATTTTAACAACTACATTGCTAGTTCCATGTTACAGGATATACTGACTCAAATCACGATCAAGCGCAATATCATTTAATTTCTCCCGGACATACTCTGGCGTGATCACCATACGTTCAAGTGTAAGCTCAGGTGCCTCAAAAGATAAATCCTCCAAAAGCTTTTCAAGAATCGTATGCAATCGACGAGCACCTATATTTTCTGTATTTTGATTGACGGATTCAGCCAATTTGGCAATCTCGCGAATAGACTCATCCGAGAACTCAATCTCAATATTCTCGGTGCGCAACAGATCCACATACTGTTTGGTCAGTGCATTTTGGGGTTCAGTCAGAATGGATACAAACTCCTCCAATGTTAGACTGCTTAGTTCCACACGAATTGGGAAGCGTCCCTGAAGCTCGGGAATCAGATCAGAGGGTTTAGCGACATGGAATGCGCCAGCTGCCATAAACAGAATATAATCCGTTTTGACAGGGCCATATTTCGTCATTACTGTAGAGCCCTCTACGATAGGCAGAATGTCACGTTGCACACCCTCACGGGATACATCGGGTCCACTACCGCGTCCTTGACTGGCAACCTTGTCGATTTCATCGATGAAAATGATACCTGTCTGCTCCGCCCGGCGAATGGACTCCTGGGTAACATCATCCATGTCGATCAATTTCCCTGCTTCTTCCTGAATCAACACTTTACGCGCTTCTTTAATAGCGAGTTTACGTTTTTTCGTACGACGAGGCAACAAGCTACCAAACATCTCCTGCATGTTCATGCCCATCTGATCATTACCTTGACCAGCAAACATGTCCATCATGTTAGGCGCAGTGTCTTCGACATCAATTTCAATGATGTCATCCTCCAACTTGCCAGATAACAGATCAAACTTGATCTTACGGCGGCGTTCGGCAACCCCAGTATCCGGTTCTGGTTCATCCTGTTCCTGAACGTTGTTGCCATTATTCCCAAAGATCATCTCAAAGGGATTACGCTGATTCTTGGACTTAGACTGTGAAGGAGCCAAAATATGTACAATTCGCTCATTGGCCGCTTCTTCAGCTTTGTCCTTCACTTTTTCAGTCCGCTCCAGCTTCACCATCCGCAGTGATGTCTCAATCAGATCACGCACCATCGATTCAACGTCACGTCCAACATAACCTACTTCAGTGAACTTGGTAGCTTCCACTTTCACAAATGGCGCACCTACCAGTTTAGCGAGGCGACGGGCGATCTCCGTTTTACCCACACCGGTAGGTCCAATCATCAAGATATTTTTAGGCACAATGTCGTCCTGGGTGTGCTCAGGCAAAAGGCTACGACGATAACGATTACGAAGGGCTACGGCTACCGATTTCTTAGCTTTCTTTTGACCTACAATATACTTGTCAAGCTCTGCAACAATCTGTCTCGGTGTTAACGCTTGAGTATTCATATTGCTTCCCTCCTACCAGTATGTTGAATTTATTTTACCTAACAAGGACAAAGAATCCCCTAGACGTCCTGGAGCAGATTACAGAATCATGCTCCACTACGGGAGATTTCTTTGGCTTATAACTCTTCTACAATAATATTACTGTTGGTATATACACATAGCTCTGAGGCAATCTGAAGTGATTCACGTGCAATATCCTTTGCTTCCAGGTTTACTGCATGACGTTTCAACGCACGCGCAGCAGATAAGGCAAAGTTTCCACCTGATCCGATAGCGATCACGTCATCATCCGGTTCAATAATCTCCCCGCCGCCTGAAATGAGCAGCATACCTGATTTGTCCATCACAATCAAGAGTGCCTCAAGCTTACGCAAGATCCGATCCTGACGCCAATCCTTGGCAAGCTCTACAGCAGCACGCTGCAAGTTACCATGGTGCTCCTCCAGCTTACCTTCGAATTTCTCAAACAGGGTGATCGCATCCGCCACAGAACCAGCAAAGCCAGCAACAACCTGTCCGCGGTACAAACGTCTTACCTTCTTGGCTGTATTCTTCATCACAACACTTTGGCCCATGGTCACCTGACCATCTCCTGCGATTGCAGCCTTACCATTATGACGAACAGCACAGATCGTTGTAGCATGAAATGACATATCCATGATATCAGCATCCTCCCACGAATAATTTATACGCGTTCCGGAACAGTTAGACCTTCTGCCTCAGCAAAACTCGTGATGCCATCCAGTGCACGCTGTGCAAGAGCTTCATTTTTTTCCTTTTTGTTACGAATCTTCGTTTCAAGCTTCGGCAACAAACCAAAGTTTGCGTTCATTGGTTGGAAGTGCTTGAAGTCAGCAGTTGTAATATACTGAGCCATACTGCCAAGTGTTGTTTCTACGGGCAATACCACCAGTTCCTGACCAAGTGCTGCTTTGGCTGCGTTCATGCCGGCAATAAGCCCTGATGCAGCAGATTCCACATATCCTTCTACACCCGTCATCTGACCTGCAAAGAACAAGTTAGGACGCTCTTTGAACTGATACGTCGGAAGAAGCAGTTTAGGAGAATTAATAAATGTATTACGGTGCATTACGCCATAACGAACGAACTCTGCATTTTCAAGTCCAGGAATAAGGGAAAAGACTCGTTTCTGTTCTCCCCATTTCAGATGCGTTTGGAAGCCAACCAAGTTATACAGGGTTCCAGCTGCATTATCCTGTCTAAGCTGAACAACCGCATGTGGCAACTCTCCTGTATGAGGGTTAACCAGACCTACCGGTTTCATTGGACCAAACAGAGCCGTCTGTTTTCCGCGTTTCATCATCACTTCGATTGGCATACAGCCTTCAAAGTAGATTTCTTTCTCAAACTCTTTTAATTGAGCAACTTCAGCAGTAATGAGAGCTTCATAGAAGACATCAAACTCTTCTTCTGTCATCGGACAGTTCAGATATGCCGCTTCACCCTTATCATAACGGGAAGCCAGATACACTTTATTCATATCAATTGAATCTTTTTCGATGATCGGTGCAGCTGCATCATAGAAGTAGAAATACTCTTCCCCCATTAGTGCCTTGATCTGCTCAGACAATGCCGGTGAAGTCAACGGACCCGTTGCCACAACAACGATGCCATCTTCCGGCAGGGAAGTGAGTTCTTCATTCACTACTTCGATGAGTGGATGCTGGTGCAACGTGGATGTAATCTCACCTGAAAATCCATCCCGGTCCACAGCAAGTGCCCCACCTGCAGGAACTGCATGTTTGTCTGCTGCTGACAATACAAGAGAATTGAGCATTCTCATTTCTTCTTTTAACACACCCACTGCATTGGTCAATCCATTCGCACGCAGCGAGTTGCTACATACCAGCTCTGCAAATTTATCCGTATGATGAGCTGGCGTTTTCACAACAGGTCTCATCTCGTATAATTTTACGCGTACGCCGCGACTTGCAATCTGCCAGGCCGCTTCTGTTCCTGCCAGCCCGGCACCAATAACGGTTACTTGTTGTTCATTTGTCAAAATCATTTACCCCCATAAAGCAATTTCATAATTCACTAAAATTGATTCGCATATATACTAATCCGCTGATTCGTCATCCGGTTCATCCACTGGCTCCTGATGATCACATGAAGTACACTGCAGTCGTGCTCCCTTTTTGTTCCGCTTCTCAATCATTAGCGATCCGCAACTTGGACATGGTTTGGCTGAAGGTCTGTCCCATGAGACAAAATCACATTCAGGATATTTGTCACAACCGTAGAAAATACGTCCTTTTTTGCTACGACGCTCAACAACATGACCTTCCTTACACTTCGGACAAGTCACGCCGATATCCTTGATAATCGGTTTGGTATTCCGGCAATCAGGGAAGCCAGAGCACGCAAGAAACTTGCCAAAACGTCCGAGTTTATAAACCAGCGGTTTGCCGCACTTCTCACAGATCTCATCCGATACTTCGTCTTCAATCTCGATTTCTTTCATTTCTTCTTCTGCAAACTCAAGGCGTTTCTCAAAAGATTCATAGAATTCTGCGAGTACTTTGACCCAATCCTCGGAACCTTCCTCCACATGGTCAAGATCACCTTCCATGTTTGCGGTAAACTCTACATTCAGGATTTCCGGGAAAAACTCTTCCATCTGTTCGATGACCAGTTCACCAAGCTCGGTTGGCATGAATTTCTTTTCCTCTATCGCAACATATCCGCGCTTCTGAATGGTCTCCAGTGTTGGCGCATATGTACTCGGACGCCCTATACCCAATTCCTCAAGCGTCTTAACCAACCTTGCCTCCGTATATCGGGGTGGCGGTTGTGTAAAATGCTGTTTTGGCTCAATCTCCTGCTTATCAAGCACATCTCCACTTTTCAACGGAGGCAGCAGACGATCTTCATCGGTTGTACCATCGTCGTTTCCTTCAACATATACCTTCATGAAACCTTGGAACCGCACCTTCGAACCTGCTGCACGGAAAATGGTGTCCCCCGCAGCAATATCTACAGAGAGTGTATCCAGGATAGCCGAAGACATCTGGCTCGCTACAAAACGTTCCCATACCAGTTTATACAACCGGAACTGATCGCGACTCATGAATGACTTGATTGAGTCAGGGTCACGCAGAATTGAAGTTGGACGAATTGCTTCATGCGCATCCTGAGCATTAGTTGCTTTTTTGGAATAGTTTCGTGGAGTCTCAGGTGCAAATGGCTCACCATACTTACCAACGATATATTCTTTGGCTTCTTCTTGTGCAGATGCTGCAATTCGTGTGGAGTCCGTACGCATATACGTGATGAGACCTACTGTGCCTTCTTTTCCAAGGTCTACACCTTCATATAGTTGTTGGGCGACCGACATCGTCTTGGAAGCTCTGAAATTCAATTTACGCGCTGCTTCCTGTTGCAAAGAACTCGTCGTAAACGGGGCGGAAGGGTTACGGCTCCGTTCTTTCTCTTTAACTTCCTTGATCGTAAAGTCGGCTCCTTCGATCTGTTTCAAGATCGCTTGCACTTCCGCTTCACTGCCCAGCTCTGTTTTGGCCCCGTTCAGTTTATGAAACTTGGCTTCAAACGGATTGCCGTCTGCTGTCAACTTGGCGGTAATGCTCCAGTATTCTTCCGGCTCAAAATCATCAATTTCATTTTCACGATCTAAAATGATTTTAACAGCCACGGACTGAACCCGGCCTGCAGACAAACCTTTTTTCACTTTCTTCCATAATAACGGACTAATTTTATATCCAACGAGTCGATCCAAAATACGTCTTGCCTGCTGCGCGTTAACCAAATCCATATTGATTTTCCGCGGCGTTTTGAACGCATCTTTGACCGCCTGTTTTGTAATTTCATTAAATACAACCCGGCAATCTGCCGTATCGTCCAGTTCAAGGGCATGGGCCAAATGCCATGCGATAGCCTCACCTTCGCGATCCGGGTCAGCTGCGAGATACACTTTTTTCACTTTCTTCCGTGCATCCTTCAGTTCTTTCAAAATTGAACCTTTGCCGCGGATCGTAATATATTTCGGATTAAAATCATTCTCTACCTCAACGCCGATCTGACTCTTTGGCAAATCGCGAACATGCCCCATCGAAGCTTTTACGATGAACTTGCTGCCTAAATATTTGCCTATCGTCTTCGCCTTTGAGGGCGACTCCACGATTACGAGTGCATCCGCCATAGGTCCATCCTCCTCTCAGTCATGAAACTGTTTCTGTAAGCTTATGCATAGTTAATAACTTCTGCTAATTATATATTTCCACGCACCACGTAGGTTGTAGCTTCGTCATACCCTCGCGTATTTAGTGCCTGGTAATTGGCTAATCTGCTTTTTTATGATTAAAGATAACAGAACTGAATGCAAATGTCCAAAATCCCAACCAAGCAGCTCAACCAGTTGATCCAATGATTGTTCTCCCTGTTCCAACAGATAAATCACGCGTTGTTCATCTGGAGAGAGCTTAACCTCAGCGAATATCCCTCGCCAGGAAGGCTCGGTTGTTTCGGTCGAACGTCCTCTATTGTAAGGAAGTTGTTCTGTATTTGGCAAGCCCAATCGATACTCTTCCAATACATCTGCTGCACAAGTGACCAATTTGGCCCCCTGACGGATAAGATTGTGTGCTCCTCGACTTTTCGGCGATGTAATAGGTCCAGGGACTGCAAATACATCTCTGCCTGCTTCAAGCGCAGCATCTGCTGTAATGAGTGAGCCACTTCGAATGTCAGCCTCAACAACCACTGTTCCCAGTGTCAGACCGGCAATGATTCGATTCCGTTCCGGAAATAATCCCTGCCGTGCTCTTGTACCTGGTGGATATTCCGACAAAAGCAGACCCGTCTCCGCGATTCGCTCAGCGAGGCTTGTATTTTCGGGTGGATATATATGATCAATCCCTGTTCCGAATACTGCAATCGTTTTTCCTTTGGCACGTAGTACTGCCTCATGACATACGCTATCTATACCGCGGGCAAGCCCGCTTACAATCGTCAGTCCTGCATTGCATAATTGCTCTGCCAGCTTTTCTCCAACTTTGCGCCCATACACGGTTGGCATACGAGTTCCCACCATGGCAATAGACGAATTGTGTAGCAAACTAACATCCCCTCGAGCATACATTACCCAGGGAGGCTGAACGGTTTCCTTCATTAATATGGGATAATTCTGATCCAGATAAGTAATAACCTCTATCCCCTGATTGTAAACGTGTTCTCTTTTACTCTCAATCCAGTCGATATTAAATTGGCTAGTCAAACGTGCAGCCTGATCTTTGCGCAAGCCTGCTGCGACCCAGTCGCTTTCCCCGTAATTCAATAGATCGGTTAATTCATGTTGTCCCAGAATCAGTTTCGAGATTGTTTTTTTACCAATACCCTCCATCTCATGTAACCCAAACAAGATCCATCGTTCTTCCATACCATAAACCTCCCAAAGCGGGAAGAGATCTTCCCTCATATTGTGTGTTAAGTGACTACGGAATGCAAGCGTTTACGCAGATGAGGGACAATTCCTCCTCCTTTTCCCGTAAAAAAACGCAAAAAAGCAACCCTTCGTCCTGTTTAAGGACAAAAGGTTGCTTACCTTTTCCGTAACCATAATAGTCGGTCTACCAGAAATAAATCATTTCCGAGCCGTTTCTTCTATTATAACGAAAAAGAATTAATGTGTCGTGCACAAATTCAAAATACCGCGTTCCTCAAGTACACTCACCAAAGTCGAACCCATCTCAGCAGGCGTTGGTGCTACTTTGATTCCACATGATTCCAACTTCGCAATTTTCTCTTTGGCTGTACCTTTACCGCCAGAGATAATAGCGCCAGCATGGCCCATCCGTTTGCCTGGAGGCGCCGTTACGCCACCGATAAAGCCAACAACTGGTTTGGTCATGTTTTCACGTACCCAATCTGCAGCATCCTCTTCAGCTGTACCACCAATCTCACCAATCATGATGACCGCATGAGTCTGTGGATCTTCATTGAACCGTTTGAGGATATCAATGAACTCGGAGCCTTTTACAGGGTCTCCCCCGATTCCTACAGCAGAGGATTGTCCAATGCCACGTGTCGTCAGTTGATGAACGGCTTCATAGGTAAGTGTTCCACTACGGGAAACAACGCCTACGTGCCCTGCCATATGGATATAACCAGGCATGATACCGATTTTACATTCTCCTGGTGTAATGACACCTGGACAGTTTGGTCCGATCAGGACGGTATTTTTGCCTTCCATGAAGCGGTCAACCTTGATCATGTCAAGAACCGGAATACCTTCTGTAATACAGATTACGAGGTCCAGCTCAGCATCAACAGCTTCCATAATGGAATCTGCTGCAAATGCAGGAGGAACGTAAATGACGCTCGCTGTTGCGCCTGTAGCTTCCTTCGCTTCCTGCACAGTGTTGAACACCGGCAGACTAGCTACTGTACCGTCTTCCAACGTGATATCCACATTAGTTCCGCCTTTACCCGGTGTAACTCCGCCTACCATCTGGGTTCCGTAGTCCAATGCGCCCTTCGTGTGGAACATTCCCGTTGAACCCGTAATGCCTTGCGTAATGACTTTTGTATTTTTATCGATCAAAATACTCACGTTGCTTCACATCCTTACGGTTATTTTTCAATTCCCGGACAGCTCCGGTACTAAGGAATGAACTTATTTTACGAGGGCAACAATTTTCTGTGCACCATCGGCCATGGAATCAGCAGGAACGATATTCAGGCCAGATTCACCCAGAATACGTTTGCCAAGCTCCACGTTAGTTCCTTCAAGACGAACAACCAGCGGTTTGGTCAGACCAAGTTGCTTCGCGGCTTCAACAACACCATTGGCAATAACATCACAGCGCATGATGCCACCGAAGATGTTAACAAAGATCCCAGCTACTTTGGCATCGGACAAAATGATCTTAAATGCTTCAGTCACCTTCTCCGTTGTTGCACCGCCCCCAACGTCAAGGAAGTTGGCCGGGTCTCCACCGTAGTATTTGATAATGTCCATCGTTGCCATCGCAAGTCCCGCACCATTGACCATACAGCCGATGTTGCCATCAAGTGCTATGTAGCTGAGGTCGTATTTGGAAGCTTCGATTTCTTTTTCATCCTCTTCATCCAGGTCACGCAGTTCCAAAATGTCTTTGTGACGGAACAGGGCGTTGGAGTCAAAGTTTAATTTCGCATCTAGCGCGATAACGTTTCCATCTCCGGTAACAACGAGAGGATTGATCTCGGCAATAGAGCAATCTTTTTCGACAAATGCAGTGTACAGCGCGAGCATGAACTTAACAGCTTTGTTCACCAGTTCATTCGGAATCTTAATGCTGTAAGCCAGTTTACGGGCCTGGAACACTTGCAATCCAATAGCAGGGTCAATAATTTCTTTGAAAATTTTCTCAGGTGTAGCTTCAGCTACTTCTTCAATCTCAGTACCGCCTTCTTCGGAAGCCATCATAACTACACGGCCTGTGGCACGGTCCACAACAACACCCACATAATACTCTTTGCGGATATCGCATCCTTCTTCAATCAAAAGACGTTTCACTTCTTTGCCTTCTGGTCCAGTCTGGTGTGTTACCAATACTTTGCCCAGAATTTCGGAAGCATAGGCACGAACTTCATCCGTACTCTTCGCCACTTTTACGCCGCCGGCTTTACCCCGGCCACCTGCGTGTATTTGCGCTTTAACAACAGTCACCGGACTGCCCAGTGCCTCTGCGGCCGCAACCGCTTCATCGACTGTATAAGCAACCTTTCCATTTGGAACGGTAACTCCATACTGTTTCAGTACTTCTTTTCCTTGATATTCATGGATATTCATTCTCGAATCCTCCTATCAACATGACTGCAACAAGGCGGGTTGGTAGACTAACAAAAGACAAATGTTGACTATTTTCACTTAAACCCAATTCATTGTAACACGTTTTTAAAACGCTTTCCTTAAAAAATTAATGGTTAATAGACAGTATTTTGATATGAGTATGATCCCATATTGTGAATGCTTGGGTATATATGGAAAAAACCTCAGCTAAAAGCTAAGGTTCCCTTGATCTAAAACTACATTTTATTTTTTGGCTGCGTTCGTGTTGGTTTGGTGAACTTTCTCCAGCAACCCTTTGAACTGACCCAGCAAAGCTTCAAACTCTGTACTGTTCAAACACGCATCTCCCTGAATGGATTCAGGGATGGACAATGCCTTGTTCCGCAGCTCACGGCCGGAGTCGGTTAATGTAATTAATACTTTTCGTTCATCCTGAGCAGAGCGTTCGCGATTAATAAGTCCTGCTGACTGCAAACGTTTGAGAAGTGGTGTCAACGTTCCCGAATCGAGATAGAGTGCCTCCCCGATCTCCTTAACCGTACATTCTTCACGTTCCCACAATACCATCAGAACCAGATACTGTGAATACGTTACGCCGAGCACCTCGAGATAAGGCTGGTACATCTTCGTAATTTCACGTGAACAAGCATATATGGCAAAGCATAATTGGTTATCCAGCTTCAAACTGTCAGTCTGCATATGTCTTTCTCACCTGCCTATTGTGCATTCTATTCCTTATAAAAAGGAACTGTAAATCTATCTTATCACAAATTAGAAAAAAAACAGAATAATTGAGCACAAATGATTTTACTATTCAATTTAATTATGATAAATTAGATTGTGTAAAATATAAGAACGAATAGATGACCCGTAAGTACATCTCATAATTCGATAAAAATATTACATAAGGTCCATGGAATACATTCGCGTTTTCTCGGGCCAAATTTGATAATCATAATGAAAGTTTAATACGTAACCATTTTCGCCAAAGCTATTTAATGATTTCCTTCCAAAAATAAAATTCAGGGATCAGGAAAGATGACTACAGCAATGAGAATGACAGGTTGACTCCATGATTCCTTTTATATAAAATGCTTAATAGAAGCTGAGGAAGCACCTTAATTCGTAAACTGGCCCGTATTATGCGGAGTCAAGAATCGAGTGAGGTGTTTCTTTGTCATGTACGGAAAATTGCACAGTGCGTGTTTGTACGGAATTGATGGTGTTCTGATTGAGGTGGAGACCGATTTATCCAATGGTCTGCCGCAGACATCCATCATCGGTTTACCGGATTCAGCCATTCGTGAGGCCGTTGAACGTGTCCGTGCAGCGATTAAAAACTGCGGATATCAGTATCCGTTACAGCGGATTACAATCAATCTGGCCCCCGCTGATCTGCGCAAGGAAGGATCTTCCTTTGATCTAGCCATTGCTATTGGTTTACTCATGACAAGCGGCCAGCTTGTACTTCCTCCCGAGGAACGGACACTAGTGGTTGGCGAACTGGCGTTGGACGGTTCGATCAGGTCCGTGCCCGGCATTTTATCCATGGTGGATCTGGCCAAACGACAAGGCTTTACTTCCGTGCTCCTGCCTTTGGATAACGTAGAGGAAGCTTCACTGATTCGAGGTATCCAGGTGTTTGGCATTCGTCATTTACAGGATATTGCTCCGGAAAACCCAGATCAACCCGCTAGTTCAGTGGGAATACCAAATCATTCGAATGCAGGACCAGTCGTGTTGAAAAATTATGCACACCTCGCTGCTCCTATAACGGATAAGACTCATAAGATGGCGGATAGGAAGCCGAGACAAACACCATTATTTGCAGATGACTATAGCGATGTTCTGGGGCAGCATCATGTAAAACGCGCGCTTATGATTGCTGCAGCAGGCATGCATAATATACTTCTCGTTGGACCGCCAGGCACGGGCAAAACGATGTTAATCAAACGTCTGCCCTCCATCCTTCCGCCTTTGTCAGAAGATGAAGCGTTGGAAGTCACCAAAGTATTAAGTGCTGCAGGCAAATTAAAAGAAGCGCCTCAAGGCCTGATTGCAGATAGACCTTTTCGCTCCCCTCACCACACGATATCCACCTCTGGTCTGATTGGAGGCGGTGGTATCCCAAAACCGGGTGAAGTGAGCCTTGCCCATCGGGGCATATTGTTTCTGGATGAATTACCTGAATTCCAGCGCCAAGTGCTGGAGGTATTAAGGCAGCCGTTAGAGGATCGCACAGTAACAATTAGTCGGGCACGGGCTGCTTTCACCTTTCCGGCCCAGTTTATGCTTGCATGTTCCATGAATCCCTGTCCCTGCGGATATTTGTCCGCTCATTCCGAGGAACAACGCTGCATATGTAGTCCAGCCCGTGTTGCCGCGTACCGAGCCAAAATTTCAGGACCACTGCTGGACCGCATTGATCTTCAGGTTGAGGTTCCTCCACCAGGCGAGTGGCGCAAGTCTGTTGCTTCCCCTTCCTCTGAAGAAATGCAGGCAAAGGTGATCCACGCTCATCAAATTCAGGCTACACGTTATGCTCAAAGTTCGGTCCGTTGGAATAGCCAGCTTTCCGGCACGCTTTTGCGACGTACAATCCAACTCCCCCAAGAGGCAGAGCAGCTGTTAGAGCAAACACTGCAAACGTTAAACCTGAGCATGCGTGCACATGATCGGATTATCAAGATGGCACAGACAATTGCCGATCTGGACCATGAAGGTGAAATTGTAACAGCTCATGTGGCTGAAGCCATTCAGTATCGCCAACTGGATCTTAATTTATTTTGAAGCTATTTTAGAAGCATATGGAGGAAAGAACAGGCCGGTTACCAAAAGGCAGTGAAATGGGCATGAACCTGTAGACAGCAGAGGAAGATCGAGAAGGATTTCTTATGCAGATTCTACAACGCGGATACGCCAACATGACAAAAAACGTACAAGCCCTTCTCTTCTGTGAAGAAAGGTACTTGTACGTAGATTCCCCTGTAAACGTAAAGGGATCTTATATAGCTAAGGTCTACAATAATTTATTATTCAAAAAGAGTGAGTTTGTCCTTAGCTGGTGTGCGTTCTTTGGCAGAAGGAATAACATCAGGATATCCCATATAAATCATGCCTATAATCTTCTCTCCCGCCTCTATGCCAAGCGGTTTGCGGAATTTGGGAGCGTACAAGAATGGCTTGGTCACCCAGAACGTTCCAACGTCTTCACTCCAGGCTGCAAGCATAAAGTTCTGAACCAATGCACTGACCGCAGCAAAGTCTTCGTCCCAGATATTCTGTCTTGGATCTTCTTCCAGCACGACAAGCATAACGGATGGAACTTGCATAATATTGGGTGAAAATTTGTTGTCTTCTCCCATTTCTGCATCAATAGCCTCGGCCAGTTTCTTCCGTCCATTTCCGGTGAACAACAAAAATCTCCAAGGTTCACGCAGTTTATGGTTAGGAGCCCAGACTGCGGTGTCCAGCAATTCTATAATCTGCTGTGTAGGAACAGCTTCTTTTTTAAATTTTTTCACCGTACGACGGTTTTGAATCGCGTTTCTGACTTCATTTGTTGTTTTCGTAGCTTTACTCATCGGCCGTACCTCCTGTTTATAAAATCATTTGCAACCGCAATAGTGATTCGCGGCCTTGTACATTCAATATAATTTCTTTATGACATAATAAAATACCAGTTTACCTTCTTGATTATACACCCATCTTATCACGAGATTCAAAGGGGCGGCAGAGGTCATTATCGTTAAGGTCATTACGAACAGAAAAGACGACTCTGAATCTTGATTCACCGCGAGGGATCTTCAAGTCAGAACCGTCTTTTATTCTCATGTTATTGATTCACATATCATATCAACGAGTAATCAATCGTCGTAACTCGCCCCTTCAAACGCGCCATTCCCTTCAAATGTGCCATTAACAAAATCCATTTTGTTGTACTTCTCCTGGTTACCTGCAACATCAGTACTGTAATACTCTACCACCTTGACATCGGGAGCATAAAACTTGACGGGTCCTTCATACGTATTCCATGCTCCCCCATTGATTCGATATTGCGTTGTTTTTACGCCCGAACCTTTGACTTCGTCCGTTGCCTGAAGTCTAAATGTAAATCCTTTGATGTATATTTTCCCGTTCACAGTATCTGTAATAGGAACTAATCTGTACTTGGTTACTGGAGGTGTAATATCTGCATCTTTCTTAAGTACGATATTAAATGTATTATGATCTCCTTTTACAAGAGTAACGCTCAGGCTCGTTTTTAAATATCCTACTGCTTCTCCCGTTATCGTTCTAGCCCCTGTTGGTACGCGCTTTATTAAATAGTTGCCTTGAGCATCTGTTGTTGCCGAACCTCCAGCATTAACTTTAGCCCCACTTACTGGATTGCCCGACTCATCTACAACTTTTCCCCGCACGTGTGCCGCCTCTGCCAAAACAACATCCATTCTCAAGGTTCCTCCCTCCCGGACACCCAAGCGATCCTGTTCATATAGCATATAATCATCGGCATCTACCCATATTGCAATGTTCGGATTATAGGCGTAATCAATTCCTGTAACCGCATATCGACCTTGCTGATCAGTTTTCACTATACGATCAAAGACACTTGTTACTTTTATACGAGCATCTGGAACAGGTCTGCCTGCCTGATCTTTGACTGTTCCTACAATCGTGGATGGCTCATAAATATGAAAATCAAGCTGTATTTGCTCTCCACCGGACAATCCGTAGGAGCTATAATGTCTGTACGTCACATAACCCTCTGCTTCAACTACAAAAGTAATGTCCGTATTGTCTTCAACGGACTCTATAATACGATAACGTCCATTCCCATCCGTCTTCACACTTTTCTCTGACGTATCCCCACGATAATTAAGCCAATACTTGACAGTAGCGTCCTTGACAGGTAATCCCTGACGATCAATAACTTTACCTGATACACTTGCCTGACTAGACGGATCGGCTGCATAAGAAACTCCGGAATACATGATTCCAAACAAAATGAAACATAAAGATAGTGTACTTAGTCGAATGATCCATTTGATACTTGTCTGCATCTTCTCACTACACCTCACCATTTATTTTATTGATCAAACATTCCTCTTTATCCTCTTAAATTAACTGACCATAAGTTCAAGCTTCCAGAATTCTCCGTCCCAAACATATTGCCAAATCCCCTGTCCACCGTTCATGGTCTCGCTCATATCCAGCACTTCCATCCGAGGGCACTCCCATACTTGTTTTACTGTGTTGTTCGAAGTATTCTGAAGCTCTTTCATACATCCCACCAACCTCTCTTTAAGTTTCAACTTTCTTAGTTTATTATAAATGATACATTTTGTATCTAAAAATTTTCTGAAATACAATGATTTTATTATTAGTGCTCTATCCTCTGTTTTGTGATTTCGTAGTTAAATCAAAAAAAGCCGCAGCTCCTGTATAAAGAGGAACTACGGCTTTAGTATATTAACTAATTTTATAACTAAAACGAATGCAAAGATAAGACATAATTAAACTTGTACTTCGAAATAACTGACCAACTCACATTAAAAAGATACAAATCGTATCAATTAAAGTGGCAATAACTTCGAGTGTAATTCTTAAAAAGCATTAATAATATGATTCACAGAGACAGTCTCTCCTGCTTGGTCAAGCATTACGGCAATTACATCAAAACGAATCTGAAGTTCCGTCTCTCCCGTCATTTGTAAATAAACGGATGCGGTTGAACGTACCTGCTGCATTTTACGCATATCAACCGATTCCTGAGGTGTACCGTACTGAGCGGCTCCACTTCTGCTTCTTACTTCTACAAAGACAATCAGGCCCTCGCAGGAAGCAATGATGTCAATCTCACCGCTACGGCAACGCCAGTTCTGTCTAATGATCCGATAATCGTTCTCTCGCAACCATTGACAGGCAGCCTCTTCACCTAATCGACCCTTCTGCTGTCGTGTAAGCTTCAATCCCGGCTCCTGGCCTGATCTATGTTCTACCATGACTCGTCTTCCTCACGTCCTGAGGCCATTCGATCTGCACGGTAGACATATGTTAGCACCTCTGCGACCAGTTGATACAGTTCAGCTGGAATCTGTTCATCCAGATCCAACTTGGAGAGCACCTCCACAAGTGCTGCATCCTCCTGAACAGCCACGCCGTTTTCTCTGGCTTTATCCAGAATGGCTTCTGCCACTTTGCCACGGCCCTTGGCTACAACAACAGGTGCTTCGCTCTCTCCAGGGACGTATTTTAGGGCAACCACCTTTTTGGAGAGCAGATCGGGTTGTGACGACTCGTCTTTCATACCTTCAAGTCCACCCCTTTGTATCGTTCAGGACTATAGTCCGAGGCCCTCGTTTTTCGTTCCGCTCCCGGTTCCTGGCCAGCAGGCCACGGTTCCGCCTTGAAGGTCAGCAGTTGATAGCCCAGCTTGTCCAATGCCTGATGGATCACCTCTCGTCCGCTCTCCAGAAGCGGTCCCATTCCTTCGCGATCATTTAATACACGCAGACTGACAATGTTATTAACCACATGGACATCTACCAGAGTAGGCCCAAGACTTTTCATGTCCAGATCAAACCATAGACGGCAGTTGGACGCATCCAGCTCTCCACGAGATCCACGACGTGATTGAATCTGAACAGACGCCGTTTCTTCCCCGTCCGGTCCAGTGATCGGAATAAACCAGTGCATCTGTGCAAATGTAGCACTGCGATCTGTCGTCAGCAATAACTGCTGACCTGTCAGATATTGCACGGCCTGTCCGGCGGCATCCTTAAGCGCCGCCGGTGCGCCTTCGCTGCTGGCAAGCTGCAGCAGCAAGCCCTTCAGCGTGTCCGCATTCGCCGGACTCGCCGCATCCCCCACGCGCGGCTGCGCTGCAGCGCCGTGAACAGCCTGCTGCTCGTGCTCCGCACCGAGCAGCTTCAGCACGCGCCCCACCCACGGGTCCCCCTCGTGGGTGACAGGCGCGTGCACTGCCGCAGCTCCCGCAGGTGCTGCGGCACTACCGCCAGCCGGCGTCGCATCAGCGCCGGCTGGCAACGGCTGCGGCACGCCTCCGGCAGCCGCAGCCGCTTGGCCGCCCTGCGATGCAGGGGCGGCCTGTGCTGCCGCACCAGGCTGTGCCGGTGCGGCAGTGGACGCGCTGCGCAGGGCGTCCAGCAGCGCCAGCAGCTTGGGCGCCAGCTGCGCTGCCGTAGGCGCTGCTGGCGCCGCCTGGCCTGCTGCGGACGGCGTCCCCGCAGCTGCAGGCGTTTCAGCGCGGCCGTCAGTCCGCCCGGCCGCGCCTGCTTCAGGCTGGCCTGCACTTGCACGGCCAGCCACAGATTCTGCTGCCGCCCCCGGTGTACCCGGGCGGCTCCCAGCTTGCCCCGCGTCAGCACCGCGCGGGCCCTCGCCAGGTATTCCGGTTCCAGACGGAATACCTGCCCCCCCTTTACCAGCCGTTTCAACGTTGCTGGCAACTGCCTTGGCCCCGGCTTCAGCATTTCCTGCACCTGCGCCGGTCTGCTGGTTTCCTTTCACCGCAGTACCTGCATCCTCTGCCCCGCCATCCGTCATGGATATAGATCCTGCCAATGCCGCTTGTCCTTGTTGCGTTGACAAAGCAGGTGTTCCGGTTACAGTCACCTGACGACCATTACCTGATGCAGCCAATCCTTCTTCCGTCTGTGCTGCATTTGGTACAGCAGGTGCACCAGCCATGACTGCTGGTTTCAACGTAGCAGATTGTTCTCCAGGCAATACCGGTTTACCTGTTGTTTGTGTCAGCATCGTTTCCAACTGATCAGCCAACCCGCTTAACAACTGGTGCAGAGGGGGGCCAAACACCGTCTGGTGTAGTCCTTTTACTGTTTCCGCCGTAACCGGAAGACCACGCTGAAAAGCAATCCCTGTCGCCTGCACCCATTCTTCCACAGGGACCTGTGCAGGTTTGGCAGTCATCATATTTTGAACCATAGCCACATTATCCTTTGTAAGCGGCAAACCGCTACGCTGCATGGCAATTAACAGTTCCCGGTTCCCTTTTGTATCCGGTAGTCCTACATCCTTAAGCAGATTGTTCAGCGAAGCTTGTGGCAGCTCAGCAAGTGTTCCGGACATAGGTTTCATTACCGTTATGCCATTTTCACCTGGAGGTTGCACTTGAAGCAACGTGGTCTCACCCGGACGGAGTGGAGTCTCCAACTTGGCCCGCACCTGCACACCTTGAATCTGCAGAACTGCTTCTCCTCCATCATCGGATACACTAACGACGGAGCCACGAACCACCTGACCTTCCTTTAATTCAAGCGGTTTGGCATTGCCGGGCTTACTGTCTCCCATTAACCCCTTTATCATGGAACCGATATTCAAATCTCTCCCCCTCCTTTCTTCAAACCTGTGTTAAAACAAAGATTGCTGCTCTCCAAGCAGGTTGCCCAGAAAACTGCGCCGATGCATCGGGGTTGCCCCCAATGCCATAATTTGCTCCCGATGAACTTTTGTTGCATATCCTTTATGTATCGACAAACCATATTCCGGATATAACGTATCCCATTCTTCCTTACATAGTCGATCTCGCGTTACCTTGGCAATAATAGATGCCGCTGCGATCGATTGACTATTAGCGTCACCTTTAATGATGGACAGTTGAGGTACATTCACATCCACCTTCTCGGCATCCACTAGCATATAATCAGGAGTTTCTCCCAATGCTTCAACCGCACGTTTCATCGCAAGTCTCGCAGCCTGCTTGATGTTAAGCCGATCAATTGTCTCTGCATCCGCGTACCCGATACCTACCGCCAGCGCTTTTTCCATAATGACGTCATATAATGCATCACGTTTTTTCTCCGTTAATTTCTTGGAGTCATTCACACCTTCCAGGATGAGATCCTTCGGTAAAATAACCGCCGCTGCGACAACATCCCCGAACAAACAGCCCCGTCCTACCTCATCAATACCAGCAATACGTTCAAATCCACTGTCCCAATACTCCCGCTCATAGAGCAGCAGGTCTCGAGGTTCACTGGTTTCTTTTTTCTTCTTTGGTCCCATCGGGGTATCCAGTAGATTCAACCCGATCTCTTCATTATTTTCAACCATAACGCTCATCTCCTCTACCCACGCTTTTTCAGCATACGTATCACTTACAACTTTTTATAATATAGACGTAGATCCTCTGTCTTTTGTTCTGTACAACCTGTCTCTCTCAGCAAAACTCTTCCTTGAGATTTACAATATAAAGATAGTGATGTCTTCATTTATCGGTATTTGATGGTTTAAATTGAATATATCAGACCTCGTCTAATTTAAATTGCGCCACCATTTATCATAGCACGATTTAGATGCACCTGATATATAGGTCAGCCAATTCCATAAAGCGTACTGTTCTTCAATCCTCTTCCATTTTATCGTTTTCGACGTATCTTCCAGCTCTACTTCCGCGTTTGTATACACAAAAAACGACCGCTCCCGGTAATCCGGTAACGGCCGCTTCTTTCGGCACTTGTATATATGAAATGAACAGATAAAGATAATGATCTTCATCGTGTAGAGTCCATTTTTTTAATAAGGAGCTTCCATAGAGAAACGTCCCATTTTACCCGCTCGCAGTTCACGCAGAAATGCTCGTGATGCCTTTTCCAGATCAATGCGTCCACCGCTTACAACACATCCACGGATACGGCCGACTTGTTCCATAATTGCAATAACACTGTCTGAATCATCTGCATCCTTGGAGAACTCCTGAAGTCCGTATCTCTCTTCCAAAGCATCCCAGTAATAACGCATCAGGTAACTGATTCCAAAAAAGGCGATATCCTCTGCATTCAAAATTTCCTCTTTGATCGCACCAGTTACGGCAAGACGATAACCTACATTTTGATCTTCGAACTTAGGCCAAAGAATACCTGGAGTATCCAATAACTCCATTTCTTTTCCTACCTTGATCCACTGTTGCCCCTTCGTCACACCAGGACGATCTCCTGTTAACGCAATACTCCGTCCAGCCAGTCGGTTAATCAGTGTTGATTTACCTACATTGGGAATCCCTACGATCAACCCGCGAACCGCACGAGGATTAATCCCTTTAGCAATTTGACGGTCAATTTTTTCTTTAAGAAGAAGCTTGGCCTGCACGGGAATATCTTTAACATTGGTTCCCGTCGAAGCATCTACAGGGAAAGCGGTAATTCCTTCTTTTTTGAAATATTCAATCCATTCTTGCGTCACTTTTGCATCTGCCAAATCCGATTTGTTCAACAAAATCATCCGGGGTTTATCCAGCAATATTTCGTCAATCATTGGATTACGGCTGGAGACAGGCAGACGGGCATCCAATAGTTCGATGACCACGTCGATGAGCTTTAACTTATCCTGAATCTGGCGTCTGGCTCGAGTCATATGACCTGGAAACCATTGTATCGTCAACTTGTCTTCACCTCATTATTTACTTCAATTTCAGTGGTTGATCCACTTGATCTCACCAATCGGCCAGAAAATCACATCTGCACGACCAATAATATCTTTTAACGAAACATAACCGATCATACGGCTGTCTGTACTATTTGGACGGTTATCTCCCATTACAAACACATGACCTGCCGGCACTTTGCCATCAGGGAACTGTTCATTCGGGAAATCCTTCACGTTATAGGTTCCACCATTTGCTTCAGCTGCATCAATGGCTCCTTGAATATACGTTTCATCAACCTTTTTACCGTTAACCATCACGGTATCGTCTTGAACCTCAACGGTATCACCTTCTACAGCAATAACACGTTTAATGAAATCTCGACCTTCGGATGGTACGTGGAAGACGATAACTTCACCGCGCTTCGGTTCTCTGATATCATATAAGATCTCGTTGACGATCACACGTTCACCCGTTTCAAAGTTCGGCTGCATGGACGGACCGTCCACAACAAACGGTTTGAAGAGCAACCACCGAATCAGAATGACGAGAACTAATGCGATAACAATGGCTTTAAGCCATTCAACAATTTCATTTTTGGCTTTTTTGGATCGGCTGTTTTTCTCTTCGGCAGGATTGCCCCGGTCATGTTGAACTTCTTGTTCCATTCAAGATCTTCCTCTCTTCACAGTACATGTTTATAGCAGTACACACATCCAGCATTCTGTATCGTTCCAATAACTCCATGGATGGATACAAAACATTCACATCAGTTATGTAATCTTTCACCAAGCATTACAGTACATTTAATCCACAATTCAAATGCCTTCAAGAGGTTGTTCAAAAAGTCCGCTTTTGATTACGAAGGATGCCTAGTGGCATCATCAGCTTCGTATATGGAATTCAGCCGAAATGTCCGTTGCTCACGTAGTTACCTACGCTCCGCTACTCCATTTCTAGCTTCATCCCATCTCCTCGGTACTGAAAACCGGTCTTTTTGAACACGCACTTCAATAACTGATTTTACAAGCCTCCCGGACTATTCCCGCATGCGTTGCCATACCATTTTACTCGGAAGTGTACCTCCGGTTCAACTTTTCCCGGACAAAAACGAAAAGGGCTTGTCTCCAAGCCCTTCCCGGTATCCGTTATATTAACGAATTTCTTTAATTCTCGCTGCTTTACCGCGTAGTTCACGAAGATAATAAAGCTTCGCACGACGAACTTTACCACGGCGAGCCACTTCGATTCTATCGATTTTTGGGGAATGAAGCGGGAAAGCTCTTTCCACACCTACACCGTAAGAAATTTTACGAACTGTAAAAGTCTCACTGATTCCACCACCACGGCGTTTAATCACAACACCTTCGAACAATTGGATACGCTCACGAGTTCCCTCGATTACCTTAACGTGCACTTTCAAAGTGTCACCAGGACGAAAACTCGGAATATCCTTACGAAGTTGTTCTTGTGTAATCGCTTGAACGATATTCATCTATGACTCCCTCCTTCCGTACAGGCGTTCATACTTCTTCCAGAGATCACCTTGTCTCCTTCATTATCCATAGAGGACCGCCGTATTCCACATAACAGATTTATTGTATCACGCAGCATATCAAAACACAAGAGAAATTAAACAGATGCCTATTGTTCAATCTACCGCTCTGAAACTCATCCATCACATGTTGACTTCATTTTAAAATACATTCTCTCATATGGTCCTTGAATCAACGCTCTCATCTGCAAGTCAACCTGATACAGGAAAAAATACTGTAACTTCCGGTGTAGAAATATCGTCTATGATATAACTTATTGACCACTTTCAAAGGAGAACCCTGAGACTTATGAAATATTGGAAAAAGATCACACTTGCCCTACTCGCCATGCTCACATGCTCCATTACACTATATGCATATGCCGTAACTCATCCAACGAATGCACTGTCACACAAAGCCTGCACATCCTGGGACATAGTCAAACGCAAAGCATTCGAGCTGTCACACACTGACTTTTCCAGCCCATCTGCGCTGGATCGTTCTACCTTCAGGGTTGAACAAGGTACCGCTACAGAAGTTCCTGTACTGATGTATCATTACATAGAACCCAAACTGAACAATCACGAGACAGGTAATAAATCCATCATTAATCTGGAGGACTTCGAGCAAAATATGAAATACCTGTATGATGAAGGCTACCGCACGATTACACTGGATCAGCTTGAACAATATGTTAGCGGGAAGATTTCCCTGCCACAAAAATCTATTGTGATTACATTTGATGATGGATACCAGAACAATTATACGTTAGCTTACCCTGTGCTTCAAAAATATAATTTTCACGCCTCATTGTTTGTCATTGGCAGCAAAATTCAAGATCAGCCTTCGGAATTTGACCCTGCCAAAAAAAGTTTCATCTCCAGACCAGAGATGCAGGCCGCAACTGACGTATTTGAATTTAACAGCCATACCTATAACTTGCATCACAAGGGATTTATGCGCTGTGGCAACAGCGTACCTGTCGGTCTGGACACCAGTCTTCTGGATGATGATATCCAGCATATGAAGCAAACCGGAATAGACACACCTTATCTGGCCTATCCTTTTGGTTATACCAGTACGCAGATGATCTACAAGTTACAACAACATGGATATCGCATGGCATTTACCGTAAAGTCTGGATTTGTGCATCCAGGAGATCATCCCATGAAGCTGCCTCGCTTGACGGTCACGACAGGTACTGATTTGGCGTCCTTGCTTCAATCCGAATCCAGTCCACAGAACGAATTACCTGCATCGGAGAATGACCAGTGAAACCTAGAGTTTAACTTCACCGCCTGGATACAGAGTCGAGCTATACAGCCTTTTGAGCTGAGGCTTGGCTCTTTTTGCGTCGGTAAGTGATAATGTCATCGGAGAGCTAGAATAAATCACTGCTTCCTCTGCGTCATAGATGATGATCTGTTCTTTCCCCGTCTGAACCAGGTCTGCATGCACCGCATATCCCTCTTTCGGGAATTCAGTAACCGTTTTCATATCTCCATCTACCAAAGAAGGCAACACATCTCCACCTCTGCGATACGCCAAAATATAATCGAGTCCCCCCTCATCCCAGTTACACACAGGCTCTATAATGGTTAACCAGCCCCGAGTCGTGCGGTTTTCTTTCCATATTTCTTTCCCAGCGCTATCCAGCATGAACATTCCATCTTTACCATGCTCATCCCCCCGGACAATCCGGTCCAGACCTGCAATCTGTAAACCTTCCATTCCAGAACAAAAATGGCCTAACGCAATATGCTGTGATTCAATCGAGTCTTCATAACGCCACTTCTCATTACCGTAGCGGTCCATCATGACCGTCACACTGCCACCGATAACAACCTCAACTTCCCCATCACCGTCAACGTCGCCAAACCATATACAGTCAGCATGATCATCGAGATTCTGACAAGACCATAATAACATCCTATCATGATCCAGCATGTCATATCCGGCCATCACTTCATCTTTCCCATCTCCATCGATGTCATATACCCATGGAAAATGTCCTGGATTCCCTTCATGCTTCCATAACAAATTAAAATCATGGTCGAGTGCCCATAACGTCTTATAGCGGTCTTTCAGTATAATGTCCATTCTATGCTGGTTACCCGTCAGGTTGGCGAGAATAATGCAGTCATGTGCTTCATCACCTGGCAGATCACGTGTTTCTTTGATCTCTCCGGTCCGGCCATCCAACACGAGAAATTGTTTGTCCATCACACACAATACTTCATTATTTCCATCTCCATCCCAATCTGCGATCTGAGCAGGATAGTCTGAACCCGGACTACCTGCATCGGGATCGGGAGTTCCGACCTGCCATAGTAATGTTCCTTCCAGATCAAATGCAGTCAAACAGCATACCTGATGCGGAACATACCGATCGTCTATGCCCCCATCTGCCTGTACCAGCAACATTTCAAGTCTACCGTCCCCATTAAGATCTCCCAAAAGCATTTTGCAGCGTTCTCCGGCTTGGCTAATATCTACTCTGGCGATTTCATAAGGCTGATGATTCATAACCTTCCTCCTCAGCTATCTTTATTATTCAATTCCAGCTGAGTTCACCATAAAGAAAACCCCTTTCTTTTACAACCCTATTTAGAATCATGCAAAAAAGTTCAAAGCTGCAAAAAAGTGCCTATGTAATTAAACGATTTAAACGAATGATTTTAAACCCACTCTAAAAACTCAAGGCGATTGCCAAAAGGATCATTTATATAGAAACGTCTTACACCCTCATCTGCTCTTGCTTCGTCATCTACAATATGAATTTGGTTATGAATGAGATGTTCACGCAACTGATCCAAATGTTGTACATGAAATGCCGGATGAGCTTTTGTGGCGGGAATAAAATCTTTTTTGTACTCCAATATGCACTTGGTGTCTGCCACACTCGAACCATACACCACCCCGTTTTCTCAGAATTTCAGGTTTAGGAATTTCCGTCCAGCCCAGTACTTTATTGAAAAAATGACGTGCCACCGCTTCACAACCTTCTGGTGCTGCGAGCTGAATATGATCAAGACCAATAATATTGTACATTCATACACCGCCTTTTGTCTCACTTAATGAAACTAAGTTTCATTAATTATACTTTTATTTTATAAAATATACCAGTAAAAATCCAGTATTCTTTTTAATGTACACAAAAAAAGCCAACCTGTGAGTATCAAGGTCGGCCTTTTGCAACTCTGGAAATTTAATATTTACGTGTTTATACGATTAACCTTACTCTGTGCCATTTTCACGGTTTGAGCGGATGTTTTTCAGCCAAACTCGCTCTTTATCCGTCAAATCGGCCGTTTCCAACATCTCCGGTCTGCGCTCCAGCGTACGAAGCAAAGATTGCTCTCTGCGCCACGCCTCAATGTTCAGATGGTGTCCTGACAACAGCATGTCCGGTACTTTCATCCCCCTAAACTCGGGTGGACGTGTGTAGTGTGGATATTCCAAAAGTCCAGTGCTGAAGGAATCCGTCACGGCACTTGTCTCATTGCCAAGCACACCGGGTATAAGACGCACGATGCTGTCAATCGCAACCATAGCAGGCAACTCCCCACCCGTGAGTACGTAATCACCAATGGATAGTTCATCCGTCACGAGAAATTCGCGGATGCGCTCATCGTAACCTTCATAATGTCCACATATAAAAATAAGATGTTCCTCCTGTACAAGTTCTTCTGCTTTTTTCTGTGTAAACGTCTCACCTTGCGGACACATTAGGATGATACGTGGAGCTTTCATCGATGCCGCAGCTTCTCCGCGTTGCTCCAGCACATCTTCAACAGCAGCAAAGATCGGATCTGGTTTCAGCACCATACCTCCGCCTCCGCCATAAGGGGCATCATCTACTGTATTATGTTTATTGGTCGCATAATTTCGGAAGTTGGTTGCACCAAGGGATACGAGACCCTTCGTTTGAGCTTTGCCCAGAATGCTTGCTCCAAATACACCGTCAAACATCTCCGGGAATAGCGTTAATACATCCACTTTCATGTTACAGCAGCCCTTCCATCAGGTGAATCTTCACTTGCTTCTGTTCGATGTCCACATCAAGTACTACATCATCAATAACGGGAATCAGCACTTCTTTGCCTGCTGGCGTTTTGACAACCCATACATCATTGGCACCCGGAGTCAAAATTTCAGAGATGGTTCCAAGCGTTTCACCCTCTTCAGTGATGACCGAACACCCAACGATTTGATGGAAGTAGTATTCACCTTCGTCCAGCTCAGCCAGGTTCTCTTTTAACACTTTGGCCATGCCGCCTTTAAACTTTTCTACTTCATTAATATTCCCGTACTCTTTCAGACGAAGAATATACATATTTTTATGCAAACGTGAAGACTCCACGTTAACCATGACGGGATGATTATCTGGTGTAAAGAAAAACAACTCTGCATTTTTCGCGAAACGCACTTCCGGGAAATCAGTTAAAGGCATGATTCTTACCTCACCGCGAATTCCATGCGTATTAACGATTTTACCTACATTCATAAATTCTGCCATATTTCCTCCTACGAAATTAAATCAGACTAAACTGCTACTTCGACTCTCGTATGGTCGTTCCGACGACGGTTCGTTCTTTCGATCGCTGTTACCCCCTCATTTTTCGAACTTAATTTAAAAGGTGAAAATGAGGTGATAAAGGCGAACGCTAACGCTTCTCCAGAATCGATCCCGTCCCCTACACTGCTCCGAAGTCACTCATACCCAAAAATATTTTAATTCAATATCTAATCCAACCTATTAAGTTCAGCATGCACGAAAAGGGGCTAGGACATGCATCCTAACCCCCTTTCGTATATCTTTAAGATATGATATCAACGGTAACCCGTTTATCCATCTTAACTGCTGCTGATGTGACGACCGTACGAAGTGATTTCGCGATTCGTCCCTGTTTACCAATTACCTTCCCGACATCGTCAGGATGAACGGTTAACTCATAAACGACAAGCCGGTCTTTCTCAACCGTCCGAACCGTCACATCTTCCGGATGATCGACTAAAGCCTTAGCAATTATGCTTACTAATTCTTCCATAGATGACCCTCCGAATCAGCACTTTATTTAGATAATTTAGACTCGTGGAACTTCTTCATCACGCCCGCTTTGCTAAGCAAGTTGCGGACAGTGTCAGATGCTTGTGCACCGTTTTGAAGCCATGCCAATGCTTTATCTTCATCGATCTTAACAACAGCCGGTTGTTCAACCGGGTTGTAGTAACCGATCTCCTCGATAAAACGACCGTCACGTGGGGAACGGGAATCCGATACCACTACGCGGTAGAAAGGAGCTTTGTGAGCACCCATACGTTTCAGACGAATACGAACTGCCATTTGAAAATTCACCTCCTTCAATGAAATCTGTATATGATCCAGCTTCGTTTAAATCAACGGAAAGGAAACTTCATTCCTTTTCCCATGCCTTTAAGCTGCTTCATCGCTTTATTTTTGCCGCCTTTAGGTCCCATCATATCCGAGAACTGTTTCATCATGCGGCGCATCTCATCAAATTGCTTGATCAGACGATTTACTTCAGCCAGAGATGTTCCGCTTCCGGTAGCAATACGCTTCCGGCGGCTATGGTTGATCATGTCCGGGTTACGTTTCTCTTCGGTCGTCATTGAGTAAACGATCGCTTCGATCCGGCCCATCTGTTTATCATCAACCTTCAGATCCTTAGCTTGTTTCATCTTGCCCATGCCGGGGATCATATCCATGATCTGATCGATTGGTCCCAGCTTTTTGACCTGATCCATCTGCTCCAGGAAATCTTCAAACGTGAATTCTGCATTACGCATCTTCCGTTCCATTTCCTTGGCTTTATCGGTATCAATGTTTAATTGTGCTTTCTCAATCAGAGATAACATATCACCCATACCGAGGATCCGTGAAGCCATACGTTCCGGGTGGAACGGCTCCAAAGCGTCAAGTTTCTCTCCAAGGGAAGCAAACTTGATTGGACAACCCGTAACTGCTTTGACGGAAAGCGCAGCACCACCACGAGTATCTCCATCCAGCTTTGTCAGGACAACCCCGGTCAGATTAAGCTGCTGGTTAAAGTGTTCTGCTACGTTAACCGCATCCTGACCTGTCATGCTGTCTACGACAAGCAGTACTTCATCCGGATTCACTACGCTGTGAATCTGGCGAAGTTCTTCCATCAGTTCTTCATCAACATGCAGACGTCCAGCTGTATCGATAATGACATAGTCATTACCGTTATCTTTGGCATGTTGGAGACCTTGACGTGCGATCTCAACAGGGCTTGTCTGATCTCCCAGTGTGAATACCGGCGCTTTGATCTGCTCGCCAAGTACTTGCAACTGTTTGATCGCTGCCGGACGATATATATCGCCAGCAACAAGCAATGGTCTACTGTTTTGCTTTTGCAGCATTTTAGCCAGTTTACCCGATGTGGTTGTTTTACCAGCACCCTGTAAACCAACCATCATCAGCACCGTAGGCGGTTTGTTCGCTTTAGCCAGTTTCGCTTGGCTTCCACCCATCAAATCCGTTAGTTCCTTGTTAACGATGTCGATGATGACCATTCCTGGCGTGAAGCTCTCCATCACTTCTTTGCCAACAGCCTTCTCTTTCACCTTGGCGATGAATTCCTTGACCACTTTGAAGTTTACATCCGCTTCGAGCAATGCCAGACGTACCTCGCGCATAGCCTCGGCTACATCTTCATCAGACACCTTGCCTTTGCCGCGCAGCTTGCTGAACACATTCTGTAATCGGGTCGTTAATCCTTCAAATGCCATGATCCCACCTCCTTAAGCTTTAATACTGTTTTCAAGACCGATACGTTCCGCTCAGCCAATTTTCATTCACTAAGCTGAGCAACGATATCGTGTATTTGTTTGTTGTTATCAATGGAGACGCCTGCGCGTTCCAATGCATTTTGCAAATCTTCAAGATTGCGATTACGCCGTTCATGCTTTTCCAGCAAGCCCAGCTTGCTTTCGTAATTTTCCAGCACTTGTTCGGCACGCTTGATATGCTCGTATACCGCCTGGCGGCTGATCTCAAACTCGGCTGCAATTTCACCAAGTGAGAAATCGTCATGAAAGTAATACTTTAGAAAAGTCTGCTGTTTCTCGGTAAGTAACAATTCATAAAAAGCAAACAGCAAGTTAATCCGGTTTGTCTTCTCAAGCCGATTTTCTTGACTCACATCGGGGCACTCCCTTCGTCAAGGAAAAACACTTTACACTCTTGCAACGTTCCTAATAATACCTAAAACAAATCAGGTTGTCAAGCAAAAATACTTGTCACAATAAAAACAGCCCTGATGATATGTTATTTCGATGTTTAACGGGTGGTTTATGCCCTTTTTCACAACAAGCAAATCCGATCTATATCTCTGCGATCCACCTCTATGTAAAAGAAAAAACGAATGCGTCTCAGTCCGTGGAGATGCATCCGTTTATGGTGTTCTAACGAAGTGGTGTCAGGTACAGCAGTACCATAAAGAAATGAAGAATACTGCCTGCTAGCACAAAGAGATGCCAAATCGCATGGTGGTAAGGAAATCCACGCCACATATAAAAAAGCGTACCCAGTGTGTACATCAGGCCTCCAGCTACCAGCAGCACAATTCCTCCTGTTGGAATGGCAGCCATAAGTGGTTGCCAGGCAATAACGATAAGCCAGCCCATCGCAATATAGAAAATCGTGGACATGAATAGAAACTTTTTCGTGAAAAACGCCTTAAAGATCACGCCGAATAATGCGACTCCCCAGATTATACCAAACAGGGTCCATCCAAGTGTACCGCGAACAGCAATAAACAAAAGCGGAGTGTACGATCCCGCAATAAACAAATAAATGGAAGAATGGTCGAAAATCTCAAATAAATCTTTCACTTTTCCATCTTTCCATGCATGCACGAGTGTAGAGCTTGTATAGAGCAGCAGCATGGTGATCCCGTAGATCGTGAAACTGACCACATGCCAGGCCGTGCCTTTCATACTTGAAAATACAATCAATATCACCAGTGCAGCTACACTGAGTGCAGCGCCGATTCCATGTGTCACCGCATTGGCGACTTCTTCACGGCGAGAATAGGTATACGTATTGGCCATTTTCAACCGTCCTTTCTAACCCTTTAACATTGCCTTCTTTATTCCTCTATTATACACGTATTTCCAGTGACATTACACGTGACACTTATCACGTATATCACTGGCAATACGGTTAACATTACTAATTCATCCTATTATTAATGATTCTAGGAATTAGCTTCCTCTTCTTCAGCACTTTCCGCTGGCTGTTCCTGAATCAATCCGGCGAACAAAGCATGCACAAATTGCTCCGAATCAAACTGCTGCAGATCATCAATTTTCTCACCCAGTCCTACGAGCTTCACAGGCAAGTCCAGCTCCTGACGGATCGCAACAACGATCCCCCCTTTGGCTGTTCCATCCAGTTTCGTCAGTACGAGGCCAGTTACACCGCTTTTCTCACCGAAAAGTTTGGCTTGGTTCAAAGCATTTTGACCTGTTGTTGCATCCAGTACCATCAGTACTTCATGCGGAGCATCCGGAATTTCACGCTGAATGACACGATAGATCTTGTTAAGCTCGTCCATCAGGTTCGATTTGTTTTGCAAACGACCTGCTGTATCACAGAGCAGAACATCCGCACCCCGTTGTTTCGCTGCCTGTACCGCATCATACATAACCGCTGCTGGATCAGAACCAGATTGCTGTTTGATAACATCGACACCGGCACGTTGTCCCCATACTTCCAGCTGTTCGATGGCTCCGGCACGGAACGTATCTCCAGCTGCCATGATGACTTTTTTACCTTGCTGTTTAAATCGATGTGCCAGCTTGCCAATCGTAGTTGTTTTACCAACACCATTAACACCAACGAACAAAATGACGGTAATGCCATCCGGGTTCATTTTCAGTTCATTATTCTGTTCACCGCGAAGAAGATCCGTCAGTTTCTCGGACAATACAGGCTGCAACTCAGCCGCGTCCTCGATTTTGCGTTTTTTCACCTCAACGCGCAGGTCTTCGATCAGATTCATGACTGTATTCACGCCAACGTCTGCTCCGATCAAAATCTCTTCCAGTTCTTCATAGAACTCTTCATCGATTTTTTTGCGGCGGATTACGAGATCCGACACTTTTTCCACTAACCCTTTACGTGTCTTTTCCAATCCATCCTTGAACTGTTTGGTGACCGACTCCGTTTTACTTGCAATGCTGTCTCTCAGCTTTTTAAAAAAACTCATAAAGCCCCTCCATCGTGTACATAATCTAAGCGCTTTTGCAAAAATGCTCAATCTGAATGATTTTCAATGATTACAATGAGTTCATTTGTCTCGCAGGTTTGGATCAGATCAGGCAATTACTGCTTCCTCATCTTCCAGTTTAACCGAAACAAGCTTGGATACTCCGCCCTCTTCCATTGTAACACCGTACAGCACATCTGCCTCTTCCATCGTACCTTTACGATGGGTAACAACGATGAACTGTGTCTGTTCGGAGAATTCACGCAAGTACTGGGCAAAACGTACGACGTTAGCTTCGTCCAGCGCCGCCTCTACTTCATCCAGCACGCAGAATGGTACAGGTTTGACATGCAGAATGGCAAATAACAAAGCCATCGCCGTCAATGCCCGCTCCCCACCGGATAACAGTTGCAGATTTTGCAGTTTCTTGCCTGGTGGCTGAGCCACGATATCTATTCCCGTTTCAAGCAAGCGCTCCGGGTCCATCAGAACAAGGTCAGCACGTCCCCCGCCAAACAGCTTGGTAAACACGGTACCGAACTCACGGCGGATGGCATCAAACGTGATTTTGAATCGCTTCGCCATCTCGTCTTCCATTTCCCGAATAACCTGATACAACGTTGTTTTGGCTTCCACCAGGTCATTCTTCTGTTCACTCAGGAACTCGTATCGCTCATTGACCCGCTGGAACTCCTCAATCGCTCCCAGGTTCACATCACCCAGGGCGGATATACTGCGCTTCAGCTTCTGTACCTCTGCCTGTGTATGCTCCACATCTTCCGGCACAGGATAACGCTCTTTGGCCAGTTCATAGCCCAGTTCGTATTCATCCGTCAGCTTTCGCAGTATATTTTCCAGCTCAACATCCAATCGGTTCACGGAAATTTCCGTCTGTCGCATCTGCTCTTCCACAGCTTTTAACTGCGTACGTTGTTCCTTTGTTTCGCTCTCGGCAAGCTCAAGCTTTTTCGACAACTCACTTCGGGCAGCTCGTTTGAAGTCCAGCTCCTGGGAAGCTTCCGCTTTTTTCAGCTTGTACTGGTTCAGATCTTCAATCTGCTTGACACTCTCGGTCTGTGTTTTCTTGAGATCTGCTTCCATCGAAGCCAGCAACGTGCGATTCTGACGAAGATCTTTCACCAGCGACTCCACTTCCCGCTCCAGACGTCGTAATTGTTCCCCATTGGAGAATCGCTCCTGATCAAGCTTGCCTTCGCGCACTTTCAATTCGGTGAGTTGGCTCTGCAATTCTTCCTTCGCGGATTCATTGGCTTTCCGAGCAAACTCAGCTGCATGAATGGCACGATGGGTCGCTTTTTCTTCCTCTTCAAGCTGCTCCAGCTTCTTCACAGCGACGATACGAGCCGTATCCAACTCTTTGATCTCTTCGGTGAAGCCACTCTTCTCCTGTCCGGCAACGGCAACCTGTTCAAGCACATGGCGAAGCTCATGCTCTACCTGTTTCATTTCCATCGAAGCCTGCTGTTCTGCATTTCGGGTATCATCACCGGACTGACGAAGTTCATCCAGTTTGTCCTGACACTGCTCCAGTTGAACTTTTACATCATCCACACTACGATGCAGTTTCACGATTTGATTTTCCGTATCCAAAATATCCTGGTCGAGCTGGTCCAGCTGCCGTTTCCGGCTGAGCAGACTCACATTTTTCTTGTGCTGGCTACCACCTGTCATGGAACCACCCGCATTGACCACGTCACCTTCAAGCGTCACAACCCGGAAACGATACTGGCAGCGAGCCGCAATTTTATTGGCAACCTCCAACGTTTCGGCAATAATAACATTACCTAACAGACTGCCAATGATTGAAGCGTACTTGGATTCAAATTGTACAAGATCAGCACCGATCCCCACAAACCCCTCCATACCTTCGATCATGGAACGTTCAGCCGCTCCAATGGCACGAGGACGAATGACATCCAAAGGCAGGAACGTTGCACGCCCCAACTGGCGTTGCTTCAGGAAAGCAATTGCCTGTCTGGAAACTGATTCATTTTCCATGACCACATGCTGCAAGGATGCTCCCATCGCTGTCTCTACGGCAAGTTCGATCTTCTCGGGAACTTTAACAAGTTCAGCTACAGCTCCATGAACACCGCTCAGCGTACCTTTACGCGAAGCCTTGAGAACCTCCTTGACACCCAGCATGAATCCGTCAAAGTCATCCTGCATCTCTTTCATCGTATCGCGGCGGGAAACTTGAGCTTCACGCTTCTGTTCCCATTTACGGACCGTACCCCGACTTTCTTCGAGCAGCTTCTGCAGCGACTGGAGTCGTTCACTTTCCGTAATATATCCACCACGTAGGTCACTGATTTCTTTGCCCAAACGAACAACTTTTTTCTCAATGTCCGCTTTGCGACTTTCCAGTGTCTCTTTCTGATCTTCCCATTTGCCTGATTCTTCAGCCGCGCGATTCATCCTGCGCTCTAGCGTTTCTTTCTGCTGATCCACATAACGAATTTCATTTCGTGTCTGAGCCATCTGATTCATCAGTTCCAGCAAATTGCCTTTGAGGCTTTCCTCTTGCTGTTGACTAATGCCACCTGTAACACCGATGAGTTTGGCTTCTTCCTGAGACAACTGATTTCTCACATCATTCAGTTCATGCTCAAGTTTGCCAAACTTCTCACGCAGTGCAAGCAGCTCGGTTTCCCGTTCGCGATGTCTCTCTTCACTGGCGGCAAGCGTTACTTTGAGCTGCTCCTGATTTGTTTGCAGATGGTGCGAGCGCTCCTTGAGCAATTCCCCGAGCCCTTCACTTTTCTCTGTCGCTTCACTGAATTGCAATAAAGCGGCTTGCAGTTGCTCTGTCTCTGTTTCCAGGATACGCAGCGCATTCCGATCATTTTCCAGCTTGGCATCATGCGTAGAGACAATCGCTGCCAGTCCAACCTCTTCCTGTTTTAGCGATTGCAGGCGCTCATTTGCCTTACTCCAGGACGCATGGATCTGTTCGATCTGGTACACATACATGGAAATTTCCTGTGATTTGAGCTGTGAACGAAGTTCCTTATAGTGGATCGCTTTCTCCGATTGTTCCTTTAGTGGTCCAATCTGATCTTCCAGTTCAGTCACCAGATCATGAATCCGCAGCAAATTCTGCTCTGTCTCATCCAATTTGCGCGTCGCATCCCGCTTGCGGGATTTATATTTAACGATACCCGAAGCTTCTTCAAAGATGCCTCTGCGATCCTCTGAACGGGTACTCAGAATCTCTTCGATTCGCCCCTGTCCAATAATCGAGTAGGCTTCCTTACCGATGCCGGTATCCATAAACAACTCCGTAATATCCTTCAAACGACAAGATTGCTTGTTAATAAAATATTCACTATCTCCGCTGCGATGTACACGACGAGTCACCGTCACTTCACCAAAATCCAATGCAAGTGCGTGATCCTCGTTATCAAGTGTTAGCGACACCTCACCGAAATTAACGGCCTTCCGTGCGTCACTGCCTGCAAAGATGATATCTTCCATCTTGCCACCACGCAACGACTTGGCACTCTGTTCCCCCAGAACCCAACGGATTCCGTCCGATATATTACTCTTGCCACTTCCGTTCGGACCTACAACAGCCGTAATGCCTCGAACGAATTCCATCTCCGTTTTGTCGGCGAATGACTTGAATCCACCCAATTCAATCCGTTTTAAAAACATAGGGTTTCTCGTCACCTCCTCTTGCAAATTTCAAGTATTGCATTCCAGCGCCTAAATAAATTGAACTAAAATAAAGTTCACTTATTTAGTTAACGATCAGGCAAACTCCCCCTGAACCTCTTTACAAAAAAAAGAGCAAAAAGCAGTCCGGCCGATTACTTCCGCCGGGGCGGACCCGCGGGCTGCTCTTTGCTCTTCGTTTGTCTATGCGCTATCGGTTAAGCTCCGGCTTCCGGAAGCTTCAGTCGATCAAGTGCTGCAGATGCAGCCTGTTGTTCCGCTTCCTTTTTGGAACGTCCTGTACCTCTGCCAAGCCGTTCTTGACCCATATGGACCTCCGAGACAAACTCACGTTCATGGGCAGGTCCCCGTTCCTCAACGATACGGTATTCCAAAGCTCCCATATTGTGATGCTGAGTAAGTTCCTGCAGTTCCGTTTTGTAATCACTCATTTGCAGCTTGCTGCCCAATACGATTAATGGGAAGACATGCTGATCAAGAAATGTCCGAACAGGCGCAAGCCCCTGATCCAGATACAATGCACCAATGAAAGATTCAAACACATCTGCCAGCAGAGCCGGCCGTGTCCGTCCTCCAGTTAGTTCCTCACCTTTACCAAGAAGTACATACTGCCCAAAACCCAACGCTTCAGCAAATTTGACGAGGGAAGGCTCACAGACAATGGATGCCCGCAGCTTAGTTAATTCACCTTCCGGACGGTTAGGATACAAATGATACAAGTATTCCGATACAGTCAGTTCCAGCACGGCATCGCCCAGAAACTCCAGACGCTCGTTGTCCTGATGCTGACTGAACCGGTGTTCGTTTACATAAGAAGCATGGGTAAACGCTTGTTTTAAAAGCTGCCTGTTGTCAAATTTGATTTGAAGTTTATGTTGTAACTGCTTCAGATCTTCACTCAAACGAACTAGCCCCTTATGCTTCAAATTTTTTGAGAATAATGGTGGCATTGTGACCGCCGAATCCAAATGAATTGGACATGGCAATATTAACTTTGGTTTGACGTGGAACATTTGGTACATAATCCAGATCACATTCCGGGTCCTGATTTTCCAGGTTAATCGTTGGAGCCAGTGTCTGATGTGTCAGTGACAATCCGCAGATAACCGCTTCTACACCACCAGCAGCGCCAAGCATGTGGCCCGTCATGGATTTAGTGGAACTCACAGCGAGCTTGTACGCATGATCACCAAACGCCTTTTTGATTGCAAGCGTTTCGGATCTGTCGCCTACAGGCGTCGAAGTTCCGTGTGCATTAATGTAGTCCACTTCTTCAGGCTCAATACCCGCATTACGAAGTGCCATCTTCATACAACGTGCTGCTCCGTCCGGATCTGGTTCTGTCATGTGATGTGCATCACCTGTCAGACCGTAACCGATCACTTCACCATAAATGCGTGCACCACGTTTTTGAGCATGCTCCAGGGATTCCAGGATCAGAACACCAGCGCCTTCGCCCATAACAAAACCATCACGTTCTGTATCAAAAGGACGGCTTGACTTAGCAGGATCATCATTACGTGTAGACATTGCGCGCATCGCACAGAACCCTGCAAGACCCGTTGGTCTGATTGTTGCTTCCGCACCACCACAGATCATGGCATCTGCATCACCATTGGCAATCAGCTTGAAGGAATCTCCGATGGAGTGTGTACCTGTTGCACAAGCCGTAACAACGTTAATGTTAGGACCTTTGGCACCAAGGGAAATGGACATTTGGCCTGAAGCCATGTTGGAGATCATCATGGGAATAAAGAATGGGCTTACCCGTTTTGGACCTTTTTGCAACAATGCATTATGTTGGTCCTCCCACGTACCCAATCCACCAATACCTGATCCGATGGATACACCGAAACGCTCTGCATCAATATTCTCGTTAATTTTCAGACCACTGTCTTCAACGGCTTTGAAGCCGGCTGCCACAGCGAACTGTACAAAACGGTCCATTTTGCGAGCATCCTTGCGATCCATATATTCTTCCGGGTTGAAATCCTTGATCTCGGCTGCAATCTGTGTCGTGTATTCACTAACATCAAACGCCTCAATCTGAGAAATTCCGGACTTTCCTGCCATTAAACTGCCCCAGAACGTTTCCAAATCTTTTCCGAGCGATGTCATTACGCCCATTCCGGTAATTACTACTCTTTGTTTCAAACCGAGTCACCTCTATATCGACTGCATTACGCAAGTATTTTGTGGGAATATCCGCAAACAGACATCTACTCAACCAAGATAGGCTTGCTTGAGTAGAGCTGCTTGCGGAATGAGAAAAACCAATGAATGATGAGAAGTCCCGCCTGTTCGAAAACATGTGCGGGACTAAAAATGACTTTAGGTATGAGATTGTATGTAGTTTACAACTTCACCTACGGTCGTGATTTTTTCTGCATCTTCATCAGAGATTTCCAAATCAAATTCATCTTCCAATTCCATGACCAATTCCACTACATCCAAAGAATCAGCACCCAAATCTTCTTTGAAAGATGCTTCAAGTGTAACTTCAGCTTCGTCTGCGCCCAAGCGGTCGACGACGATGCGTTTTACACGCTCCAATACATCGGACATCCGGTTCACCTCCTTCTTTGGTATTATACGAGAATCGCAGGCAAAATGCCATAGAAGACATATGCGGCTCCCGGCCGGGGAACCCGGCCTTTTTCCGGCATTTCGGATCGTCCAGCGCCTGTTCCCCGACTATTGTTCAAGTCCGGGAAGAATTACATGTACATGCCACCATCGACATGCAGCGTCTGCCCTGTCATATAAGATGAAGCCTGTGAAGCCAGGAAAGTGACTACACCGGCGATTTCATCCGGCTGACCCAAACGGGACAACGGAATACCACTTAGCATACCGTCCACCAGCTCCTGGGACAACTCTTTTGTCATATCTGTCTCAATGAAACCTGGTGCAACACAGTTAACTGTGATTCCACGAGAAGCCAGTTCACGAGCAGATGCCTTTGTCAGGCCAATGACTCCCGCTTTGGCAGCAACATAGTTTGCTTGTCCAGCATTACCGAGCACACCTACAACCGAGGAGATATTGATAATTCTTCCCGACCGTTGTTTCATCATTGGACGTGTAACCGCCTTAAGGCAGTTAAACACACCTTTGAGATTGGTTTCAATAACCTGATCGAATTCTTCCTCTTTCATACGCATGATCAGATTATCACGGGTGATACCGGCATTGTTCACCAGAATATCAACGTTTCCCCATGCTTCGAGTGTAGCTTTGACCATTTGTTCAGCTTCATCCATCAGGCCAACATTGGCTTGAAGTGTAATCGCCTTGACTCCTTTGGCACGAATCGCTTCCGCCACTTCCTCAGCTGCCGCTTGACTACCCGCATAATTCACGGCTACGTTCGCTCCAGCTTCTGCAAGTGCCAGTGCAATACTGCGCCCAATGCCCCGGGATGCCCCGGTAACGAGTGCATTTTTACCTTCTAATGGTTTAGACATAATCATTCCTCCTTTCCCCAAATCTATATCAGTTCAACCAAAGAATGTTTACACTTGCCACTCCGATGACAGAATAAACTTCCGATCGCTGTTATCCCCAGATTTTTTTGATTCCCTTTTCTAAAGGGAAAATCCGGTGATAAAGGCGAACGCTCCGCTTCTTCAGTTTTTTTCTGTCCTCTCCGTTCTCGTGTAAAAAGTTTAGTCTAACTCATATAACTCCTTCTAATTCACTTGCCGTTGCTTCGAGCGTTTCAAGACTGTTCACATTGTACAATTTTACGGTTTTATCTGTTTTTTTAATCAAACCGGTCAATACACTGCCAGATCCAATCTCGATGAACGTATCCACGCCTTGCTCAATAAGCCATGTCACACTGTCTTCCCATAATACAGGAGAATAGACCTGAGCTGTCAACAAATCCTGAACCTGTCCATCCTCTGCAGGTCTTGCAGTCACATTAGCGACTACAGGGACCGCTGCCGGTGAGAACGTAACGGTTTTCAGTTTCTCTGCCAGCTTCTCAGCTGCACCCTTCATCAATGAAGAGTGGAACGGACCACTTACTTCCAATGCAATGGCGCGTTTACCGCCTGCTTCCTTCACTCGTTCCGAGACAGCAGCTACGCCTTCTTTCACACCAGAAATGACGATTTGTCCCGGACAATTAATGTTGGCAAGTTCAACCGCATGACCACTTTCAGATACGTCACGGCAAAGCACCCCCAGCGCTTCCCGATCCGCACCGAGCACAGCAGCCATCGCTCCTTGTCCACCCGGTACTGCCTGTTCCATATACTGACCACGTGCCCGCACAGTGCTCACTGCGTCAGCAAACGTAAGAACGCCCGCTGCCACCAGTGCACTGTATTCTCCCAGGCTGTGTCCAGCCGTATAGTCAGGCTGAATTCCTTTTTCTTTGAAAGCTTCAAGCAAGGCAATACTTGCTGTCAACAGAGCCGGTTGTGTATTTGATGTCTGTTTCAACTCGGTCTCCGGTCCTTCAAATACAAGGTTGCTCAGCGAGAAACCCAATGTTTCATCTGCTGTGCGAAAAATTTCGGTTGCCGCAGGCACAGACTCATACGCGTCCTTAGCCATGCCTACAGCCTGTGATCCCTGTCCGGGAAATACAAATGCTATTTTACCCATCTCATTCATCTCCCAGATGTCTATTTTACCAAACGAGTACCGATGCACCCCATGTCAAACCGCCACCGAATCCAACCATCAGGACGGTATCTCCGGCTTTCATGCGACCTTCCTCCGCAGCTTCTACCAGAGCAAGCGGGATGGAAGCAGCCGATGTGTTTGCATACTTATCGACGTTGACTACAACCTTTTCTTCAGGAAGTTCAAGTCGTTGCATCGCAGATTGGATAATCCGAATATTCGCTTGGTGAGGAACAAACAGATCCACATCCGTACGCTCCATACCAGCCTTGCGTAATACCTCAATGGTAGCCGTCCCCATGACACGTACCGCAAACTTGAACACTTCACGACCGTTCATGTAGATGTAATGTTTTTTATTTTCAACGGTCTCTGCGGAAGCAGGCAGACGGGAACCGCCGCCTTCCATCTGAAGAAGACTACCGCCAGAACCTTCGGCACCGAGATCGAATGCTTTGAATCCGCGACCTTCCGGAACTTCACCAACAACTACCGCGCCTGCTCCATCACCAAAGAGGACACATGTGTTACGGTCTGTATAATCCGTAATACGAGACAAGCAGTCTGCACCAATAACAAGTGCATTGTTGTACATACCGCTTTGGATGAAGCTCGTAGCACTAGCCAAACCGTATACAAATCCGGAACAAGCAGCCGACAGATCAAATGCCGCGGCACCTTTTGCACCCAATTTGTCCTGCAAGATGCAGGCTGTCGATGGGAACGAAGAATCCGGGGTAATGGTTGCAACAATAATCAGGTCTAGATCACTTCCTGTCATGCCTGCAGATTCAAGGGCTTTAATAGCCGCTTCGTATGCCAGATCAGAAGTTGCCTGATCGGGTGCAGCGATGTGACGCTCTTTGATTCCTGTACGACTGACGATCCACTCGTCATTGGTATCGACCATTTTCTCCAGATCGCTATTTGTCAAAATTTTCTCAGGCACATATTTCCCTGTACCAATAACCCCTACTGGGCGCAAATTATTCATATCGTCACTCACTTCCCGCTAATTTCCTTAGATATGCTCTCTACCAGCTGATTCTGCACTGCAATCCGAGCCTGGCGCACAGCATTTTTGATGGCATTGCCATCAGCAGATCCATGACTTTTCACAACCAGTCTACTCAAACCAAGGAGTGGCGCTCCGCCATGCTCCGTATAATCCAGCTTTCGTTTCAATCCACGCAGCTCAGGCATCAGTACAGCCGCAGCCAGTTTACTTTTAAGAGAAGATGAAAATTGTTCCTTAAGCAAGGCGAAAATGGCACCTGCTGTGCCTTCAAGCGACTTCAGCAGGATATTCCCTGCAAAACCGTCACATACAAGCACATCGCAAGCACCAGTCAGCACATCACGTGCCTCAACATTACCGACAAACCGAATTGGGAGTTGTTCCAGTAAAGGATATGCATGTTTGGTTAACTCATTTCCCTTGCCTGGCTCTGTTCCTACATTGAGCAAGCCCACTCGTGGGGACTCAATGCCCTGTACTTTTTGCCTATACAAACTGCCCATCAGGCCATATTGTGCAAGGTGCTCCGGTTTGGCATCCATATTCGCTCCCAGATCCAGCGCAAGTACACCTACATCATCAATTGTTGGAATCATAGGCGCAAGCGCCGGACGTTCAATACCTTCCATGCGACCTACAACAAGCAATCCCGCTGTCATCAGCGCTCCGGTATTGCCCGCCGAGATCATCGCGTCCGCTTCGCCCTCTTTCAGCATGCGACCTGCGACCACCATGGAGGCATCCTTCTTGCGACGCACTGCTTTGACGGGTTCATCATCCGAGCCAATCACTTCGGAAGCGTGCCGGACCGTAAGATTGGCAGGTCTCACACCTGACTGACTCAAAAGAGGCTCCAGCTTGGCTTCATCGCCGATCAGGACGATCTGTGTATCCGCCCACTCCGTGGCTGCGGCAATCGCACCTTCTACCGTTGATGCAGGTGCATTGTCGCCTCCCATGGCATCAATGACGATTTTCATTCCAAATGACCTCCTTCTCCGCTGTCTTCTCCACCTGAATGGTAGATTACAAAGTTGCCTTGAAACACCATTTCTTCACCTACATAAGTGAATACTTCCACTTTGGCTTTGCCCTTTTGACCCGGAATCGATCTCACATAAGCCTTTGCAATACATTTCTCTCCCAAATGAACCGAACGGACAAAGCGAATGTCTGCTGATGCAGTCAACGCGATCTCGTCATTAATAATCGCTACAGCCAAGGAGTTGGCCTGTGCAAAGACATAGTGCCCACGTGCAATCCCTGTTCTGGAAAATACGTGTTCTTCCTTAATCTCAAACAGTGAAATCCCGCTTTTATCCAGTTGCAGATCCACAATATCACCGATAATCTCATGCAAGGGCAACGAGCGTACCTGATCATACGAGAGCTCTGCCATCAGTTTCATCCGCTCCCGAAGTTCGGGTATTCCAAGTTCCAGCCTGTCAAGACGAATCGTCTGAATACTCACCTTCAATTGGCGTGTAAGTTCCTGATCCGTCACAAACGGGTTCTCTTCTATCATTTTGGTTAACTGCTGTTGCCTCTGTCTCTTCGGTACACGTTCGATGCCTGACACCCCCCGCTGTATCGTTTACGGAACCGTCCCGTCCGGCCAGTTCAACCATTCTTTCCTGTTGCTTCTATAGTTGCATCCCTGGTCACCAGGGTCGTTCTCAAACGGATTATGGTTCATCTATATGTAACGTCAAATCTTAGAACCTGGTACTAAACTATAGTATATCTCATCCCGTGTCAAAAAGAAAGACTGGCCTAACAAAAACAATACACCCCTGTGAAGCACGGATTTCACGCCTGCCTACTCACTCTATAACTACCTCTAATCCAAAAAAAGTAGCACCTCATCGAAATGAAGTGCTACTTAATGTTCAACTATTATTGAGAGATGATCTCTCTTGCTTTGTACGTTCCGCACACTTTGCACACGTGGTGACTAAGTTTAAGTTCGCCACATTGTTCACATTTCACCATGCCCGGTACAGCCAATTTAAAGTGAGTGCGACGTTTGTCGCGACGCGTCTTGGACGTTCTCCGTTGAGGTACTGCCATTATTCCCACCTCCTTATCAAAATCAACCTTTGCAGGTAGTCTTAAAATGTTCGATTTTCAATCATGCTCATTTAAAAAAATCCTTGAGCCCTGCAAGCCGCGGATCGATAACCTGGTTATCACAACCGCAGTCACCTTCGTTCAGCTCATGGCCACACTTGGGGCATAACCCTTTGCATGTATCGCTGCATAGCGGTATAAACGGAAGATCCAGCAGAAAAGCTTCCTCGGCATAACCCTTCAGATCAACGCTATCTCCATCCACATAGAGCGTATCATCGTCTTCGTGTAAGTCCTCTGGCTGTTTTCCCTGCTTGAATTGCTCATGAAAATCAATATGAAAATGTTCATTGATCGGCTTGAGACAACGGGAGCACAACATGTCCACTCCTATGGTCAGCTTGCCATGAACATCCACAACGTCACCTTCTCTAAATTCTGCAGATAAATCCGCAGTCAGTGGGGTAACGGCTGTGATATCTTGTCGGTTAGAAACCAGTTCCTTGATATCCCACTGTTCGTTAAACTTCAGCGGGCCATCACTGGTAGCCACTTTGCGAAATGGCATTAACATTTCCATCACTCCAAACGAAACCAATTTCATAATTCGTATCAAACGTATCACGACAGTTATACAGGTCAAGCCTTCTTTTGTAAAGCAGCAAATCCTGACTGTATGTATTCTGACGCTTCATCGTTAAAAGTATTATGAAATTGACTTAACAAACAAAAATCATTATACCGATTTTTCAAGACGTTTGTCAACACTTTTAACTTTACACCCTTTTTAAAAACACTGACCACACAGCCATTTACTCCATCTGGTCTATTATAGACTCACTTCAAGATAAACTACAAGTCGTCATTTTAATTGTAGTTCCTTGCAAACACCGGTCACATTTCGTTAACGTTTAGTGTGATCTATATCACACAGACCTATTTGCTCCCTATCTATACTTACTATAAACCGAAGCACGATCAGCTCCATGACCGATTTATTATCCAACTATTTCATATCATATCGGGAGGGAAAATATATGTTAAGTGAGCACACGATTAGAGTCATTAAATCTACAGTCCCCGTACTTGAAGTCCACGGCGAAGCGATCACACGCCACTTCTACGAAACGATGTTCACAGCTCATCCGGAACTGCTGAATATTTTCAATCATGCAAATCAGAAACAGGGACGGCAGCAAGCCGCCCTCGCCAATATGGTGTACACCGCCGCCCTTCATATCGATAATCTGTCCTCCATCCTGCCTGCCGTCCGGCAAGTTGCACATAAACATCGCAGCCTGGGTATCGTTCCCGAGCAATATGCGATTGTCGGCACCTATCTGCTTCAAGCCATCAAAGATGTGCTTGGAGATGCGGCAACGGATGAAATTATCACCGCGTGGGGCGAAGCCTACAATGTCATTGCAAATGCCTTTATCGGGATCGAACAGGATATGTATACGGAAGCAGAAAACCAAACGGGTGGCTGGGAAGGGTTCCGGACATTCAAAGTTGCCAAGAAAGTGCAGGAAAGCGAAGTCATCACGTCCTTTTATCTCGTTCCAGACGATGGTAAGCCTATTGCCAGCTATGAACCAGGACAATACATCAGCATCAAAATTCAGCCAGAGGCACAGTCATTTACTCAGATTCGTCAGTATAGCCTTTCAGATGCCCCAGGTAAACCATACTATCGCATTTCCGTTAAGCGTGAGCGAGGTGTGTTAGAGCGCCCTGACGGAGTTATCTCGACGTATCTACATGATCACATTGAAGAAGGCAGTCAGGTGGAACTATCCGCTCCTGCTGGCGACTTCACGCTAAATGCAGAGGATAAACGTCCTGTTGTGCTGCTTAGTGGTGGTGTTGGCTTAACGCCCATGATCAGTATGTTAAATACGTTGGTTCATTTGAACGAAAACCGTGCAATTACATTTTTGCATGCAAGTCCTAATGGTCAATCTCACGCTTTCCGTGATCATGTGAACAGCCTGGTCGAAGGTAATCAGGGCGTTCAAGCTTATTATTGCTATACACAACCTGAGGATTCTGATCGTACGAACAATCACTTTCATAAGGAAGGTTATATGGATGCGGCCTGGCTTCGTCAAGTGATCGATGAACTGGATTCCATTTATTATCTGTGCGGACCCGTTTCGTTCATGCGGGCAGTGTATACGGAGCTTCTGGCGCTTGGTGTTGCAGCGGACAACATTCATTATGAATTTTTTGGGCCCAAAGCAAGTCTATCTCCCGCACCGGGAAGTGTCTAAACGTTGTGAAATGTGATTAGCCTAACTTCCTAATGTATAAGTGTATAGGTACGTGTCCTATCATGCTGATTTATCAAGGTGAAGAGGTCGTTCGCCGAATATCAAAATGTGTACTATACAATAGATTTGCAGGCACACAGTCTGACATCCGTTGATGTTGGATTTGTGCCTTTTTCTTGTCTTGATTGGTGCATGATTTGATCTAATACATGACATCCCCTATGATGGAATGGATGTTATACATACTCGGTTATCCAATCGAAAGGAGTACGTCTAATCATGAAAGCCGTAGGCGTCATTGTTGAATATAACCCCTTGCACAATGGGCATGTCTATCATTTGCAAGAAGCTCGGCGGCTAAGCGGCGCAGACGCCGTTGTTGCGGTCATGAGCGGCCCTTTTCTCCAGCGTGGCGAACCCGCCATCGTGGGTAAAAGGGCACGCACCGAGATGGCGCTGCACGCAGGCGCGGATCTCGTGCTTGAACTGCCGGTTGCGTACGCAGTCCAACCGGCCGAGTGGTTTGCCTTCGGTGCGGTCTCGCTGCTGCACCGCACCGGCATTGTGGACTCGCTCTGCTTTGGCAGCGAGTCCGGCGACCTGGACAGCCTGCAGCGCATTGCGCGCGTGCTGGCTGTGGAGCCCGCAGGGATGCGCGAGGACATCGCGCGCCGCCTGCGGGAAGGCGCCAGCTACCCCGCCGCGTACGCAGGCGCGGCGGCGGCACTGGCGCCCGGCGGCGTCGATGCTCACGACGCCGCTGCACTGCTGGAGCAGCCCAACAATTCGCTTGGGCTGCACTACCTGATCGCGCTGCAACGACTTGGCAGCGCGATCCAGCCCTTTACGGCGGCGCGTACCGGTGCCGCGTATCATGAGGCGACGCCCGGGCCGGGGGCGATCGCCAGTGCAACAGCCGTCCGCCGCCTCCTGATGGCGGACGGACCCGATGCCGCCGCACCATACGTGCCGGCGGCAACTCTTGCCATTCTGCATCACGAATGGCAGGAAGGGCGCGCTCCCATACACTGGGAGCGCTTTGCACAGCCGCTGTTGCACCTCGCGGCCACCCGCCGTGCCTCCGAGCTGGAACGCATCGCCGAAGTCACGGAAGGCCTGGAACACAGGCTGAGCCGTGCACTCGCTCAGCTCCCGGAGCCTTCAGTCGAAGCACTCCTGAATGCACTAAAGACCAAACGATACACACGCACCAAACTCCAGCGTATGCTCGCCCACCTGCTCCTGAATCACACCAAAGCCGAGTGTTCACCAGAGCAATTAGCTACCGGACCCGGATATCTCCGAGTCCTTGGATTTAATGCTCAAGGACAGAGCCTCCTTAAACAAATGAAGAAGACTGCATCGCTTCCTGTTGTACTGAAACCGTCGACGTTCACACACAATCAACTTGAACTGGATATACAAGCTCAGGTTGCGTATGGGCTCGCTTGCGAGCATAAGGACACACGCAAGATGTTCAGTGACTACTATGAGTCGCCAGTGAGACTGTAATCCGCTTTTGACCATAAGGCTTCATCTCTAACGAGCTTTTTTCCATCATCAAACAGATCATTGATATCCACTATTCGACACTCAACTATTCAATTTAAAAAAAATCCCCTTGCTGCACGCCACTCAGGCACCTCGCAACAAGGGGATTTCCTTATTAACTTCTGTTGATCTTCTCAAACCTCTTGATCACACTTCATTCCACTGTAATCAATTATTCGAATTCATCCGTACTTTATCCATCCCGTTCAACGTTGGCTCGATCTCTTCCCGCCCGATGATAACCTATGATTTCACGGACAAGGTTTTCAAATAAGCCAGCGCATCATCCACCGTGCTCACAGGCACAAGTTTCATTTTGGTGCCGATTTGTTCAGCCTTGGCTGCTGCTTCCTTATAGTTATCCTTAGGTACAAAGAAGATCTCCGCTTCTTTTCGATCAGCGGCTACAATCTTGTGTACTACACCACCAATGGCACCCACCACACCCTCCTTGGTAATGGTACCTGTACCCGCAATTCGATGCCCCTTGGTCAGATCTCCAGGTGTTAACTGGTTATAGATCTCCAACGTAAACATCAAGCCGGCAGACGGACCACCAACCTGAGTATCGGTAAAGGAGATCTGTTTGTCTGGCTCTTCAGCTTTCACCTTCTGAACCGTACCAATCATTACTCCGAGTCCCGGGCGGGTTTCACCTGTTTTATTGTCTTTTACCTGAATCAGTTTCACATCCCGGCTAATGGTCTCTCCACCACGTTCCAGTTGCATTTCAACCGTATCTCCGACCTTTTTATCTTTTAACTCGGCAGAAAGCACCGTATTATCCGGCGTAGCTGTTCCGTTCACTCCCAGAATGATATCTCCCGGAGCAATGTCTCCTTCCGGTTTTGGATTTTCAGACAGTCCAAATACAAAGATATGTTCAGGTACAATAGAGTAAGTCACACCAGCCTGCTCATATGCAGCCTCCATTGCGGAGGATTGTGAGTCACTCATGAACCACACCTGTTCGGCAGAGTATTCCGCTTCGCTTTTGCCGCGCAGTCGGTCTTCCTTTTTATCCACTTGAGCATTTTTATTGAACAGAGAGGTTCCTAGCAAAAACACATTGGCATATGTTGCCGACACGGTTGTCATCATGAACACACCGTGTTCTTCCTGGTCTCCACCCTTAACGGTTACCATTGGTTTTACTTCATCTGCACTGCCAGGCATATATATGATATACGGCGTTGGCATGTACACGGCAACATAGACGACCAGAGCCACCACGATCACAAAGATCGAAGCTCTGAATCCGCCAGATTTCCGAATCCGATTCATCGCATGAGCCTCCGTTCTTTGTATCTCTATATAAGCTGAACTCTACACTAATCAGCAATCGTAATTCCACCTTGTGAATACTTCCATTCGTCGGTTAGATTCACGCTCTTTGTAATGCAGATACTCAGCTCATCTTGTTTAATCATTTTTTTCAAGTCTAACACTCTGGTCCTTGTGCATACAATGGTACAGGCCGGATAGGCCGCTGTATACAATATCCTGTCCGGTCAAGGCCGAACCGCCCTTTGGGCGTCATTCGGCCGTCCATAACGATTCAGATGCCTAATCGAAGTTATCTGATATGAGGTGAAACGATGACATTACAGAGCGAGGTTAGAGATTCTGGCCCGTTGCGAACGATAATCCTAAGTACCGGCGCTTTAATGTTGGTCATTGCGGTAGTTGCTTCCCCCAAAGAAGCATTTGATGCCTCTATTCAAGGTCTGGATATATGGTGGAAAATCATCTTCCCTGCCATGCTCCCGTTCCTCATGTTATCCCAAATGCTCACTGCATTTGGCTTCACCCACGCGATCGGCGCCTTGCTCGGACCGTTAATGCAACGCTGGTTCAGACTTCCAGGCAACGCAGGTCTGGCGATTGCCGTAGGCATGTGCGGCGGATTTCCCGCAGGAGCAGATGCGGTATCCCGTTTATTTCAGGATAGACAAATTACCGCCAAGCAGGCGGTTGTCCTTGCGGCGGCATCTCATTTTGCCAATCCAATGATGATCATTTTGGTCGTCGGTGCTGCTTTTCTCCACCAGCCAGCGGCCGGATATTTTCTACTCGTGGTCCACTGGATCAGCGGCTGGATTGCTGCCATTCTTGCCACGCGTCTCCTGCCTGCACCGGGTAACCAGACAAACATGATTGGCTCAACAGCCGTACAAGCAGATAACAACTCTCTTGATTTTCAGCCTGCAAGTCCTGCAAGTTCCACAAGTCGCTCATCTGCACCCCACCACGCAACGTTCAAACGACGCAGTATATGGTCCGATATGATGATTTCAGCCAGAGAAGCCCATAGTCGTGATGGAAGAGGATTTGGCAAACTGCTCGGTGACACCGTATCCCAAGCTGTGCAGACCTTGATGATGACTGGAGGATACATGATCGGTTTTGCCGTGTTTATCCGGTTGGTCTCCCTTTATCTGACGCCCGGGTCCTCTGCTGCGCTGTGGCCAGCCTTCTTTGAGCTTCATCTGGGCACCTATCATTTGAGCCAGACTTCACTTACACCCATGCTGCTCATGTCTCTACTTGCAGCCGTTCTGGGATGGGGTGGTTTATGTTCCCATCTGCAAGTCTCTGCTGTCCTGAAAACAACTGGTCCGGGCAGCAAATCGATGTTGTACTTTGCTGGAGTTCGTCTGACTCATGGATTAATCGCCTTTTTCATCAGTCTGTTCCTATGGATGCCGTTCAGCCGTTATAGCTCAGAAGTCTGGACCACATTACAGACGAATGCAGAGCAGGACCTCACGACACCATTTGGTTGGCTACTCATACATAGTCCAGGTAACACATACACGATCAACACCATTTGGAGCATCTTCCCTGCTGCATGCATGGGACTTGCGTTACTTCTTGCAGTCATGGTTAGTCTATCAGGTCTTACTTTCTGGTTTAACCGCCGGTTTTCTCGCTGATTTTCTGACGGAGCGCAGCTTCCACTTCAGGTGAGACAAGATCTGTAACATCTCCATGATAATGAGCGATTTCTTTGACGATGCTGGAACTTAAATAGGAATACTTCGGATTTGTCATCATAAATATCGTTTCCGCATCCGGGTTCAACTTGCTATTGGTCGATGCCAATTGCAACTCGTATTCAAAATCAGTTACCGAGCGTATACCACGAACGATGACCTGAGCTTCCTTTTGCCGGACATAATTAGCTGTCAGATCGCGGAAACTATCCACCTCCACATTGGGTAGATGGCGGGTTACTTCCGTAATCAGTTCCTTGCGTTCCTCCACCGTAAACAGCGGATTTTTGCTCATATTGTTCAATACAGCCACAATGACGCGATCAAATTGCTTTGACGCTCTGGCGATAATATCCAGATGCCCCATCGTTACGGGATCAAAACTTCCAGGATATACGGCGATCCGTTCCTGTCGATGTATCATTTCAGTCATGAGGAGCCTCCTCTTCCGGTGTAATGGATTCTCCATCTTCAACTGCTTCAGACGCATAATAATAGATGGATACTGCCGTCTCCCCATACAAAGCCTTGCGCGTTTGTTCAAACGGGCCGAATTGCTCAGGGTAGTCATGTTTGGATTCATATTCAAGCACGATGGTTGCTTCAGGTTCCAAAAGCTCCAGTTCGTGCATGGTCAGCATTAACTCGTGCCCGTTCTTCATGCGATATGGAGGGTCTAGAAACACCAGATCAAAGGTTGTGCCTCGCTTGGCGAGTGCCTTCAATGCCCGACCTGCATCATTACGATATACGGCCGCCTGGTCTTCAAGCTTGGTAGCCTTCAGATTCATGCGGATAACTTCAATACTTTTTGATTCCAAATCAACAAAAACAGCCTTGTCCATGCCGCGGCTCAGCGCCTCAATACCGAGACCTCCACTGCCTGCAAACAGATCCAATGCTGTGCCGCCCTCAAAATAAGGACCAACCATGCTAAATAACGCTTCCTTCACCTTGTCGGTGGTCGGCCGCGTACCCGTGCCAGGAACAGCCTTCAGCGGCCTGCCTTTTGCACTCCCAGATACCACTCTCACTTGACGAGTCACCTTTTCTCTATGTAAGTTTATTGATACGACTATCGTACCACACTCGGGTTCAGTTTGAAAAATATGAGGTCTTCATTTCCCTTGGAAAATTGTTGACGAATTGTTGACGCATATGTATAAAAAGGAACAAATCGGGCGATTCTATAATTATCGACATCACAAGTGTCGTAGACAACCGCGGAGAAGACTTACGTTTCCCCATAAGCTCTTCGTCCGGTTTCTCCTCTCCCATGAAAAAGAAGCTCTCGAAAGAGGGCTTCTTTTTGTTGTTTATGTTTTTCATTTATTTTGTTAGTTATACTTTTCTTCAAATTCACTTATGTCGGCTTGCTCTTTGGTCTGCAACCATCCAATCTCCCTCAGCCACATGCCCATATCTGCTATAAATTGCTTGGCGTTTAGATGTTCAATCTTGTATTTCTGTATCTTTTCACTCAAAAAAGCATAAAACTCATGGCTTAACGCATACCGTTGTTTGCTTTTGCTTAATGTCTTATAACGATCCTCGCTGACCACCAGATCAAAATAGATGACATTCTCCTTCTTCACATGCCTGACCGTCGACTTCCTCTCATATTCTTCAGGAAGACACCTGAAAACAAAGAAGAGTTCAATATCGACTAGCTCATATTTGCTTTCTGCTTGATCAAACACAGACTGCAACTCATCCGAAAGATTGGCAACGTGCGTTAAACCTGAAGTATCCATTGATTTTCCAATAATCATAATTGAACTCCTCTCTGTTCATTTTCATCATTCATAATGCAACTAAAAAAGGTTGACTAGTGATGTAATCTCCGTCAACCTTTCCTATGTTCATCCTCCTTGTGCCTTGCCTCAACTTAGCAAGCTATACTAATTCAGCTCTCGATGTTTCCGATTGGAAAGTCGTAAATTGATCAATGGAATGATGAGTACAACAACCGGCAAGAGAAGATTCATCGAACCCGTCTTAATCATCATGAAGGTAATAAACAACACGGCGAGCCAAGTCATAATCTCCGTCATTTCATATTTGGTTAACGTCAGCTTGAGAGCTTTTCTGGAAATGAAACGAATCAAGAAATAAGCGATTAGACTATAGAACAGGATCATCACCAAGATGGCAACAAGGATTATAAAGTACATATCCACCATAAAAATCTCACCCGACCCTTATATCTTTTTCCTTAATTTTACCATATAAGCAATAGGATGTCATTCCAAATTCCGAAGCAGAGTTCCTTCAAAAGTAGCGATTTACGTTTTACTTCTCTTCAACAACAATCGTTGCATTATAGATCACAACACGTTTCCCATTGAGATCAAATAATACTTTATTGCCGTATTCCGTATCTTCCACGTCAATTTTGCCATCATAGGTCTGAATCAATTCACCGTTATTGCTGTACACTTTAACAACCCTCTCCAGGCCACCCGAGTTATTGGACCTCATCGTTTTGAGTGCACGTTCACCCGAAGCGGTATTGAAATACCATATGAAACATCCAACTATGATACCCAAGAAGACCAACACCGTCACCCATATACCTGTCTTTGCTTTTTTACTCATCTTGAACCCCCCTCTTATGTTTCCTGTCTCGTACATTACGAGGTTGGAGAGAGAACGGTTTCATACAAAGCCTCTCAAGCTGTTCGTTGACATAACAAAACAGAGGCCTCCAACGAGCGAAGACCTCTGTTCTTTATAGAATACATTCTTTATTCTGTACGATTCTTTTACTTACAGTGCTCGAATGACAAATTCAAATGTCAATTCGCCGTCTGAAGGGATCAGGTATTCCGGATGAACCGGAGCACCCCAGCTGTCATCACCGCCAACACCCATTTGTTTACCTGCTACAGTCACGACCGTATAGTGCACAGGTGGCAATTCGTACGCATGTTGTGCGTTCTCCAGCTCAAATGCCGTATATGGTGATACATTCAGCTCGACTGGAGTTCCAGATGCTTCAATTTTGAAGCCACGTCCCGCGTTGTCTGTCAATTTGGCCCAACGTACGCCTGTACGGTTGCCTGATTCCTGTGGTACCAGATATGGAGCCATGGTATCAGCTACCTTGCTGCCGTGGATACCGAGACGCGCGCCAAATGCGCGGTCTGCATAGTTTTCTTCGGGTCCCATCGCGAGCCATTCCACGTTTTCGAAGTCAGGTGATGTTCTGAAGGACAATGCATGAATTGGCAGGTTTGGCAATCCGGCTGTACCTTTGTACGTATTATGCACACGTACGCTTCCATCTGCATGAACGGTATATAACACTTTCACTTGTACATCCTCCGAAATGTTGAGCTTGTACGTGAACTCGATCCGGTATTGATCCGGTTTCTGTTCCGCTTTCCACTCTACAGAACGTGGCATCAGGCTCGCTGCATACCAGGCACCCAGTTCGAAGCCCATCGCCATACCTTTGTCATTATCCGTCATTGCACGCCAGAAGAGTGGTGCAGGTGGTACAGCAATCGTCTCACGACCAGACAATTTCAGGGAAACCAGTGTCCCAAACTGTTTGGAGAACAGCGCATGTGTCTTGCCGGCACGAACACCGATGTTAACATCACCTTCGATAACTTGTACATCACTTACAAGGTTCAAGTCGACTTCAACTGCATCATTCACCTGATCCTGGGTGAAAATAAACTGTCCAAATGCCACTTCTTCGCCTTTGTCAGCCCACAGTGTAGCTTCTTTTAACACAAATGCAGTGTTCACAGCATACTCGCCGCCCGCCAGAGCTTCTGCACCCAGCGGAAGTTTCACTACCGTCTCGCTTTGTGCATCCACGTTCACTTCCAATGTTCCACGCAACACTTCATGTCCCTCGCGCTCCAGGCTGTATACCAGTTCCAGCGCAGATGTATCTGCGAACAGATTACCGTTCACGATTTTAACACCTTCACGATCCGGGAACAGCTTGATGTTCTGGTAAAGGAATTTGACCTCCTGCATTTTCGCAGTTACTTTACGGTCAGCATGGACGATACCGTTGCCACAGAACGAATAGTCTGATGGACGATCACCAAAATCTCCGCCATAAGCGAGGAACTCTTTGCCGTAACGATCTTTTTTATAAATGGATTGGTCGATGTAATCCCAGATGAAACCACCTTGATACATCGGATATTTGTCTTCCAACTCCGTATATTTGTGCATACCACCAATGGAGTTACCCATGGCATGCATGTACTCACAGCTGATATACGGCTTGGTCGGGTTTGCATTCAGGAATTCCTCAATGTCTGCCGGTTTGGCATACATGCGAGACTCCATATCACTGGTCTCATCGAAACGGCGATCATGGAATACACCTTCGTAATGTACCAGACGTGTTGGATCAGCTGATTTGAAGTATTGGGATACTTTGTAGATGACTTCACCACCGTGTGATTCATTACCACAAGACCAGATCAGAATAGACGGATGGTTTTTGTCACGCTCCACCATGGATACAGCGCGGTCCATAACGATATCATGCCATTCCGGTTTGTCACCTGGAATAACCCATGAAGGCTCAACGGCGCCAAGCTTCTGCCAAGATCCGTGTGTCTCCAGATTCATCTCGTCAATAACATAGAGTCCGTATTCATCACACAGCTCATACCAGAGACTTTGGTTTGGATAGTGTGACGTACGTACGGCATTCATATTGTTTTGTTTGATGGTACGAACATCCCACAGCATGTCTTCCTTCGTAACCGCACGTCCACGACGCGGGTTGAACTCATGGCGATTCACACCTTTGAATACGATACGTTTACCGTTGATATGCATTACTTTGTCAATCATTTCGAATGTACGGAAACCAACGGCTTGAGGAACTACCTCAACCAGTGTACCCGCAGCATCATATACACGAATATAGAGACGGTACAAGTATGGAATCTCTGCGCTCCACAGGTTCACTGTACCAATGTCTTCACGAAGACTTACTTGCCCATCGTTAACTTTGGACTCAAACGTTTTAACGGTATTGCCTTCACGATCACGAAGTTCAGCCTCTACACGTGCTCCTGCAACCGCTTTTCCTTCCAGCTTCAGATCCACTTGCAACGTACCGTTGGTATAGGACTTGTCCAGATCTGTGCGCACATGAACATCACGTACGTGTGCAGCCGGGACCGTATACAGATACACATCTCTGAAAATGCCGGAGAAACGCCAGAAATCCTGATCTTCCAGCCAGCTGCCTGTGCTGCGTTGATACACCTCAACTGCGAGTTTGTTCTCTCCATCCTGAAGGAATGGTGTCAGGTCAAAATCAGATGGCGTGAAGCTGTCTTCCCCGTATCCTACGAATTGTCCGTTAAGCCATACATAAAATGCAGACTCTACACCTTGGAAAGAAATATATACCGGATTCGACTCCCAACCTGTCGGCAGGTGGAATGTGCGAATGTAACTTCCAACCGGATTTTTATCCTGTGGCAATGCCGGCGGACGAATGTCGTTCAAGCCATCCCAAGGATATTGTGTATTTACATATTGAATCTGTCCGTATCCTTGTAGCTGGATATGTCCAGGAACTTCAATATCATCCCAGCCTTCACTGGAAAAATCGGATGTATAGAAAAACTCAGAACGGCTGTCTGGACGAATTGCATAGTTGAATTTCCACGTACCATTCAGATCATAACGCATGGACATCGCGCCTGAACCTACAGCCTCGTCCATTGTTTGGTAGTAACGGTGATCGGAATAGGCATGAAGACGGTTCACCTCAAATACACTTACGTCCCCCAACCAGTTGATATCTGCCTTTGTTGCTTTCATCGGCTCTCTCTCCCTTTAAAACGTTATAGTTTGACTTATTCAAGGTTTACGCTGGATTTCCTTTTGCTTTACATAAACAAAAAAGACAGAGGTACGCCATAACAGCGCCCTCTCTTCTTTCCTGCACCCGTCATTTGCACGGATTATGCTGTTTTCATTACTTCACGGAACCTACCATACCTGCAACAAAATGTTTCTGCATGATGAAGAAAACGATTGCTGTAGGCAGTGTTGCAATCACGATTGCTGTCATGATAACTCCGTAATCCGGAGAATAACCAGCACCCAGATTTGAGATCAGCAGTGGAATCGTTTGTTGGTCAGGTGTTTGCAATACAATGAGTGGCCACAGATAGTTGTTCCAGCTACTCATGAATGTAATGATTGCTGCCGCTGCATATGTTGTTTTCATGGTTGGCATATAGATTTTCAGGAAGATCCCGAGTTCACTCAAACCATCAATACGTCCAGCTTCCAGCAAGTCTTTCGGGAACATTTTAGTGTTCTGACGGAAGAAAAAGATCAGGAACGCTGTTGCAATGGTTGGCAAGATCACTGCTGCCATGGTGTTAATACCGATAACCGGTGCAACTCCCGAGATTGTTGCAAACATACGATACAGTGGTACCATAATCGCCGCAAACGGGATCATCATGGATAACAACAGGATATTAAACACAATGTCACGAGACTTCGTGCGATATACCTCGAAGCCATAACCTGCCATGGAACCAATAAACAGTGCCAAGAGAGTGGAGACCACAGAGATAATCGCCGAGTTTCCGAGAGCCTGTACCAGATTCGTCGAATCAATCAGTTTGTTGAAGTTATCAATGAAAGCTGAACCCGGTAACAATCTGCCTTTGGTTACATCGACAGATGCATTCGTTGAACTGACCAGCATCCAGAAAAAAGGGAAAATGGATACAAAGGCGACGATGGATAGGAACACATACGTGAAAATCCGTTTTGCTTTAGCTTTAGCCATTTTTATTATCACCTGCCACTTTAAACTGGATGATGGACAATACAATAATCAAGATTACGATGGAGTACGACACTGTTGCTGCATAACCGAAGTCCGGTGAATATTTGAACGAAAGGTTGTAGATGTATTGTGAAATCGACATGGTCGCATTACCTGGACCACCTTTGGTAATATTCATGATCTCATCGAAGATTTGCAATGTACCAATCGTTGATGTGATGGACGTGAAGAGGATAATCGGTTTAAGCAAAGGTACTGTGATTTTGAAGAATTGTGTAAAAGCATTCGCTCCGTCAATTCTTGCAGCTTCATAGATCGATTGATCGATGTTTTGCAGGGATGACAGATAGAAAATCATGTTATATCCGGTCCAACGCCAAGTAACGGCGATTATGATCGTAATTTTAGCCCAGAACGGGTCTGTGATCCATTGAATTGGATCGCCAATAATGTGCAAGCCCATCAGGAATTGATTCACCATTCCATCTGGTGCGAACAAATATTTGAATACAACAGAGTACGCTACCAATGAAGTTACACAAGGCAAGAAAATCGCTGTACGGAAGAAGCTCCGGAAACGTAGTGTGCTGTCATTCAGCAATACGGAAATAAACAAACCAAGAATAATCATTACAGGCACTTGAATAATCAAGTAGATAAATGTATTCGATAATGCTGTACGGAATGTTGTATCAACTAACAATCTTTTGTAGTTAGAAAGGCCCGAAAATTCAAGATTGGCTCCTACACCAGACTTGAACGATAAGAGCAGCGCTTGAATCATCGGGTAGAAGTAAAATGCAACAATCCCGACAACAGCCAGCAAAACAAAAGCCCATCCAGTCAAATTATTTTTCTTTTGGAGACTGTCTCCTGTATTCATGGCTTTCACAGTATGGCTCCTCTCTCTCCATGGAACATGGGTAGAACCCACGGAGCCTCTCGCCATATCCGGTTCGACTTGCGCCGGACGTGGGAGACGGCTCCGATGTTTCCTAGGGTTCTATAAGTTACCTTGGGTATCTTAGTTTAATTGTGCTTCAGCTTGTTTTTGTGCATCAGCCAGAACGTCATCGATTGATTTACCGTTCAGGAATGCTTGCATTTCTACAACCAGAATATCTTCAATGGCATAAGTGTTGATACCATAGTTTACGCTTGGAATTTCTTTCGTCCAATTCGCAAAGTCTGTGAAGATTTTTTGTCCGCCGAAGTACTCGTCTTCTTTGGCATAAGCATCGCCATCAACTGCTGGTTTGTACGTACCAATTGCGCCGATGTTGTTCAACAGATCTTGATACAATTGTTTGTCAGAACCAAATGTTTTTGCTACAAAATCAGCTGCTTGATCTGCACCAGGAACGTTGTTCATAACATACCAAGAGCTACCACCCAGGTTGGATGCGTGAACAGAGTTTGGTTGACCAGCCATTTTCGGCATTGGAGCTACAGCCCATTTACCGGATTGGGAAGCTTCTTGACGTACAGATGGTGAGAACCAGTTACCTGTAGGAATTGTTGCTACGCTACCGTTATTGGCATTGGCAACGAATTGACTCCAGTCAGAGTGCAATTTAACAATGTTGGCATCCATCATCGCTTTGTATGTGATGAAAGCTTCTTTCAGTGCAGCGTTAGTAGCAATGTCAGGTGTTTTACCATCTTCTGCGGAATACCATTTACCTGCAGTTTGGATCATCATACGAATCAAACCAAGGTCATTCGGGTCAAGAGAAAGAAGCTCTTTACCTGTTTTAGCTTTTACGTCTTTACCAATTTGGATGTAGTCATCCCAAGTGATGTCTTGCAGGTCAGCTGCTTTGTAGCCAGCTTGCTCCAGCAGATCTGTTCTGTAGTACAAACCAGCAACGCCGGAGTCAAATGGTACTCCATATTGTTTGCCATCAAAAGCTGTTGGTCCGAGTTTGTAATCTGCAAAGTCGGAAGCCGTGATGTTGGAAGACAGATCTTTGAACGCATCAGGATATGCATTCAGGAAGCTTTGTGAACGATAGTCTTCAATCAGAACTACGTTTGGAAGACCGCTGGCAGTTCCGGAGTTAAGACCTGTGTTCAGTTTCTGGATGATATCAGCTTGAGCGTATTCAATGATGTTGATTTTCACATCAGGATTTGCTTTTTGATATGCTTCTTTTGCTGTTTCCATTGCAGCTACGTTAAAAGCTTTGTCCCAAGCCCAAACCGTAATTTCATTTGTTTTTTCGTCACCACCACTAGCGGAATTACCTCCGCCACCGGATGAACATGCGGACAACAGCAGTACTGTAACGAGCATCAATACCCACATTTTTTTCAAAACATTCAACTCCCCTTCGACCTCTTTGTGTGTAATTTGTTTGCGTTTTCTGAAAGCGGTTGCTTTCGATGTATTCATCTTATCATTCCCATATCTTCATTCGTTAGTAATAATTTTGTACGGATTTGTCATCTTATTGCCACAATGAAAACCTTTACAGAAACCGTTTGCATTAAATTTGGCTTTTTGTAATTTCTTTTGATTTTGTAATTTCTTGATCTTGAAATAGTACAAATATGTATTTTGCTTTACCTCTGACACGCGAAAATCCCCCGCCTCTGTAGAAAACAGAAGTGAGGGATCTCGATTTTAAGTGTATTTAATGGAATCGGGTTTCGATTCAACTCGTGATTAAAGGCAGTGTAACGGTGACTCTCGTTCCTTCCCCAACCGTACTCATAATGGTGACACCATAAGGTGAACCATATAATAACTCAATACGGTCATGCACGTTGCGAATACCGATACCACTGAATAGTTGACGATTGTTCTTTGGATTGGGTAGCGTTTCTCCCATGACAAGTCCTTCAATTCCATCCCCATTGTCCATAATCTCACAGATGAGTGATTCTCCCGCTCTGGAAACCATGACATGAATCGTACCCGTTTCTTTCTTGATGAATCCATGGAAAAATGCGTTCTCGATAAACGGCTGTATGACCAGCTTCGGTACATGGTAATGTGTACAATCCGGAGCGACGTAGAAAGCTGCTTTAATCCGGCCTCCATATCTGACGTGATTAATGAAGACATAATTTTTCAAATTCTCGACTTCTTGTTCCACTGTAACCGTCTGACTCACATCACTAATTGTATTCTGTAGCAATCCGATCAGCGCATTAATGGTCTCCGCTGCCCTGTCCTTGTTACCTTGTTGCACCAGAACTTTGACAGAAGCAAGTGTGTTGTACAAGAAGTGCGGATTAATCTGACTCTGTAAAGCTGCAAGTTCTGCGTTACGTTGTTCATGCTGGGTCTGCACTAACTGATCCACATAATCATGCAACTCATCAAGCATGTAATTGTAAGCATGACCCAGCTGCCTGCTCTCGTAGCTTCCACTCACTGGAATGTAGTTGTCCAGATCACTTTTCGTAATATTGGACATCTGCTTCACAAGTCTGCGCAGTGACTTGGTAATCTGGCTGGTGATGAGAAATACGAGAATAAGAGCCCCTACAACAATTGCTGCACAGATTAGGGCAACCGTCTTCATGTCGATGAGTTGACCCATCGCCAGATCCTTATCGACGACATTGACAATGTAAAACCGATAGAATGGTAAATACTCCGATAGAACAACGCTATCCTGTTCCATCACACGAGCATTGATGCTCCTCGGAGACGTTTTGTTCATTTCTCGGGCATAGGACAGCAAATCCAGCTGAGTTGTTCCGATCCAGTCTTCACGATTCGATGATACAATCTCACCTTTTTCATTCATAATGACCACATCATTGCCACGACTTGTAAAGCTGCTGTAAAATTGCCGGAATATGTCTTCTCTCATCGTGACATAGAGCGTACCGTATATCCGGCTGCGTGTTCGGTCCGTCAACGCTTTCGTCGCAGAGATCATCTGCTGACTTCCGACCGTTGCATCGTTTTGGTAATCATCAAAGATAAGACGACTCGGTGTCTCAGCGGCTTCCACCGTAATCGGTTCCTCTTTCAATTCATCCACTGACTTCTCAAGGTGAGCACGATTGGTGGAATAACTCCGCCCATTGATCCCGATAATCGTTATCCCTACTTCATACGATTCCGTTATCGATTGAACGCGGTCCATCGTTTCCCGCATATTATAGAAGGATTTGGCCATCGTGAGGGAATCGGCATCTCCTTCGGACAGGAATCCTCGAATCGCTCCACTCTGCGTCACATTATTGGATACGGCAGCAATGGCCTCATTAAAAGATTCAAAATTTGTTTTGATCTGATTAAGCACCTTGGAGTTTGTGATACTGAACGTCTCAGTAAACAGATTGGTTGACATGTGAATGGTCGTCCATAAGATGAGTACAGAAACGAGGACAATACTGACCACCATAACCAGAAACAACTTGGGAAATAATCCGAGACGAGATAATTGGTTCATCCATTTCTTCATGATCTTATCCTTCTGACTTTATGCCCAGAATTTGCGCCGGTATCGGCTTGGTGATAATCCGGTGAATTTTTTGAATACTTTGCAAAAGTAACTATGATCGGAATAACCTACCATACTGCTAATCTCAGAGATCGTTACATCATCGGATCGTAGCAGTTCCTCGGCTTTTTCAATCCGAATTTTATTTAAGTATTCATTAAATCCTTCTTTTTTGTGAGATGAGAAATAACTGGATAAATACGATGGATTAAAATGAAAGTGTTTGGCTACTTCAGCAAGCCCGAGCGGCTGATCAAAGTGCTCATGCATGTAATCCAGCAGCATCTTCATGTTGGGATCACTTCGTTTTCCACCCGCACCAACGGTGCACTCCTGAACTTCCGTCATGAATTGGTCAAGCACAGTCATGACTTCGTCCAGGCTTGAAGCCCCGTCCACATTTTTAAAATACGTATATTTGCTCTCTTCCAGCCCGGCAGACTGGACATCCATATCCGCGAGGGTAATGGTCACGTTAAAGATCAAGTTACCGAGAAATGATTTGATCTCAAACACATCGGCAATATAATCCCGTCCAAGTGTTTTTGCATGATCCTGTAAATACTCCCTTGCCGCTTCGACCCGGTTACGCTTCACATGCTGCAAAAACATATTCACATTAAACTGGTAACCTGCGGGATGCATTGGAGGCAGTTCACCATAGACCAGGATTGGTCGATCCTTATAATAGAAACGATATTCAATCAGCTTAATCAGGCGTTCCCGGTAAACAACACCCATCTGTTCAAATGAAGTAAAGCTTTCACTAAGCACCCAACCAGGACTGCCTTCTCCTGCTGCATTTTCACTGGCCAACTGTCTGATCCGTTCAAGCATCCATTCATCTCTCGCAGGATCGACATTAAGAAGCATCACAGGTAATGTACCCTCTGCGGGAACCATTGCACATTCTACTTCAGGCAGATCACTGCGGAGCTTGGACTCAATCTGCTCCTGATCCATCTTCAGTGGATTCCCTCCAGCACCCACGGGTTTATACACAAGCAAGCGAAAGGATTCATACGGAAAGGTATCTCGAATGATCGGCATTTCACTATCTTCATCCAATGTAAATCCGGACAGCATCTTCTCCATCAGTTGCCCAAGTCTCCAGCCATCATGCGACGGCTCGAACTGTAGCTCCGGAATTTTACCCGCTGTGCGTTGAAGGACTTGCAATAATTCATTTGTATCCAGCTTGGGTTTCAGTATATAATCGGCTGCCCCGTGCTGAAGCGTTGAACGTACATACTCGAATTCACTGAAGCTGCTAAGTACAATAACTTCAATCTGCGGATTACTGGCTTTTAGTGTACGGACAAACGTTTCGCCATCCATGACAGGCATGACAATATCGGTGATCACAATATCCGGTTTTAACAGGTTCACCTGCTGTAATCCTTCTTCACCGTTGGAAGCTTCACCCACAATGAGAAATCCTTCCGCTTCCCAGTTCATATGGTGCTTTATGCCCTGTCTTACCAGAAACTCATCGTCAACAATCAGCACCTTGCATAACCGGTTCATGATCGCGACCCCCTTGTCTAATCTTTCCTCTATATCTGTACAGGCTATACCAACTATTATATATCGGTTATAAACACTTTCCAGTGTTAGCGGTTACATTAATTTTAAATTAATTGTACATCTTTTTATATCCTAAAACGATCCTTTAAGCAATGGTAACTATCTATAGTTTACACTATATTTCGACAAAATAAGAAGCCCCGACTCGCCATTTGATCATCTGGCGAATCAGGACCCCTATTTCAATCCTTTATTTCGTTAAATCACTCACTTATGGTTCAATTCCCCATTGGAGACTTCCCGCGATATAACCGGTGACTTTGGTCCAATCCGTATAGGAAGTCTGACTACCTGCAAAAGAATAATCATCCGTTTGCGTATAGTTGGTCCAATTGTTCTTGGAGATGCGCGTATGGATTTCCGTGCTTTGTCCCGCATTCAGTGTTCCAGCCGAAGCTGTGAATCCAATCTCAAGCACGTGATCAGCACCTGTCCGTACCGGATTGAGTGCACTGAACGTGCCTGTTACATTCGCACTGCCAGCCGTCGCCCAGTCAGCGAAAAAGTTCTGAGGCTGTTCACCGTTTATCGTGTAATAATATCTGATTTTCACATCAGACAGATTCAAGGCTGTAGTACCCGTATTTGTCAGTTTGAATTTGGGACTAATTGAGCTGCCCGTCGCTGAAGTGTCGCTGTTAAACATCTCAATGCGTATGGTTCCAACAGGTGCAGCTGTCGTGTCTTTAATGAGCAGATTCAAGGTCGCAGGAGCACCTGCGCTGAATTGAAAGGTTAGCGTTGCTGCACCATTTGGCAGTGAAGCCAGGTAGTTTTTACTTAATACGACCTCATTGCCTGTCAACGTGTAATCTGTACCTGAAACCAGCGTTGCATTCCCGTTGCGAATGGATGCAAGTGTATTGCCGTTAAGTGTTAACGTGACTGGAATATTAACCTGATTGCCTGCTTTGCGATCAAACTCGGCTGTAACCGGTGTAATCGCAGAGTTGGTCACTGGAGTACCCCCGCCGTCTCCTCCGCCATTGTTACCTCCAACACGGTCAGCATACAAAATTCCGCGGCCATTGGTTCCGAGATATACTCTTCCATACAAACGCGGATCACCCGTAATTGTGGTTACACGAGCATACTGATGCTGATCATCATTGATACGAACCCAATTGGCACCACCGTCATCGGAGCGGAAGAATCCACGTGTTCCATCGATCTGTGCAACCGTGTATAACGCAACAACGTTTTGCCCAGGGGCCGCTTTACCAAATCCGATACTGTCTGCTTCCTCTACATTGGCAAGCTTCGTGAATGTCGCGCCTGAATCCGTGGAATGCCATAATCCGTAAGGACCTTTTTCCTCACTACCACCTGCAAACCAGAGTTCGCCTTCAACACCTGGAACGGCATCCAGATCGGCATTTCCTTCCATCGGAAGTCCAGTCGCAGATGATGCCGTGAAAGTAGCACCACCATTCACACTCACATAGATTTTACCCGCTGCAAATCCATAAAATTTGTTTGGATTGACACGATCCGAAATCACTTTTGCCTGTGCAGGTATGCCCGTACTTGCCGTCCAGGAATTGCCGCCAGTCGAATAATGTACGCCTTTATCTGACGTGCTCCATACGAGTCGGTTACCATTCGCAGAGATGGCTACGGTCCCCCCTCCGGTTGTGCCGGCAGGTTCTGCATTGGCCTTATACCACATAGTGCCTCCGTCACTGGACAAACCAATGGATTTTGCATTGGGATCAGCAGCATAATCTGCTTTACCTACGCGAACCATCGTATTTGGACTTAACTCTGCAAAATCCAGACTTTCTGTGGAAGGATAGTTCGGGCTCGTAAATATGGTAGCTGGAGCCTGGTCCAGATTGTTATGACGGAATCCGGAGACATCTCCCAATCCGCTTATCAAATGTGCACCACTTGGCGGGCTGACCAGATCCAGCACGGCAATCTCCTCAACCCCCTTCGCCATCACTGAAATATTGATTTTTTCATCATCATCCCAGTCTGTCAGGTTCTTCGTTCCATAGATCGTAGCACCCGTTCCATACATCATGCGATCCGAATCAAACGGATCAATCTCCAGATCACCGATCATCCAGCCCAGTTTTGGGGTTGTTTCGGGTGGGGCAGGATTGGTGCCAAATGTGAGCCATGGCGCTGCCGAAATATCCTGTGTATAACGTAACTTCCGATTCGGATATCCTTCAAATTCCCATATGCGTGTCCACGTCGCTCCGCCATCTGTACTGCGGAACAAGGTGGCATCCGGCCACCAGGAATTTAATGTCGCAACCATCAATGTACCGGGATTCTGTGCATCAACAGCCAATCCGCCATATCCAAAATAATTATCCGTGCTGCTGCTTGGAACAGGGCTGATGTTGGTCCAGACACCTGTAGACGTATTCAGTTTCCACACGTCACCTTTTGTCCCATCATAGGGTCCAACACCATCGCTATACGTAATATAGAGGCTTCCGTCTGAATCAAACACACCATGATGCGGAATATAACCTGTAGGTTGACCAGCAACAGCTGACCAGGTCAGGCCGCCATTTGTGCTGCGATATACGCTTTGATCTTTATCCGCAACACCCACATAGATTGTCTGGGTTGCTTGCCCTGCCGAACCTGTTGTTTTGTCAAATGTAATCCATGCCAGACCTACGATGTCACTGGTATATTCATTCGAAGGATCTTGCACATAATTTCCCGGATTCGGGAAGCTTGTGACTTCGTTCCAGGTCACACCGTAATCGGTACTTTTCCATAACCCATGACCACTTCGTGCACCGAAATACAGAATACTGTTATCATTTGGGTCCACGGTCAGGCGTTCTCCCATTGAACGTCCCGGCATGTTGCCGCCCACTTTGAACGGAAGTGTTGTGGTCTGCCATGTATCTCCCCGGTCCGTAGAGCGCAAGATGGAGCCATTATTTTGGTCCCACGAATTCGTATACGTCCCAACTGCCATATACACCCGATCGGGATCCACCGGGTCCGTAGCCAGTGCGTCCACACCATTCTTGTTCCAGTCATCCCAGCCGACAAAATCCGTTAAGGGTATCCACCTCTCGTCAGCCGCATTCCAGCGATAGGCACCCCCGATATCCGTACGGGCGTAGATCAGATCCTTTTCCGACTCGTTGAAAATAATGCCCGGTACAAACCCGCCTCCTGCACCCGTCACCACATTTTTCCACTCATAGGCTTCACTTGGTGCCGCCGCTGTCGTTCCAGCAAGTCCTCCCAGCGAAGCGGTTACTACAGCAACCGTCAGGCTCATCATTCGTAATTTCCCCATAAACGTTCTCATATCAACTTATCCTCCTCTTCTACTTCGTTACTGCATTTCGGTCTATCCCCGCTGTCTCATCGTGCTGATGATGGCGTGCCAGACGAATCAATGCATCCCTTGATACAAGAAGCCTCACCCCCTTCCAGCCATAGTGTTAAGCGCTTACATAATTGTTCTTGATTCGCGGTTATCTGGATAATACTTTCAATAAATAACATTCGCTGGCAATCTCCAAACCCCTCTGTCGAAATTCCGATTTTTGTAAAATATTTTCAGTGTTTAAAATTGTTTATACAACAAAAAAAAGATGCTGTTAGAACAGCACCTTTCGACATTTTATATAAGAGTAAAAAATGGAATCGTTTCTTTCCTGGCAAACCAGGCAGAGGTTCACTAAGGTTCACTACATAATTATTGCTGGCTACCATAAGCGTGAGTCTCCTGCCCTTTAACGCCCGGTCTGATGACAAAAAGCGAGCCCGCATCCGGTGTCTCTTTCAGACGTTCTTCCTTAATCCCTATACGTGCTGTTGTAACGTATAACTCTTCGAGATCCGGTCCACCAAAACAGCAGGATGTTACCTGATCTGCCGGCACCTCGATCTGTTGCAACAGTTCTGATGTATGCGGGTTCCAACGAGTGACTCTTCCTCCGCCCCAGTGCGCAACCCACAGCATGCCCTCACCATCAACCGTCATCCCATCCGGAAAACCGAATTCCTCCGGTATGTGAATGATACTTGTCCGATTTTGTATCGTACCTGCCGTCAGATCAAAATCAAACCGGTCAATAGAACGTGTCGGGGTATCAATGTAATACATGGTCTGCCGATCCGGACTCCAGCCCAGACCGTTGGATGTAGACACACCTTGTACCATTGTGCGAACGGGTTGCCCTTGCTCCAAACAATACAATGATCCGGCTTTGCTCTCATTATTCATGCTCATCGTGCCTGCCCAGAAGCGGCCCTTCGCATCACATTTTCCATCATTAAAACGATTGGTATCCTTATCTTGTTCAGGGTCTTCAATAGCCTGCAGCTCACCCGTAAGCAAGTGATACGTATGGAATCCACTGCGTAAAGCAACCACAACTTCGTCACCACGATAGGGAACAACAGCCCCGACATGTTCACCGACATCATAAGCCTGATCCTGCCCTGTATCTGGATCATACACATGCACCTTGAAGCTTTCAATATCTACCCACAACAATCGATTGTTCTCCGCATCCCAGCTTGGACCTTCCCCCAGTAATGCCGGGGTTTGTACTGCTACAGTTACGTCGCTCATGCCATCACGTCCTTATTCAGATTTGACGCCGCCTGACCATTCGAATCCGATGGCATCCAAGAATGCTTTGGACAGTACCATATGGCCCGTTGCATCCGGATGTACCCGGTCATAAGTCAGCACAGACGTATAGAAATGATCCCAAAATGGAGCAAATGCAGCCTGTGTATCCACATACACCGCATCATACTCACTCGCTACCCTGCGTACCGCTTCTCCGTAGATATCCATCGTTGCCCGCATCGGGTCTTCCGGATTAGCCTCAAGATAATAAGGTGTCATTAGTACCAGACCTTTCAGGTTCGGACGAACCGAAGCCACCAGTTCACGCAATGTGGATTCGTATTCTTCAAGAAACACATGTGAGTCTGTTGACAATGGGTTGTCGAACTGACGCCATACATCATTAATGCCAATCATGATCGTCAGCCAGTCCGGTTTAAGGTCCAGCACATCACGATCCCAGCGCTGTTTCAGATCACGAATCGTATTTCCACCATTACCCACATTTTGGACACGCAACATCAATTCCGGATAGATGGACCGCAAGAGGGCATAGACTTGCGCTACGTAACCATGTCCCAGACCGGAGCTACCTTCGCCTACTGGATGTTCCCGACCACAATCTGTAATCGAATCACCGATAAACAGAAGCTTGTCATTTTTTTGCAATTTCATCGTTATTTTCTCCTTCGCTCCAAGGCGCTAATATAAGAATAATTGATTAATCAGACCGTTAAGTTGTTATCCAATCAGTGATTACCAACCTTGATTCTTGAGCCATGTGAGACACAGATCTGACCATACCCGAACCGCGTGGTTGTCCTCAGCCAATCCAAGTCCATGTGAGCCTTTCTCAAAAACGTGCAAGTCATAGGGAATGCCATGCGCACCCAATGCAAGTGCGTAACGCAAGCTATTCTCTACAGGCACTGCCTGGTCATCGCTGGTATGCCAGATGAACGCTTCAGGAGCATCCGCTCTTACCTGCTGCTCCGCACTGAAAGCCTTGATCTGCTCGGCAGAGGCGTCCGACCCAAGCAAATTCTCACGGGAACCGGCATGTCCATAGAACTCCATCGTAATGACCGGATAACAGAGAATAACTCGGTCCGGGCGTGAACTTTGGCGTTCAATGAGGTCCTCATGATCCGGTTGTCCCTCGTCATACAGCGTTCCCAGTGTTGCTGTGAGATGTCCGCCTGCGGAGAAACCAAGCACTGCAATCTTGGCAGGGTTGATGCCATACTGCTCAGCATGCGCACGAACATAACGTATGGCACGCTGACCATCTGTTATAGGTGCAGGATGCTGGTGAGGCGCCACCCGATATTTCAGGACAAATGCACTTATACCTGCACGGTTCAACAATTCGGCTATTGGAGCACCTTCATGATCAGCCAAAAATCCATAGCCGCCACCTGGACATACAATGACAGCGCTCTCGGAACCGGGCTGAATAAATGGAATCAAATGTGGCATTTCGTCTTCATGGCCCTGGGCTGCATAAGGTGCAGCATGATCCCATAAGGGTATCGTTGTTGTCATCTTCAATCATCCTCTCCAAGTAGAACGGATACATGGGTCCGTTTAAACGTTTTCGAATCTCAGGAATCGATACCATCATAACGGTAATGACCCTAACGCATCAATACCTTCCTGACATCACTTTTTGATCATTTGGGTACATGTTAGTACAAATTACGGAACTGTTCAGGAGTCACCCCCTCAATCCTGCGAAAGGTTGCTACAAAATGGCTTGCATCCCGAAACCCTACCCTAACTGCCGTTTCCCTAATCGTGGGTCTGTCGTCTGCGGTCATGATTTCCTTGGCTTTGCGAATGCGTAGCAAAATGAAATAACTATAGGCTGTCATGCCAAAGGACTGCTTGAACAAGGTGTTCAGATGTCTGGATGAGATCCCCGTGACGTCAGCCATATGTTCGAGACCAATCTCGGGATTCGCATAATGCTGTTCCATGAATGCAATGAGCGGAGCGAGTCTCTCCACGGCATGTGAGATGGAAGAACGATTGCCGGTCATGCCATGTTTTTTGAGCAAAATCAGAAATCGGTATATATCCGCTGACGCCTCGAGTCCCGACAAATCCTGATCACTTCTGATCGAATCCAGCACTTCCTGGCCGTAATCATTGAACGGGCTGCTCTGCTCCCACTGATGGAACGCCGCTTCACCCAGACTAAGTGACTCCAAGATTGTCGGACACTGGGAACCGCCAAATGTAATATAGAATGTCTCCCACTCTCCTTGGGCGCGCACATATTCATGCGGTTCATTCGGTGGCAGCAAAATACCGGAAGCTTCCCCCAGTATGACCGTGGACCCGGCAAACTTGAATTCTCCGGCTCCCTTTACTGTCTGAAGCCAATGGTAACAGGGATACCCCACAGATCTGGACACCTTCTCCTGATTGCCGTTATAACCTAGGCTCTCAATATAAAGGGGTAACGGCTGATCACGTGATGTCATGAAATATCGTTGATGTCGGGGGGAGATAAACATGGGATGCCTCCTTGGGTATAAGCTGAAATAAACTTCCGTATTCTTATATGAGTCATTACTTTTATTATATTTTAAAAGTCATATGTATCATATAGTATAGGATTATTCTTATACAAGAGGTGAACACATTGATTAGTAACAAACTGCCCAAAATGTTCTACGGGGGCGATTACAACCCGGAACAGTGGGATCACGAAACCCACCTTGAAGACCTGCGCATGTTCCAATTGGCAGGCATTGATATTGCCACAATCAACGTATTTTCATGGGCACTGATTCAGCCTGATGAAGTTACATACCGTTTTGAAGAACTCGACCAACTGATTAATCGCTTACATGAAAACGGTGTCTATATATGCCTTGCAACAAGCACTGCTGCCCATCCGGCCTGGATGGCAAAGAAATATCCAGACGTGCTTCGTGTAGATGCCGATGGACGCAAACGCAAATTCGGTGGGCGCCATAATTCCTGTCCCAACAGCCCGACCTATCGCAAATACGCTGAGAAGATTGCGGATAAACTGGCCGAACGATACAAGGATCACCCCGCGGTTCTCGTATGGCACATCTCCAACGAATATGGCGGTGAGTGCTACTGTGACAACTGTGAAAAAGCTTTCCGCGTGTATCTGAAAGAACGCTATCAGACTATGGAACAGGTCAACAAAGCATGGAATACGAATTTCTGGGGGCATACCTTCTACGATTGGGACGAGATTGTATTACCAAGCAACCTGAGCGAACATTGGGGTAACAATAATTCAACGTTCCAGGGAATCTCGCTGGACTACTCTCGCTTCAACTCCGACAGCATGCTGGATTGTTATCTATTGGAATACAATGCGATCAAAAAACATATTCCAGACTCCGTTGTTACTACCAATCTGATGGGATTCTTCAAGCAATTGGACTATTTCAAATGGGCAAAATATTTGGATATCGTCTCCTGGGACAGTTATCCTGGTCTCGCAACACCCGTCAGCTTCACGGCAATGGCTCATGACCTTATGCGCGGACTGAAGGATGGTCAACCGTTCATGCTGATGGAGCAAACACCAAGTCAGCAGAACTGGCAGCCATATAACTCACTGAAACGTCCAGGTGTCATGCGTCTGTGGAGTTATCAATCTGTTGCGCACGGGGCCGATACCATTATGTTCTTCCAGCTTCGCCGCTCCATTGGTGCCTGTGAGAAGTATCACGGTGCAGTTATTGAGCATGCTGGGCATGAGAATACACGTGTATTCCGCGAAGTCGCTGAGCTGGGCAAGGAATTGCAGATCCTTGGAGATACCACGCTGGATGCATCTGTTGAATCCAAAGTAGCGATTGTGTTCGACTGGGATAACTGGTGGGCCATCGAAAAATCAAGCGGACCTACGGTTGCCCTGAACTATGTGGATCAGATCCATAAATACTACGCAGCCTTCTTCCGCCGCAACATACAGGTAGATATCATCAGTGTGGATACGGATATGAGCAAATACGACATTGTCCTTGCCCCTGTTCTTTACATGGTTAAACCAGGGTTTGCCGCCAAACTGGAGAAGTATGTTGAAGCAGGTGGAACATTCCTGACAACCTTCTTCAGCGGCATTGTCAACGAGAACGATCTCGTGACTACAGGTGGATATCCGGGAGAACTTCGTAAACTGCTCGGAATCTGGGTGGAAGAGATTGATGCCCTGCTGCCTGAGCAAAAGAACCGCATTGTCCTCAAAGAAACCTACGGTGATCTTCAAGGAGAGTATGGCTGCGGCATGCTGTGTGACCTGCTGCACAGTGAAGGAGCCGAAGTCATCGCGGAGTATGGAGACGACTTTTATAAAGGCATGCCTGTTGTGACACGTAATACCTTTGGCCAAGGTGAAGCCTGGTACGTTGCATCCGACCCGGATGAGCACTTCCTGGATGGTTTGCTGGGACAGCTTGCAGCAGCCAAGAACGTAGAATCCTTGCTTGAGACACCAGAAGGTGTTGAAGTAAGCGCACGAACCAAAGACGGCAAACCCTACCTGTTTGTCATGAACCATAACGCAACCACACAATCCTATGATCTGGGAACAGCTAAGGCACATGATCTGCTCACCAATCGTGAGCTTTCGGGAAGTGTTGAGATTGAAGCCCGTGGAGTGCAACTGCTCGAAATGAAATAAGCGATTTCGCTTATTTGGAATCATTCGGAATAATATAATGTGATAGAAATACCCGTGATACAAAGTGTCACATATTCATTCCTTTTATACTTGTTATTGTCTTCAGCGAGGATATTGGTATAGATTTCAGACCTTTATCGTCTTCTGTAAGCCAAAAGCTGCTACTTCCCGTATCCGTCTACACCGGATACGGGTTTTTGGCATGATCTGTGGTCTTTTTGATAGAAGGAAATATCAGTATGCAAAGCGAATTGGACGAGAAACACATTTTAACAAAGCCTGCCGGAACATGCTTGTGAATCCTGATGCTGATCCATTATAAAATAATGAACAGTTGAAAAATTGGTGACACTCATGATGTCACTTATTCGTTGTTACAATAGAAATATAACTACGACATCACTTTCCGGCGGCGCAGATCGAAACGGAGTGGCTGACATGAACAGAACAAATCGGCTTGCTGCCATTGTAATGGCATTACAGCATGGTCACGAAACGGCACACTCATTAGGTGAGAAATTTGAAGTTTCCCGTCGCACGATTCTTCGGGATATTCAATCCCTCTCCGAGATGAATGTGCCCATTATTGCCATTTCCGGTCCGGGAGGCGGTTTCAGTCTTATGGAGGGTTACGTATTACCCCCATTACAGCTGGACCCGGTAGAAGCAGCGACTCTCTTATTCGCTCTTGAAGGTCTAAGTCGCTACGCCGACACACCCTTTCATGAGAAACGCTGGACCCTGATGAACAAAGTTAAGGCTATCATTCCGGATGATATTATGTCGCGAATTGATCCCATGCTCAAACAACTGCATCATCATATTCCAGACCGCAATTACATTCTTCCTCATCTGGACGCACTGCTGGCATGTATACCCGAACACGGGTGGCTTAGTGTGCTGTATCGCTCCGCATCACGTCAGCGTTGGTTGCATATCTGTCCCACACGGGTATATGCTTCCTCTGGCTTCTGGTACTGTGAAGCATATTCCCTCGAACATGTTGAACAACGTCTGTTCCGGGTTGACCGAATTATCGAAGTCAAAGCGATCGAACCACAGGATGCACAGATGCTTAATGAACAGGCAGAGCAACTGCAGAGTAAGCCGATCCCTCCAGAACAGCCGCCAACCCTGGTTAAGGCACAACTGAGTTATCGGGGAATGATTGAAGCTGAACAGGACGAGCATATTGGTGAAAAGATGATTGAAATTGCCCCGGATCTCTGGGAATTATCATTCCTTTGTCCACCAGGGGAATGGGACTGGGCCGTACGATTCTTTTACCGATTAGGACGTGAAGCCGAAGTGATTGAACCTCTCCAACTTCGCAGTGAGATTCGTCAGCATGCCGAGGAAGTGAGCCGGAGATACCTTGCTTCAACCAAGTCGTAGCTTGACTACACACAAAAAGGAGCCTACTGATATCATGACATATGAAGCCGTTATAACGTACGAAGAAGCAGTACAGCGTATCCAGTCTATAGGGCTGCTGCCACTGGCACCACTATTTGCCGATTATCCTTCTCTGTCATCGCTAACCCCCAAAGAACATTGGCACAAGGATGATGAATTCGATCCTTGGTTATGGCGTTCACGCCTAGCTGAAGAGGGCATTGCTGCATATGGAAAATTTGTCAAAAAGAAAGCGCTTCTTGTCTCATCTGAATACTTCCCTTGGGTACACCGACTGCTTGCCGACTCCAGAACCATCAAGGAACAGTATGAAGCGGGTCTGCTCTCCCGTGAAGCTTTCAAACTCCATGCATTAGTTGCAGAACAAGAAGGCATCGATGGACGTGCCTTGCGATCACAAGCCGGTTTCGGGGCAAAAGAGGACAAAAAAACATTTGACCGTGGACTTCTGGACCTTCAGGGCTGTGCAGCCATTGTGATCAGTGGCACCAAAGAAAAAGAAGGGCTCGCAGAAGGCAAAGTCGCCTGGAACAGCTCCGCATACGAGACTGCTGGTCACTGGATGGAACGTCACGGCATTAAGCCATATGAAGGCAGCATAGAAGAGGCACGTGAACTATTGATTGTGCAACTACAACAACATGCTTCACCTGCAGCATTATCAAGAATCTCCAAAGCGCTTGGCATCCGTGGAATCTAAATAAAGCCAATCCCGGTTGTAGTGCAAATTTCAACCGGAATTGGCTGTGGTTCACCCTATAATGCAACCCAGACGATCAACAGCCCCCATCGACAATGGATTTAGAGAATTACGCCATCCTTGAATATGGCAATCTCCCGGAATCCATGTTGCTCACTGAGTGTGTGTGACCGTCCTGAAGCAATATCAATCAGCTGGCTGAACAGCTGCACTTTCACCTCATCCATCGTCTGCCCCTCCAACAGCTGGCCTGCGTTGAAGTCAATCCAGTGTTTTTTGCGATTTGCCAGATCGGATTGGGTCGCAATCTTGACTGTAGGTACCGGGCCTCCGAATGGAGTCCCCCGCCCTGTTGTGAAGAGCACAATATGTGCACCCGCCGCAGACAGTGCCGTTACAGATACCAGGTCATTACCCGGTGCTTCTACAATGTTCAGACCGGTTTGAGTTACACGTTTGCCATAACGTAGAACGTCAACTACGGAAGAACGTCCTCCCTTTTGCGTACATCCAAGTGACTTTTCCTCTAGCGTTGTGATGCCACCAGCCTTATTCCCAGGTGAAGGATTCTCATAGATGTTCTGGCCATGGTTCACAAAATATTGCTTGAAGCCGTTCACAAGGTCCACCAAATCGTGAAATACCTGCTCATTGGCAGCCCGGTTCATTAAGATCGTCTCCGCACCAAACATCTCCGGAACTTCCGTCAGAATAGCCGTACCCCCGGCAGCAACCAACATATCAGCAACTGCACCGACCAGCGGATTGGCTGTAATGCCGGATAAACCATCGGAACCGCCACACTTCAAACCAATTTTAAGTTTACTGAGCGGAAGCGGCTGCCGTTGTTCATGTTCAGCGATCTCCACAAGTTCTTCCATCAGTCGAAGCCCTTCCTCAAGCTCGTCATCCGTTTCCTGTGCTTTGAGAAACCGTACTTTACCGCGGTATTCCGGAGCAATACACTCACGGAATTCATCGACCTGATTGTTCTCACAGCCCAGACCGATGACGAGCACGCCTCCTGCATTCGGATGCTCCACCAAGGAGGCCAGCAACTGTTGTGTATACTTCAGATCATCACCAAGCTGTGAACACCCGAATGGATGCGGAAAGTGAAATACACCATCTACCCGGCTTCCAAACTGGGACTGACCCATACGTGCCAAAGCTTCACACACTTTATTGATACATCCAACCGTATTCACAATCCAGATCTCATTACGAATACCTGCGTCACCATTGGGGCGCAAATATCCATCAAAAGAGAGCAGATGTTCCGGAGGCATGTCCGTCTGAACCTGCGCGCCCGGCTGATACTCATATTCAAGTAATCCGTGCAGACCCGTCTTCAGGTTGTGACTATGAATCCAGCTTCCCTGCTCGATCTGCTCTTGGGCAATCCCGATGGAGAAACCATACTTCATCACATCATCACCCGGTGCCAGGGTATGCACAGCAATCTTATGCCCTTTGGGCACGTCATCCAGCAAGGTAAAAGAAACACCGTCTGGCAGGGTAATGCATTCTCCTTTGGCATAATCCCGAAGCGCTATAATGACATCATCCTGTGGTTGAATGGCAATCCAGTCATTGATTGTACTTGTTGTGTTCATTTCCCTTCACCTTCCAACAATCCGATTTCACGAACAAGTGCTGCACGCAGCCCTTCTCTTGCATCCAGATTTTCGCCCCAGATCAAGGTATCCGACAACACAGCCGCTACCCGGTTATCCAGTTGGTTCTGATCTCTGTTAAGCGTGTCATAACCGTCCCAGTGTGCAGCCAAAGTAGCCAGGACATCCGGGTCATCCCGCAGCAGAATGTCCTCTCCATTCAGTCGTTGTGCCTTGTAACCTTCTGGCGTATTTACCGGACGATAGAGACACAATAATCCAGCAAACCCTTGAATTAAACGTTCTGGCCAACTTCCCTGATTTTGCTCGTAAGACAAAAGTGTTGGCAGCACACGCACCTTGAATTTTCCGATCGTATTCAAAGCAATATCTTGCAATTTGTGATCAATATACGGGTTAAGGAACCGTTCGAACACTTCTTCTGCATACTGGTCCAGCTGATGATCGGGCATATCCAGAGCAGGGACGATCTCCTGATGCACAGCTTCCCTGATCCATGTGCCAAAATGTGGATCTTCCATCGTTTCTCTCACATGCTGCTTGCCTTGCAGAATACCTAGTGATGACATTAAGGTATGTGCCCCATTCAAAATACGAACCTTGCGTACCTGAAAAGGCTTCAGATCTTTCACCCAATGTACATTGAGACCTGCCTGCTTGAGAGGAAGTTTTTTGTCCAATGATTCATCACCCTGAATGGCCCAGAAATGATATGGCTCTGCCGTATTAATCAACTGGTCCTCATACCCCCAACGATTTGTCAGGGAATCGGCTTCCTCCTGGGTCGGCGCACCTGTGACAATTCGGTCTACCAGATTGTTCAAGAAGTGATTATGGTTCTCGATCCATGAGCGGAAGCCATCCGAATACCCATAATCCTCACTATGACGGAGGACACAACTGCGCAGCACATCACCATTGCCTTCAAGCAGCTCGCATGGCAGATGAATCAAACCTCTGGATGGATCACCATCAAATTTCAAATATCGCTGATGCAGGAAAACCGTTAATTTCCCCGGAAATGATTGGACGGGTTCACCCTCGATATAGTCCGCATACGTATATTTCAATCCTGATTCGGTTGTATTGGAAATAACGAACTCAAGTGAAGGCAGTTCCGCCAAGTTCAGAAAGGCATCCCATTCCTCATACGGATTGATACACTGTGAGAAAATGGAGATCAACTCTGTCCGCTCAACCGGCTTTCCTTGAGACAGCCCACGCGTAATCATCGTATATAATCCGTCCTGATCACGAATCTGCTCCAGCTTGGCTTTGCCTCCCGGTCGTGGTTGGGTAACAGCTACACTTCCATGGAATTTGCCTTGTCTGGCACTCTCATGAAGCATCCAGTCTGCAAATCCCCGCAAGAAATTACCTTCTCCAATCTGCAAAACCTTCACGGGACGCTCCATAATCTCCTTGCACTTGCGCTGACCATCGCTCCCCAGTAAATTCAGCTTCAACCTTGGCCGTTTTGTGCTTGCCGACATGGACACTCACCTCATCGATTATTTGTACTGTCGGAATGCAGTTCAAAGGCTCTGCACCCTTTTATTGTAAACGCTTTAAATTCATTGTATCATCAATAAAAGGAAATTAAATTGCTTATATTGCGGTAAATATACTCTCTCATGACCAGGTATAACATCTCGTTGAAGACAATCGTCTGGAAAGGAGTCTTTATGGAACGTTCACCTGTTCGTACGACTATTCAAGCAGAATCCGGTATTCCGTTCCGCCTGGTGTACAGCGATACCAAATCCCCTCAGAACGAGTTGCCAGATCACCTTCACGACTGGCATGAAATTATCTATGTATATCGTGGACAGGGAAGCATCTTTATTGATACGGGACTTGAGAATATGCAGGAAGGAGATCTGTTCATTATACCGGGCAGCACGGTTCATCGAGCCTTGCCGGATGCAGGCAATCCTGTCACATCTTCCGCATTGTTCTTCAGCCCGGGATTGCTGGCATCGACCGCCGGAGGTGCTGCTTCTTCCTTGCTAAGCCTGTTTGAACGTTGTCGTAAACAACGCGTGTATAAGAGGCATCTGAACACAGAGGAGCAATCACAGGTGGCCGCCCTCATTGATGATATTCAGGCCGAATTCCAGCTCGGTCATCATCTAAGCGCACATGCGGCCCTGTTAAGGCTGCAATTGTTGCTCATTTTCCTGGAACGTCTGGAAGCTGCAGGACCTGCGAATCCGGGTAAATCCGCTCCGGGTCCCTCATGGCTCTCTTCTACGATCTCTCATATTGACGATAACCTTCGGAATGGCCTTTCCCTCCCTGAACTGGCGCAGTACGCCTCTGTATCCCCTGCCCATTTCAGTCGTGCCTTCAAACGATACACGGGTATGACTCTAACGGATTATGCATTAGCGCGAAGGGTTATTATGGCGAAAGAGCATCTGCTGCAAGGGGATGAGACGATGGCAGCCGTTGCCGATGCTTGCGGGTTCGACAGCCTGCCCCACTTTTACCGTCAATTCAAAAAATTAACCGGTACAACACCCGCAGCATACCGCAGAACCATGAACAGTTCTCGTTAAAATAGAACCAGACTGGAACATAGGTGCCTGGGCCTAATCATATATATCCACATATTCTTCCATATGGAAGATGTGGTATGATAATCTGGATTATTACTTGTCGGAAACATTGCATTCCGTTGTCAGAGGAGCTTAGCATTCCATGTTATACGAATTAGATCGCAGGAATATCGGCATCTTCGCCCATGTGGATGCAGGGAAAACAACCACCACCGAGCATATGTTATACGAGAGTGGTGTCGTCCGCAGTCCGGGACGCGTGGATGACGGAACAACAGCCACAGACTCCTTGGACATTGAGAAAGAACGTGGCATATCCGTTCAGGCAGCCATGACCTCTCTGATCTGGAAGAACACCATCATTGACCTCATTGATACGCCTGGTCACATTGATTTTAGCTCCGAAGTAGAGCGAACGCTACGGGTAATGGATGGCGCTATTCTCATTCTGTCGGCAGTTGAAGGCATTCAGTCCCAGAGTGAAGCCATCTGGCATGCCCTTCGTTCACTCCGCATACCAACCATCATTTATATTAATAAAATGGATCGGATTGGCGCGTCTGCCCCAGCGGTAATGGAGCAGATTCGTTCCACCCTGTCCCCTTTCGCATGCGAAATCCAAGCGTATCAGCTCCATGAAGATTCATTTCATGGCATCGACTCCCTATGGAACCCGAATCAAGATTCTCTGTTAGATGGGACACCTTCCATTCCAGGTCTGGTCGAGATCCTTGCCGAGCTGGACGAAGAGGTGATGGAAGCCTACATCCAGGAAACTCCGTTATCGCAAAGGGATCTGAATGAAGCATTCCTGCGGTATGTGCATCAGGGTGAGATGTTCCCTGTGTGTTATGGCGCTTCCGGCAAAGGAATTGGCGTCACGGCATTGCTGGACGCAGTCCTTGCATTCCTGCCCCCACCTGCACAACCAGTGGATTCTCCCGTATCGGGTGTTGTATTCAAGATTGAACGTGATCGCACGATGGGACGCACGGCTTACGTCCGTATGTATGGTGGCAGCTTACACAATCGGGATACCATCCATAATTCGACGAGGGAGCTTGAAGAGAAAGTGACGCAGATTCGCCGTATGGATGGACGGAAATGGGCGGATACCGGTGCCGTTCACGCGGGGCAGATTGCTGCGCTGTATGGACTGAGTGACACACATGTGGGTGACATTATCGGCAATCCTGAAGGTGTACCTCCTCTGCCACAGTTGGCTGTGCCTTTGCTGACCGTACAAGTACATGGCAAGGACCCGGCACGTTACCCCGATCTTGTCGCAGCATTGCAAGAGTTGACGGATGAAGACCCCTTACTCGACCTGCAATGGTTGCCGGAGGAACGTGAACTGCATCTCAAGGTCATGGGAACCATTCAGCTTGAGATTTTATCCAGCCTGTTGCTAAGTCGTTTCGGATTGAATGTCGTGTTTGATCCACCATCCGTCATCTATAAGGAGACACCACGTACAGCCGGAGAAGGTTACATCGCCTATACGATGCCTAAGCCCTGCTGGGCCATCCTCCGCTTCAAGATTGAACCTTTGCCTCGCGGAAGCGGTCTGATCTATGCCTCAACCGTAAGGACAGATGATCTGCTGTTACGTTATCAGAATGAAGTTGAACGACGAATTCCGGAAGCCTTGTCTCAAGGTATGCTCGGTTGGGAAGTAACCGATCTGCGCATCACGCTGGTGGAAGGGGAACATCATGTCTGGCATACACATCCGCTGGATTTTGTTGTAGCCACGCCTATGGGAATCATGGATGGATTGTCGAGAACAGGTACCACGTTGCTGGAACCCCTTCTTCAGTTCCGGCTGACGGTCCCGGAGGAATACGGCGGTAAGGCCCTTAGCGATCTGGTACATATGCGGGCAACCTTCGAAGCCCCCGTCATTGGTAGTGGACGTTGTATTATTGAAGGAGTTATGCCTCTTGCCACCTCAATGGATTATCCGGTGAAACTGCGTTCCGAGACAAGCGGCCGCGGAGTGCTTACGACTTCGTTTGCCGGATACCAAGATTGTCCTGCGGATGTGAATCATACTCGCAAACGCAGAGGAGTTAACCCGCTGGATCAATCGAAATATATTTTAAGTGTACGAAACGCGATTACATCATAAATGGAGTTGAACCTGTGCTTATTAAATTTCTTATCTTTGGCCTTTTATGGCGGATTGTAGGTAATCCGTTCATTGCCATCCTCATTTTACTCGTTATACTGTATTTCCTGGATCGTCGTTACGTTGGGGTGTTCCCAAGCTTCACGAAACCTCTTAAACGTATGCGTAACATCTCCCGGCTTCGGCAACAGCTTGCCATGAGTCCCAATGAAGTTTCTTCCAAGCTGGAACTGGCTCGCCTGTTAATTGAGCGCAAGCGTTACAGTGAGGCACATGCGTTATTGCTTGAACTGGAGCGCCCATACGAACAATCAGCTGAGTACTGGGAGGCATTAGGGACAACTGAGCTTCATCTGGGTAACATCGAAAAAGGCGAACGTCATATTTTGCAAGCCCTCGAAATCAACCCCAGAGTCAAGTACGGACGCCCGTACCTAACCCTTGCTGGAGCCTTCAAAGATACGCATGAGGACAAAGCGCTGGATTATGTGCATCAGTTTCAGGAGATTCATTCCTCTTCCAGTGAAGCTTATTATCTGCTCGGCTCGGTTCACCGTTCCCTCGGACGCAATGCAGACGCGAAGCAGGCATACGAACAATCGTTGAACGTTTATCGTTCGTTACCCAAATACAAAAAACGTCAGGAGCGCCGCTGGGCTGTCCGCAGTTGGTTCCGCAAACGTGGATTGTAATGTCATCGGCTATACGCTGTAATCTTCATATATCACTTTTCTAACCAATAAAAGTGCACTGATCTCTGCCCTCGTATGAGCAGAAACAGTGCACTTTATTCTTAACAACGATATTTAATACACCAATATCTCATGCAGTCGTTCTTCATGAAGACGCATCCAGTCAATCCGCTGTTTAAGCTTCACAATCTGTTCCACAGCCACTTCCGGCTCATCTGTACCCTCAAACATCCGACTGATGAAATGCATGACCACATCCAGGCTGCGCAGCAAAATCAATCGGGGTATGGCCAGCAACTCTTTCGTTTCCAGGCTGACCTGTTCCCGAAATCCCCTGATCAGTCCCTCCTGTGCCTGCCACATCCAATCTTCACTCTTGTCCATGGTAAGGAGGTCAGACATCGGAACAGCCAGCTCCATTACCCGCAAATCCCATGTCGCAAATTCAAAATCCAAAATGGCACAGATTTCACCATCCTGCGGATCTGCCAATACATTTGAGGCATTTACGTCCCCATGAACCAATTGATGCGGCAACTGTTCCATTCCCTGCAGGGCTTCAAACAGATCTGGCAGCGCATCCCTCAGTTGCTTCAGCTCATGCGCACAGGCGACCAATTGCTCCGGCGGCGATGTGCATAGCTGTAATAATCGTGCTGGTGAACAGAGCGGATATGCATCCTGAATTCGATAGTACGGCGGATACACAGGTTCAAGTGTTATATCCAGCGTTGCCATAACAGAAGACAGGGCCCCCGCCGCTTTACCGAGCCCTATCAATTGATCTGGTATATGCCAGATGGGATTGACGCCTTCCCTATAATGAAACAAAGTCACAATTTTGGTATGACCTGTGAGGGTATCTTTTACAGGAAGGAATGTACCTCCCTCACCAGATAACCGCCTTACAGGTGAAGGTGTATCAAGCTTAAAGTTCGAACATTGAAGGGCTGCCAGCACCTCGTGTTCAAAGGTGATTTTCATCGGATCATTATGTGTTTCATATTGTCTCATGACGTAATTAGTCCCGTCTACATGGAGCATGTAAGTAGAATTATTCATCCCACCCTTTCCACGCTCGCCTTTCCAATCCGATGTGAAACCATATAAAGCCAACACTTCGGATATACGCTGCTGCTCTGAAGGATGGAGGGAACCGTAATCGATGTTTTGCACCAAAAATTAACCCCTTTATCTCACAAAATGGAACTGTCTTCTATTTATCTTAAAGGAAGTCCATCGCTCGGTCTAGTTCTGTTCCAAAGTGATCAAGAGAACGGATAATATCCCGTCCGATTAAGCTGCTCCGCAATGACACGATACCCTCTTGCATTGGGATGCACTCTATCCCAGAACAACAGTTCACGTTCACGACCTTCAAATCTGTCATACACCTGAGCACACGCATAGTTGCCTGATCCCGCTCCATTCAGAAACAAATTATATTGGCGCACCCAGTACGCAGCTTCCGTCGCTTGTGGGTACGGGTTGTACAATCCGATGGATCGGACCATATACTCATGGTTACCCTTTAACTGCCGAATGTGCCGCATGATCTGGGATACATTACTGCGGGTTTCTCCGAGCACCTGTGTCATTTTGCCGGCATTTGGAATGCCATTACTTGCTTTGAACGTACGAATCAGATCATTCCCGCCAATGGATATGGTAATGATATCCGCTTCACGGAGCGATTGCCGCACTCGGGGATGCGAAGAGATCATCTGCAACATTTCCCCCGACGTCAGTCCATTTACGCCCATATTTTCCATGGATACAAACGTACGAACATTCATTTCTGCCATTCGCCGATATAAAGGAACAAAGCCGGTGCCCAGCAACGCTCCTGTACCTACCGTTAATGAATCTCCTATAGCCACATATCGATATACCATCCCGTCGCCCCTCTCTGCTGTGATTTCTCTGAACAATAATGAACTGCTCTATATCTTATGATGAGTGGCAAGACAAGGCGCGGGATGGTGTCCTTAGGCATGCACCTTTCTTTTGCTGCACAAGACCACTGTTCTTCTGTAGAGGTAAAAAAAGAAAAAAGCCCTGCCGCATAACGCGGCAGAGCCAGATTCATTGCAATGATTGCAATGCATTACATGCCTATGGTCCGATCCGAATCAACGGAATCTGATTGTTCCTTGTTCCGGAATGGCCACCAGTTGGCCCGGCCAAACATCTTCACCATCACTGGGACGAAGAATGGCAGGAACAGCAGAGAGTACAAGATCAATCCGCTAAGGACGACTGTGGCAATCTGCATCATCGAGAGAACACCGGATGGATACATGGCAGCAAATGTACCGCTCAGAATGACCGCGGCAGATAGAATAACGGTTCCCATGTTCTTCATCGCGTACAACATGGCATCCTGTACTTTCATGCCTTTGTTCTCATTGAAACGGTCCATCAGGAAGATGCTATAATCCACACCGAGTGCAATCAGCATGACAAATCCGAAAAACGGAGTAACCCAGCTGATACCTGCGAATCCGAGGATATTAACAAAGATCACTTCGGTTAACGCCATCGATGTGAAATAAGCCAGTAATAAGGAAACGATCAGATACAATGGCATAATGACCGAGCGAAGCAGCACGACCAGAATAATGAATGTACCCGCCAGCATCAGCATTACAGTACGTGTATAGTCGTTATTCGAGATCTCCTGCAGATCTGCAAATGTACTCGTAACGCCACCTATGGCGATGTCTGCTTTTTCAAGCGTACTGCCTTGTACCGCACGATGTACTGCCGCCTCAATGTCAGGAACACGATCAATGGCTTCTGTTCCGTATGGATTTTCGGCGAAAATAACATCAATCGTCATTGTTTTTCGATCTTTGGACAGATACGTATCAAATACCTGTTTGAAGTCTTTGCTGTTCAGTGCTTCTTCAGGAACGTACCAGCCTGCCAAATCGGAATCTGGTGAATTTTGCAATTGCGTCAGGTAGTCCTGCGCTGAATCCAGACCCCCGGATACCTGTTTGATACCATCGACACTTTGATTCAATCCATCCGTCAGTTGTGTCAGCTGACCACTCAGATCCGAGAAGCCTTGCTGGATTTTCTCCTGTCCACCTTGAAGCTGACCAAGCCCGTTCTGGATGGAAGGTATCTCCTTAATGACTTTTCCTTGACCATCAGCAGCCTGTTTCAGACCTGTCTCAAGCTGACTGATTCCCGTTATAATCTGGCTTAGACCATCGGCAAGAGCCTTCTGTCCGGCTGCTGCGGAGGCAAAGCCTTCATTGGCCTGATTAATTCCAGCAGCGGCTTCTCCCAGCTTGGTCTTAATCTGACCCAAACCTTGAGCGAGCTGCGCTGTACCTGAACCTGTTTCACCTATCGTACCTTTGATACGCTGGTAGTCCGCATCCTGCTGCAATTCAGGATAACGCTCTTCGAGTGCTGTGAAGGATTCAGACAGACTGGTTAGAGCTGATGAAACCCCGTTCAGCTGTTGTTCCAGTTCGCGGGTTCCATCCCCCAATGCAGCGACCCCTGCTCCCGCCTGACGATAGGCTTCAAGCAACTGATTGTTCGCCTGTGCAAGTTGATCTGCACTTGTTTTGGCTTGCTGGAGCCCTGCTTTCAGATCCCCAGCACCTGCGGAACCATCTCGAATACCTTTTTCAATCTGCCCAAGTCCCTGACTGAGTTGCGTGATACCCGATTGCAACTGGGAGGTTCCTTTGGTAAGTTCACCTGCTCCATCAGCAGCTTCTTTTAACTGTGGTTCATTTTTACTTAGCTGACTGCTGGCTTCACTCAGGCCATCACGGATTTTGTCCAGACCCGTCTTGCCTTCACCCAGTCCATCCGATAATGTTCCCACTTGCTGTGTAACTTCAAAATCTTTAATCTCATCACCCGTAGGTCGTGTCATACTGCGAACACCAGCGACTCCGGCTACTTTCTCTACTTCCCGGCTAATTTTCTCGGCAACGGCCATATATTTCGCATTATCCATCGCTTCATCGTTCTGGATAACGATCTGACCCGGCAGCGATTCACCCGGACCAAAGCTGTCAGAGATAATGTTAAAAGCTTTTACGGAATCATATTTCTCGCCAATCTCATCGAGACTGTTGAACGACAGTTTGCCATCGTAGGTTGCCAGAAGAGGCACACAGACAGCTGCAACGATGAGCAGCGCAGCCCATGGACGTTTAAGTGAAAAGCGACCAGCTGCACCATAGATCTTGCTCTCTGCATGTTCAAGTGAACCCTTCGACGGCCAGAATAACTTCTTGCCCAACACCGCCATGAAGAATGGCACGATGGTCACCAAGGCAAGCATCATCACAGCAATACCTACAGCTACGGCAACCGCAGAGCGGTACAACATAAACTGGGCAAAGCCAATCGCAATGAATCCAACCAGCACAGCTAGTGCTGAGAAGAGTACCGTTTTACCGGCAGTACGGTAGGTCGCAATGATGGCATCCCACGTATTCTCATGATGAGCCAGTTCTTCCTTGAACCGACTGATCAGCAGGATGCAATAATCCGTACCAATCCCAAACATGACGGCGACCATGAAGATCTGTGTAAACGTGGATATCGGGAAGTCGAGCCCATCCACCAGGAATGCAACAATCTGTTGCGATACAATGTAACTGATCCCCACCGTCAGCAGCGGGACAAACGGAGCTACAAACGAACGGAACACCAGGAACAGAATAAGTAAAATAAAGACAACGGTAATATATTCCGATTTCTTAAGCCCCTCTTGTGAACTTTCAATGGTGTCTTCATCAATCAGACCTTTACCGGTTATGTAGTGCTCCACATTGACTGACTTCAATGCTTCATTCAGGTCTTCCCGCATTTCCTTGACCGTACGATCTCCCTGATCAATGGATAGCGATGTTAGAATCGTTTTGCCATCAGCTGAGATCATCTTCTCGGACAATTCAGGCTGAGAGAAAGGTTCCAGAATGGACAGAATGCCCAACTTCTCCTTGTCGGCCTCCAAGTTTTTAACGGCCTTCTCTGCTTCTTGTTTCCCCGTGGTACCCAGACCATCGGGATTATAGAATACAAGAGCAATCTGGCTGCCCTGCTGTTCCCCCTCTTGTGCTGCAGCTTCATTCAAAATCGCTGCTGCCTGTGTGGAAGAGTAACCCTCAGGAACTGAAAACTGTCCCTTTTCCCGAATCAGTTCACTCATGTTAGGGGCAGTAAACATCAATACGGCAGCTACAACTACCCATAACCCCATCAACCACCATCGTGCTTTCAATATCGTTCTCATTCGTTCTCCTGTCCTCCTTCATGCGATAACAAAGCTGCAAGCTTCTCAAAAGATTCAATGAAATTACGAACCTCTTCCGGCGTAAAATGAACCAGATAAGGCTCCAGAATCTGCTGTATTTCCTGTTCTGTCTCCCTGTACACCTGGCTTCCGGTCTCTGTCAGAGTCAAATATACGACCCGGCGGTCGCGTTCATCTCCGGCTCGATGGACCAGATCCCGATCCACCAGCTTGTTGACCAAAGCAGTAATACTGCTCTTGCCTATGCACAGAAGTTCTGCAAGATCAGAGGGCGTACAAGACTGCTTCTCATTAATGAGTCGAAGTGAACAGAACTGATCCATCGTCAAAATCTGCCCTACACGTTCACGTATCTGGGTATCAAACCGTTTGGTTACCAGGAAAGAAGCATCCAAATAGCGGTTAACCAAACTTCCAGCATCCGGTGTGTTCATTCATCATTCTCCTTTCGTAATATAGTTCACTTAACGAACTATTCTCATTTGAAACTATTCTATAATGAAACTATATTGAAAAGCAATACTTTGTTCCTGCTTTTTTTGATGAAAACGACAAAAAAACAGGACGTCCGACTCAGCTCATTGCCAAATCCAACATCCTGTAATGATTATAATCCATATATTCCTTAAAGTAATAAAAGGCCTCCGTGCTACTCTTCGTCTGTATCTTCCTCTTTTTCAAGCACACAACGGAATCGCTCCACACCTGGGAATAATTCACCCAGACTATATACCACGAACCCCGTATTCCGATAAAACTCGACGGCTTCCAGCTCGGTCTCAGCAATCAGTCTATCTGGATTGTATGTTGCCAACAGCTGTGAGATCATACCACGTCCATAATTTTTAAAGCGGTTTTCAGGCAAAACCGAGATATGATGAATGGTAACCTCACTTGTTCCTGTCTTCTCATATCCAATCAGACCGATCAATTGTCCCTCATCTTCGTAACCGCCCATTTGCAATTCGTCTTTCTCTACATATTGTTGCAACGCACGGTTCAAGTGATCCGGATCAGGAAAAACCGAGTAGGACAACAGCTCCTGTACTTCCGGCTCCTGTATGCGTGATTTCAGATTAATTAACACCTTGATTCCTCCTATACCTTGCTTGTTTCCGTTATCGTATTGTAGTCGTTAGCCTCTAAAAGTTCAAGTCGTGTGCCGATTCAACTCCGACAACGATCTCCCTTCAGACCACACATTAAGAGTGCCGGGTCCATGGTCAGGTCCCGGCAGAGAGTTTATTGCTTTTGTACAGCAAAACGAAGCAGTTCACAACGAAATTGTGTCGGTTCATCATACTTTTCCTCTTCAATCGTCTGTGTAACATGTTCCTGAAGCAGAATATTCCAGCCTTTGTAGGCATCCTCCAGTATAGCAATCGCCTCGGCTGTGGGCAGGTTCAGTTCAATTAATGGTTCAATCTCCTTGTCTGTATTGATTTCTTTTTCCTCCACATTGGTACTCATCGTAATACAATGAATGCCCCCTGTACGAGTTCCCTCTTGTAATCGTTCTATCGCTTCCATGAAGGCTTGCTTATTTGAGACATGTTCCAGACAAGAACATGCAGCAATATAATCAAAATAGTTTGGCTCCACAGCATAATGTTCAACATCTGCTTTCACTGCCTGCACGATATGATCAACCTGATATTCTTTCGCATACTTGCGAAGTCCGTCTACGGCCTCATCCAGCAAATCCACACCGATGACTTCACTGTTCGTTTTTGCAAGGCGCTGTGCAATCGGTATCGTATGCCTTCCCACTCCGCATCCCAGATCGAGGACACGCAATTCTTCCTTGTGAGCAAGTAGACGTTCCAGCATATCCATCACCATAGGCATGGGCCTCGACATCCAGGTACCGGAGGCGAATAATTCATTATTCTGATAGAAATTGGAATGATAACCTGCCTCTGCTTTTCGCGCAGCTTCAAATTGTTCGTTTCCCATCAAGATACCCCCATCGTTTAGTAAATGATTTGCATCTTCTACTTAATACCCAGATTGTCACAAAAAAATCAATTAAAAGCAGGCGACAGATTTTTCTTCATAAAGGATTTCAGTGCCGCCTCATATCCGGTGCGATCGACTTGAAACGCTGTGCCATGACCCGCACGGGGGACGGTCAGCAATTCCTTTTCGGTTGGGCAGGCTTCATACAACCTGTACACCATTTCCGTTGGTACAAACGTATCAGCCTCTCCGTGGATGAATAACACGGGAACGTTAACTTTGGCAAGCTGCTTGAGAGCCGAAGCCTCTCTAAAGGAATACCCTGCTTTCCACCGGGAGATCAGACTTGTGACAGGTATAAACGGAAATGCTGGAAGCTTGTATAATTGCTTTAACTGGAACGTTAGTTCTTCTTCCACAGATGTATACGCACAATCAGAGACAATCGCTTTAACCTGAATCGGCAGGACTTCACCACCTGTCATCAGTACGGTTGCTCCTCCCATGGATATGTCGTGCAATATGATTTCCCCTTGTGTACCCACTTTTTCAAGCACCCAGTTCGTCCATTGGACATAATCCTTACGATCTAACCAACCAAAACCGATGATATCACCTTCACTCTGTCCATGACCTCGATCATCTGGCATGAGTACGTTATAACCATGCTTTTCCGCATAAAACCGGGCGAATCCAGCCATTTCTCTGCCTCTCCCCGAATAACCATGTGCCAGAATAACCGTCTGATCCGACCCTTTATTGGAACCGAGCCATGTACCATACAGTTTTAATCCATCATGTGATTGAAGAGATATCTCTTCTGTAGGCTGAGCATCCAGCCACTTCAGGTCAGAAGCACTGCTAATGATTTCATTGTCCGGTTCAGGCATCAGATTTGGATTATCTACCAAAAACGTTTTTGCTGTACGGCGAATGGCCGTTTTGAAAAAATAAAGCCCTCCTGCCCACAGAAGAGCAAGAACGATCAGTACCAGTGCTGCAAGTACGTAGAATAACATGAACAAGCCCTACCCTCTTTCCTTATTAAGATATATTCAATCTTTACTTACTCGTTGCAGTGCTACACATGCTGCTTGATAGGCGGGTAACAAAGCATCCAGCAAAGGTTCTGCTTTCCGTGATTGACCTTCCTTCGCCAACTGCTCTATCCGGGCAAACAAAGTTGATAAATAACGAATCCCCAGGCTCAGACTCCCTGATTTCAGATCATGGGCTACCTCGGTTGCAGCAGCATGGTCACCGGACACAATATGTCTGCGCAGCGCCTCAATTTTGCCAGGTGTATCGGTACGATACATGTCCAACAACATACCAAGGAGTGTACGATCGCCATCGGTGTTTAATTCCGCAATCTCATGTACGATGCTCATATTTAGTACCTCGGTCGGTTCGGAGGATTGCTGCCACTTCTCGATCATCTTGCTCAGAATTTCCAGCGTGAAGGGTTTGCCAATAAAGTCATTCATCCCGGCTTCCTTACACTTGTCTTTCTCTCCCTGCATGACATTACCTGTCATTGCAATGATTGGTGTGGTATGGCGCATTTCATCCATTTCTATCGAGCGGATTTTGCGTGTTGCCTCCAAACCGTCCATCAATGGCATCATATAGTCCATGAGAATCAAACTGTATTTTTTGCTGAGAAAAGCAGCTATTGCCTCTTCCCCATTCACTACAGCGTCCACTTGGGTTATTCCCAGTTTCTTGAGCTGCAACATAACAAGCTGTCGGTTGATGACATTATCATCGGCCAGCAATACAGATACAGAAGGAGCTTCATCATCCATATCCTGCCCCTGTTGCTCTTGAGCGGAAGCAACAGACTGGTTAGCGGACTGGTTACCGTCTTTCTTACCAAGTGTAAGTTCGAACCAGAATGTTGATCCTTCACCCTCCTGACTGTCTACTCCAATCCGACCTTCCATCAGTGTAACGAGCGACCTGCAGATCGATAATCCAAGGCCAGTTCCTCCATACTCACTTGAGCGTCCTCGTTCAGTCTGCATGTAGGGTTGAAATAACTGGTTCTGATCTTCTTCCGAGATACCAATCCCCGTGTCTTCGACTTCAAAGCGGATCATTTGTGTAACTTCATCATCTTCCATAAGGGTGACTCGTATCCGCACCGTACCTTCTGATGTGAATTTGTTCGCATTCTGAATTAGATTGATCAGTATCTGTGTAATCCTCGTTGAATCCCCTTCAAGAAGAGTAGAGATTCTGGGGTCACAGTCTATCGATAACTGATTTCCGTTCTTTCTGACTTGGGGTTCGAGCAAACGAACAATATAGTTTATCGTCTCTTGCAGATCCACTTCTCCCAGTTCAAGTCGCATCTGACCCGCCTCAAGTTTGGACAGATCCAGAAGATCCTGAATCAGCTTAAGCAGCAGTTTGGCAGCATCCTGTATAACGGAAACGGAATTCTCCTGTTCTTCAGACAATGGAGACAGCTTCAGCATCTCAGCCATCCCCAATATGCCATTTAATGGCGTACGAAAATCATGACTGATGCCTGCAATAAATGCGATTTTTGAATCACCTGCATCTATTGCTTGCTGACGTGCAGCTTCAAGACTTTTATTGTTCTTCGCAAGCAGACGCTGGAGTGTCACCAGTTCATTATTCATATCCGAGAATTCCGAGAGTGTCCGTTCCTCTTGCTCTTTACTCCGGATCATCTGATCCGATAACTGCTCAATCGTTCTGCGTAGCCTCTGTATCTCTCCGCTCTCATTAGACATCACATCATCCCTCTCCTAATCCCTAACCATATCAAGATGATTACATGAAGCTGGCTGAGCCAGTAATTGTTCTGCAACCACTACCGCTTCATCGGCTCCTGGAGCATAACCGTCAGCTCCTATCGTTTTCCACAACTCCTGATCAATATTGAAGGGATATCCCCCAACCATAATCTTCACATGTGCCGTTGCCGGATGATGACGGATCAGATGAATCAACTCTTTTGCCAGATGAAGGTGATACGTCATCGTAACTGAAATCGCAACAACCTCGCCCTGATGCAGCTCAATAGCCTCTATTACACTTCCATTGGGAATATTGGCTCCCAGATAATGGGTATCCCAACCTTCCATCTCGAACACATCTGTGAGCATTCGCAGTCCGATCTCATGTTGCTCACTGCCTACACAGGTAGCCACTAGTTTTTTATCCTGACCCGTATGATTCAACCAGCGGGAATAAAGACGTGACATAAATGACTGGGTCGCTGCCGTACAAAAGTGTTCTTGCCCGACACTGATACGATGGCATTGCCACAATCGTCCAATTTCATATTGGGTGGGCTGAAAGATATATCGATAAATATCTCGAATCGTCACCCCAGCTTCTAACTGGGCTTCAATGATCTCGAACGCTTCTTTCCGTTTATTCTCCAGTAAACACTGCAAGTATGATTGCGCGGCATCTCCATATGGCATGGATTCGTTGATGTAACCCGCCTGTGACTCCAGGTGTGTTGTTCTATATATTCCCATCTCCAGATACTCGAGCAGAAGTGCCTTTGACGGATGGTCAAATTCTTCTTCCAATGTCTCTTTGATCAGATTGAGATTAATCGCCAGGTCTTCTGGTGATACCTTATAACCCTCAAGTAAAACTTTCAGCCAGGCAATATAATGAGTAAACAGACCTGGACTCTGTACGAGCGCACTTTCTGCCAAATAGTTCAAGCTATACTCCGAATCCTGTTTGGTTCGCATTTTTCCATTCTCGCCAAATCGCTCAAGTAAATCAGGCTGTCTGAGATACTGTTTCTCCGTTATTTTATCAGCTAAGTTCGCAGATTCTTGGAGCAATCGTTCTCCTACTTCTTGATGACTGATAGATGCACCTCTCCTCTACCCGCATCACATCTCCATCATCATTCATGACTAATCCAGAATAAGATCGATGTTAGTTAACTTGCAATCGGGATAGGTTCTTCTACTTGATCATGAATGTATAGAACAATCTTCCTATATTATGGAGGGCCTTGCAAGTCAGTCAGCCAGTATATGTCTGTACTTTCCGAGATCCACAAAAAAACTGACCTGCGTTATGAACGCAAGTCAGTTTTCCCTTCTGCCGCCAATCCCAGCTTCTTCAACATCTTAATCGCATCCACTTTCTCGGAAGGGTCAAGTCCTTCCAAAGCATCAATGATGACTTGATGGTGTTGAGGAAATATCTGTGTGAACAATTCTCTTCCTTCCTCGGTTAACTCAGCGTAAATGACACGCCGATCTTCCTTGGATGGTCGACGAAACAGCAGATTTTTATTTTGTAACTTATCTACAACATACGTAATATTACCACTGGACATTAACACCTTTTCACCAATCTTTTGCAATGCCTGCGGTCCCTTATGATATAACAAATCAAGCACACCAAATTCTGTCGTATTCAGTCCGTGACTCTGGATGTCCCGATTGGAACGTGAGGTCACAGAATTGTAGGCCCGAACAAGAACCACGAATAATTGTAAAGACAGTTCCCGGTTGTCCTCCGTGTTCAGCATTTCAATAATCCTCCATCAGTTGTTTACATTTCGGCTCGTATGGGGGGCCAGCTTCTGCTCCCACTCCTCACGGAGCATCCCCATACGAATTGAATCATAGTACTGCCCGCGAACGATACGACACTTCCGCATTCGCCCCTCCACCTGTAATCCGGCTTTCACAGCCGCACGCATCATTCGTTCATTACCAGACCAAGTAGTCAATCCAACCCGAACCAAAGGCAGCTGTTCAAACAAATGACTTGACCACATGACAAGTGAGCGTGTGCCAACCCCGCGTCCCCACTGGACAGATCTGTATATTACAATCCCCATTTCCAGCCACATGGATAACTCATCTTCTATGTAATAGCTGATTGTACCCACAATTTGTCTGTCGGATTCAATGATACGGATTGATACGGGTCTGGAATCGTCTGGATCTACGTCCATACGTTTGAGCATACCTTGTTCAAAACTTTCAAAACTTTCGTGTTTAAGTGGGTAATAGGGTGCATCCCATTGCTTCCATTCAGGTACGTCATCACTGTAGATCAATTCGTAGAGTTCTTTCAGATCCTGTTTCTCCACACACCTGAGTACAAGTTCACCATCAACGATTGGCAGTTCTTTCATACGATGAAAAGCACCCTCTTCCTTATTAAGAACGATGAAGCTCTTCGATACTTCCGTCCGCATTGGCAAGAATGACTGTACTAGCCATATCCACAAATAGTCCGTTATCAACAACACCTGGTAACATGTTCAATTGAACATTAAGATCGGCAGCGTGATCAATCGCCTCCAAGTGGCAATCTGCTATCAGGTTTCCGTTGTCTGTCAGATAACGTTGCTGTCCATCCATCCGCCACTGTGGTTGACACCCCAATTTTTCGAGCGCCTGGAAGGTCCACTCAGAAGCAAATGGAACCACCTCAACTGGAAGCGGGAATTTCCCCAACTTTTGCACGGCTTTGCTGCCATCCGCCACAATAATTAATTTGTCACTATTGGCTGCCACGATTTTCTCACGCAAAAGAGCCCCGCCCCCCCCTTTAATCAGGTTAAATTCGGGATCTACTTCATCAGCGCCATCAATGGTCAGATCCAGACGTCCAATCTGGTCAAATGGGACGATGGGAATCCCCCATTCACGGGCAAGTTTGTCCGAAGCCTCTGAAGTGGCAACCGCTTGAATGTTCAATCCATCACGTACCCGCTCACCGATCCGGCAGATGGCATAATAAGCTGTTGAACCTGTACCCAATCCAACCTTCATTCCATCTTCAACATATTCTGCCGCACGCTCTGCTGCTATCTGTTTAAGATTCATCTATAAACCCCCGCTGCTCATAATTTGAGAAATGCATATGTAGTTATTATAGATAAAACCGCTTCCGATGTATATCCGTGCCTTCTGTTGCATCTTTGCCAACATATTTTTGTTTGGTTGAAGGATGTATTTTTACCCACCATGTTATAGAATACAGAATGAAGCTAAAAAATGGGAAATTTAAAAATAAACAGTTCTAAATACCTATAAACCATCTGATATGTCCATAAATACGTAAAATATTAAAAAAAATTTAACGATACTATTCAATTTAACGACATTTTATACGACATATTAATTATAGATGTGTTTTAATAATTAGACACCTATGGTTCATACGGTACATAAGTCTCTACGAAAGCGACTGATAAACCAAGACCATGGTCGCATAAATTTCCTTTGGAGGGGATCACGGAATGATCTAGTTCACTGTACCAATGCAACCCTAAAGTTTCTTAATTTAAAGAAGATCAGGAGTGGAATTTAGTGAAATCATTAAGTTGGAAAAGCATGTCGTTTTTCTCCAAAAATTTGTTACTCTCATTTACTAATATCGTTATCATCGGGGTAGCACTTATCGCAAGCAGTTACTATTTTCAAAAAACAGTTCTTGTTGATCAACTGCATGGACAGGTGGAGCAAATTACCAAGAAGTGGGCTGAAGATATCAATCCTGCCGAGGTACAAGCTGCAATTACAGAAGGTAGCTATGATGGAGCAACACAAACGAAATTACGATCGTATTTCGATGAAATGCAAGAATATTATCCTAACATTGCACAAGCCTACATCTTCGGTGTTGAGCTCGGTGGCGATAACAAGAGATTAACTTCCCTTGTAGCGATGCCGACCAACCTAAGAGAGGCTTTTCAAAGTGAGAACGTAAATATTGGTGACATGTATGAGCAGCCGGTCGTTGTAGCCAATGCACTGAAAGAAATGCTTAATACGGATCGCCCAACATTTACAACATTTTATTCCGATGATTTCGGAACATGGACAACCATTGCATATCCAATCAAAGACAGCAACGGAAAGATTTTCTCATATTTTGCCGTTGATGCAGATGCATCAGCCGTACCTGCGGGACTAAACTCCTTGCTCAAAAACGGAATTATCATCCTTGTGGCCTTCTTGCTGTTATTCCTGATTATCCAATACCTTGTAGTTAAAAACACACTTTCCCCTATCCGTCACTTGATCAAAGGAATTGATGACGTCAGTCGGGGTAATTTGAATGTCAACATTCCGACAGGCAAAGACGATCTGGGACTCGTTAACGAGAAGTTCAACACCATGGTTCGCAAAATCAACGATACTATCGTAAAAGTGCAAATCACATCACAAGAAGTAAATCAGTCTGCCAAAGAGCTATATGAAGTTTCCGAGCGCAACAGTGAGAATGCAGATTCCATTAATAATAATGTGACTCAAATTACTTCCAACATTCGTTCACAGGAACAGGCAACCCGGGATAGTGCACGTGCCATGTCCGAGATGGCTACCGTAATCCAGACGATTGCCAGCAGCTCCGCAAGTGTAGCAGATGAAGCCTATGAAATGGAACGTCGTTCGCAACAAGGTAACAGTGTTGTCCGTCAGGTATCTGAACAGATGAATCTGATTACGGAATCGGTTAAAAATACCGCTTCTGCCATTGAGGTTCTGGAGAGCCGTTCACAGGAAATCGGCGATATTCTCAATATCATCTCGGGAATCTCCAGCCAGACCAACTTGCTTGCTCTTAATGCATCCATTGAAGCAGCTCGTGTTGGTGAAGAAGGAAGAGGATTTGCAGTTGTTGCAGGTGAAGTACGCAAACTTGCCGAGCAGTCTGAACAAGCAACCAGCCAGGTTGGCGTATTGATCCAAGAGATTCAAGCTGGAATTAAACAAGCTGTACGTGCTATGGAACAAGGTACGTCCGAAGTAGATACAGGGCTCAGCGTAGCCGATCAAACAGGACAACTGTTCGAAGATATTTTAGAAGCAGCGAAAAAAGTATCTAATCAGATTCAGGAAGTATCAAGCGCGACGGAAGAAATCTCTGCGGGTACGGAGGAAATGACCGCTACAGCAGACGACTTGTCTTCAAGCGTAAGTAAGACAGCAGACAGCAGTGAACAGATTTCCTCATCTGTTGATGAGCAAAAAGCATCTTTGATTACACTGGTAGACTCCTCCACACGCCTTAACAGCATGTCTGAGGAACTCCAAGAATTGATCTCTCATTTCAATGTAAGCAAACAATAATTCAAATCCACAAACATTCGGTTTGAACCAAGGAGGAATAACTGAAGTGATTGAAAACCAACCATCTTCTTCCCATTCCATGGAATCTAGCTTGCCAGTTCTGCAGATTCCACTGGATTTTGGGCGACGTCAACAATCATTCTCTTATGAGTCTGCTCAAATCACATTACATGCTTCTCTGAGCCGTGAACTTAAACAGAAGTATGGAGAACAGATGGTGTACCCGGTACTCCTCTCAGCTTATGCAGCCTTGTTATTCCGTTTGTCAGCTGAACAGGAACTTGCCATAGGTATACTTTCCCCAGATCAGGCAGCTTCCTATCTTTCATTGCAGATTCAGGGTAAATTGACCTTCAGCCAACTATGTCATCAGGTGTCAGAGCAGCTCAAGATTGAATACACGTTGCAAAACGGTGGATACCCTGAAACGTTTTTTATGCTGAATAGTGTGCAGTTGCCTCAAGCTCCTCAAATATTAAACTGGAACGTTCGAGATGATCAGAACATGCTCATCCTCGATCTGTTCTATGATAGTTCACTGTTGAAAGAGTCTACCGTGCTGAGATATGCAGAATATTATCAGACTCTTCTACTCGCCCTAGTGCGTGACGGTGAAAAAGCAATCGGTACGGTAGATATTCTTTCCGCCTCAGATCGATTGCTTTACCGTGAAATGAACGATACTTCTGTTCTCGAACCAGAGAACCAAACGGTTCATGGCTGGTTCGAAGCAACGGCAGCGGCATATCCGGATTCACCGGCGATAACATCGCCATCCAAAAGTTATACGTACAGGGAATTGAATGAACGAGCTAATCAGGTTGCACGTGTTCTGTTATCCAATGGATTGCAGAAAGGTGAATTTGTCAGTATCTTTATGGATCGAAGTCTGGAGACGATCATCTCTCTGCTTGGTATTCTGAAAGCAGGTGGTGCATATGTTCCGATCGACCCTGAGCATCCACAAGAACGTAACAGTTATATCGTGGAAGATACGGCGTCCTCATTCGTGCTGACAACGGAGGCTTCTTATGCCCAAGCTTCCAGCTTGTTCTCCAGTATAGCTACGGTCCGTCAGGTTCTCGCTGTGGATGGTCGTTTGGCCGGATTTGCAGCAAGTAATCCCAATCTGGATATTCAGCCAGATGATCTTGCGTATATTATCTACACGTCAGGGTCGACCGGTAAACCCAAAGGTGCACTGATTGCCCACCGGGGTGTAACCAATCTTGGAAGTGTGGTTCAGCGTGATTGTGACATTCAACCAGGTGATGTATTAACCCAGTTTGCTACATACAGCTTTGATGCATCCGTGTGGGATACCATTGGCGCCTTGTTCTATGGAGCAGAATTATATCTGTTGTCTGCGGAAGAACGTGTATCCGTTGAAGAATTCGCAAGTGCAATTGAACGGACAGGAACAACCATCATTACGATACTGCCTACGATTTTCTTCAATCAGCTTGCTTCCTACTTATCCGATGAAGGTTTCCACAAGCTGGCCAAAGTCAGAATCATTACTGTAGCCGGAGAAGCATTGTATGGTGAACAGGTTCGTGCCTTCCAGCGCAAATTTGGAAACCAGATTGATATTGTTAATGTGTACGGACCTACCGAATGTACAGTAGCCACAGCTACTCACCGCATCAGTGAGCAGGTTCCCGAACATGTGGTGAACATCCCTATCGGTAAACCGATTCATAACTACAAAGTATACATTGTAAATGAAGAACAACAGCTCTGTCCGGCAGGTGTACCTGGTGAGGTATATATCGCTACCCCTGCACTGGCCAGAGGTTATCTGAATCAGCCAGAACGTACAGAGCAAGCATTCATTGAGAACCCGTTTGCGATAGGTGAGAAAATCTACAAATCTGGCGATATTGCCAAATTGCTGGATACCGGGTTGCTGGAATATGTTGGTCGCAGTGACTCTCAGCTAAAAATTCGTGGTCACCGGATTGAGATTGGGGAGATTGAAGATCACTTTGCACGGCTTGATCAGATCCAGAACGTTGCCGTCATTCCGAAGAAAGAATCCGACGGACAAAATATGCTGGTTGGTTACTTTACATCGAAAGATGGCAGTACCCTCTCTGTTTCGGACATCAAGGCAGAACTGACGGAGAAACTCCCTTCTTATTTTGTACCGAAGTGGATCTGTCAGCTGGATGAAATGCCGATTGCACCGACTGGGAAAATCAATCGCAAAGCGATGGTATCCCTGCCTCATGTGGAAAGACATGAAGATCGTCCTGACCGGGTCATGCCTGAGACGGAGACGGAATCCATTATCCTGGACGCATGGAAAGAAATCCTTCAGCATGATGACTTCGGTGTCGAAGACAGCTTCTTCAATATCGGTGGTGATTCACTCCGGGTCATTCATGTACTGGTCATTCTGAAGCCACATTATCCGCAACTGAAAATTGCCGACTTCTTTGCCGAGAAAACAGTCCGCGCTCTCGCTCGTCGTGTGGAAGTATTGTCTCTCAGTGCAGCAGAAATTACGGATTCAGTGGTGACCGACGGTATGATCACACAATTATCCGAACACCCTGTGGAGCTAACTTCCCAGTTGGGGTATCCGCTCATTCGTGAACCTGAGCATGTGTTACTGACCGGAGCAACAGGTTATCTGGGCTCTCATGTGCTGCAACAGTTAATTATGAATTCCAGTACACGAATTTACACCCTTGTTCGTCGACCATCCAATGGAATAACTGCAATGGAACGTTTGACTAACGTACTGGAAGGTTATTTCGGCAAACAACTGACTGACCAGCTCTCCACTCGCGTGGAGATTATTGAAGGGGATCTCGAACAACCTAATCTAGGTCTTTCCGCTGAACAAACGGCTTATGTTCAGAATCGAATTGACCGTGTTATCCACTGCGCTGCAGACGTACGTCATTTCGGAGATGCCGATCAGTTCGCCAAAACAAACGTGGAAGGAACGGTCGCATTGCTAGACTTGATTCGCAGCAAACCAGGTGCTTCCTTCCACCATGTATCCACGATGGGTATTCCGGAAGATCTGGCACTCAGCGGACAATGGGAATCTTCCCTGCAATATGATCGGTTCCCGGCTGACTTGCATGTGGACAACCTGTATTCGGACAGCAAGCTTGAAGCCGAGAAAGTGCTCATGATTGCCGCTGAGCAAGGAGTACCTGTCAGCATCTATCGTGCAGGTAACCTCACTTGCCACTCCGAAACTGGACGCTTCCAGTCCAATATTGACAGCAACGCCTTCTATCGTATGATCAAAGCGATGTTATTGCTTGGCAAGGCTCCTGCGGCTGACTGGATGGTTGATTTCACACCGATTAACTATGCAAGTGAAGCTATCGTTCATCTGGCCTTACGTCAGGATACCGCCGGTCGTGTATTCCACATCTGTAATCCGGAGCCCATCCGTTATGATGAGCTGATCCGTTCTGTAAATCGGGCTGGTTACGAAGTCGAGACGCTACCATTCGCGGATTACACACGTTGGTTGTTCGATGCGAGCATCAGCAAAGAGCCGGAAGCTCTTCAGTTGGCTATTGCACAGCTTGAAGGCGACGGTGCGAAGGATTCAGCATATGTCTATGCTTGCCCTGTCACAACGGCTTATGTGGAACCTGCCGGAATCTCATGTGCAAAAACAGATGATCGCTTCATCTCCGCCATGTTGGACTACGCCGTTCAGATTGGATATTTCCCGTCTGCAATCCGGCACCATAACGGCACTTCTACAGCAATGGAGTAAGTTCACACTATCACGAAGTAAAGAAGCCATCTATCGTCATTCACTGACGATAGATGGCTTCTTTACTTCGCATTTTTGGGTCATTCTTTTAGACCCATCGGATAATTGCAATAATGGCAAGATGCGCAGGATAGAAATAGCGCCACACCCAACGTGGCCCCTTCATACGGAATCCCGCTTGATAATACTGAGCAATAGCAATGCCGACGGTTGCGAGCACACTATACATTTGCACAGAGCTGTTATGCAGCAGAAGATATAGTGCATTTAACAAGACATGTGCCACGACAAGTACAGGACCCTGGAAATAACGGAATAACAGGACCAATACCAACCCGTACATCCCGTAATCCATTTGGCTAATTTCCATGAACCACCCTGCTCCAATTACAATTGGAATCCCCAATAGGCGGGATGGCAATTTATCAATAACGAATAATACCAACAGGGCTGACCACAATGTCCATACCACGTTCAGAGAATAATGATTAAACGCAGCCATGAACGGCACCTGTGATATGATTGCAATCCAGAAAAGACGCCATATGTATTTTTGTACGTCTCGTGTATGTTTATAACCGATATATACTGCAAATGCATAGATTGGAAAAGCGATACGACCTATGATCCTCAATTCTATAATATGTGGAAAAAAGACAGCTCCTATATGATCAATTAACATCGTGATCATGGCAATCCACTGCATCATGTTGCGACTCCCCTCCCTTTGCTGCCGACGACACGAATGTGCCATTCATTCATATAGTGCGCCTTTTTGAGCATCCTTTTATACATTAAGTTCATAATACATGAATTTGGTATCCTGTGCATATCCTTCGGATTCATATAAAGCTTGCGCTTGCTTGTTACTTAACTCAGTTGAGAGTGATATACGAAGAACCCCTCGCTCAGATGCCAATTGCTTGGCTGCTTGCAAGAGCTTCCTCGCAATGCCTTGCTGACGATAATCCGGATGCACATATAGATCATTAAGCACCCAGACAGGCCCCATCGATACCGAACTGAAACTGGGATACAGCTGAACGAATCCGGTGCAATTCAGGCCATTCGAGAGTGACATAACTTTACTTTTATCTGTCCCATGATCACTTTCCGCATCTGATTCTGCTACCAAAATCACCGATTCATGGCGTTCCATTCGTTCTCTAATATACTGACGTGCTGCCTCAATGTCAGCATTTTGGTTGTAGAACATCCTGTACTCATTGAACAATTGTCCCACTTCGTTACAATCTGGAAGACCCGCTTGTCTGATTCGGTGCTGCATTTCACTCAACTCCTCTGGGATGGAGACCATCGTCTCATCGTTTGTATTTCTTCAATTGTAAAACAGTCCCCCTCCCTTTCCCCATTCATCATCTGTATCAAAGTTTGTAGTATCCTGAGCAGTGAGCTGACATTCGTTCATGCGCGCTTCCAGATTACATCTTGCTTATCTAGTCCATGCCAGTTCTGTACGTTTTGTTATACTGGCTCCGCAATGGTAAAAATAAAAAGGCGACCAGAGCATCCACTGCTCCGTCGCCGTAATTATTCAGTTCGATTCAGCATTCTGCTGTTCCTGACCAGGATCAGCATCGGGGAAAATGACACCTTTCTTCAAAATCAGATTGGCATATTGCGCTCGCTCGCCAGTTGCAACAATCACATAGGCATTCGAAGCACGTTTATAAAAATCAAATCGCTCTTCATGATCAAAAGCATCCGTTATACCTTCATATTCTTCAATTAACCGGCGATAGTCTTCCCATATGATCGGGATCACCTGGTCTCCTTCCACAACCTGCATGACAGCAGCGGGACGCTCAGCATAGGTATCCAGTGGATATAATTGCAGGATGGCATCCAGCAGTTCCACGACTCCCAGTGCATCACAGCGTACCAGTCGCTTGGCATGACTGGCTGCGGGGAAATTGCCATCCGCCAGAACCAACTCGTCTCCATGGCCCATTTCGGACATGATTTTGAGTAACTCTGGAGGTAGTATTGCGGGTATATTCTTTAGCATGCACAGCTCTCCTTGGTCATCTCCAACATTAGTTAGAGCAAATTGGTTTTCTACATTTTTCAAGCAATCTAGACATCGATTCCATAAAAGCGGTTTCATCACTATTCTAACAGTATTTTCAGATCATTGCACAGCGCACCCGTACGTTCAATATGAGAATATTTCATTTTGACAAAAATACTTGTTTAACATATAGTTGTTATAACAAGTAATTGATTGGGACATTTCATTATGGAAGCGAGGTCTAGCAATCACATGGACTATACACTGAAACAATCTGTTGGATTCATGCTGGGTTTCACACATCGTAAAGCTGTAGCTTTACTTGCAACGCGATTCAAACCTTATGATATTACGACAGAGCAATTTTCTGTTCTCTTTAATGTTGACCGCGGAGAAGGTGTGAATCAGAAGGAGCTCGCTGCACGTGTCTTCAAAGACCAACCCACCACTGCGCGGATTATTGATCTGCTTGAGAAAAAAGGCTGGGTAGAACGCCGGACCAGTGAACAGGATCGCAGAGCCTATCTGTTATATCTCACCCCAGAAGGCAAAGCGCTAATCGATATCCTCGTTCCGATTGAAAGAGAAATGAATAAAGAACTTGCTGAAGGTATACCCGAAGACCAGATGGAAGCATTTAAACATACTCTTTCCCTCATTAACCGCAACTTGTAATGAATCACAACTCAGGGGGAATACATCATCATGAAAGAACAATCTACACAAGTTAGACTATGGACCACCGATTTTATTCTGCTGATGCTGTGCAACTTCTTGTTGTTCTTGCAACTGCACATGATCGTCTCTCCGCTTCCGTCCTACGTTCAGGAGCGATTTCACGCCAATGCATTTGAAGTAAGTTTATTCACCTGTCTGTTTGCACTAAGTGCCATTGCAGCCCGTCTCTATTCCGCGAAAGCACTGGAGAAGGGCCTTCGTAACGCCATGATCTATATAGGCCTGTCCGTAGCCCTGCTGGCAACGCTCGGCTATTATTTTGCTGCCGGTATAGCCGTGCTCTTGTTGCTGAGAATGTTGTTTGGTATCGGGTTTGGTATGAGCAGTACCGCTTTTCCAACGATGGCCTCGGACATTGTGCCCGTCAAACGAATGGGTGAAGGTATGGGTTACTTTGGTCTATCGACTAGCCTGGCTATGTCTATGGGGCCAATTATTGGGGTCACTCTGCTACAGGGTGCTGGATTTGTAACCCTCATGTTATGTACTGCGGGTGTCCTCGCTGTGATCTATCCACTGAGTTATTCGCTGACACGCAAAAAAGCAGTCAGAACCGATAACAGTACAACCATCATGCCACAAGCCACAACAAGCGCTTCAGGGTCCAACCCAAAACAGAAGACACCTTTCAACCGTAAGCTGATTCTGCCCAGTGTGCTGAATTGCCTGTTATCCATCACCTATGGTGGACTTGTAGGATTCATCGTTCTGTATGGCAAGGAAGCCAATCTGGCCAATCCTGCGCTGTTCTTTTTGTTCAATGCACTCGCCGTGTTATTGGTTAGACCCTTTGCAGGACGGATCTATGACAATAAGGGTCCAAAAGCCCTGCTCATTCCAGGGGCTATATTTATTGCGGTTGGCCTCATTCTGCTCTCGTATGCAACCTCCATGTCTACCTTGTTCATTGCTGCCTTTATCTACGGGATTGGCTATGGTTCCATGCAGTCGTCTCTGCAGACCTGGATGATTCAAGTTGTATCTCCATCTCAGCGGGGTATGGCTAATGGTATGTTTTTGAACTCGCTGGATCTGGGTATCGCAACCGGTGCCCTTCTTCTTGGCGCCATTGCGGCCATAACCAGTTATACCGATATGTATCGATATTCCGTGATGTTTATGATTCTGTTCTTGCTTATCTATCTGATTCAGGGAAAACGAAGCGGCAGCTTCTCCATTGAACCTCATGCTCTGCTCGCTCATACGCATATACCTGCAACAAATACAGGTCAGCCCAAGGATTCCGAACATAATACGCAAGATCCCAGAAATAAGAAATAAACCCGTCAATGGGAGTGACACGATTACGAGGTTTATTCTTATGATTAAGAAAACGCGTTTACACCGAGGATGTATACTTTCTCAGGCGTAAACGCGTTTTTTATGTGTCCATGGTGTTCAATTAAAGATAAGAATGAATTGTTGGCAATAACATCCATCTAGAGTGGACTTTTCTTGCGCCGTATAGGAGCATAACCTCGACTCGTCTCAATCCGATCGATATGCCGTTCATCCTGTTTATGTCCACTTCCTGAAGTAGGTTGGTCTCCCTTATCGGGTTTGACCGCAAATAAGGTGAGCAATGCCCCTACAGCTCCAGATGCGGCGAGCACACCAAAAAGCCAAAAATGTTGTGTGCCAATCAACAGAGATACAACAGGAGGACCAAGCGATACACCGATGAATCGCATGCTGCTGAACAAACCCGTAATCGTACCACGCTGTTTCTTGTCTACTCCCTCAGTAATAAGGGCATCCAGACACGGTAAAGTTGCTCCTATTCCCGCACTTCCTAATGTGAACAATCCCACCACAACGAAGATATTATCGAAAATTCCAATAACACCCAGCGAAACGGTTACAAGAACAAGTCCTGCGAATCCGAGCCATTTCATGCGAGGCTTACTCTTTCCAATCCACTTTCCTCCGAAAAAGGAAAAAAGACATAAGGCTGCCAACGGAATCGCAAGTACAAGGCCTTTTACGACCCCTTTCATGGCGAACTCGCTCTCCAACGTCTCGGATAGATAATAAAGCACACCAAAAAGAATAAACATGCAAATTCCACCAATTGCAAACAAGGCGTACAACCATCGTCCTTTTTCTTTCAATACATCCCGAATGGAAGCCACAAATTCCGTAAAGGTGGGGGGCTTTTCTTTTTTCTTGGGTGTTTTCACTAGGAAAATAACTAGAATCAACGAAATCACACATAATACAGGAATAGCCACAAATGGTAAAAACCACAGCCAAACAGCTAGTGCTGCACCCAAAATCGGACTTAACACTTTACCAAACGTATTTGAGGTTTCAATGATTCCCAAGCTTTTGCTAACCTGATCTTCATCATTGAACATGTCCCCAACCAATGGAATGACAATAGGGAATGCGCCGGCGGCTCCAACCCCCTGCAATAACCTGCCACCCAAAATAGCCCAGTAAGCTACATTTCCATCCAGAATCCATGCAGCCACACCAGATACAGCACCCCCGACAGCTGCAATGATAAGGCTGGGAATAATGACTGCTTTTCTGCCAAAACGATCAGACAAATACCCTGCGAGTGGAATAAGCAGAATGGCAACTACAGCGTAGACTGTAATAAGCATACTGACCTTGAATGCAGATACCTTCAACTCACGTTCAATCTGTGGCAGGATCGGTATTAGCATGGAGTTACCCAAGGTCATAATTAAAGGGATGGAAGCAAGTGCGACGAGGTCCCACTTTTTATCATTCATACCACAACCACCTTTACAGGTTCTACACACAACAGCATTATTGTGCTTGTTTCGGAGGTTGATTATTCAGGACATGCTACAACTACAACAATCTAAAGTGCCGTAACGCTGCTCCACCTTTGAAAATAATATACAGCTCATTCACCTTATGTGTCGCCTCAAGCGAACAGTGGACTGTTGTCCACTTGATATCTTTCCCATTCACACTGCCTCCAGGTCCAGAAACTTCACATACACCGAGCAGTTCGCCCTCCAGTCCTCCGGAACGAATCTCCAGACTGCCCTCTTCCCCAAAAGCTGCCACTCTGGCTTCAAATCCTTGTACTTCTTGAACAGCATTATGGTTGAAAGCGATCCAGGACGATTGCTCCTCTCGATATAAGGGTTCCTCTGGAGTGATTGCCCGAACTGCCGAACGTCCTTCCAGACATTCATCCAGTAGAACACCTGCACAAGCATCGTAATTCTCGGCAAAGGTAAGCAAATAAAGCGGACGATCCGGAATCGTCTCACCTTCAATTTTAATATCAGCCGACTGACGTATATCTGCGGAAGAACGCCCTGCCAGGATGGCCCAGGTTGCTGTCTCCAGGCAGTATCGATCTCGGGTAACATCCCATAGCGCCAGCTTTTGAACAGGAACCTCGAAACTTATCGTAACACGTGTCCCTGCTTTGACATGAACACGGCGGAAAGCAAGCAGTTGCTTCTGAGCGCGTTTCACTCGCGAGGTATGTGCAGTTCCATAGATCTGTACGACTTCATCACTGTCAAGTTCACCTGTATTGTGTATCTCCACTTCAATCTTCAATTGATCTGTGGTGGTGGATTCCTCTGTAGCACTGCGACTTACACGAATCGCTTCGTATTCGAATTCCGAATACGTCAGGCCATGACCAAATGCATATTGAACCGGTCCTTCATGATACATATAGGTCATGCCATTCTGAATGATGTCATAATCCATCATGTCAGGAAGCTGTGATTCATCTTCATACCATGTCATGTTCAATCTGCCTGCCGGGGCATAATGACCTAACAGCACATCTGCAAGCGCGTTCCCCAATTCCTGACCAGCATGTGTCATATAAACGATTGCGCGGGCAATACCTTTTAACTCCTGCAAGGCAAATGGATAACTGCCCATAATGACAACCACTGTATTGGGATTGGCTTCACACACGGCTTTGACAAGCTCGACCTGACTCGACGGAAGCAGCAAACTTGGGCGGTCAATTTCTTCTTTGCCGTTGATATGTGGGCTGTTTCCAACAACAACGACAGATGCCTGACTGCTACGTGCAGCTTCTACAGCTTGTTGTATTCCGCTTGTCACAATATCAATATTGAATGCAGAAGGTATCTGTGTATTGCCTGGTGATTGACTTGCGTGTCCATAGTCACCAATATCATTCGGATTTGTACCTGTAGCTGTAGTCTGTTCTCCTTGTGGCCGGAGTGGAGATACAGCAGACTGTCCCTGATATTCGCTCAGCCCAACAGGAATACCGTTCCACGTCCGCAAGGTGTTACTTCCATCCGTTAGAGGATCTATGCGAACAACTTCCTTCACGAACCAGCCACCAATCTCCGGTGCATTTGCCTGATAGATACCTTGCTCGGTTAAGCTAACGTATCGATTATTGTTCACACTTCTCAGCGTATGACTTCCCCAACCCCAATCCTGATGTACAAATTCGGCGGCTGTAGGTGCACTGGCTTCCGGTACAGCGACGAGTGTACCTTGCGCACCAAGAGTTACAACTTGTCCGTCTGTTGTCTTCAGCTGAATACGGTCATTCCCATCTGCATACGTTATGTCTGATTGAGGTAGTCGATTACGCAGTCCATCGAGAACGGATACACGATAAGGCAGTGTGCCACTGTACCAATCGGTATAGACAACATCCGCAAGTGGTCCAATCACACTGATTTTCTGCAACACTTCTGGCTGCAACGGAAGTAATCCATCATTTTGGAGCAAAACAATGGATTCAGCAGCGACACGATAACTGAGTTTGGCGTGCTCCGGTGCACATAATACCGACTCGGGAATAGACGCATATGGATTTTGCCCCGACTGATCGAGTTGTCCAAGTCGCATCCGCACACCAAAGATGTTACGAATCGCTCGGTCCAAATCAGTGACCTCCAACAGATTCCGGTCAAGAGCCTCCTCCAGAGCAGATACAACAAGATCAACTTCATCTGTAAGACAATCCACTCCTGCCTTCAACGCACCTGCTGCTGACTCGGCATGGCTGGTATGATAACCATGATAATTCACCGTCTGTGACAGGTCTCCACCATCACATACAATGAAACCTGGCATCGCCCACTCACCCTTAACCACATCATTCACATATGGACTTTCAATGGCAGGTGTACCATTGATGGAATTGTAAGCTGTCATCATGGACAAGGCTCCGCCTTCCACAAATGGCGTTTCAAATGCTTTTAGATAGTATTCCCGCAAATTGCGAGGGTCGATGCTGGATGAACAATTTAGCCGATCTTTCTCATTATTATTGGCAAAAAAGTGTTTCAATGTCGCGACCATTTTAAGATAAAAAGGATCATTTCCCTGCATGCCTTTAACGAGTGCTGCCGACATTTCTCCCGTGAGGACCGGGTCCTCACCATACCCTTCTTCTGTTCTACCCCAACGTGGGTCACGTTCCAAGTCAACCGTTGGTGCCCACAATGTTAACCCGTGAACTTCAGGATCACGGTGATGGTATGCCCTCGCTTCATCGCCAATAACGGAACCAATCTCCTGCATAAGTCTCGTATTCCAGGTACTCGATAGACCGAGAGGTTGCGGAAACACCGTCGCCTCCCCTTTCCATGCAACCCCGTGGGCAGCCTCGCCCCCAACGTTGTAGGCTGGAATGCCCAGTCTTGGTACAGCTGCTTCGCGTGTAGGAATTAGTCTGATCTTCTCCTCCGTTGTCAATCGTGCAATCAGGTCATCCAAACGTTCCTCAAGTGAACGTGACGGGTCCCACATCGGGTATTGATGATACTCCTTCATCCTGCATTCCTCCTACGAGTTAGTTGTATTCCAGTTGCCTCCATTGCTCCAGTAAATCCAGCGTACGCTGGCGATACTTCTGACCATCTTCAGGTTGATTAACCTGATGTTCATGAACATAGGCATTAAAATACGAAGACAGTATTCGGTAGGCAAGCCTGCGTGCCTGTCCTTCAACAGATGAGTCCAGAGGACGATCATATCCTTCATAAAAAGCCGCTGATTCTGACGACAATAGGGCTTCAAACTCCCTGTCGGCAAACATGGAACGATCTCCGTCAATGATTGCCGCAATGTTTAGCTCACCTTGTTTCTCATGAACAAGTACATTCGCTTCCCACAGGTCATTATGAACGAGTACCGGACGGGACACTTGATCAAATAAGTCTTTATTTTTGATGAAAATAGCAGCGATCTCTTCTCCCACACCTGACATATAATTGGCTTGTGCCGCTTTAAGTGCCGTTTCTTCTGCAAAAGAGTGCAGCACCTCGGACCAATGATCCGAGCCTTTAATCGTCCCATCCCCCTGCGGCCAGCCAAACGATGTACCCTCGATCTGATGCATGATGGCGGTATACTCGCCAAGCTGATGATACAATCGCTCTTTGTCTATGTCTGAAATTGATGCGTGGTCCAGCTGCTTACTCGGGATAAACGCCATAAACATGTACGTTCTTGGAATGATGGACCCGCTGTCATCACAGGCGATAATGTTGGGAGCAGGAATGCCTGCCTTGCGGTAATATTCATATACAATCGGTTCAGCCGCCATCATCGTGCGTTCGAACGAAAATAGTGGATCACTCGCAGAACCAGCCGCCATCTCTCCCCGCTCTGGAGCCAATCGTAAAATCACATCCGTATAGGATGTATGTTCAAGGTGAATCCGATAGGTTGTATTAAAAAGTCCACCTTGCAGAAGACCAAACTCCTTCACTTTGGTACCGCTTCCAAAATGAATTTCTACCAGTTGATGCAGCATCTCTGCTGATATCGTACAGTGCAAACCCGAATTCATTGTACTCATTTCATTCAATCTCCTATCATCGTAGACAAACAGACGGCACCTTTCGGCACCGTCCTTTTCTTTTACTATATCATTTTACAGTTGGATTGTAAGCGCGCTTGCGCCTGTTGCTGCTGTAACAACAACACCATTTGCACCAGACACTTGGGAACCACCTTCAACGCTGGATACACTCTCAATGCCGCGAAGCACCAAGCTCCATGGTTTGCCCGCACCTTCAGCACGAACATCCAGCACTGATCCATTACGTGTAACGTTAACTGTCAGCTCCTGTTCAGCCGCTTGGTTCACAACGACAGCTTGAGCCGTTTGACCGTCAGCCAGTTCGAACAAGTGCAAGGACACATCATTCGCAAAGTCATAATCCGGTTTGCTATCCACCGCACCGACAGCGATCAAGCTGTTTGGCTTAACCATCATTGGCAGTGTTTTGAAGTCATGGTTTTCACTGATCCAGCGTCCACCTTGTACTTTCGCTCCTGTCAGATAGTTCGTCCAAGTTCCTTCAGGCAGGTAATAACGAACATCACCCTCCTTATTGAAGATTGGAGCCACCAGAATCGAGTCACCAAACATATATTGCGTATCCAGGCTGTATGTTGTTGGGTCCTCTGGGAAGTCCAGCAGCATAGCGCGCATCATCGGAATCCCTTTTACCGTTGACTCCACCGCAGAATTGTACAGGTACGGCATCAGGCTGATTTTGAGTTTGGTAAAGTCACGAACAACGTCCACGGATTCCTCGTCAAACAACCAAGGCACACGATACGAAGTGCTTCCGTGCAGGCGACTGTGTGAAGATAACAGTCCGAATTGTACCCAGCGTTTGTATACGTCAGGGCTCGCTGTGCTTTCAAAACCACTGATATCATGGCTCCAGAATCCGAAACCGGAAAGTCCCAGTGAGAGGCCACCGCGAAGTGATTCAGCCATGGATTCATACGTGGAAGAGCAGTCACCGCCCCAGTGAACCGGGAACTGTTGACCACCTGCTGTTGCAGAGCGTGCAAACAGGGCAGCTTCGTTTTTGCCAATCTTCTCTTCGAGCAATTCAAATACAGCTTTGTTATAGAGCTGTGTATAATAGTTGTGCATTTTAACCGGATCAGAACCATCGAAGTACACAACATCTGTCGGAATTCTTTCACCGAAGTCGGTCTTGAAGGAATCTACACCTTGATCCAGCAGGACTTCCAGCTTGCTCTTATACCAGTTCACAGCATCCGGATTTGTGAAGTCAACCAGAGCCATACCTGCTTGCCACATATCCCATTGCCATACGCTGCCATCCGCTGTTTTCACCAGATAACCGTTCTCCATACCTTCATCGAACAAGTAGGACTTTTCTGCAATATATGGATTGATCCAAGCACAGATTTTAAGACCCTTCTCTTTCAGACGTGCAAGCATGCCTTCCGGATCCGGGAACATCGCTTCATCCCATACAAAATCAGACCATTGGTATTCCTTCATCCAGAAGCAGTCAAAATGGAATACAGACAGCGGAAGATCACGTTCAGCCATGCCATCTACGAAATGGTTAACCGTTGCTTCGTCATAATCCGTTGTGAATGATGTTGTCAGCCACAGACCAAAAGTCCATGCCGGTGGAAGCGCTGGTTTACCTGTTAATTTCGTATAATTATCAAGTACATCCTTAGGATTTTCACCGCCGATAATGAAGTACTCCAATGTCTCGCCCTCTACGCTGAACTGAACTTTAGATACATTCTCGGATGCAATCTCATACGATACGCGTTCAGGATGGTTTACAAATACGCCATATCCTTTATTGGACAGGTAGAACGGAATGTTCTTATAAGACTGCTCACTGCTTGTACCGCCGTCCTCATTCCAGGTATCTACGATTTGGCCATTCTTAACAAACGGCGTGAAGCGCTCACCGAGTCCGTAAACGTATTCACCAATACCGAGATCAAGCTGCTCGCGGAAGTATGCTTCCTTGCTTGGACCTGTAATATAACCAGCAGCTCTTTGACCGCTACCTGTAATCCGTTTTCCTCCATACAGGAAGCTAATGTCCCAACCATTTGTTTTGTCGATTTGAACTTCCAGATTGCCGCTTTTCAAAACAGCACCTTGTTCATTTTTTGAGATCTCAACGTTGGCTTCTTGTGTGTTAAGCTCAAATATAGGCCCTTTTTTCACGCCACCTTTATGGTGATTCAGAGTTACACGAATAACGTTAGGCATTGGTGAGCTGTACGTTGCTTTCAGCAATGTACCGTTCAACGTGTCGCCTTTGGAACGAATATATTTAGTTGCCGCATATACGGTCACAGAATTGTCTTTTGGCACAATATCACGAATGTCAGTCGGGTTTTGAATCTGGTACCCTTCACGAGTCATCCAGAATCCATCAGTAAATTTCATGTTTTCTTTCCCCCTTTGGTTATATTATAATAATATTGATATTAATCACGGAATTCTTCTCTTATTTTGACCAAATATATCACGATTTTGATAATAAACATCCGATTCTTAAACATCATCACCAATCTATGGAAACGATTACATTAATAATGATACAAAAGGAGAATCTGATATGGAACGTGAACGATTACGGGAAGACCGGATTCACGGCAATGCCATGTATCCCGTCAGTGTGTACCCGGATATTCAACAACTGAACGGGGATAGCATCCTCGATTGCCACTGGCATGATGAGATGGAGTTCACCATGGTGACCCAGGGCTGCGCCGTCTTTCAGATTGATATGAACACCGTTGAGGTACAGGCTGGAGAAGCCATTTTCATCAATCGAGGTGAGATTCATGCGGGGTATCTGAAGGGCGATGTTCCCTGCGTATTCTCTTCCATTGTATTTAATCCCGAGCTACTTGGCAGCCGTAACTTCGATACGGTCCAAGAGAAATTCATCGGTCCACTGGTACGAAAAACGGTGATTCCCCCAAGTCATATCAAGGCAGATGAGGATTGGGGACAAGAAATTCTGGATCTCCTGAAACGTATATTTGCAGATCATGCTAGCCGAACCGAAACGTGTGAAATGTCAACGAAAGCTTACCTTTACCTCATATTTGCCCGAATGTTCGAACATATGAGACCTGCTCCGCTCAAAGGCACCGTAGCTACAGGGAGTCATGACAAGGTAGAGCGCCTGAAATCCGTACTCGGGTATATCCACAAGCGTTATCCTGAACCATTGAAGCTGAAAGAACTGGCCGATGAAGCCAATATGAGTGAAGGACACTTCTGCCGTTTCTTCAAACAAATGGTGCAGAAAACACCTGTTGATTACATTAACTATTACCGTGTTCAACAGGCCTGCGTTCAGCTTGAGAATACGGATCACAAAATTGTTGATATCGCCATGGATGTGGGTTTTGAGCATCTAAGCTACTTCATCACTACATTTAAAAAGCATAAAGCCACCACACCTTCACAGTATCGCAAAATGTTCTATGAGAACGTAGGAATGGAGTCTGCCCTAGTTCAGGTGTAAAAATAAGAAGGTGCTCACAGCTATTCAGCTGCAAACACCTTCTTTATATTCTTTATCAACTTTCCAGCCAACGAGTAAGATAACGCTCTGATCTGAGCCACACTGACTCAGTTAAACTCATCTCATTCGCTCTATCAGTCTTACGCTTTGAAGCTTAACATTGGCCTCACTTTTTCAGTGTCTTCCATGAAGTGTACTCATGTACGGAGAAACCGTTAAAGGACGCATGTACTGAAGCCATTTTTTCGACCAATTTTAATTGTGCTTCCATATAAGCAGATCCCTCTTCATAAAAAGTAATGAAGTCGCCTTCCTTACTTTGCTTTGTTTCCACGGCGATTGAGATCGTCTTGCCAAGCAGAGCTGCTTCTGCAAGTTCATCCTTCGCTACACTATAGATTGCAGCAGCTGTATCGCGGTAAGCCATAATGGTGATGGAATCAAACTTGCGAATCATCCAACTGCTTACGGCCATCGTGGAACCCGGAATTTTGTAGTTATCCAGCCAGAAAGGCAGATCAGCCGCTACCGGCATTTTCATCCGTGATGCTCGCTCAACAATATACTCCACATTGCCTTGCCACTGCGTAATTACACTGGCTTGATTGATTTTCCATTGTGGGTGCACATGTGGCTCAATATCCAGATGAATACCAGCAAATTTCTCATTGGACAACGCCTGCGCCTGATATGCCTCGATCCAGTCCAGGAAAGATGCAATCTGCTCCCGACTTTCCGTCAGCCCCCAGGCTGATCTTCCATCCATGACGTCAACCGCAATGTTCTTGGCTCTCGCCTGGCGGATAAAACTTTTATACTCAGGAATCTTTATATCCCGGTTCATCTGCAGATAGATCGTATTGATCTTGTTCGCTGTAGCGTAATTTAACACCTCTTGAGGATTACTTCGGATCTGGGTGGTATCCCATACCCATGTCGCTCTCACCGGTGCATCAAGTTTTCCATGAATCGTTGCATAACTGTCAACTGAACCATCCGCAATGGCTTTGGAAGAACAGGCTGTACTCGCACACAGGATCAAACAACTCAGTAATACGATAAAACGGTAACCCATTTTGCTTTTCATATTTGTACACTCCCTCTGAAGTTATCAGCTCTGACGTGCAAATCTGGATGAAATTGTGTCGTTTCATATTCATTTAATGGATATTTATTAGGTACGACGAATTTGGATTGCTTCTATATGCAATATCATCTTTAAGACTCACTACGAAAGAATCATATAACTATATTTCGGGAATTCGTAGTTCTGTATGTATAGTTCAAAAGTCGCAATTATTCACTATTTTCTAAATTCACCCTTATTCCAGCATGACTTCAGTCATTATTGCCATATGAACACCAAGCTCCAGAAGACCTAGAAAGCGTTTTCTCTCAAAACACACCAAAAAACCGCCCTAAGGCGGCTTTATATGGAATCCTATTTAATGATGTCTAGTCGACATTTCCGTTCATTCATTACCCGATAGAGTTACCGGTGTACCGTCCACCACTTCATCGAAAAGGGACACCAGTTCTATGCCTTCTGCCGAGATCCGCACAAGACCCTTGTCGGACAAACGTAATTCTGGAATCACAACCAGCGCCAATAACGAAAGCGTCATGAACGCATTATTCAACGTACATCCTGCGGACTGTAAAGCTTCACTGACTGCTTCCGATTGGGCTGCAACGACTTCAAATGGCTCGGTTGACATCAAACCTGCAATCCGCAGCGGGAATTCGGTTACCCCTGCTGCCGTTACCACGGCCACCCCGCCCTGCATACGAATGACGCGATTACCGGCTTCAGCCATTAGCGCATCATCATTACCAATAATCAACAGGTTGTGACTATCATGAGCAACCGTCATCGCAATCGCTGCAGGTGATGTGAAGCCAATGCCTCCAACAAGCGCAACCGCCCGATTCCCGGTTTGTTTGTGACGCTCCAGTACCGCAATTTTGCATACTTCCCCTGAAGTTGAAACCACAACCTTGCCATTCTCTACGGTAACAGGCAGGTGTTTCTCCTTTGTATCTACATGGTTCTCTGTCACATGAATGATTTTGGCACCAATCGTACCCTCTGTAATGGGTGCAGCAAGTTCCAGATCTTCTGGCTGAATATTAGCTTCTAACTTCACCGTGTTCAGCGCTTCTTCCGGGTACGTGAAGCTGTCCCAAACCGCCGTCATTTTCCCGTTCTCGGCCACTACTTGCCCGGCAGCAATCGTCATGCCCACACGTACATCCGCCAATCGGCCGTCCAGTAGAATAATATCGGCTATATTGCCCGGAATCACCGCACCAATGTCGCGCGCAACACCAAAGCGCTCAGCCGTATTAATGGTGGCCATCTGGAAAGCCGTGACCGGCTTCACACCTTGGGAGATTGCGAGACGAACAACAAAGTCCATATGTCCTTCTTTGAGCAGGGATTCGGAGCTTCGGTCATCGGTCACCAGCATCATCCGGCGTGTATCCAGTCCAAGCTCGGTACAAGCTTTGATTGTCTCAGCCACATCATGCCATGCCGAACCTTGGCGCATCTTCGCGTACATCCCGAGTCGCAGACGTTCAACCACATCTTCTTTGGTCACACACTCATGATCCCCTGTAACACCACTCGCTGCATACGCTGGCAGACGCCAGTCATCTGCTGCCCATGTGAAATGACCATCTGCCACTTTACCTGCCCGGAGCGTTGCCTGTATCTCACCAATCATCGTCTCATCCCCATAAACCACCCCAGGGAAGTTCATCACTTCACCAAGGCCAATCATGTCCGGCCCCCAGGAAAGAGCCTCAGCTACCTCTTCAGGCCCGATATAAGCACCTGTGGTCTCCAGTCCTGGATGAGTGGAAGGCACACAGGAAGCCACCTGCATATAAGCAGCCATCGGTGTGGTCCGCGCTTCATCCAGCATCAGTCTCAGACCTTTGAGACCAAGCACGTTAGAGATCTCATGTGGGTCAAAGAAACCTCCGGTCGTGCCTGAAGGCAATACCGCTCTCGCAAACTCGGTTACTTTCATCTGTGTACTTTCAATATGGCAGTGTCCATCCAGCAGACCAGGAGCGATATACTTACCGTTTGCTTCAATAATCCGGGTATGTTCTCCGATGGTGTGGCTTACATCTTTACCGACATAAGCGATTCGAGCTCCCTGTACAGCTATGGACATCTCAGGCAAAATCTCACCCGATATCACGTTGACCAGCGTACCTCCCCGAATGACCAAAGTCGCTGGCAAATCTCCCCGTGCTGTAGCGACCAGATCAGGTACACAATCGGCCATAAGTGGCCGTTCAAATGATGGTTTGTTCATTTTGTTGCCTCCTTTAATAAACGATCCAAAAAAATATATTGTTACGATTATATGAGTCCGGACCTCATGTGTAAAGAAAAATCACATCCTTTGTCCTTAAATACAAATTATCAAGTCATTTTTATCCACGGGACCCAATCCTTACGAATTCACGTTAGGTATTTTTATCAATACGATCACCTATATGGCTGTAACCTCATCACATATAATTCCCTCGCTAAGCTAGCTTCTTCCCGATATATGTATCATATACAGAAAAACTCCCGTTCCATTGAACGGAAGCCTTCTTCATGCATATGATGAAGTGTTATGTCAGTCCACTTGCGCAGCAGACACCTTGCCAAGATCATACCATTCTTCCGACTGGGCGGTAATGAACGGACTCGGTGTGCCCACGCAGTATACGTGCAGTAGATGCATCGCTCGTGTGCAAGCCGTGTAGAACAACTTGCGTTCATGCTCCTGGGCATACTGCTCCGCAGAGCCGTCATAGATCAGGACAGCATCGAACTCCACACCTTTGGCCAGATACGCCGGGATGACATGAACACCCTGCTCAAAGGCCAGCGTCGTTTTCTTGATTAACTTCGGTGCTGTGGGCAGTGCCTTGCTCAATGCAGCATGGACGTCTCTGCTCTCTTCGGCGGTCTTGCAGATGACTGCAACCGATTCGTACCCTTCCTTAATCAAATGCTTCAGGTCTGTCGTGATGACGTTTATATGACGCTCGGAATCAGAAGAAACGATCACTTTAGGTTTCTCACCGCTGCGGTTAAATGGAATAATCTCTTCCCCACCAGGCACCATGCCACGTGTAAACTCCACGATCTCCCGGGTAGATCGATAACTTCTGGTCAGCTCAATGACTTCCGTGTTGTCTGGTCCGTACAGGTTAGTCAAGGGTCCTGTTCCACTAAGTACTGAAGAGTGGGCATAGATTGCCTGATTAAAGTCACCAAGTGCTGTTATTTTCGCCCGTGGGAACAATCTCTTCATAAATGCCAACTGAAACGCAGAATAATCCTGGGCTTCATCAATAATGACATGACGAATATTCGAGTTAATATGGAATCCAAGCATAAGCTCACGCAAGTACAAGTATGGCGTAATATCTTCATATGCCAACTCCTGAAGCTTCAATCTGCGTAAAGTCATCTTACAGATTTCATCCCATTGAGCAGGCAGCGCTTCGTTATCCAGCAATCGCTCCATCTGAGCCTGATCATTGAATAGATGTGCATATAATTGTCTTATATCAACGAATCGTAATGACTTAATCCATTTCCGCAACGGTTTGAGTCGGTCACTGACCACCATACGTGCCAGAATCCCTCTTTCCTGCTCAAAGTCATTAAACGTATGGGTCGTTCCTTTTTGCTTGCGCTTCAACCGTTGATACGCACGTTGCAGATCCTCCGGCTCCATCAGATCAAGCTGCTGATCAACCCAAGGCGCATCCAGTTCACCTTTACCAAAGGCAGACAGTTCTTTCAGCATCCAGTCCCGTAACATCTCCAGTCGACTCACCAGCTTAACGGATGACTCAAAACTGTAGAATTTCTCAGCCATAGCCTCTGACGTGACAATCGCTCGGCCTTGGAAGCGAACCGGCTTGAATTTCATGCCACCTGACAACATGCTTTCCTTATAACGTGTAATGACTTTCAGGAAAGATTCGGATGACTTGAAGCGAATGCTGGACATGCGCACATCGTAATCGGGATCTTCCGTCCCCGTAAGTACATATTCGAGTTGAATAAACGGATCTTCCAGTTGATATTCACGACCCAAACGGCGCTCCAGATACTCCTGGAAGGTCGTTTGCAACATGTTTTCCTCCCCAAGCTCAGGCAGTACCGTGGAGACATAACTGTTGAACATTGGATTCGGTGAAAAAAGAACCATCTGATCCGCTTGCAGATGCTCGCGGTATTTATAGAGAAGATATGCCACACGCTGGAGCGCCGCGGATGTTTTTCCACTGCCGGCTGCGCCTTGCACAATGAGCATGCGTGTCCGGTCATTACGGATAATCCGGTTCTGCTCCTTCTGAATGGTCGCTACAATACTCTTCATCTGTGCATCCGAAGTACGACTGAGCACGGCCTGCAACAGCTCATCACCAATCGTAACCCCCGTGTCAAACATCAAACGGATACGTCCGTCCCGAATGACAAACTGCCGCTTCAACTCTATATCACCGCTGATCTCCCCACTGGGTGTATGATACGTGATTGGACCCGGTGCTCCGTCATAATACAGGTTGGAGATTGGCGCACGCCAGTCGTAGACCAGAAAAGATTCTTCCTTCTCATCCAGCAATGATGCAATGCCGAGATAAATGCGTTCTGCATTTGGATATCCATCTTCCTTAAAATCAATGCGTCCAAAATACGGTGAATGATGCAGTCGTTTCATTTTGTCCAACGCAGCCGCTGTATTGAGATGACTGCGCTCCCGATCGGACAGTACCTGTGACTGCTGCCGCATACTGGTTGAAGTTTCCCCTACATCATCCGCTTCACTAAAGTTCATTGTGACTTCATCCCAGAAGTCTTTTCTCATGCCAACCACTTCGTCACGGAAGGAACCAACTTCATCTTCCAGCGTTGTGATCTTGCGTTCAATCTGATCGGTCACGGTGTTGACCCGTTGTTGTTCCTCATTCCATTGCTGATCTGTACTCATATGTTAATAGCCCCTCTTTCCCCGGATTGTGTCCTCAAAATCCCATTTGACAAGCCCGAAAAGGCAATGGTATAATTATTAGAAAGTAAACATTTTAATTATATGTTAATTAGTTCTAATTTTCTGAAAACCATTTTTTATTGTACCAGTGACAACGTCCCGATGCAAGCGGAGGCGTTTTTTGTTGTTTTCTTCTTCATTATTACCCAATCACCGGGTCCTCATCTGACTTAGCTTCTCCTGCCTACTTTCGTAATTCTTCAATTGTCTCTTTCCAGCGTGTAATTGCTCCAAGTTCATCTTTTAATTGAAAGGTTATTCCTGAAGTGATGTCCGCATATGGCGCGTGATCCACACGAACATGGAGCACTTGTGCTTCAAAACGATCCCTCGGATGAACAGCTCCCTTCATCTCAGGCAGCCGTTCTACTTCTATACGGATATGCAGCAATCGATGTCCTTGAACCGCAATCAAGGTAGCCTTGCCTGTTTTGCTCATGTTCATACTGGTCTGTGTACCTGGCCATAAAGCAAGTCTAAGCTGATGCGGATTTATCGCAATCACTTCCCCCATACTAATCATCGCCTGATGCGGCCACTGATCCTCGGATACGGTCAGCAGTTGCATGGCTTCATGCTGTTTATGCGCCAGATTTGTCCCACTCAACCATTCCATTAGTTCAGCGTCCAATTCCTCTATAATCATGTCTCTATCCCTCAGTTTCGTTAATATTCATTCATGCCCTTCAGCCGTATGTATGACAAAACAACCCGGACACGATTGTCCGGGCAATGTTGTAACTACATTGTATATGATCGCCAAGCAGGAGCGCAATTCGTTATCAAGGCCACTTAAGCCAATTCAAAATTTTGTCCTGTGATTCTTTGTCTTCACTGGCGCTATGCACATGTTCGGCAAGTCGATTCAGACGTTCCAACTGATATCCATAATCATAAATGGCAGCAGCCACGATGGACAATCGTAACATCCCTTCCTTGTCGATATCAAACTGGGTGATCGCCTGCTCCATGAAACGGTCATTATCCAATACAAACTGTGCGGCCTCTTCCCCATTAGGCTTCAGCTTATCCTCGAACTTGAGCAGTGCATGCTCATGGAATTTGATAACCAGTTCAAGATGTGAGTCAAAAAACTGATCCATGTCCGTTGTCCGCGGTGCCTGGAAATAGTGGCGTTCCACCGAATCCAGCACCTCATACCCTTTTTGCAGACTCAGCAGCATTTGTTTGTAGACCACCATCTGACGAGTTTCGCTGAATTTCGAACGTTTCATCTTTTTCTGTTCCTCTTCGAACAAGTTATACTTGTCGGACAAAGACTTAATGGAACCGCCCAGGTTGCTTTTCTCCTCCCGGAATACAACTTCCTTGATCTCGTCCGAGATCGAAGTTCGCAGAAGCAACGACATACCGCTGAATACACTATGGATCTGCTTCACGAACTGAACCTTCGGTTTCGGCGGAAATACCGTAATGTTGATGAGAAACGCCGATACAATACCAACCAGTGTCAACAGAAAACGATTGAGTGCAAAATGCCAGTCACCCGAGGCTTCCATAATGGATACAACCGTGACCAGTGTCAGGCCAACCGTCTCACCCATATTCAATTTAAGACAGATCATGATGACAAGTACAATAATTAATCCAACGGCGATTGGCTCATTGGACAACACCATGCCCCCCACCAGGGCGACAATAGCTCCCAGCGTGGTCGTTTGCAATTGATCCAGGAAGTATTTCCAGGAACGATAGATCGAAGGCTGCATGGCGAATATAGCCGCGATTGCGGCAGGCACGGGAGATTGCGGGTTCAAGAACAGGCTGCTTAGGTACAAGGCAAGCGTGACCGCGATCCCCGTCTTAAGTACACGTGCACCAAACGACATGGTGGTGACCCCTCCTCTTTACCGAACCTGAAATTTTACATTTGATAATCATGTTCATTATTACCCCATATTTCTTTTTTTGCCTGAATTCATTCAGGAGAACGATTTATTGTACCATGTAAGGTCTTCCGTTGCCATGTCATAAGTCAGTGGTAATGTGAAATTGATTTCTTTATGTATGTTAATACACATTATTAACCCAAAAAGAAGCAAATCTTCAAAATGGATTTTCGCCACTTCAAAGATTCGCCTCTGTTACTTATGATACCTCTGTGGAATACTCATGCTTATTATGCCTGCCTAACGGTCCGTGCCCTCCCATTCTCTTTTGAACTGGTCCACGAACTGCACCATATAATCATGACGCTGTTCCGCCAGCTCCCTGCCATAGGAGGTATTCATCAGATCCTTGAGCTTGAACAACTTCTCGTAAAAGTGATTTATCGTTGTGCTGCGCCCATTGCGATATTCCTCACGGGTCATCTGCTCCCGTGGGGGAAGGGACGGATCGTACATCTCGCGCCCCCTGGCTCCTGAAAAGGCAAAGGTTCGCGCAATCCCAATCGCGCCCAATGCATCCAGTCGATCCGCATCCTGTACAACCTGTGCTTCAAGCGAGCTGACCGCAGGACGCTGTCCTCCCGCATATGAGATGGTACTAATAATACCTACAACCTTATTACGTATATCCGGGTCAAGAGGCTGGGTATCCAACCAGTCATTCAGTTTGGCCATCCCGGCTTCCAAGCTCTCATTCAGCTTCTCATCCGGTACATCATGTAATAATGCAGCCAGCTCACAGACAAATGGATCTGCACCCATGCGGTGAGCGAGTTCAACCGCAAGTGCCGTTACCCGTTCAATGTGCGGCCAGTCATGACCATCACTATGCCTGGATGAGTCCCCTTGAACAAAGGATCGCGCGGCGCGCAGCACAGCCTCTCCTGCCGTTATTCCATCTATGTTATGCATGTGCCCTGATTCTTGCAGATTCCCGCCAGGTTGAAGAGGGTTCTCTGACATCTTACGATTCCCCGCCTTCACGGGCCTGTTCACGAGGAATACGCCGAGCTACACCCGTCTTAACAGCTGCTTCAATCACGCGACTGCGCATCGATTTGACCACTTTATCATTGAACACACTCGGAATAATGTAATAACGTGTACGCTCTTCGTCCGTAATGGCCGAAGCAATCGCTTGCGCGGCTGCCAGCTTCATTTCTTCATTAATTTCGGTGGCTCGGCAATCCAGAACTGCCCTGAAGATACCCGGGAAACATAACACGTTGTTGATCTGATTCGGATAATCGGATCGTCCTGTTGCCATTACAGCCACAATGTCTTCCACCAAGGCAGGCATAATCTCAGGCACCGGGTTTGCCATTGCAAACACGATTGGATCTTCTGCCATGGTCTCTACATCTTCGCGAGTTAACAGATTCCCGCGGGATAGGCCAATGAACACATCGGCTCCACGAATGACATCACGCAGCGAGCCAGTCTCCAGTTCGGGATTAGTACGAGCTGCATAATCACTCCAGACTTCATTCTCATAGGTTTGTGTTCGTACAATTGCACCCTCACGATCGACACCTATAAGCCGGCTGGCCCCCGCGGACAATAATATGTTGCTGCATGCTACACCTGCTGCACCGATGCCACAGACCACAATCTTCACATCTTCAATGGACTTGCCCACCAGTTTGAGCGCATTGATCAGACCAGCATATAACACAACCGCTGTGCCATGCTGGTCATCATGAAATACAGGAATGTCCAATTCGTCATTCAGACGACGTTCAATTTCGAAACAACGCGGTGACGAGATATCCTCCAGATTAATGCCGCCAAAACCAGGTGATATCGCTTTCACAGTACGTATGATTTCCTCGGTATCCTGTGTGTCCAGGCAGATTGGGAAAGCATCCACACCTGCAAATTGTTTGAATAACATCGCTTTACCTTCCATGACAGGCATCGCTGCACGAGGCCCAATATTACCAAGCCCAAGCACTGCACTGCCATCAGATATGACGGCCACTGTATTCCGTTTAATTGTCAATGAGAAGGCTTTGCCGGGTTCTTCTGAAATGGCTGAACACACACGAGCCACATCCGGAGTGTACACACGTGACAGATCTTCCCGGTTTTGAATCGGGGTCTTTGGTGTTACTTCGATCTTACCGCCCAGATGAAGCAGGAACGTCCGATCCGATACGTTAATAATGGACACACCTTTGAGCTGGCGCACCCCTTCTATAATTTTACTGTTATCTTGTGCATCTGTAACGGCGACCGTCAAGTCGCGCACGCTTACATCCTGATTGGTGGAAATCACGTCGATGGCAATGATGTCTCCCCCAGCTTCCGAGATGGCCGAAGCCACTTCGCCAAACTTGATATCCTTAGTTGTCATTTCCAGTCGAATAATAATGCTGTTACCATCCAGATTCCTTTGATTCATTTCCATTCCTCCCAGACTGAAAGTCTTGAGTTACATGTTACGTGTTTGTCTTCGCTACGCGGACACGTTTATCCTTTATCTTGTCCAGAAAAAGTCATTCAACAGCCAAATGCATAAAATAAAAAAGATGCCCTGAACACCAATGCAGGCGTTTCAGGGCAATCTCTTCTTAATAATAACTTCATTTATTTAGTAATATATAGAACCTATATTATTTCCGGGCAGCCGGTCTGCGCAGAACACAAATGTCATATGGCTTCAAGCTGAGACTTGCTTCCACAGCATCACCACTGAGCAGATCGGTATAGGACTGTCCATCTAGTTCAACCAGCTTCTCATCTGGTGTGTAGTTCTGTACAAACACATAGTCAGCTGTACCATCTGTACGCGTATGTGCCGTTGTTCCGGCAGGCAGCTCGGTTTCAAGTCCACGCTCAATGTTCAGGTCAGCCATTAGTTTCGCATAGAAATCATCATAGAATGGTGCTTTCAGACGTGTCGCTACGTAAAATGCTTTTCCTGAACCCAACTGGTTAACCGTCAATGCCGGACGTCCGGCATAAAAGTCAGAACGGTACGTAGCCAGGGACTTCGCGCCTTCCAGATGAATCAGATCACACAGTTCAATTGCATCATACGCTGTATTGAGCTGAAGCTCATTGCCCTTCTCCGGAATGATTCCGTTCAGATCACGATCATGCAGTCCGTCAATTTCCTCGGACCAGATGCCAAGTGTCTTACGCAGCGGGCCTGGGAATCCACCCAGGAAACACAGATCGTTTTCGTTAACAATACCAGACCAGTAAGTTGCTACAAACGTACCACCTTGTTCTACAAACTTCTCAATGCGTTCCCCGACACCTTCACGTACCAGATAGAGCATTGGCGCAATCAGCAACTTATACTTGGACAGATCTGCATCCATATCAATAACGTCTACAGCGACTCCCTTTTTCCAAAACGCTTCGTAATGCTCTTCCACGGTCTGCTCATACTTCACACCGATATTACGCGGACCCTGGGAATCATTAACGGCCCAGCGGTTTTCCCAATCAAATATGATTGCAACTTCTGCCGGAACCGCTGTTCCTACAATAGCTTCCATGCCTTCAAGAGCCGTTCCTACGTCGGTGACATCTTGGAACACTCGAGTGTGTTCCGTTCCTACGTGGTCTACCACCGCACCATGAAGTTTCTCACTGGACCCCCGGCTTTTTCTCCACTGGAAGTACTGTACACTATCGGAACCGTGTGCCACAGCCTGGAGAGAAGAGAGCAGATGCATGCCAGGTTTTTTCAGCTTGCTGACATCTTGCCAATTCGTAGAACTTGGAGTACTCTCCATCAGCAAGAACGGCTGACCGCCTTTGATGGAACGAACGATATCATGCATCATTGCGATCCGGGATGCCTGTTTCGCGTCGTCATCTGCATCATGCCAAGTCGGATAACTGTCCCAAGAGAGGAAATCCAGAATATCAGCGAACTTCCAATAGTTCAGACCGCCATAGAATTCCATCAGGTTTGTTGTGACTGGCAGATCAGGATTCTGAGCTTTCAATGGTTTTGTTTCATGCACGATAAAATCAGCTGTCTGATCCGTAACGAAACGGCGCCAATCCAGATTCATTGCGTGTACCTGTGTCTCACCGTGTGGAGCCGGAGATTCCACTTGACTCCAGTCTGTAACCGTATGGCTCCAGAATGTGGTCCACCACGAATGATTCAGTTCATCGAGTGTTTTATACTTCTTCTGAACCCAACCACGGAATGCTTCCTGACAATAATCACAATGACAGTCTCCGCCGAACTCGTTCGAGATATGCCAGCCGATTACAGCCGGATGATCCGAATAACGTTCTGCCAGTTTTGTGTTAATCGCAGTAACCTTCTCACGGTATACCGGGGAAGTATAACAATGGTTGTGACGGAAACCATGCAGATTGCGGACACGCTTCTCGGATACACGGAGCACTTCCGGGTACTTCGCGGACATCCAAGCAGGTCTAGCACCACTTGGTGTAGCGAGGAATGCATAGATGCCATTAGCTGCAAAACGATCCAACACCTGATCCAGCCATTCAAACGTGTATACGCCCTCTTCAGGCTCAAGGGATACCCACGAGAAGATACCAATGGACATCACGTTACACTTGGCAAGCTTCATCAAGCGAATATCTTCTTCCAGAACTTCAGGATAGCGGAGCCATTGCTCCGGGTTATAGTCTGCGCCATGCAACATGTGCGGGGCTTTGGAACTTACAGGTGGAAATTTGTATGTCATAAGGACAACTCCCTTGCATTAATTACTGTTTTTTTTAGTTTATATACGATAACAACGACTTCACAGAACGATACGTATTACGCTAGATTATACGTATGTCACGACATCTGATTCTTCAACAGTAGCAAGTGCTGTAAACGATTCCAACTTGCGACCTTTAAAATCAAACATGGTGAGGTTGCCCCAGTTATTTGGATGACCGACGGACCATTCTTCTTTACTTGGTATCCAGGCAGGTTCCCAATAATAGAATCCGTGCCCCAAACCACCAGGAACTTCGCGAATAATCTGCAATAGATCCTTTAGATATTTGGTCTGTCCCTCTACACTTGCAGGGTATCCTGGTAACAACATATCTTCCTGATTCAAAATCCATTCAATGCCTTCCGGCTGTTCCAGCGTCCATGGATAAGCGGTTTCAACTACATTGATCGGTTTGCCATAACGCTCGGCCAGATCATGCAGATTGTCACGTAACGCATCAAGTGTGCCATGCCACCAAGGATAATACGAGAGACCAATGATATCAAACTCCACACCCAGTGCTTCAAATCGATCGTAAAACTTGCGGCTCTCGGCGTTATCTCCACCACGATCAATATGTATCATAATCTGAATATCCGCGTCAACGGATTTGACCGCAGCAATTCCGTACTTCACAAGGCCTGCAAAACGCTCCCACTGTTCATCCGTATCATGCTCTTCTCCACTAACACGTCCCTCATTCCATAACATGCCTGGTGTAATCTCGTTGCCCACCTGCACCATGTCCGGAAGCGCATCGTGTTCCTTCAACGTTCTCAGAACGTCAGCCGTATACATACATACCGCACGTTGAAGCTCTTCATAGGACAGATTCTCCCATGCTTTCGGCTTCCATTGATTGGCTGGATCAGCCCAGCGATCAGAATAATGGAAATCAAGCAAAAATTTCAATCCCTGTTCCTTGATCCGTTTGGCTACCTCCACCGTCCGTTCCAGATTGCAGAATCCACCAACAGGATCATTCCAGATTCGAAGTCGTATCGCGTTAGCGTCATTAATCTTCAGGATGGACAGCAAGTCTTGTTCCTTGCCATCCACATCACTATAACTCCCGCCATGTTGTTCGATTTCATCCATAAAGGACACATCCATTCCCAGAATGAATGTCTTTTCCGTCAAGTTGCTCACTGTATCAACCTCCATTAATTTGGGGTACAGGCTCAGCCTTTAACTGAGCCCAACGTCATACCTTTAACAAAGAAACGTTGCAGGAAAGGATACACAATCAAGATTGGTGCACTTCCGATGAAGATCTGAGCTGCCCTTACCGTAGTTTGAGAGAGAGCTTCCATTTCTTTTGGATTCATGCTCATGCTACTCATATCACGTCCAATAATGACCGTTTGCATAAATGTAGCAAGTGGATAATCCTTGGCGTTATTCATGTAGAGTAATCCATCAAACCAGGAATTCCAGTGGAACACCATACTGAACAATGCAATTGTTGCAATGGACGGCATCGAAATGGGAAGGAAGATCCTGAACAATGTTCTGAAATGGTTAGCTCCATCCATCAGCGCCGCTTCCTCCAGCTCTTTTGGAATACCGCGGAAGAAGTTCAGCATCAGAATGACAAGGAATGTGTTAACTGCCCCAGGGAGTACCAGTACCCAGAAGGAATCCATCAACCCGATCTTCTGGATAACCATGTAAAACGGCACCAGTCCCCCGTTGAAAATCATACTGAATACAAAAATCCAGGAGTAGATCGTTCTGCCTTTGAATTCACTATTCTCTTTGGACAACGGATACGCTGCCAGGAACGTAATCAGCAAGGTAATAGCTGTACCAATCACTGTACGTAGAAGTGAAATCCAGAGCGAGTTCAAGAAAATTGGATTGTTCATCGTCTTTTTGTATGCCTCAAGTGAAAAACCTACGGGCCAGAGATTGACCAGATTGGCGTCGGCAGCAGCCTTTGTACTAAAGGATACTGCCAGTACATGAATCATTGGTACGATACACATAATGGCGACCAAAATCAGAAAGCAGGTATTGACTATATTAAACACGCGATAAGGCAATGATTTATGATACATCGTGGTCCCTTCTTTCTCTGTTCATTCGTTTAGAATATGCGATATCCAGCGTATTTTTTGGCTAAGCTGTACGATACAAGGATCAAGATCATACTAATAACCGATTTGAACAATCCGATCGCGGTTGCAAAGCCCATCTCACCATTCTGCATTGCGGAACGATATACAAATGTATCAATGATGTCACCCGTTTGATATACGAGCGGGTTATACAAGTTGAATATCTGGTCAAATCCGGCATTCAGTACGTTACCAAGCGCCAGTGTTCCTACAACCATCAGCATCGGCACAAGCGAAGGAATTGTAATGTGCAGTGTCTGTTTCCAGCGTCCTGCTCCGTCAATCTCCGCTGCTTCGTACAATGCTGGATTAATTCCGGCAAGGGCAGCCAGAAAGACAATCATGTTATAGCCAAATTCTTTCCACACATCTGTCAGAATGACCGTAGATCGGAACCAACTGTTGTCTCCCAGGAAGAAATATGGCCCGAGTCCAAAGGTTCCCAGCACCCGGTTAACCAAGCCGCCTGTTGACAACAGATCTATCAAAATCCCGCCCAGAATGACCCAGGACAAGAAGTGAGGTAAATAGACGAGTGTTTGAATCGTTCGCTGTACAGCCATCTTGCGAACCTCATTCAAAAGAATGGCAAAAACAAATGGAACAAATAAATTAAAAATCAGTTTAAGTACAGCAATAATCAATGTGTTCCAGATGACCTGTAAGCTGTCTTCACGTTCAAACAGATATCTAAAGTTGTCCAGCCCAACCCATTCAGAACCGCTAATCCCAAGCCATGGCTTGTAGTTCTGGAACGCCATAATGATTCCGCCCATAGGCACATAACTGAAGATAATCAGAAAGATAATGGCTGGCAACAGCATAACGTGGAATGGCCAAGTGCGTTTCAAAGTTCTCATGATTGCTCCCCCTGTATTTCTTCCTACTCAAGTACTCCCTGAGTGGCTTATAATGCGATTATATCAACCTTTTACGGGGTCCAAACAGCACATAAAAGCAATATAAATGGCACAAATTCAACCACTTTGCCTCAGCTTGAATAAACAAAAAAAAGCACCCAGACGTTAGTCGTCTGGGCGCTGCTTGTAACTATTTTTTCACACTGTCATACCATTCGTTAACCTCTTGTGTAATTTGGTCACCGCCGCCCGATTTCCACGTTTGTACAAAGGTATCAAACGCATCAACCGGATTTTTGCCATAGATAATTTCGTTAAATGCTTGATTCTCGATTTTGTTCAGATAGTCAAGCTTGGATTTCATTGTCTTTGTTGTCGGACCTGTGAACATGTTTTTGAAGGAAATTTCTTCTTGGCTCAGCAAGACTTTCGCTGCTGCTGGAGTTTCTTTACCGTAGTTGACAGCAACATCTTTTTCAAGCTTGGTTTCAGGCTCTTTGCCATTGGCCAAATTCATCAGAGCTTTCATCTGTGCATCTGGAATACGAGCACCGTCACGAACAAGCAAATAACGTACAACGTTCACATATCCGCCTTCGATCTCGTCAATCGGCATTTGTTTTCCATTTGCATCCAGTTGATAATCATAGCCTGCAAACAGACCGTTATCATAAGGGCTACCTGGTGCCGGGTCTGCATAATTGTCGAACAGGTAGTTCTGATACGTAAAGAATGCTTCTGGGTGTGCCATATCTTTTTTGATCAACGTAACACCATTAACGAACTGTGTTCCGTGACGCATCGCTTTTCCTTCAGGACCGGTAGGAATTTCAATCGGTTTCCACACGGCACTCGGTACATTTTTCACTGTATCGAGAAGTGGCCATCCACTCATCCAGTAAGGTCCTGGAATAATACCGGCAGTTCCTGCAACTGCTGGCTCTGCTGTTTTGTTCTCATCCCATAGAGCTGCTTCCTGCGGGATATATCCTTTTTTGAGCCATTCGCTCAATTTGGTCAAACCTTGTTTCATACCCGGATTGATGGAGCCATACTCCAGCTTGCCGTCTTCCCCCAGATTCCACTGGAACGGCAATGTTCCATATGCTCCGAAGATCCAAGATGGGTCTCCCATCCATGTATTCATGGAAGTTTTGAAACCAATGCTGAGCGGAGTGACTTTATCAGGAGCCAAGCCGTCAGGGTTTTTATTTTTAAATGCTTCCATAACAGCTTCCAGTTCGTCGATGGTTTTTGGTGCCTTCATGTTCAGCTTATCCAGCCAATCCTGACGAATCCACAATAGATAATCGTTGTTGTAGGCATAGTCCAGAACAGGGATACCCATTCTTTTGCCATCACGACTATATTGGTTCCATACGTTTGGATCTTGTTCAATTGCTTTTTTCCATGTATCCGAAGCATACTTATCGAACAGTGGCCCTACTTCTTGATACATTCCAGAATCAATCAGATCCTGAGCAAGCAGATTATCACCCACGTTTACAATATCAGGCATTTCCTGTCCTGATGACATCGCAAGACGAAGCTTGGTTGCAAATGCTCCGTTTGTGTCTGTTACTGACCACAACGATTTGATTTCAATACCGAATTGATCTTTGGCCCACTTGGTTGCCACGTTATTTTCCATGGATTCGCCATTTTTGAATTTCAGCTCTGGATCAATTCCCCAAGCTGTTGTAATCGTAACTGGCGGATCGTATTTCTCTTTGTATTCGTTTTCAGTCCCTGTTGTGTTTGAAGCTGCATTATCTCCGCCTCCACTGCCTCCTGAACATCCTGCAAGAACGACAGTCAGACACAGCGTTGTAGCGAGAAGCGACAAGAATCTCTTTTTCGTTGATTGCGCTCTCATGTTGTTCCCCCTTAAATCGTTTTGGTTACCCTTTCATTATAGGCTGACCAGGCCTTTGAGCCTATGATACGAAATCAAGATTTCTGCACCTTTGCCAACCTATATTCTGGAATGTTGTTGTAATTATGCCTGATCCCGAAATTCATTTGGTGTCATACCATAATGTTTTTTGAACATTTTGCTGAAATATTGCGGATTTTGATAACCAAGTTCACTCGTAATCTCGTATATTTTTTTGTTGCTATTCTTAAGCAGATACAGAGCACGTTCCATGCGCATACGAATCATGTAGTCCCCAAGACCTTCCCCTGTCTCTGCCTTGTAAATTTTCGATAGATATACGGGGTGTAAATATACCTTGTCCGCGATCATCTTCACCGACAGATCCTGTCCTGTATCTCTTGTTACCAGCTCCTGAACCTGCTTGATTACATGCCTGCGGCTCTGCACACCTTCCTGATCGGACAACTCTTCCTGAAGCTTCGCCAGCATCTCGGTTGCCCAGCGCCGCAGCTTCTCGGGTGATTGAATCAACTGGTGAGCAAGGAGCAGATCGAATCCCGCATGATCAATCTCATGCACCAGATGCCCCTGTTTATGGGCGATATACATAAATGCATTAGTTACCGACAGGTACATCTCATACACATGTTCTCTGGACAATCGAACCTTTTCTGCCTCGTCAAAGACCGTGTTCAGCTTACGCGCTGCCGCTTCCCATTGCTTGGTCTCAAGCAATTGCGGAAGTACAGGTGGTTTGTACAGCTCTTCGAGCGCCTGCGTCGCATCATTCTCCGGTCTTTTGCTGAGCGCCTGATCCATGTCCATATATATAATCTTGTGTTCTTCCGGTCCTGAAAGGACAAGCGAACCCAGACTTTTCCGATAAGCTGCTGTCAACTCATTAAAGGGAAATGACGGTGTAACTACCATGGACAGATCTCCCTGTAAATATCGAATGACATGCTCACGGAAAGTTTCAGCTGAGATTCTCAACGTCTCCAAGTCCATCTGCGGAGCTTCGATCTGATCTTGATTCTGCAAGAACATAACCAGACACTCATGGGGGCCGCGACCAAACCACACGTTAAATTGCTCTCCAAGTACTTCCTCTGCAATATTACCTACCGCAAAATCCATCAGATCCAGAGACTGCTGGTCCATTGATGAGAAACGTCCTGTAAGGCGAATCAGCATCATCACAGCCGATTGTTCCGGATCAATATGAATCTCATATTGTTGCAGTTGTTCCCGAAGTGCCCGCGCCGTGATCTCACGCCCCAACAGCAGATCATGCATGAGATTCTCCCGTAAAATTTTATAGTCAGACTTCCGACTGTATAAAAGCCGGTGATATTTATCAAATTCATCCCACTCATCGCGAAGAGACGCAATGGCTGCCGACACCGAACCCATAAACTCATCATCGTTTACGGGTTTCAGGATATAATCCGCTGCCTGCAATTGAATGGCTTTTTTAGCATAATCAAAATCACTGTGACCCGTTAGTAAAATACAGCGAATATGAGACCAGCGCTTGCTTACCTCTGCAATGAGATCGAGTCCGGACATGCCAGGCATGCGAATATCCGTAACTACGATGTCTACTGCATTTTCCTCCATAATCTCCAACGCTTCCTTACCGGATGCGGCACGCAGCACGGTCGTTACTCCAAGCTCTCCCCAGGGGATCGTAAGTTCCAGACTTTCTGTTACATATGTCTCATCATCTACCAGTAATATATCAATCAAGTGATTCACTCCCTATTTCGTTCATTCTGCCAATGGATTCCATCGTTCATCATGCGTTACATATTCCAGGTGCTTATCCTTCATTCTCCAGAAGAAACTCCTGCTCGGCAGGCCAAGACAGCGTAACGCGTAATCCACCAAGTTCCGATTCCGTTACATCCAGCCCAGCCTGCTCCCCATATCGAAGCTGGAGTCTCTGATTCACATTCCACAGGCCACAGCCCATCTCCTGATCCATCGTTCCCCTGAGCTTACTCAGAAGCGCCTCACGTGCCTCCTGCGTCATGCCTTGCCCATCATCTTCTACCACAAGAACCATGACACCGTCCTGTTTTTCCCCGGATACTCTTATTTCTCCGGCTTCCGCGTCCGCTTCGATACCGTGAATCACCGCATTCTCCACCAGTGGTTGCACGATGAGTGGAGGAACCTCCTGTCTTAACATCTCATCGGACAGATAAATCTTGTAGTGAATGCGGTCCATACGCATCCGTTGGATCTCCAGATAACAGCTGACAAATTCAATCTCTTCTGTCAACGGTACCACGTCCCGCTCCTGTCTAGTCGTATACCGATAATATCGCGATAGATTATGCGACATCGCTACAACAGCGTCCATACGCTTCAGCTTCGCCATACTTGTAATGAAGGAGAAACAATTATAGAAAAAGTGCGGGTTAATCTGCGATTGCAGCTGCTTCAACCGGGCTTCACGCACATGAATCTGTTCCAGATAAACGTGTTCAAATAACTGCTGGATCTGCTCCACCATCAAGTTGAAACGTTCGGACAGGAAACTGAATTCATTGCGGCCTTTTGGCTTAATCCTCACTGAATAATCTTCCTGCTTCAACCGCTGGAACCCACGAATGAGTTGTTTCACTGGTACCTGTACCTGAACATAGAACAAATACGCCACACCAAAACTCATTAACAACAAACAAATCATGGAAGAATAGAACAGCATATTCGATTGATGAATGGGCTTCAGAATATCTGATAGCGGCATGTAGTCCACCAAATACCAGCCTGTTGTACTGGATTTCACGGTGTTAACCATGTAAGGCTCGTCCCCGATCACTACTGTACGATTATCAACGTCCTGAAGTTTGTGGGCGGACAGTTCTTCCATCAACTGATTCGTTAATGAACGATCTGAAGTCCGATTATAGATAACCCCCGATTCTTCACGGAAATAGAAGGGGTCATGCCTGCCATCGTCCTTGAATTTGTCCAGCATATCCCGAATGTTATCACTATCAAACTCCAGTTTAATAATCGTTTCCGCATTATTAGCTGGGTCCTTAATACCGTATGGAGATACCGTAATCCAGCTAAACATGAACCGATCATCTTCCCCATCCTGAATTTTGCGTACATCCCAGCCGGAAATGATATTTTCCCTTAGCGCTTCTTTATCGTAAGAACGTGCGTCCCTTTCGGAAACCACCCTTCCCAGCGAAGGAGAATACAGATATAACTTTGTAGCCCAATTGGATGAACTTTCCTGAATACTCAGCTTATTCTGAATACGTTTGACCAGGTTGATCGCATCCAGATCAAAGTAGTTACTGTCCGCATAGATTCGCCGGAAGCTGCCGATATCAGGATCATGTATGAGCAGATTCGGCCATGAGGATAACAGTTCGATGTGTGTGTTCACTTGATTTTGGAAAAATTCAAGCTGGTTACTATTTGATCGATTCAACTCATCTCTGAGAACAGCTGTTGTTTTGTGATTGGAGTACCAGTACAAAAGCACTACAGGAATCAGCATAATCAGAATAAGAATGACCATTTTGGAAAACAGGTTTGTCCGATATGACATCTTTTCATCTCACCTTGTCTAAATTTGTCGTGACATTAATTGTAATGATGTAAGCGCTAAAGACAAACTATTTTTTTGAGGCAAACCGATTCATTATCTAGCGTAAGCGTTACCAATTCAAGGGGGAAGGAGATAAAACCAACATTTCTGCACTAATTGCAACTTCCACGCACAAAAAGAGCCAGCGATTAGCCAGCTCTCTCTAATTTCAGTATATGCCTTGATCCTTCTATTCTACTCAAACCTTATTCCACTTCTGTTTATGTAATTATTCTTTTTTACTATAAAAATATCAACTATGGAATATCATAATCAAATACCGTATTCGCTCCATCCACGCCTACATCCAGCACAATATCCATAAGTTTTCCATTGACGAACAGAGGGGATTCCGCTTTCCCGTAAAACTCCAACTTGCCTGTAAACGTTCCATGGGGTTCAATCTCAACATGTACCGGCCTTAACTGGACAGACTGCAAGGCTTCCAACAGTGGATCGTCCTTAAACTTATAACTGCGTGCGAGATCAGGCAATAACACGGCGGATACCGAATCTCTGCCGTAATTTTTGAGTGTAAGGTCACAGGTGGCTCGGGTCTCACCCGTTTTCAGCACGTTAAAGGTACAAGAGCTTGCATTCTGTACATAGGATACCGCATTAATGCCTGTAGCTCCCCACTTGGCTATATACATGAATTTATCCGTCATGTACGAATAACTGAGAATGATAGCGATAACTACGATCCATAACCCTTTTGCAAGACCGGGGAATGATTTCCCGATTTCTTTGCGTGTAAGGTAAAAGCCGCAAGCGAAGATCCCCATCCCCAGGAAAAGTGTGATATGTACACCACTTAAATATGATGTAGTATACGGTGATATACCTATTGCTGACAGCATGGTATCTCCAACAGAAAAACCAAGATGATGGTTAAATGTAAAGATGATAGCAAATAGCAATAAAGCCCCTGAGAACACAAGTCTGATTCTCGACACACGAACACCCCCTAATCAACCACCTTATTGTATCATATTTTTCCTATTTATGATTAACAATCCAAATCCAAAAAACAACAATAAAAAGAACGTCTTCGGCTGTTCACCGAAAACGTCCTCCATTTTCACCGCTGACAAGAGCTTGTAATAACACAGGTCTCTCTGTCATGGCTGACGATCATTTATTGCTTAGACAAGAATGCATCAAGTTGTTCCTGTTTGGCTGCAATAATTTTATCAATTCCCGCTGCTTTCAATTTCTCCAGATATTTCGGAATCATCTCATTTGGATCAACGGCGCCCGATGTCATACCCGGCTTGAACTGTTTGTTCACGTTGTTGACCGCCGCAATTTCATTTTTGACAGATTGGCTGTTGAACGTAAAGCCCAGTGCTGGCGACTTCACACCTTTGGCGTTAAACTCTTTGAACTTCTCCCATTTCTGTGGATCTTCATTATCCCAGAGGAAGTTCAGGAATTGGTTACCCAGTTGCCATTGTGCACCTGGATTGTAGGTACGACTGTTGGCATCTACGCCATCAGGGAGAGCAATGATATTATCCTGTCCGTCTTTTTTCACATAATGTGTACCTTCAATTCCGAAGTTCAGCAAGTTGTTAATTTCCTTGTCGGAATGCAGCAGGTTAATGACCTGCATTGCTTTCTCCGGTTGCTCTGAAGAACGGGAGATCGCGAGCATCGCTCCAGATGCATCACCCGTCGTGATTGTCGGCTGTGTCATCTCAATCTGAGTGAGTGGGAAACCCACATACCCTTCTTCTTCTTTATCCTTGCCTGGCTTCATGCCATCTGTCCAGAGAAACGCTTTTCCAGCCTTCGCCTGGTCTTTCGGGAACACATTGGACGTAGCAGCATCACTGTTGATATATCCCGCTTGATACCACTTGCGAGCGAGTTCAGCCGCTTCTTTGAATTCAGGGGTCTCCACTTCATTCAGCACCGTTGTTCCGCCTGCTGTTTTGGAGATGACTCCAGGTACGGAAGCATCACCGAGATAATCCCAATCCAGATTCTCTAACAGCCCGTTACCATTGGTATTGGACATATAGAATGGTGTGATGGCTGGCTCGTTTTCCTTGATTGTTTTGAGAAGAGGCTCCAGATCAGCCCAAGTTTTTACAGCTGTCAGGTCCAGCTTATACTTGTCAGCCAGATCTTTACGTACCAACACACCACGTGTGGCCGCGAGTTCCTTATTCGTAGGAACGCCGTAATTCACGCCGTCCACCTGGGAACCTTCCAGAAAGGCAGGGTCCAGGTTTTTCTTAATATCCTGACCATGTGCATCAAGCAGATCATTCAAGGGCAAGAATGCGCCTTTAGCTACATTCACCGTGTAGTTCTGCCAAGCTGCTGTGAAGATAATGTCTGATTTTTCACCTGAGGAAATCATGAGATTCAGCTTGTTATCCCACTGTCCCCAGTCAATCGCATTGATCTTAAGCGTGGCTCCGATCTTTGGTTCCATCTTTTTGTTAATCTCGGCTTCTACCAGAGCGACATCCTTCTGTGGTGTCCCTGGGTAGAACAGTGTCACTTCATAGGGTTTGCCCCCACCTTCACTTGCTCCTCCGCCTTCTGCGCCAGGTGTTGTTGTTCCACCCTTGTCTGATGAGCAAGCTGCCAGCACCAGGCTCAGCGCCATAACCGTTGCCATCATGCGTGACCATACCTTTAATGATCTAACCAATTGAACCCCTCCTGTCATGTGTTGAACCATACAACCGAATTCCCCAATTCACAAATAAATCGATAACTACTTCTGTATATGCCCTTTCAGTCCATCTTCATTTACCTTGCCCACTCCGCTAACCGGTTCAGAGTTATCCCTTCACAGCGCCAACCGTAAGACCTTTGATGAAATAACGCTGGAAGAACGGATATGCCAGTACAATTGGACCAATACCGACCACAGCCATCGCCATTTGCAGAGTTTTGTTAGGCAGATTCAGCAATCCACCCTGCGACGAAATCTGTGAAGAGACGTTGGAGTTGGTTGTTAAATATTGAATATCGAGCAGCGTCCGGTACATAAGGTACTGAAGGCTGATCGTCCGGTTATCTGATATAAAAATCATGCTAAGGTACCAGTCATTCCAGTAATTCAATGTACTGAACAACGCGACGGTTGCCATTACGGGAAGAGAGAGCGGAAGCACGATACGTGCAAACGTTCTCAATTCTCCCGCACCATCAATCCGAGCCGATTCCAGAATAGACACCGGAATGGAGTTCGCGAAGAATGTACGCATGACCAGTACAAAGAATGGGGATAGCAGTAGCGGCATAATGAGTGCCAGTAGGGAGTTTTTCAGATCCAATACGTTGACATAGACCAGGTACCAAGGTACCAGACCCCCATTGAACAACATCGTGAAGAAGATGAAAAAGGCAAACCAGCCCCGGTAAGGCAGATCTCTCCGTGAGAGCGGATACGCATACAATGCGGTCAGCGCAACACTTGTAATGGTACCTACAACGGTAACGATAAAGGATATACCATACGAGTGAATGATCTGATCCATATCTCTGAACAGAAACTCATAAGCCGTCAGGCTGAATTTCTCTGGAATAAGCTTATATCCATTGGCAATTACTGTTGTCTCGTCCGAAAATGAGATGGCGAAGACAAGTAGGATCGGCACGATACAGGCAATGGCATAGAATAGAAACATCGCATGAATAACGGATGCGGAACGCTTCGATACGGCTAGTGGATCACGTGATTTCACAGCTGACTTGCCTCCTCTCAAAATAATGCATTATCTTTATCTATTCGCCTTACGATGGTATTGGATACAAGAACCAGCACAAATCCAACGATTGCTTGGTATAGACCGGCTGCTGATGACATCCCGATATCTCCACCGATAAGGAACGTACGATATACGTAGGTATCCAGTACATTCGTTACAGGGAACAGCGCTCCTGATTCCAGTGGAACCTGGTAGAACAGACTGAAGTCTGCATAGAATATACGGCCAATTTGCAATAACGTCATAATGACGATTAATGGGACGAGAAACGGAATGGTAATGAAGCGTATCTGATGCCATTTGGTTGCTCCATCAAGCACAGCTGCTTCATAATATTCTTCATCGATACCCACGACAGCTGCCAGATAGATGACCGCATAATAACCAATATTTTTCCATGTGTTCACCAGTGGCAAAATATACGGCCAATACTTCGGCTCTGAATACCAGTCGATCGGCTGACCGCCGAACATCTGCAGAATCGTTGAGTTCATGAAGCCTGAATCCTTGCCCAGGAAAGCCAGTACCAGATAACTGACCACAATCATGGACAGGAAATACGGTAATAACATAAGTGATTGATATAACTTGGACATTGCCTTGTTTTTCACTTCATTGAGCAGAATAGCAAGCCCGACACCTACAAAGAGATTCAGTGCAATGAACACCGTGTTATACGCGAGTGTATTTCGGGTAATTTCCCATGCATCACTGGTTGAGAACAAATATTTGAAATTGTCCCATCCACTCCATGGGCTACCCCAAATACCATCAGCATAGTTTACATTTTTGAATGCGATCAGAACGCCGAACATCGGCATATAGTTGTTCACCAGCAGAAACAGGACACCTGGCAAGAACATGAGATACAGCACCTTGAATTTGCCAAGATTGTGCCACACCGACTTGCGCTTTCGGACTGTTTCTCCCGGTATTTCCGATATTCGTACTCCCTTACCCGCCTGGGGTTGTGTCTTCATAACTTGTTCTCCCTCACTCCTCTTGAATTCTTCCTCAGGATGAAGCTCCGTTGCGGCTCCTGTGGTTCAAGTATACGGCGGGGCGAATGAGACCTCTATCTGCTGTGGTGACCTGTTGACTTATCAAATTATGACTTTAGTACCAAAAAAAACAAAAGACGCAGCATGCTGCGCCCAGATTTAAACGGTACGTGACTGTTTTCGAAACTCCTGTGGCGTTATACCCGTGCACTTTTTGAACATTTTGGTGAAATGCGAGTAATTATAGTACCCCACCTTGCCAGCGATATCCGTCACCTTCACGGTGGACTGGGACAACAATGTCTTCGCTTTGGCTACTCTGCCCTGCAGGATAAACTCAGATAGGGACATCCCCTTCTCTTTCCGAAACAGACGTGATAGATAAGCGGGATTGAATCCGGCAAAAGCTGCAAGTTCCTCTCGCATAAGTTCTTCACCAATATGAGTTTCAATATAAACGCACAACTGATCCACAATGGTCATGGGGCTATGATCGTCCGGGTACAACACCGGGATAACACGATCAATCAGATCCGACGTCCATTGCTTCAACTGCGGCAACGACCTTGTCACCATACTCTCTTCCGGCTCCCGTTCACCCGGGTAAAGACTGCGTATTGACACGTTTTTCTGATGAAGCAACGGATATACCACATGCAGCATGGCATGATAGTAGAGATGCAGCATTTCAGGAGACAAACCCTCCTGTGCAGCAAGCAACTCAAAAATCTCATCCACACGTTCTCGCAAATCCCCTACTTTACCCGTCTCAAAAAGAATAGATAATTCCGAAAACCATGGAATAGGCAAAAAGCGATCTTCCTGATCTCTTCCCCGCTCATCATAGACAAATACTTCTTCAAGCTCCTTAATATTGCGCCGTTCCATATCCATCAGCTCATTTAACATGCCTTGCAGCTCAGTTACAGCAACCGGGGCACCAACATAACAGGACAACCGACAGTAGAAATACGTACCACATTCCTGAATATACCCCTGACAACGTTGTGCCACTTCGCTCGCACTCGGAATGATGCCATCTTGCTCATAAGCAAGCACAATATTTAATCCACTTTGATCCTGAAACACCTCACCGGGCTTGTCGTCAAGCAGCATCTCTTTGGCTGCATTACGAAGGGCATATTCCAATACCTCTTCGTCACGCAAATCAAAGTCACGCACCCATTCCTCTACCGAGATCACAATGGGTAACACACGAGCCTTCGGATCAATCTCGGCACCATACAGTTCTGCGAGCTCTTGCAACCGTTGTTCGGTTAACGTGATACGCTGAGAGATGGCATCTTTCCAGAAGCGTTCCGTCAGTAGCGGTTTATGGGTTTTCCAGCGTTTGTATACGGTCTCATAAACTTTGTTGGTACGGGTACGCTGCTCCCCATCCTTGATCTTCTCCACCGCCTGGGTTACTACCTTAATCAATTGATCCGCTGAAGCAGGCTTCAACACATAATCAAAGCTGCTTAGCTTAATGGCTGTCTGAGCATAATCGAATAAAGCGTGCCCTGTCAGGAAAATGGTCAGTATGCCTGGATCATGCTTTAACACCCAACTTTGCAGGTCAAGCCCTGTTTCACCAGGCATCTCGATATCACAGATCATGATATCAATAGTATTAGCCTTTAAAATCTTTCTTGCCTCTTCGGCATCACCAGCACTGTATACCTGGTCAATGCCTGCTGCTTGCCAATCGACTCCTTCCACCATTGCTTGTAATGCATACACTTCATCATCCACAATCAACAGGTTCCGCATAGGCTCCCCCTTCTTCCTCTTCAGTCTGAGCGGGTAAATCAATGATGACTTTGGCGCCATGATCCACCTCATTGCCAAACTGCAAACTGGCTTGATCACCATACTTCACTAAAAGCCGATGAGCCACGTTCCATATACCGATATGCTGTCCACTCGGGTCTTCAGCGTATTGTCCATGTTGCAGACGCCCCAACAATTCCTCATCAAATCCGACGCCATTGTCCACAATCATCAGTTGAAGCACCGTCCCATCTACCTGACCGGACGACTTCTGACCGAGGCGCGCCACGATCCGAATGACAAATGCTTGTGTCCGGCGCTGAAATCCATGAATAATGGCATTCTCCACAAAAGGCTGAATGGTTAATGGCGGAATCACATAATGTCCCAGATTCGGTTCGATATCCAGTTCAAAATCGAATCTGCTTGGAAACCTTAGCTTTTGAATTTCCAAGTAATGACGAATGTGCTCCAGCTCTTCATCCAGACGAATAATACGTTTGCCTGCACGCAGACTGAATCGAAAATAATCGGCCAGATGACCCGCCATCTGCTGTACCAACTCATGTTTTTGCAAGGAAGCCAGACTATGAATAATATTGAGTGAATTCAGGTAAAAGTGAGGATTGATCTGCATCTGCAGTTGTTTAAACTCTGCCTCCCGCGTCCGCAACTGTTCCTCATACACATCAATCTTCAGATGCCTGATCTCACTGGTCATTTGATTGAAACTTCGTGTCATAAATTCAAGCTCCGAAGAAGATGGCGGGTCCAGCTTCACATCGAGATCTCCACGGCTGACCCTTCTCATGCCTCGGATTAACGCATTCATCGGGCGGAATAACAGATGCCGCAAAAAGATCAGTGCAGTAACCAGAATTACTGCCGCACCAATGGGAAGCAGACGAATGATCTGCTGGAAAAACGGGAGGTTACGCATCATGTCTTCCTCAGGCAGCAGCACGATATAATTCATCTCGGACATGGCCGAGGCAATACCCAACATCAAATATTGACGTGCTTCTCCCTTGTTCACAACTTCAGAGATCACCTGATACGGATTCTTCAGGCCGGTAAGATGCGCTGCAGCCAGCTGAATCTGTGCAGTATTTAATGTGGAATCCGATAGTGCCCCACCATCTGTTCCAACAATGACTGCGCCTCCCCGATCTCCAGATTCAGTGAATTGTTGTGTATGATTCAGTGCATTCATATCGACAAGTGCACCTGCATAGAACTGCTGGTTGATTCGCACTGTTTTCACCAGTGCATTCCACGTCCCGCCACGCACGATGCTCCATTCCGGCTTCTGGATATCCCCTTCCAATTGTTGCATCTGGACTGGCATACTCTCCTGCACAACCGACTTTTTGACATCATAATTGCCTGAAGTGGCGAGCAGCAGATCATCATTCACGGCATCATATAGAAAAAAAGAATCGATTAGATTATAAAAACCGATATCTGTCATGAATTTGTTCATAATCCGTTGCTTTGCAATGATATAATCGCCGCTGCCGTATTTCAGAAAAAACAGAGAGATAATATCCGGGTCCCGCTCGCCCAGACTATATAAATACCGATTCGTCTCCTGTAAAACACGTTCATTCTGCTCCACACTCTTGGCGAGATGATTCATATTGGTGAGGGATACTTTGTCACGTACAACTTTCATGGCGTAGACGTTGTTGTAATAAAGCAGCATGAATAATGGCAGCATGATCAATGTAAGACCCACTATAAATTTAAAACGAAGTGAACGGATAAAGCTCATGGATTATGGATTCCCGCCCTTTTAGAGGTAGTTCAAAAAGTCCACTGTACTGAAACCAGACTTATTGAACACACACTTTATTTCAACATAGTTTTTTTCTATTTTCTTCCTTATGATGGCATGTTTATTGTAATCACCCCTGCTTGCCACTGTCTATGGGGTCCCGTGACCTTCACATATCAATTCTGGTGACTTCCATCCGCTCCAATTTCAAGAGTAACAAGCTTCATGTAGTAATAAATTCTCCAGTTGTAAAAAAAATCCTTCATTTATAGCTCAGATGCTTCTCCCTAAAAATAAATGCTGCGGCAAGCCCCGGACTCCACGAACGCCCGATCTTGACATGCATACGATATATCACTCCTTGGGTTAGTCACCAGGATGTAGGGAGGCCTGTTCGATGAACATTCAACTCACTGCGTTACACTATGTCTATCTGGCATTTATCGTCTTGATTATTGCGGTAATGATCCGGCGCAGGGATACTACCATCATCTGTGTCGCGGGTATTATGACCATTGGACTTCTGGCAACCGAAACCTTAAGCGGGTCAGTTGCTGGGATCTTCAGCAGTTTTATCTATGCAACAAAAGAATTGTTAAGTACGATCTTTATCATCTCGATTATTGTGGCGATGAGCCGTGTTCTGATCAGAACCGGCATTAATGAGGTCATGGTAACACCTGTCACCCGGTTTATCCGTTCTCCTCAGGTCGCGTATTGGGGTATCGGATTGATCATGATGGTAGTATCGCTATTTTTCTGGCCATCGCCAGCCGTAGCACTCGTTGGTGCAGTACTGCTTCCTGTAGCCGTGCGTGTAGGTCTTCCTCCGATTGGAGCTGCCATTGCCATGAACCTGTTTGGACATGGGATTGCGCTGTCGGGAGATTACATTATTCAGGGGGCTCCCAAACTTACGGCCGATGCAGCCGGTATACCGGTTACTTCCGTCATGACGGCCAGCATACCTCTGGTCATTGTCATGGGCACCGTATCTACACTTACAGCCTTCTGGATGCTGCGCAAAGAGATGAAATCAGGCTCACCTGCTCATTCCCCAAACGTTACATCAGGTACCGCGAGCACGGAACCTTCTTCTTCATCAGAGGCTGTGTCCACCTCCCTACCCACTGATCAGCCTGTTGAACGTCAAGCCATGTCACTCCGTTTACAAAAAGCATTCGCTCTGCTTATCCCTCTGTTATTCGCAGTTGATGTGATTCTGATGTTTGTATTGAAATTGCAAGGCGGCGACGCAACAGCTCTGATTGGCGGAACCGCTGTGGTTATACTGATCGCCGTTACCCTTGCCGCACACCGACATGCGGGACCAGAGGAAACGACCAATTATTTAATAGAAGGATTTCAGTTTGGTTTCAAGGTGTTTGGACCGGTTATTCCCATAGCCGCATTTTTTTATCTGGGAGATGCTGCGATTACGGAGTTGTTCATCAACCCTCTTCCTGAAGGTTCACACGGGATTGTGAATGATCTCGGGGTTGCACTTGCTGGGCTGGTGCCATTAAATGATACGGTGGGCGCCATTACAATGACGGTGACCGGAGCAGTGACCGGAATGGATGGTTCGGGGTTCTCTGGGATATCCCTGGTTGGCTCGATTGCGTCCATGTTTGCAGGATCGGCAGATTCCGCACCTGTGCTGACAGCACTCGGTCAGGTTGCAGCCATATGGGTAGGTGGCGGAACCTTGATTCCATGGGCATTGATTCCTGCTGCTGCAATCTGCGGCGTCAATCCTTTTGAACTTGCAAGACGCAACCTGAAGCCTGTACTGCTGGGACTTACGGTAACAACAATTGTAGCCATCTTTCTAATCTGACCAAAGGTTATTTACACTGACACTACGATGACAGAAGCACCTTCCAATCGCTGTTATTCCCAGATTTTTTTGATCCCCTTTCCCAAGGGGAAATACGGTAATAAGCATATGCTTCCGATGTAGCTTTCTTTCAGAAAGCTCTTAGGCGAACACTTCGCTTTTTCAGGTTTTTTCTGTCCTCTCCGTTATCGTGTAAATAATTAGTTCATCTCAAATAGACATTTTAAAAAGACGTGCGTGAACGTGCCCAGTTCCAGAGATCTTCACGTTTCATCTCTGCCAGATGCAGCATGTCCACATAGGGATCTCCCTGTAATCCAAGTACAGAAGCAAAAGCAGGCTCCGTCTTCCACCCTGCCTGTTTCAGTCTGCGGATCTCACGGTGTCCCGCGTCTCCCCACACTTGCAGCAATCTCCACTCTACGATCATATGTAGGTATGCATTCTGCCTGTAAACTGGCACGGATTGGGCAAAAATCTCCACAGGCCAATGTCCCACTTGCAAATTACAAGTCACATAAGGACGTTGGTCTTGAAGATCCCCACCACGTACACATTGAAACTCAGCAACGGCTCCGATTCGATTGTGTATCTCGGCTTCAAACACATCCAGATCCTCTGCATAACACAGCAGATCCAGATCACTGCCCGGAATATCAATATCAATTGGCACCGTTCCTGCTGGATATGGGTGATAGTCAGCTAATATATCAAGTAATCCACTGCTCTGTAACACATGATAGGCGTCCTGCTGACGTGTATTACCCGATGCCAGATGTGCCATTACTTCTGCGGTAGTACTCATCTCCCCGCCTTGGACCACAGTTAGTTCGAGCCTCCTGTAATGAACTGTTTCACACGTCCCACTTGACCACTCGTTAGTCGTACTTTGATTCCGTGTGGATGTGTAGGTGACTTGGTTAACAGATCCTTCACAATGCCACGTGTCAGCTTACCTGTAGCTTGATCCTGCTTCAGCACAATGTCCACTTCCAGACCTGGCTTAATATTTACACGTTGTTGTCCATTCATTATGTTCACTCTCCTCTATGTCGTAATTCATACCATGTATACTATATAACCCTTAAACTCAAAGCTCCATCTATTGTAGACGTTTTGGTTTCAAAACAAAAGGGACACGGCAATAACCCCCTACGCCTGATTCCATGGTTGATATGAAGACCAAGATAAAGAAACCGCAGGTCTCTTTATCTGAGACCTACGGTTTCTAATTGGATTGGTCATGTTCAGGGCTGCACATGCTTCAAAATAGACGAAGGCGAAGTTCCATCCTTCGTAGCTTCGCGTGCCTTCACAGCAAGCAGCTCAGACACCGTCACGAATCGATATCCCTGCTGCTGTAACTTCGGTAGGATTGTTTTAAGTGCAGCTACCGTATGGGACTTGCCTTCCACCTTATCGTGGAAGAGTACAATATCCCCATTGCGCGCGTTATTCAGTACTTTTTTAACAATGGCCGATACACCTGGAGAAGCCCAGTCCCGTGTATCCTGATGCCAAGACCAGAGTACAATGGTATACCCTTTTTGTTTGGCAGCCTGGATGACCATGTCATTGTAATAGCCGCCCGGTGGTCTGAACAACAGGGGACGCTCCGCGCCAGCTTTAATAATGGAACTTTCCGCTTCGTTCATATCCTTCATGTACTTGTCCGCACTAGTTGATCGAACTGCATACGTGTGCGCATACGTATGGTTGGCGATTTCATGCCCTTCGAGCTGTTCCTGCTTAATCAGTTCAGGAAATTTATCTGCCCATTTGCCAAGTACAAAAAAAGTTCCTTTAGCATGATACTGCTGTAACAAAGCCAGGATCTGCGGAGTCTGAATCGGATCTGGCCCATCATCAAAGGTAAGGGCGATGAGTTTATCCTGTGTGGGAACTTCCCACACAATCTCTCCTCGTTCCTCATAATACTGACGGTTCTTCTGTACAGGCTTTGCATAGGCAGAACTGCTACCTAGCAAAATAATTAGCGTGAACATTCCGATGACTCGGGCTGCCTTCAGGTTCATGTGGTGTCCTCACTTTGTCTTCATACATAAACTCCCTGTTAGCATTTCCCGATTCACCCGAACTCATTAACGAAAGATCTGATCCACGACTGCAATTTCCTCCGCAGTTAATTCTACATTTAATGTTTGCAGATTGTTAATGACCTGCTCCGGTCGCTTAGCACCCGGAATCAATGCATCAATAGAAGGCTGAGTCAGGTACCAGGCCAGAACCAGATGAGCGACCTCAACATCCTTGGATTGTGCTATGCTGCGCAGTTGCTCAACTTTATCCAGATTTTCAATAAAAGCTTCACCTGTGAACAGCGGGTTCTTTGCCCGTCCATCCTGAAAGGTTGTATCACGATTATATTTCCCGCCCAGCAGTCCCGCTGCCAGAGGGAAGTAAGGAACAAAAGAAATGTTATGTTCAGCCGTATACGGCAACAGCTCTTTCTCCGCATCTCTTTTGAACAGATTATATTCAGATTGCAGTACGTCTACATGCCCGTCCTTGTTGGCTTCACGCAACTGATCAATGGAGAAATTAGATACGCCAATGGCACGAATTTTGCCAGCGTCTTTTAATTGTTTTAACGCATCTACCGCTTCATCCTTAGGCGTATGTTCATCCGGAAAGTGGATGTAGAACAGATCAATGTAATCGGTTTGCAGACGTTTCAACGCCTCATCCACGGCTGTTTTCAGAAAAGCAGGTGAGTTATCTATGACAATTTTGCCATCCACTAATTTATGAGCTGCCTTGGTTGCAATGATGGTATTCTGCCGCTGACCGGTTTCCTTCAATACTTCACCGATCAGTCGTTCGGAATGCTCAGGTCCATAGATGTATGCCGTATCCACAAAGTTAATACCTTGTTTCAAAGCTGTACGAACCACTTCCTTACCCGTCTCATCATTCAGCATGTCCGGATAGATATTATGTCCGCCTACTGCATTCGCACCCAGTCCAATGGGATTCACGATCAGATCCGTCTTGCCCAACCGGATTTGTTGTTCTGCCATGTCTCATCTCTCCTTCACTGATCGATATAAGTACATTTCTGTAATGATGCGTGTTTCTTGTTACATATTATATCAAACCATTTAGCATATTTAAAATATCGGGTTTATCGGATTAGGTATTTTTCAGCGCAGTCGCTTCAACGTCGTTAATAAAACGGCGCAGTTTGGCAGCCACATCACGTGTGATTTCGCCGTTTTCATACAGTTGCTGAACCGTATTGCGCTGTTCCTGAATGGCCACCATCTGCAACTCCAGCTTCTCCTGATTAAACGGATCTTCCGTTTTACCCTGGTTCCAGGTGCGCAATTTGGCAATTACACGCTCATACTTGGCAATGACCGACAGTGCGACAACTCGATTCCCATCGTTCATATGGGCACGAATGGCCTTAATGGCTGCTTCAGAGGTACGTAACTTCACCTGACGGAACAGTTCTGCATTTTCAAGCATGAATGGTTGGTTCGGCTTCTCGGACCGGTTGGTGAACAGATGTCCTAACACACGCCCGATCTCGCTGATAGAAGTCATGAACTGAGTATTTGTGCGATTCGCCAGCATCATTTCCTTGCGATCCAGCCAGCTGTCACATTTGAAGGCCGCATCAGAAGCAATTGCATTTTCGTCCAGCATTACTTCAACTTCTTTACGCTCCGCCCGGGTGGCAATCAGGTTAATAGCCGTTTCTTGTTTCTGAATATCTTTGCGTTTATCGGCGGTAAGCTGACCTGCGGCCTGCCTGATGTATTTAGACAGATCTGAGACGACCGCGAGTGCCGCAGCTTTGTTCTCATCGTTCATTTCGGATTTGACAGCTCGTATGGCCGCATTCAGCATAATGTCATGCGCTTTTCGTTCTGACTTCTGCGGTGTTTCTTCTGTGGATTTCCCATCGTCTTTGGCCAGAACTGGAAGAAACACGCTCGCCGCAATCAGAGAGAAGAGGATAACTCCTGCCGCGAGGAAAATAATCAAATCCCGTTCAGGGAAAGGTGATCCATCCTGAAGCACATAAGGAATGGAGAACGCACCCGCCAATGTTACTGCCCCCCGCACCCCAGAGAGGGAAATGATCGTTATATCCTTGAATCTAGGTCTGCCAATTGAAGATTTGGTACGCAGCAATTCATTCCCTTGCCAGAACAGATAGATCCAGAGAAAGCGCAGAACCAGCAGTAACACCGAGATCAAGCCCACGTATCCCAACACCTGCAGATTATTAAACGAAACGTTTTCAAAAATGGTGCTCAGCACATCCGGGACCTGTACACCGAGAATAACAAACACCAGACCATTTAGTATAAATAAAATGACTGACCAAGTGCTCGCAGATACCACCTGCATTTTCAACTGAACCGATTCAGCGCGGTCACGCTCAATGGCGTGGATAATACCGCCTGCCACTACCGCAAGAATACCTGATACCCCAATTTCTTCACTCACCAGATAGATGATAAATGGCGTCAGGATTTGCAGCAACATGTGAATGGTCACATCCTCCATGCCCAGTCTACGGATCCATACCCCGAGCCTGATTAACAAAAAAGATAACAATGCCCCAACAAGAAGTCCGCCAATCGCAATCAGAATAAAACTGAAGGTTGCCTGCGCCAGGGAAAACACACCTGTTACCGTGGCTGCAATCGCGAATTTAAAGGCCACGAGGCCAGATGCATCATTCATTAATGCTTCACCTTCAAGAAGCCTATGTATGCCTTTGGGCAAATGTACCCGCCCTGCCATGGCGCCAACGGCCACAGCGTCTGTCGGAGACAGTATGGCTGCAAGAGCAAAAGCAGCAGGTAACGGAATCGAAGGAATCAGCCAGTGAATGGCATATCCCGCCACGACCACCGTCACGAATACAAGCCCTAGTGCAAGCAGAAGTATCGGTGCACGCAGATTCCATAATTCATTCCTTGGCGTTCGCTTACCATCGTTGTATAACAAAGGTGCGATGAACAGTACAAAGAACAATTCCGGATTCAACGGCAGGTGAACACCTGCGGGAAGCAAAGCTATAGCTACACCAAGCACGATTTGAATGAGCGGAATGGGAATAAAGGGTACAAACCGGTTTAAAATATTGGATAAACCAATCAGTACCAGTAACACAAGTACGGCAATAAATATTTCCATGATGACATTCCCTTTCCGCTATAGAAGTGGTGAAACCTTTGTTGTATAGGTTTATTTTAACATAATCCAGTCTTTGTTATAAAAATGTTGTCATATTCATATGCCCATTTAACTGGTCACAAACTAGTCAATATAATTTGAACTATTCATTTACACGATAACGGAGAGGACAGAAAAAACCTGAAAAAGCAAAGCGTTCGCCTTTATCACCGGATTTTCCCCTTTGGAAAAGGGAATCAAAAAAAATCAGGGGATAACAGCGATTGGAAGGTTATTCTGTCATCGTAGTGTCAGTGTAAATAATCTTTAGTTAACTTATATAGATTGAAGAATTCTGATGGATTCTGTATATAAGATGTTACAATATGCTCAGGACAATACCCGTTTGGAAAGGAACTTACATCTATGGCATTTGGAATTAAACGACAGGAGCTTGCTGCGTGGAAGGAACAAGTGGCTCGTGGTGAAATTGCGTACCTCACTCATTTCTGGATTGACAACCGATTCCCCGGTATCACCAGTGTCACCAAAGTTGGCTGTGCAGATCTGGAACGTCTCGAACGTTGGTGCAACGATCATGGTCTGGACCCGCGATACATTCATCGGCGGCAGCCCTTTCCTCACTTTGACCTGATGGGCAGCAAACAAAAAGAAGTTTTGATCCAGGAAGGCTTAACGGATCATGTGGTTCGCTTTCATTTGTAATCAACTCAAAAACGCCAGTCTTCAAGGTTCATCCCTCCGCAATTAGGGACGAACTCATGAGGACTGACGTCTTCAAGGATCAAGTCATATCTGGACTATCGGTGGATCTGCTCAAACGACTTCATGTTCTCCAGCAGTTTCAGTTCAATTTTCTTCAGCATGCCAAACATCTGCTGTTGCTCCTCTTCGGAAAGTGCTTGCAACAATTCCCACGTCATTCGGCCGCGATTCGCATTAAGTGTCTTGGCAAGCTGCGCGCCTTCATCCGTTAAGGACAGCCACACAATTCTCCGGTCTTCTTCACTGCGCACCCGCTGGATCAACCCTTCCGTCTCCAGTTGATTCAGTACAATGGTGGTTGCGCCGGAAGACAAACTGAGTTGTCTAGCCACATCAACCGCCATGCAGCGTTTTTCACGTAAAATCATGCCCAATATATGACTTTTTGTCGGATTCAGTTTACAGTTGGTTTCGGTCTTCTGCTGCTGATCCAATACTTTGTTTTTATATCTGAAGAAGGCCTCCAACAATTGATCTACGTTTGCCAATTGAGAGTTTCGCTCCGTATCCGGGCTCATAAACGTTCCTCCTGCCTTTCATCATAACCTACCTTATATTGTAACATATTTACACTATGATGTTTGTGAAAAATGCGCTTGTATCCGACACCCTATCGTTGACTGCAAGACTCTTGTTTTATTTTGGGTTTCACCCTATTGCATTATGGCAACGGGTTTGATTATAATAACCTATATCTTTAAAGTTACTTTTAGTTACTTAATGATTTTAATAAATCTGTTGTTATAAAGTAAATAAAGCGTCACCATTATAATGCAAGGGACTTATGCACATGAATCAGAATACACAATCACAACTCAAAACGGACGTTTGCATCGTCGGCGCGGGACCTGGCGGTGCTTTGCTTTCTTATTTACTGAATCAAAAAGGAATCTCCACGATGCTCATTGAGCGGCAGCCCCACCTGCACAAGTCGTTTCGCGGGGAGTTGCTTAATGTGGACGGCGAAGCCATCTTAAATAAACACGGCATCTATTCCCTCATTCAGGAACGCGGAGCGCTGCTCTTGGAGCAGATTCAGTATTGGGAAAATGGGCAGATTATTCATACGGTACTACCGGGTAATGAAGAATCTCATGTCGGGATTCATGTACCCCAAAATCATCTCCTGGAAGCCATCGTATCACACGCTCAGCAGCACAGTTCATATGAACAAGTACTATTCAATACGATTATGACCGGTTTGTTACGAGACAAGAACGGCCAGGTCGTTGGTATTAACATTCGGCAGAAAGGTGTTCCTGCCTCCATTGAAGCATCTGTAATTGTGGGTGCTGATGGCAGATACTCTGCTGTACGCAAACATTCCGGTATGACCCCGGAGATTCGCAAGCATGGGTATGATCTGCTCTGGGCGCGCATACCGGCACCTTTAGGTTGGGAACCCGCTGTTCGAATGGCCAGCATGGATGGTCAACAGCTCGCACTGTTCTCACAGTTCGGCGGTTATGTTCAGATTGGATGGAACATTCCCGAAGGAGCTTACTCCAAGCTGCGAGAGCAGCCGATTTCTCCTTTTGTAGATAAACTTGTATCTGCTTTTCCTTGCCTGTCTGATTCTGTAGCTGCCAACATTCAGAGCTGGAGTGATTTTGTTCTGTTATCTGTCGAAAGCAGCTATTGCCCGTCGTGGGCACAGGACAATGTTGTACTCATCGGTGATGCCGCTCATACCATGACACCAACCGGTGCGTTTGGACTTAATGCCGCGCTCGAAGATGCGGATGTGCTCTCCGAATTACTTGTCCAAATGGCTGCAGATCAATTCAGTTCCACTGCACAACTTCAGGAACTTCAGACGATTCGCGGTGCAAAGGTACAGCAGCAACTTGCACGACAAGTGGAGATGGAATCCTCTTTCCAACAACGTTATGAATCCTTTCTCTAAACCCAGTTAATACGGATTAAATGCCTATATGCCCAAACAGCCGATCATTTCCTCATAGAGAAGAATCGGCTGTTTGGTTTGTTGGTTTATCTTTTTTATGTAATTCCGTATCTTCATTTTCGTTTGCGTGGAGCAAACGTGTCTTCTCTGGGTGCTTCTTGTACAGTATCAACGTCCTGCGGATAGGATGAGATGTTACCTTTTTCATATACTGCTTTCTCCAGATTGCTTAAGCGGCGCAATACTTGTTTGCTTTTACGAACGATATATACAATACCAATAATCAGCAGGATCAACATCAGAATGAATATAACCATCTCCGGGTAAAAGACAAATGACATGAATCCACCTCCTTTGAAAACGATTTCTCTATATCATTCTAACCTTAATGATTCAAGATGTGAACCCGATTGGAAGTTTCGCTTGTGGAATAAGGACTAAACCACCTGACACAACGACGGGAACTCACCCTGCTGCAAAAGTAAAAAAGGTGGCATCCCTGCTCAGGATTACCACCTTGAACCTCGAATAAGATTCGAAGTCTATTATTATTTTATCCTTCCCTGCCGTTCATGGCACTAACTCGAAGTTCTGTCAGTGGCAGAGACGTTTGCTCTGGGTGACGTAGTCTCACTGTTCGGCTCTCACCGGGGAGCAGATCGAAATAATTGTCACTGAATCGGACACGCCCAAGGGGAAGCTCCAGCTTCACCAATCGTGCAATCGCTCCACTGGCCGTAACCGTTACAGACTGCTCCTCTTCGTTCACATGTACGCTCAATTGCGACTCTGGCAACGTCACATCCTTGGGATCACGCAAGAAGTATCGATTGCTCGGTGCCGCAAACCCTTCGGATACCAACTCAACCATTAATTCCTCCGCACGTCTGCCCTTTAACACCTCTACTTCAGTTAATTCAGCAATACACCGTGAGGATTGGGATGTTACCTCAACAGCATGTGAGCTGGAGTAGATCTTCTCTCCATTCAATGCATAGACATTGAGTCGAAGCTCCCCCTTCAAGACGTCACGTGTATCGTTCACAACCCACAACGCAAGCGGCTCCCCCGGCTCATGCTCCAGTGACAACAGGACAGGATGAAAGAATATTTTCCCATAATAAAAGGATGCCTTCGGCAGCAGTTCATAATCAATCATGGACCAACTTGTCCCTGGCCAACTATCATTCAATTGCCACACAAGCGCACCACTGTTACGGTGATTAATACGTCGGAAATGTTCAATTCCATAGCGCAATCCTTCTGCTTGAGTCAGCATGGAATAGTTCATGTATTCCTCTATATTTTGCGGAATCCCTGTATAACCCTCCATTAGCAAAATGCCTTTCTGGTGATTGGTATCCTTGTTACGATAGGCCATCTCCGGACTGCCCCAGTAAAACTGCCCTGCAGGCATATTTTTCTCCAGCGTATAACGGTTGGCCGAGGCATGCATACCAAATTCACTGCTGAACAACGCATGATCGTTTTTGTAATTTTTGAACGTTACACCTTCAATACTGTAGTCCAGCAGCGGCGGCTCTCCATGCCTCCTTGGATAGACCGAACCATGCCATACCTGCCAGTTGTGACGATCCCCCACATCCGGGTCATTCGCATCCTGACCGTTGCTGTCCCCGAACGGCGAAGAAGGCCAGTACGGACGAGACAGATCCAATCGCTCCAGCACTTCAGGGATCAGCTCATGATAGATAAGTTCACCGTAGAACGGGCTGGTAATATCTCCACTCGCCGACTTCATATCATAGAGCCAGTCAATCTCGTTATTCCCACACCAGATGGCAAGCGAGGCATGGTTACGCAGGCGCAAGACATTATTTTCTACCTCTTGCCGCACATTATCCATGAAATCACGATTGAAATCCGGGAACAATGCGTTCGCGAATGCAAAATCCTGCCACACCAGCACCCCTTGCCGATCACACTCATCGTAGAAGACATCCTTCTCATATATACCACCAGCCCAGACACGCAGCATGTTCATATGACATTCCACCGAAAGCTCCACAAGCTCACGATACCGGGAGTTTGGGATGGCACCAATCAGATGATCAGCCGGAATCCAGTTGGCACCCTTGGCGTATACTTTGACTCCGTTCAGAATAAAAGTAAATGCATCCTCACCCTGTTCATTGTGAAGAACCAGCTCAATTGTTCGTAACCCATAAGGCTCGTTATAACGATCCACCTCAACGCCATCTGCGTACAATGTAACCTCCAGTGTGTACAGGTATGGCTCACCCAGATCATGAGTCCACCATAACTGAGGTGACGTAACGTTTAATGTGGTGTCTGCCTTCCCACCTTCTAGAGGTAGTTCAGTGGCACATGCCACTTCGTGTCCGCTCCGATCCAACAGACGAATATTACAGGTCGCAACCAAAGCCTGCTCACGTTTCTGTCTGCTACGGTAAGACAAGACCGACTTCACATCTGCCGTGACATGTAATACAGCAAGCTCTGTACTGACTGATTCCGTTCGGGCATACACACTTTCCAGCTTGGCGATTGTTCGTTTTTCCAGCCGTACAGCGCCCCAGATCCCCACGGTAACCATGCGTGGCCCCCAGTCCCAGCCAAAGTTCATCGCTGCTTTGCGCAACCATGGTCGTTCCTTCGTATACGAGGACCAGTCGAAGGTTTCTTTGTCCCGGTGATGCAGGTGAAGCGGATCAAACTTGACAGCAATCGCATTCCAGCCGCTGCGTACCAGAGACGTCACATTAAACGTATGTGACATAAGCATATTGGCCGTTTTCCCAACTTCATGGCCATTGACATATACCGTTGCAAACGTATCCAATCCTTCGAACACCAATTCAAAGTGCTCCTCGGTCTCTGCATCTTTCACCAGATTGAAGGTTGTGCGGTACCACCATTCCTTTTGCTCAATCCAGCGACTTTTGGCATCATTATGTCCGTAATAGGGCGGATCAATGATACTGCGTTCAACCAGTGCAGCGTGTACATCGCCAGGCACTTCAGCCCCAATCCAGAAACGGTCATCCAGTGCAGCAGCTGCCACATCCATTGCCCGCTTCTCTCCAACTTCAAAATGCTGTATCTTCCATTGTCCCGATAAATCCTGACTTGAACTATGGGTCTTCATCAGTATGCCCTCACTCTCCAATATCTCTGAGTAATACCATATCGAAAACGTTTGCAGAAATGCAAGACATGTTTCCCAATCTCCTCATTTCTAACTTCCCGAAGGCTTAAACGACATTGCCTCCTCGCGATATTCACTCGGGGTTTTGCCCGTATGTTTTTTGAACAGCCTGCTAAAATATTTTACGTCCTCGTAACCGCTGATGGCAGCGACTTCACTGACCTTCGCTGGAGACACCGCGAGCATATCCATCGCTCTTCGTATACGCATATCGGTGACAAAATCTCCGAAGGTCACACCCATTTCTTTTTTAAACAGTTCACTGAGGTGACCCGGATGCAAATGAACATGTCCAGCTACCTGCTGCAGATTAATATCCTGCGCCAATGAAGATTCAATATAACCGATAGCCCTCTGCACATGGGCAGCCTGTCCCTGACCCATTCGGCTATGATAGACATGCATCAGACCATACAGATGATGGAACAGCATATCCCCGAGGTCACCAGCTTCAGCATCCGGTTCCGGCAACCAGGGCTCGAGCCTTGCGGGTTCTTCATGCCCTGTGGCTCGCATTGTGCGAGTCAGCCAGCGATGACCTGCAATGACGGCTGAGTGCAAACAAGCACTGAACGATTCTGGTGTGACCTCCGGTTCCGTAACAAGATTAGCCACAAGTTCCCGCGTCCATGTCGTTAACGTGACTGAATCATTATCCAGCAATATTGTACCAAGTCTGGTCTCCTCTTCGTGCGTAAGTACAGTTTTACCGCCTTGGCGATCCTGAACGTGCTCATAATGCCATACTTTGTAATTTATCAAACCCCGATATCGGAATGCAGCTGAAGCAGTTCTGTAGCTTTCGTGCAGATCTGCATATCCACGCACAGGCAGACCTACGGCTGTGCGCAGGGTGCACTTCAGTAATTGCTCCACCCGACGTAATGCACTCTCCAGCCTGAACGTAGTTTCATGTTCCACAGGCGGCCATGAAACTACACAAATAATTTGCTGTTTCTCTACATGAGCAATGGCACCAGGTAACATATCCTCCAGAGTATTCTGCACCGCAAATCGTAATAGCGCATCCGAGGATCGATCCCAACCCTCCGCTCGAAGAATAATGACTTGTCTGAGAATCTGTTCATCATCAAGGCCACCAACCCCTGCCTCTTTTCCAGCATCAGATCGCAAGAATGAAGGAAAATAGCCCGAAGCGGTGTCACCATCAATGATCCATCCAGCAAATAACCGCTCCCGATTCTCCCGCATAAGCTGGCCCTCTCTGGACTTCTCTGCCCAACGTTCCGTGATTCGCTGTTTGGCCTGTAATACGGTTTTGATGATCTCTTCCGGCTTGCTTGTTTTGAGCAGATAATCTGTAACGCCTTGGCGAATCGCCTGTTGCGCATAAGAAAAGTCATCGTATCCGGACAAAATAATGACCTCCAGCTCAGGTAGCAATTGCAGACCCTCTTCTGCCAGTTCCAGCCCTGATCTGCCTGTCATCCGAATATCCGTCATCAGGATATGTGGACGTTCCTCAGCCATGCGTGTTAACGCCTCCTCTGCCGAGGCAGCAGGTTGAAGAAGTTCAATTCCGAGGTCATGCCAAGCGATAACGCTGGCAAGCCCTGTACGGATAATCACTTCATCATCAACAATTAATAGTCTCATGGCGAACCCTCCAAGATTGGAATGGAAAACGAAATCCGGGTACCTCCCCCAACCCTGCTGTCTACTTCAAGCTGTGCATCCGCTCCATAATGGAGCAGCAGTCTCTCATTTACATTGCAGAGCCCATAACCGCCTTGGTTTAGCTGTTTTTCCGGCTGTTTTCCCTTCCATTCCCTAATACTTATCCTTAATTGCTCCAGTCTGTCCGGCTCCATGCCAACACCATCATCCAGCACCAGCACATTCATCTGTTCATTATCCGGGTCCTTACGAATCATTATGGTGATGGTGCCTACGCCTGCTTTGGGCTGAATGCCATGAATCATGGCGTTCTCAACGAGCGGTTGCAGCAATAGCTTCAGCATCACTCGCTTCTCAAGCGCTGGATCTACGATATAATGCAACACAAATTGATCAGGGAAACGAATCGACTGCACACGCACATAATGGCGAATATGAGCAATCTCCTGTTCCACAGGGCAGTAATCCTGACCATTATTCAAGCTGATACGCAGAAAATCACTCAGGCCCTCAACCATATCCGCGATCCGCTTCTCTTCAGACATCAAGGCAATCCAATGAATTGAAGAGAGCGTGTTATATAGGAAGTGCGGGTTAATCTGTGCCTGAAGCACTCGAAGATCCGCTTCTTTTTTGCGAGCTTCACCTCGAATAACCTCTTCCTTCAATAACTGAATATGTGCACCGAGCAGATTGTAACTCTCCCCAAGCCTGCCAATCTCGTCATCACTTTCAGATCGAAACAAAGGAAGCGGGCGTTCCGGATCAATTCGGGACAGATGCCGGGTAAGCACACGAAGCGGCCTCGTCACACGCCGCACCGTAAACCAGACCAAGCCAGCACTGATCACAGCAGACATGGCAACGGCGCAGCCAGTTAGAATAAGAATGTACCGATTCTCCGACTTGTACTGGTCATAAGGAACCGTTCCAACCAACGTCCACCCCGTCAATTCTTCCGGATAATAGAGCAACGTCCGTTTATCGTCACCACTGCCATACGTGGTGGTTCCGCTACCACCATCCTGAATTAACGTCGAAATCCCTGGTTCGACACCTTCCAGCTTAAGTCCAAGCCGGGATTTGTCCATCGAAGACAGAATCTCTCCAGAACTGCCAATGAGCTCCAGTCTGCCTTGCCCTCTGCCTAATCCCAGAGCGGCCCATCCCTTTGATATGGCCTTCTCATCCAGACTAATGGCTAACCAGCCGATGGGTCGATAATCATGGATACTGCGAATCGGCCGAACCAATGTGATCACATTTTGAATACCCGCGTAATTCTGCACCGGGTATACTCCAGTCCATTGTTTGACTGCTGCTTCACCACTGGGAACAGAGGGATACGAAAGGTTCGATTCATTGGATTCATACCAGGTAGCGGTTGACAATGTAGCATCAAAACGTCCCGGATATATGGCGATGTTGGCGATATATTTCTTGGAAGCAGCCAGATTGGTCATCCTGCCCAGAATATCCACCCGGTCCAGCTCATGATCTTCATTGTGGCTAAGATACTGCTGGATGTCCCGTTCTCCAATCAGGAAAATGGAGAGATTCTCGGCATCCTGCAGCATATAACGAAGATTTGCTTCTACCTGTTTCAGCATATCCATGCCGGACAGCTTTGTTTTTTGCTCTGTGATGCGGGAAGAGATCAGAAAGGCGAACAGGCCCAAGGCCAGCAATGGCACAATCATTGAAGCCGTCACGACGACCGATAGCTTCCTTTGTAACGAAGATGTGAGCCAGCGTGCCAAACGTTTCTCCTCCTCTGGATGCGCTTTCGCTTACCCTTTAACAGCTCCTGCGGTCATGCCTTTCATAACCTGTTCCTGGAATATAAGATACAGAATAATGGTTGGAATGACCGACAGGGTCATGGCAGCAAGCGTTAATCCGTAATCCGTCTGATATCCATCCGCAAAGTTCGCAATGGCCAGCGGTAACGTTTTCAATCCGGTTTTGTTGATGAATACAAGCGCAAATGAAAAGTCATTCCACGCATGCAGGAAACTCAGGATCGTAACCGTAGACAACGCAGGTACGGACATGGGTAACATGATCCGGGTAAACAGCCCCCAAAGTCCTGTTCCATCAATAAAAGCTGCCTCTTCAATATCACGTGGAACACTTGTCAGATAAGCAGTAAGCACAAAAATAGCCGTAGGCAATGCAAAAGCCGTGTAAGGTAATATTAAGGCCCAGTACGTATTCAGCAGGGACATCTGTTTCATTAAAATAAATAAGGGGACAAGTGTACTATGGATCGGAATGAGCATACCAACAACAAAGAAGGTCATGATTAACCCTTTCCAGCGAAACTGGAAACGAGCCAGGATGAATGAAGCCAGCGCTGCAATAAACAGCGTCAGAATAAGTGATCCCACCGATACGATTAGTGAATTGCCAAAAGCGGTCCCCAGCCTGGAGCTTTCCCATGCATTGCTGAAATTGGCAACATTCCAGTTTTCCGGCAGTCCAAAGGGCCGGCTATAGAAATCTTCATTTGTTTTGAATGCACTAATCACGAGCCAGTAGAACGGATACAATGTTAAAATACCATAGACCGTTAGCAGCGTCCAAACAATTCCGCTACGTAGGCGACGAATCGGATGACCCGAGCTGCTTCGTGGTGATGGCATGGATACAGGTGTCACGCGCATGATAGCCCCTCCTCTCTATTGATTCTCTTTTCGTTTGCGACTGGTTAGCCACTGGCTTGTTCCGATCAGCAGCAGGGAGATCAGTACGATGGTTGTTGAGATCGCACTACCAAAACCATATCGATATGTTGTAAAGGTTGAATTGTACATATACGTTGCAAGCAGTTCCGTCGCATGTGCCGGACCCCCTTTGGTCATGATGTAGACCAGATCGAATGATTTCAGACTACCCGAAATACATAGAATGATTGCAACCTGAACCGTACCCCAGATTATGGGCAAAGAGACCGATACCAGCTTCCGGATTCCTGAAGCACCGTCTATTTTGGCAGCATCATGAATCTCGCCTGGAATATTCTGCAACGCCGAGATGAAGATAATTAGATACAACCCAACAAAGCTCCAGAGCAGCGGTGGTACCAATGAGAAAATGGCAATCTTGTCATCGGAAAGCCATTGCAGCTTCCAACTTTCCAGCCCCAGAGCGTCCAGCAGAAAGTTCAATATCCCGATCTGCGGATGATAGATATACTGCCAGATCATACCGATAACGACAGTGGATAACACCATCGGCAGAAATACGGCTGAGCGCAGAAACCGCTGTAATGGATTACTTTTGTGTAAGATGACCGCCAACATCAGCGCTAACGGAATTTGTCCAAAGACCGATGCCAACACAAAGATAACGTTATTTTTCAGTGCCCGCCAAAATACAGGATCATGCCAGATCTCTACGTAATTATCCATACCAATATATTTGGATGCGCCGATGCCGGACCAGTTGAAGAAACCGTAGTATGCCGACCATACGACCGGTACAAATACAAACAATGCATAAATGATGACTGCCGGGGCCAGCCCCAGCATAATAAAACGCCGACTTCGCAGTGCGTTCATCTGTTCGCTTCCTCTCCTTGAATGAATGCCTTTCTCAACTTGCAACTGACTATCTCGTCCAGACTCAAAACCCCTCCCCTGCCGGGAAGGGGTTCTAACGAATGATTACTGACTAACTGCATTGGCTTGAGCCGCCTGAATTTTGGCTGCGATGTCTTCCGCCTTGCCGCCCATAAGCAACTCTTGCAACGCATTATTAATAACCTCAACCGTTGCCGATCCCAGCTTGGAATCGTATACTGGCGTGATCTTCACTTCCTGCATTAGATCATATAATTCTACGAACAATGGATGTGCTTTGGTTTTGTCCAGATCAATCTTGTAACTCACCAATGTGCTGCTATCCAATGTGGCCTTCTGACCATCAGGTCCTGCCAGCGCGTAGAACAGCTCCATCGCTGCCTCTTTTTGTGCGCCGCTCAGCTTTTTACTTACACCCAACCCGGTTCCCACAACACCGGATGTTGTTCTTGGTTCACCCTGACCTCCGTCCACTGGAGGAAGAATCGTAATATGGGTGTTGTTCAACACCTCTTCAGGTGCATTGTTCACCAGATTTGCCAAGGCCCATCCGCCGTTCATGACCATCGCTGCCTTACCTTGGAAATAAAGCTGCATCATCTGTGTCTCATCGATACTGTTGAATCCATCCTGGAATGCCTGGGTGTTGCCAAGCTCCTGCATCTTGTTCAAGGCTTCAATAAATTGCGGATCGGTAAAACTTGCACCATCTTGTGCTGCCGCTTTCAGGAACCAGTCTGTACCGGTAATCCGATCAGCCAGTGTACTGAATATCGTTGATTGAGCTACCCAGTTGGCCTTGTTGCCAAGTGCCATGGGGATAACTTTATTTTGATTAAAAGTAGCAATCGCTTGTTCCAGTTCCGCCCAGGTCTCAGGCACTTTTACGTTGTACTGCTTGAAAAGAGCTTCATTGTAATAGATGAATGAACTTGGCGCCAGATTCATCGGCACGGAGTAGATATTCCCGTCCACAGTGTATCCGTCCAGTGCATTCGGGATAAAGTTATCTTTCCACTCCGGCTTTGCGTCCAGCTCTGCATTAATGGGCTGTAACAGATCCCCTTTGACAAATTCCTTAGTCATGGCATCCGGCCACATCACGAACAGGTCTGGCATCTCGTTGGCAGCGGCCACCGTACGAAGCCGGGTTTTGAGACCATCTGTTGGCAGGCCTTCATCCACAACTTCAATATCTGGATGCGCCGCGCGAAAATCTTCAATAATTTTGCGCATCGCAACTGCCTTTGCATCCTGTCCGGTCCAGTTGTGCCAGAGTGTGACGGTTACTTTGTCATTGCCGCTGCCTCCTTCTGAAGTGTCCCCGCCAGCACAGCCAGCCAGAATAATGGAGAACAATGTTATTGCCAGGAAACCTGAAAGCCATTTTTTCAACATCTCTATAATCCCCCTCGGCGATTTGAATACACTTATTGTAAATGGTAACGCTATCATACCGTAAGGTGACGATCCACGGATGCAGGGGTGAAAAATATCGGTTCCCCTGTTTGGAATTTACTTTGCTGACTTATTGTTCATAACATATAAAAAGAGCCCTCACAATGAGAGCTCTTTCTTGTTGCAGCCGTCGGCTGCTTCACCCCAGGCTATATATAATGAATGAGTGCTAAATCGTATTAAATATGGATTGCGTATTATTGGATACTGTTTTTCACCAGTTCTGCAAAAGCTTCGGACCCTTGCGTAGTGAGATGTACGCCATCTTTTTCAAAATATTCGTCATGTCCCTCACTTGCACTGTTCCAGTCAATCAACGAGACATTGCTGTATTTGGATGCTGCCTCATTCAACGCCCTGTTCACCGTTCGTTCCCATGGACGAGGTACGCGCACAGTAACCAGATATACCCGATCCTCATCCTTCAGATAATCAAGCACAGCATTCAAGTTTTTGGAGTTAAAGGAACCATTCGTCCCGAGCTCCAGCACCACTTTGCTGCCCATTTGGTTGTTTTGCTTCAGACCTTCCAATACATCGCCTGCCTGCCACATCTGACGACCAACATGTCCGTCCACATACACTCCCGATATACTTTGCTCCAGATACGGTTTTGCATCCAAAATCACCGAATCTCCAATAACGGTATAATGAACCTTTCCATCCTCGGCAGGAGGAGCCGTTTCTTCATTGTCCTGAGATGAATCAGGTGCATCATCCGCATGATCCGTATTATCGGATTGATTCGCTCCAGCGTCATCTGGTGTATCATTCTCGTTAGTCACGGAGTCATCAGTCGGCTTATCTTCAGACTGACCGTCCTTGCCAGCATTCACTGAATTGTCTTGTTCGTCAGGTTTTGAATCTGGAGCAGACTCTCCTGTTGGCTTCTCATTTTTCCCCGGATCATCTTTCGTTCCTGCTTCCGGTTTATGGGTATGAGCATCGTTCTTTTGGCCAGAGCCTGACGTTCCTGTAATAGCCGGCAACACATCCTGTCCCTGTTCCTCCGCTACGGAATTCTCTCCATTTAATGTGTTGGACATCGATACCGAATGGGAATCGGAGTTCGCTGCATGGGAGACCATCATCTGAGATACCGTATAGGACAACAGCAGAATCGTCATCAACAGACCTGCCCTCTTCCACCATACGTTACGTATACCGATTGATGACCGCCCTCTTCCCCATAATCGGGACCAAGAATCACGGAATCCATTGTACCGAATCGGATTTTCAATATATTTAAGGGACAATGAGGCCAGTACAACCGTTGCAGCAACCTGTAAAATGATGCGTACAGGATGTGCTCCTCCCGTATCCACCGCGGGATTGGTTAAAATAATGACTGGATAATGCCACAGATATAATCCGTAGGATCGCTCTCCGATCCAGCGTAATGGCTTCGCACCAATGATACGTGCCAGGAAAGACGATGGGTGAGCCAACACCGCTACCAGCAACGTTGTTGCGATAGCCTGAAGCACCATGCCCCCTTGATACAGAAACGGATCATATTCACTGCTGTTCAGCATCATGTAGATTAACAAAGCAAGCGCAGCAAGTCCCGACACATCGAGCACAAGCCGGTTCATGCCAGACAGAGAGTTCGATAGCTTGCGACTAGGCCACACCACGGCAAGAGCAGCACCAGCAAGCAGTGCAAATGCCCGCGTGTCTGTTCCATAATATACACGGCTCGGGTCCAAATCCGGATTATACATGATGGCCATTGCGCCAGCAGATAATTCCGCTGCGACGACAATGAAAACGACCAGCCATCCCTTTCTTTTGAACACTACAATTGCTGCGATCAGTAGAAGAGGCCATATAAGATAAAATTGCTCTTCCACAGCCAGCGACCAGAAATGTCCAAACGGTGATGGAGGGCCAAAACTTTCGAAATAGGAAACGTTGTGAAAGATATACCACCAATTGCTTATGTATAATACACCCGAAACGATATCACCACGAAGTGCAGCAAGCCGGGATGGGTCTGTACAGGCCAACCAGATCATCACCACAGCTGTCATGGTCAGCATGCCTGGAAGCAAACGCCTTACCCGTCTTACCCAGAAATCACCGAGTGAAATGCGTCCATGTTCCTGCCACTGTGACACGAGAATATCTGTAATCAAATATCCCGAGAGAACAAAGAATATACCTACACCGAGCAGTCCGCCCGGAATAAAATCCAAATTCAGATGATACGCGATTACCGCAAGTACAGCGATGGCTCGCAAGCCGTCAAGTCCGTTCATATGTCTCTTACGATTTAACGATTGTGACATGCATGCCCCTCCTTGTTACTGTGAGTCAACAACATCGGTGTTGGGGGCATAAAGGAACTCCTGATCGTTCTGGTTGTCATTAACATACGTATTGCACCTTCCATCTTTCATTTACAGCATAAGAAAAGCTTCTGTTCGAAGCACTATCCGATGATGCGACATTCTGTGTGAATTCTATAATCTTAAAGAAGACGAGTTGCCTGTCCATTAAGTTTAATTATTAAAATATTCTTTATATTCATTCGTGAGTTCACGTTTAGCATTATACGCCCGAAATAAGCCTCATACTTTACAGGAATAGTTACAAACGATTAAACCGATGTAACCTTTCCTGCCAGCTCATATAGCTGTAAAATCATACTCTAATTTTGTCGTTAAATATAGTACTTTTCATCGAGTGGCTAAAATTACCTGTCTCACTTGCGCAAACCAGCATACCCACGCACACATCGATTGAAACAATTGAATTCATAACAAAAGGCTGCCGACTTGCTCAGCAGCCAATATCCATTATAAACCTATGTCAGACCGGATTGAAAGTTTTGCTCATAATTGCTTCTTCTTGCCTAGGACCCTAGAGGTGGAACGGGTGAATCTTTTCTTCTGTCCTCGCATCCATGATCCGGTATGCTGAACGCCCTGTGTACATTGGGATTTGCAACTTCTCCAGATCAACCATTCCATTCTCCAGAAAGTACTTCTGATCCTGATATCGCTGCAACACTTCGCCTGCAATCCATTCATGGTCACCATATGTCGTAATATCCATAACCTTGCATTCATAAGCAAAATAAGCGTCTGTCAACATGGGTACACTTACCTTGATTCCTTCCTCATACGGAATGCCGAATCTTGTGAATTTATCCGTATCTCTCCCACTGAACGTTCCTGCAGCTTGAATCCACTCTGATCGATGACCTGGCAGGAAATGAACACCGAATACGCCACTCTTCTCAATGAGTTCATAGGAGTATGTTTCCTTACGAAGCGAGATGCCATATACGCCTGGTGATGATCCGATGTATGTATGCCATCCGGACGCCATCATATTCTGGACTCCCTCATGACGTGAAGTCACCACCGCTACCATTCCAGGATAAGAATAAAATATGGGTTCTTCTATCGGCTGACGCATCTAATCCCCTCTCTTCTTCGTTATAAAGACAACTTTAATTATAATGGAATGAAACAGGTTGAAACAGCGTTTTGCAGACAATTTCGCTATAAGCGTCACATTCAGTATCATGTTATACTGAGATGGATCAATTTCTAAAAATACGATACTGGGAATGTGATAGGATATGGTCAAATCAGTCAAATATACCTCCTAAATAAAAGACAATATTCAAATTTAGGAGGTTATAACTTATGTTTAATTCAATCGTGTTAGATCAGTGGGATCGAAAGCCATACTTTGACCACTACTTGAATCAGGTCAGATGTACCTACAGCATAACTGCTAATCTGGATATCACTCTATTGATCAACGAACTGAAGCTTAAAGGATTGAAGTTCTATCCGGCTCTTATTCATATGATCTCTACGGTCGTCAATGCACACAGGGAATTTCGAACTTGTTTTGACGCCGAGGGGAGATTGGGCTATTGGGACGAAATGTCTCCGAGTTATACGATTTTTCATGAGGACAACAAAAGTTTCTCAACGATCTGGACGGCATTCCATGAAGATTTCGAGACGTTCCACATTCGTTATCTGGAAGATATGAAGAATTACAAAGATCACAAACAATTTGTTGCCAAACCCAATGAACCGCCAAATACTTTTCCCGTTTCCAGTATTCCTTGGGTGAACTTTACGGGATTTAATCTGAATATTTACAATGAGGGAACCTACTTGTTGCCTATTTTCACGATGGGGAAATATGTACAACAGAACGATAAAGTATATCTTCCCTTATCCGTTCAGTTACATCACGCCGTGTGCGACGGCTACCATGCTGGTGTTGTATTTAATGAATTGCAGTCACTTGCAGATCGATGCCAGGATTGGTGTTAGTTAGCTAAATGACAAAAAGGCACTCCTGACTTCATGATGGAGTCAGGAATGCCTTTCTTTTGCTCTTTTTTTCAAAAGATATTTAATTGCACTTACTGTACCCGCAGTTGCTGCATGTTTTGCATCCTTCCACATTCATCAGGGATGCCGAGCCGCATGAAGGACATAAATCTCTCGATTCGGTAAAGGTTTTCTGATCCTCCACTTTTGGATACGTGCTCTCCACTTGACTCTGTTCTTGTAATGCTCCAGTTTTGTTCTCCTGCACATCGCTCTGTACATGACTTTCCAATGCTTTGGCGACTGCATCAGCAATCGATTCAACCCTATTGGCTCCGAAACCAATCGCTCCCGAACCACCGATTCCCTTGAGATGTTTGATCAACAGTTCCACCTTGTGCCCATGATCTCCGTATCGAAGGAACAGAGAGCATACTCGACCGAGTGCCTCAGCCATGGCAAACACATCCGATCCCGCTTTGCCCACGTTCAGGAAGATCTCACCCGGGGTTCCCTCCAGATCATTGATCGTAATGTAAGCCATACCAAATGGCGTATTGATTTTGTATGTCGCACCGCGCAGTACTTGAGGACGGCTTCTGTATTGTTTATCCAGTACTGTAGAAGAGGACGGGGCTTGATCAGAAGAATGCGTTCTAACACCAACCTGGCTATTGGAAGTTCCATCACTTGCCTGTACTTCAGCATTATTCGGGTTTTCTATAGCAGATACGACTGTCTTCTCTTCAGCTTCCGCCGTGTTCTGATCTTCACCTTGAGTCTCTTCCTTCTTCGACGTGGACAACACCTGCACATCCCTGCTGCCATCACGGTATATCGTTACTCCCTTGCAGCCAAGATCGAAGGCTAGTTCATATAATTCTGCTGTATCTTCCACTGTGAAATCAGCCGGACAGTTAGCCGTCTTGGAGATTGAACTATCCACCCATTGCTGAATCGTTGCCTGCACCCGTATGTGATTCTCAGCCGACAAATCCATCGCCGTCACATAATAGTCTGGTAAAGCTTCACCCGGATGTTCATCCAGCCAGTCTTGTGCAATCGGTACGAACTGTTCATCATAACCTAGACGGCTTTGACGGAAATACTTGAAGGCGAAATACGGCTCAATACCTGTTGATGTGCCCACCATCGTACCTGTACTTCCCGTTGGCGCTTGTGTGATCAGTGTGACATTTCGAATGCCCTGTTTACGGATGGCCTCTCCCACTTCAGGGTACGTCGCAACCATGTTTTTCATGAATCCACTCTGTAAATACGGTTCAGCTTCGAAAGCTGGAAAAGCTCCCTTCTCTGCTGCAATCTCTGCCGATGCCAGATAGGCCTCCTTCGCCATGAATCCATACAGTTTATCCAGAAAAACAAGAGATTCAGGACTGCCGTATCGAATACGCAGCTTAATCATCAGCTCTGCCAGTCCCATTGTGCCAAGCCCAACCCGGCGTTCACGCTGCTGATTCAGTCTATTTTCCTCAAAATGATATGGTGTTGCATCGATAACATTGTCCAAAAATCTAGTCGAGATGCGAGTGGTTTCCGCCAGTTCATCCCATGCCACATCATGATTTGTTTCATTGTAGAATTTGGACAGATTAATGGCAGACAGATTACATACACCCCAGCCAGGCAGGCCTTGTTCCCCGCACGGATTAGTACAGATAATCGGATTGAAGTACCAGCTGTTGGACATCTGGTTATAGTACTCCATGAATACCACACCAGGCTCTGCCGATTTCCAGGCTGATTCAATAATGGTATGCCAGATTTCGCGAGCCTTCAGTGTACGATAGTGCACCACCGAATGACCTGCGGCTTTCCACTGCTGCATATCCCCGTTCCACTCGGTATCATAGTCTGGATCGTTTGTATCGGGGAAAACCAAGTCCCAATCACCGTCCTGCTTGACAGCCTCCATAAATGCGTTGCTCACACATACAGACAGATTGGCATTGGTCACCTGCCCCATCGTTTGTTTCACGGTAATAAAATCAAGCACATCCGGATGCCAGTCATTCATCATCAGCATGAGCGCACCCCGGCGGCTCCCACCCTGTTCAATCAGTCCAGTCGTATAACTGAACAATCCTCCCCACGATACGGAACCGCTGGATGATCCGTTGACACCTTTCACCACCGCTCGGCGAGGACGCAAAGAGGACAAATTAATGCCAACACCTCCCCCACGTGCCATAATCTCCGTCATCTCGGTCAAAGTCTTCATGATGCCACCCCGACTGTCTTGCGGAGACGGAATGACATAACAATTGAAAAGTGTTAACTCATCGCTTGCCCCCGCACCGGCAGCAATGCGGCCTCCGGGTACTAACTTCCAATCTTCCAGCACAGAGCGGAACTTGGATTCCCACGTTGCCCGCTGCTCGGCTGTGGATTCGACAGAAGCCATCGCTTTGGCAAGACGGTCCCACATCTCTTCCGGTGTTTTTTCTATGTTGAGTGTCAATTTCTCCACGTTTGTCTCGATGATCTCTCCGCTTCGAGTCCTTACCTGTACAAGCTGACCCTGACGTTCTATGATTTCGCCCACTTCCTTGGTTGGGAACTTCGGATCATCCTTCGTTAATACCAATACCACATCTCCAACCTTGGCATGATTCGAATCAGCGTCCTTCCAGGCGTATCGGTCCAGAAATATTTTTTCGCTAAGTCCTTCTAATTGGTACGATCGTTGGTTCGATTTCATCGCTACATTCAACCTCCCCGGTATAAAGCTCCATTTTCACTATAAGAGTAAATTATGACGATACACCACATATAGTGATATAAATCCAGTATAATACACCATATATTGATTTTCCATATGACTTTTATCACAGACCTTATTTTATAGACTCCCCTGCTCGGACAATCTTCTTCACACACCCTCATACGCATGAATACGATATCTGTGAATTTTTTTGGGACAGAAAAAAAATGTGCCTTTACTAAATTTCTGGGTTCAATATAAGTTAAACTAATCATTTGCACGTCAACGGAGAGGACAGAAAAAACCTGAAAAAGCGAAGCGTTCGCCTTTATCCCCGGGTTTTCCCCCTTTGGACAAGGGAATCAAAAAAATCTGGGGATAACAGCGATTGGAAGGTTATTCTGTCATCGGAGTGACAAGTGTAAATATTCCTTATTTGAACCCACATAGTTATGAACTGACTCTCATTCGTCCATACTATTACCTACGAATAAAACGTCATCACGTATGGCAGGGGAGGAAACACCATGAACCGGAAAAACCCGCACCACACGAATCAACCTGTAGCCGAGCTGCCCGTTCCGTTGGAATTTGATCGAAGCTGGATTAATCAATTGGAATCACGACTGGATAAAGGAGGTCCTTGGGGGGATTATCGACTCTTCCAACTCGGCATTCAAGCCGAAGAGACCAACCTGATTCCCAATTTTGACGAGATCCAATGTCTCAAGCATCTACAAGGTCTCACTCCACTCCCTCACCAGATGGACACTGCACGCAGAGTATTATTTGAAATGTCAGGCCGGGCCATTCTCGCCGATGAGGTGGGTCTGGGCAAAACCATTGAAGCCGGTCTCATTCTGAAAGAATATATGGTTCGAGGTCTTGTATCCAAGGTACTCATTCTCGTGCCAGCCTCTCTTGTGTTGCAATGGGTACGGGAGTTGAATTCAAAATTTGGCATCCCTGCTATTGCCCAGAAAAAGGCCTATTCCTGGCAGAATGAAGTGGTTGTTGCTTCCATGGATACAGCCAAACGTGACCCGCATAAAGATATGCTGCTGAATACTGATTACGACATGATTATTATTGACGAGGCTCATAAACTCAAAAACAAGAAAACAACCAACTATCAATTCATGCTGAAATTGCGCAAAAAGTATTGCCTGCTGCTCACAGCTACACCTGTGCAGAACGATATGAGTGAATTGTTCAATCTGATCAACCTACTGAAGCCCGGTCAACTAGGTCGTCAGGGTGACTTTGCGGCCAACTTTGTTGTAGACAAACGGGTTCCGAAAAATCAGGAACAGCTTAAAAACGAGTTATCCAAAGTCATGATTCGTAACCGTCGCGGCGAAGGCCCTGTTCAATTTACCAAACGGAACGTCTCCAACGTGAATCTGCAACTATCGCCCGAAGAACAAGCGCTTTATGATGGCGTGACTTCCTTTGTCAAAGACCAGTACCAGGAAGCTGGCGGCAATCTGAGCAGCATGCTCTCCCTTGTTACATTGCAGCGTGAAGTGTGCAGCAGTCGGGATGCTGTATTTGTGACGCTGGTTAATCTGTCGAAGAAACTTCCGCTAGACTCTCCCCTTCGGGACAAGATTTGGGAACTCGTTGCCCATATTAAAGCGATCAAGGAAAATACCAAAGCCGAGAAAACAATGGAACTGATTCGGAACATGAATGAAAAAGTAATTATCTTCACCGAATACCGGGCCACGCAGGAGTATCTGCTAAACTATTTCCGCAACAATGGGCTTACGGCTGTACCCTATCGGGGTGGTATGAATCGTGGCAAAAAGGACTGGATGATGGATCTCTTCCGCGGGCGTGTGCAGGCCATGATTGCAACCGAAGCGGGTGGTGAGGGCATTAATCTGCAATTTTGCCATCATATGATCAACTTTGATCTGCCTTGGAACCCTATGCGGGTAGAGCAGCGGATCGGCCGGGTACACCGGCTTGGGCAGCAAAATGACGTGAACATCTTCAATTTATCTACGACTGGAACCATTGAGGAACATATTCTGAGTCTGCTGCATGAGAAGATCAATATGTTTGAAATGGTGATCGGCGGGCTGGATGTCATTCTCGAACGGCTGGAGAAAAAGGAGTCTATTGAGAAAAGTTTGTACAAAATCATATTGGAATCACAAACTGATGAAGATATTCGCCGTAAAATGGACTCACTTGGACAATCGCTGAACTCCATTCAACGTGAGGTTGCCGATGAAGGCCCTGCCGTATCCGGGTTGTTAGATCTTCGCAAAGGAGGTAGCTAACTCATGACCATGTCTCCCCATGAAGTGCAGGCTTATGTTCTCACCTATCTGGAAGCACTCGATTGTCAGATTATGGAGCGTTCCCCTGCCCATGTTACAGTCAAACTCTCACCTGAGGCGGACAAAGCGTTGACCAATCGCCCCTATTATTGGGGGTTCGTGGAACGAACCGGAGCACCCGCTGAGACGATGTCCTTTACATTTATATTTGATCCTGACAGGTATCAGCAGGCCATTGAAGCAGCAGAAGCCAAAGCTGCGCAAGCATCACCTCCTGTTGTGCCTAACCCTGCTGGAACGAATGGCTTAACCAACGGCAGTCCTCAAGACGAGCCAGCAAAAGAAACTATTCTAGGCCGTTACTTCGGTATTACGCCATCCCTGCCACAGCTGGGGCCAGGACGAATATTACGTGAAGAAGTGGTGTACGGCAGTCGCAGACTCCAGCAGATTTTCGGCGCTGCCCGTGAAGGCGGTGCCTTCGTGAACCTGTTCGAACAGGCTGCCAAACGGCAATTGCGGGCTACAGCGCCAGCCGTATATGAGCCTTGGCTTGGTGTGTGTTTCAAGGTGGAATTCGCCTGTGATTTGAAACGGGAGGAATTACACTTTCTCGGCATCTCCCTTCGCTCGGGTGAAATTATAGAAAAATTCGGCACCAAGCTAAACCGACGTGATCTTAGTCCGAGACTTGCGGAGAACATGCATGTACAGACAGCTAAAGTTTCGTTATTTGATGCCGGAGCTGCTTTGGAATCTCATTTGACGAACCGCTTGCTGGAACTCGATTATAGCTGGGCCGAGAAAGCCCAAGAGCGGCTTGATCTGGAGCTGGACGTGTTGGACACCTACTATGAAGCGGTACTCCGAGAAGATACGCCTGAGGTAGAATCATCAGGTAAGATAACCTCGGAGAAGGAAAATGTCCATTCTAACCGCACGCCACCTGTACCACTGAAAAAAGTTCTGGATATCACTAACGCTAAACCCATTGGAGCAGATGTAGAACTGGCGGCAGAAGCCGCAGTACCGATCGACTCCGAGACAGATGCCGAAGAAGAGAAAGCAAAACAGGCAGTAATAGATCGTGAAGCTATGAAATTGCAGTATGAGACACGCCGTACCGAGATGATCTGGCAATATGAACCCAAAGTGAAAGTGACTGCCATTAGCAGCGGCATGTTTCACTTAAGATAGACGAAGACACTACTTTTCCTGCAAATGCTGGCAAAAGTAGTGTTTATTCATGATCGGCTGCCCGACAGGTTGCGGCAACCTTTGCATAGCCTGTCCCCTAGAATGAAACTAGGACCCGCTCAGGTAACGGATAAATGAAAAGTAGGTGTAAATTTGAAACGATTCTTTCATACGTGTTGGAACAACGCTCGGAAAACAACCTGTATAACCTTGGGCTTGCTCAGTTGTCTTGCCCTATTCTCTTTTTGGTCGATAGCCAATGCAGAGGAACAAGAAACGTCTTCACTAGCTCCCGCTGCTGTACAACGGTTTGCAGAGCAACAAGCTGTTGCACTTGGCTCAGTTGATACCGAAGCGCATTGGAAGAACGCTGACCTGGACTTTTACCCTCTGGGTCCGGGTACACATAGCTGGCTCGTGCAAGCTGAGTTTGAAGGAAAACCTATCGGATATATGATTATTACGGCCACAGAGCAGGGTCAGATGATGCTTAGTGAATATGGTCATGGAGAAGAGTCACCATACAACAATGAACTTCTTGGACAAGCCTTGGATCGGCAACATGTTAACCTTGAGGCATTACTTGCTGGCGGAGGAGAGCTTCATCTTGGTTATACTCTTCCCCTGCTGGCTTATTGGAAAGTGGAACAACCTAACCATCCTGCACTTTATATTGATGCTACGAACGGAGATGTACTGCCCTCAGAGTTCCTGAACCTGCTGGAGGCTGATTCCAAACAGACCTCTGTCAGCATAACTGATTTATCCACAACGCCATCTTTATCAGTCGACCCACTTCATCTCCGACCCGTCTTCAATCCGACTGACAATCTGTTGTGGATTACCTCCAAGCCTGTTGATGCCGACCGGGCAAAAGATGTGATACAACACGGGGAGAAGCAAAAGATTGTTTTCTCAGCTGGTGATCGTAACGTTGTATACGGCGGTCCTCTACCTGTTAGCGGTTATCAGCTGTGGCATACAGATCAGGTAGCAGAGTCTATTCTATATGTAGCGCTAGGTGGAAAATCATCCATTCAACGCTTTGTCCCTTTGAGCACATTGCAGCAAGATGGCCATTTTTACATCTTGAAGCCCTGACCATCAGCTAACTCTACAGATCATTCAGATAACGTTAAAACTATAAACATCCACAACAAATAAGACGCCTTCCCATGAATTAAAGGGATTGCGTCTTTTGGTTTTACATTAGGGCGTGTCTTCAAACTCGCTGAGTCAAGTTGGTAAGCGATCGTTACCCTTTGCCCGAAGAACTTCGTTTATGAGACTGTGTATCGAATTCTTTTTCCTTTTTCCCCACCCACAGGGATACAGCGAAAGGGATCATACCAAACCACTTCATCGCCCACGGCTCTTTCCTTTTGGTGCGACCTTTCCGCTCATCCTTCGGCGTATCGATATAATGAACAACACGCTGCGTAATGTATTTTACCAACTCATCACTTTTGGCCATAATTCTGCCTCCTTCGCTCCTGCACATTTGCGGAGCTTACGATATCTATTGTGTGCAGGATGTGGACTGGTTAAACATTTTTTTATTGAAAGAAGTATGAAAACCCTCAGAATGCACAGTCTAATGCCAAAGGTATCCATCGAGTCATTAATCTGCATTCGATACCTATTTCATGAAGGAGTGTGTATTCCCATGTATAAGCTGCTGACCGCTTCGGTAGCCTTGCTAATCAGCTTCCATTGCCTTCTCATGCTGCCCCATGTGGCTTATGGAAAAGCAGCCCCGTCCCAGAACAGTCCATCCATGCTGCCAGTGACCGATGGAGATGCTTATCGCTCAAGTCATCATGCCTTTGCAGCACCGGTTATCCTGCTCGATGTAGGCCATGGCGGTATTGACGGTGGTACGTCAGCCCAAGGTGTGCTGGAAAAAGATATCAACCTGGCCATTAGCCAAAAGGTCTATCTGCTGCTTCGCAGCAAAGGTTATGCCGTTATCATCAATCGACTTGGTGATTATGCACTTAGTGATGAGAACCGCTGGCTGAACAGCCGCTCCCGTCATACCAGAGATCTTGCCCAACGTAAAAGCCTTAGCGAAGAAGTAAGTACAGATATCGTGGTCAGCATTCATGCGAACTGGAGTCCCCGATCGAATGTACACGGCCCGGTGGTACTACACCAGAAAGAAGGAAGGAGTTATTTGCTGGCCCAATCCATTCAGGATGCCATGAACAAGTTGTACGGAACAGAGCACGGGGTCGTATGGGGCAAGCCCTTTTATTTATTGAATTACGTGAAACAACCTGCCGTTATCGTCGAAACCGGATTTTTGAGCAATGCGACAGATCGAGCCAGAATGAATGATCCCGCTGAGCAAAAACGAATCGCCCAGTCCATTGCCAATGGCATTATTTATTACCTGTCGGTAGTGTAGGAGCAGAATGCCATTGCCACACATCTCGAACCAGATCACCAATTCCTACAAATTGAACCTGATTTTGCAGACGGGAGACGGATTCCCGAATTACTGCGGATGTGTTCATCCCCGAATGACCGACATGACCAATGACAACACAGATATCCTTATCGATCGCACGCTGAGCAGCCAGATCCATTTGCTTGCGAATATGTTGCTTGGAGTTTTGATCATCCAGAAAAATGTCATTACCTACAGGTGGCATATTTTTGGATACGGCCAGTTCCCCCACCACGGAGCGAAAGTTCGTACGGCTGTCTACAAAGAAGAGGCCCCGCTCCTTGCATACATCGAGCACAATGGACATGATGCGTTTATCGGAAGTGATTTTGGAACCCATATGATTGTTCATGCCAATGGCGTGGGGCACATCATCAATTGCTTTCTCCACACGTGAGCGGACTTCTTCATCTGTTAGATTGGATGTGATTGCACCCGGGCCCAGCCACTCGGGTTTCCCCTTCTTGGGCTCCATCGGCATGTGTACAATGACGTCCATGCCTTTCTCATGTGCAGCTATCGCATCTTTCTTCGTTGTTGTCAAAAAAGGCATGACCGCTACCGTTAGTTTAACTGGCATCGCCAGGATCTCTGCCGTACCCTTCATGTCATTACCAACATCATCAATGATAATCGCTAACCGTTTGTGATTCGATGTGGACTCTGAAGCTGCGGCTGTTGGCCCTCCTACTGATATGCCCGCGTAAATCACAATCAAAAATGCCATGATACCTGCAATGAATCGATGAATCTTTCTCTTTACCTTCATCATGATTCCCTCCCCGTAACTTCTGTGATCTCATTGTTTGATAATGAAGGGAGGAATATGTAAGCCAAAGCCTTCCTTAATAACAACATCCCCGCCATTGGAGACCTCTATCTCAAGCGAAGATCTCCATCATTCCCGTTTTCTCCTTAAGCATTCAGACAAGAACTGTCATTGAACAGTTAGAAAATAGAGATTAATTAGAAAAAATACTGTAATTTGTCAGGTTTTCAGTTTAGGAATTATTTAGTAGAATCAACAAATGTAAGAGGTTATGTGCTTCATTTCATTCCTATGATTTATGGAAGGAGGTTTTGAAAGGGTTTACATAAAATAAATGCCAGACAATCCGCTATTCTTGTTTGTTATCCCTGGTCGCGGTTTCTCTATGTAACATTTACTATTATCGAGGAGGATGAAAGTAGTGAAATTCAAACTAAAAAAGACGATTAATGTTCTTTTGGCCTGTTTAACAGCCCTGCCTTTGATGTTAACCCCGACAAATGTGTCAGCAGCCAGCGATGCCAACATTAATTTGTCCTCAGAAAAACAGCTGATCAAAGGCTTTGGGGGCATTAACCTTCCTGCCTGGATTGGTGATCTGACTCCCGCTCAACGTGAAACTGCTTTTGGTAATGATCAGAATCAGTTAGGCTTCTCAATTCTCAGGATCTACGTTGATCCAGATTCTAATAACTGGTACCGTGAAGTTGCCACAGCCAAACGAGCTATCGAAAAGGGTGCTATTGTATTCGCATCCCCATGGAATCCTCCAAGCAGCATGGTTGAAACGTTTAACCGCAATGGGGACACCAATGCCAAACGTCTGAAATATGACAAATATGCCGCCTATGCGCAACATCTGAACGACTTTGTAACCTACATGAAAAATAACGGCGTAGATCTGTATGCCATTTCTGTGCAAAATGAACCCGATTATGCTCATGACTGGACCTGGTGGACTCCACAAGAGATCCTTCGATTCATGAAAGAAAATGCCGGGTCCATTCAAGGTACCAAAGTCATGGCGCCTGAATCCTTCCAATACTTAAAGAACATATCCGACCCAATTCTGAATGATCCGCAGGCACTTGCCAACATGGACATTCTGGGAGCACATACGTATGGAACCCAGATTTCGAATTTTGCCTACCCTCTCTTTAAGCAAAAAGGAGCCGGTAAAGAACTGTGGATGACTGAGGTGTATGTTCCAAACAGTGATAACAATTCAGCAGACCGCTGGCCTGAAGCATTAGACGTTTCCTATCACATGCACAATGCCATGGTAGAAGGTGATTTCCAGGCCTATGTGTGGTGGTACATCCGCAGACAGTATGGTCCGATGAAAGAGGATGGTACCATAAGCAAACGCGGGTATAATATGGCTCATTTCTCTAAATTCGTGCGTCCAGGCTATCTGCGAGTCGATGCAACGAAAAATCCGGATACGAATACCTTTGTCTCTGCCTACAAAGGTGATAACAAAGTCGTCGTCGTGGCGATTAACCGTGGAACTTCGGCTACAAGCCAAAAATTCGTTCTACAGAACGGTAATGCCTCCACAGTATCCTCATGGATCACGGACAGCAGTCGAAACCTGGCAAGCGGATCCCCGCTTACCGTATCCAATGGAGCCTTCACGGCACAGCTCCCGCCTCAGAGCGTAACAACGTTTGTTGCCAACGTTACTGGCGGAAACAGCGGCGGGAATACAGGCAGTGGTACTACGTATGAAGCCGAGACCGGAACGTCACTTACGGAAGCTGCCATTGAAACAATCTACCCCGGTTACACTGGCTCCGGGTATGTTAACTTCAATGCGATGACTGGTTCAGCCATTCAATGGAACGGCATTAATAACACTATAACAGGTACCAAAAACGTAAAGTTTCGTTATGCGCTGGAAAGCGGCACTCGGAACCTCGACATTTTTGTTAACGGAACCAAAGTCATTAGCAACGAGCCTTTTCCGGCTACGGGAAGCTGGTCCACTTGGGTTGAAAAAACAATACAGGTCCCCATGAACACGGGGACCAATACATTGAAAGTGGTTACCACCGGATCGGAAGGACCGAATATTGACAGCGTTAATGTTACCGCAGCACAATAAACGTTCCGTATGGCTGATGGAAGACCCTTTGCTGTACGTGCAGCTAAGCACTAACCTCATCGATACTCGAGTCTAAAGTTAGTGTTATATCAAAAAATGCAAAAAAAAGACTCCTTGAGCGTTAGCTTATGGAGTCTTTTTTTAGATGCGGTCGAGAGGACTCGAACCTCCACGGGGGGTTAGCCCACACGGACCTGAACCGTGCGCGTCTGCCAATTCCGCCACGACCGCATATTGTATCTCCGAGATCAATATCGGCGACAAGAAATAATATATCATGCGGAATCTATCATGTCAACACTGAAAATAATAACAATAAAGCCCGAAACAGACGTCCATGTCGATTCGGGCTTTACCTTTAACTACAAATTACAGCTTGGAAGGCCAGTTGCCATACCATGCATAACCGCCTCTTCTTTCTTTATCAATATCACTTAATTTGTATTTAACTACCCCATCACGACCAATAAAGATTGGTTTATCCGTTCCGATCTCATAGAAGCGTGCCCAAATTGGTGCAGCTTTGGAATCAGCGATAATTTTACTGTCTCCATTAGCTCTTTCATACTTGTAACCCGTAATTTTCACTTTGTTAAACCAAGCCTCCGCTCCTTTAATGGATGCGGTAATTTTAGCGTTAGCAGGTCTGGTTTTCAGAAATTTAACAATCGTTACACTCTCTCCAGCTGTCAGCGATGGCACTTCGTAGATTCTTGCGCTCGCTGGTTTAAGAGAGCTGGAATCATGTTGTTGTCCCCATGCTGTCAGCTTACCACCTGAAACGACCTGTGTATTCAGAATCGCCTCCACACCTTTGGCAACTGAATTTTTACTGCGGTTAGCAAGTGTGCTGTCGATAAACGAGAAATCACCTTTGCGTGCTGCTACTTCATCCAGCATGATCATTACATTAATCATGGCATCATCATTGTAGGTAATGTGCTTGTGATATCCGGAGCTTTGGTAGACTTGTGGCCATCCGCCGTTTGAATACTGCATGTTGATCAAAAAGTTAATGCCTTTGATTGCAGCTGTGGAGTAACGCGGATCATTCGTCTTTTTAAATTCCTTCGCCAATCTTCTAATTTCTGAGTATGTAGCCTTGTTGTCAATCGTTGACTTCGCCCATTCTCCACTGGTTTGTTTATAATCTTTTCTCCAACCTCCATCTGGCAGCTGGTTCTTCAAAACATCGGAAATACTTGCTGTTGTACCTGATGCATCGGCAGCAGATACGGTTGCTACAGGGAGAACTGCCATTCCAACGGCTGAGAATACCATGGTAAATGCTAGAACAAAAGTAACTATTTTTTTTGCTTTCAAAGATAACACTCTCCTATGTTTGTTTTAATAAATCTTCTACTTCTACTTTACCTATGATACGTGTCCCTAAACCTCCTTTTTTTGTATTTATCGCATAATAAAATCAATTTTAATCCAATATGTGGATTGGATAATCAGATAATATGCAAAAAATCGATTTTTGTCAATATATGCAACTTAATGAATATAATATCTTAAATTCTACATAACGGAATAGTTCTTTTAACTCATGACAAACCTATTCATTTATCCAAAATCACCTTCAACGAATCAATAATGACGTTTTTGTCATGAATGATACCCAAACTTGATGCCCTCTTTCATATAAAAACCGTAATTCCGATAACATTGGGGTACTACGAAGGGTTTTAAATGGGTTTGACAATTACGCATTTATGCAATATAGTTTCAAATAGTTACAAAAACTTAATTATTCATTGCCGAGTTTCATGTTTGAAAACGGGGGAACCATTTTGGGTGAATTATTCTTATACATAGGAAATATAGGGAACCTTCTACCGAACCCTTAGCTAACTCCGTAGGCATCGAAGGGAGAACATTGATTTTGAAAAAACTGATTATCTCCATTTTTGGAGCAGCTGTATTATTTACATCCGGGGCAACAAGCACAGAGGCAAGCAGTATCAACTCCGTAGTGAACAACATGACAGGTATTCCTTACAAATGGGGTGGCACAACTGTAGCCGGCTTCGACTGTTCTGGTTTTATGAGATATCTTTTCAACAAATACAGCATTGAACTGCCACGTACTTCTCAGCAGCAAGCCAAAGCAGGTACTCCGGTATCCAAGAGCAATGTTCGGACAGGTGATCTGGTGTTCTTTAATACAACAGGCAAAGGCATTTCACATACAGGTGTATATATCGGCGGCGGACAATTCGCTCATGCCTCCAGCAGTAAAGGTGTAAGCATCACGAAGTTATCGAATCCATACTTCAATGACCGCTATGTAACAGCACGTCGGGTAACTGGACAGTTTATGTATAATAAAATGTTGGGTAAAATGTAATTCACATGCAAAAAGGCATCGGTTATTAACCGGATGCCTTTTTTGTGCTTATAAATGTATGTTGCATTGCTTACTAATGAAGCGCCTTCTGCACTCGCATCGCACCCTGAGACAGGGCATGTCCTCCTCCAACAGCTCCGGCCACGGCTACAGTCTCCATAATCTCCTGATCTGTTGCTCCCTTGGCACGGGCTTCTTCTACATGGTAGAAGGTACATACCTCATTGTTTGCAAACAATCCAATCCCAAGGGCAATTAACTGTTTTGTCTTCGCATCAATCACGCCAGGTTGGAAACATTCTCCGGTAAACTCATGATACGACTTCACCACACCTGGCAGTACATCGCTTAATGCTCCAATCTGATCCTTGTAGGCATGAACTTTATCATTCATCAATGTCATGGCTTGTAGCACACCCTCTCGGCTATAGTTACAGATCTTCCTCACTGTACCTATCTTCTCTCCCGAGTGAGCCAATTATGCCAAGAAATCATGGTAATTCCAAACATTTAACGCTCATGGCTCTGCCATAATTATGAGCTGTTACTCACTAAGTGGACTCTGGCGCGGCTCGCTGAACAGCTGATATCTGTAACTGCGATCCAGCTTAACGACACGTCGATTCTGACGACGGATAAGCACCTGCTCGCCATCCCAGGCAACAACAATCCCGGTTACATCGTTAGATTCCAGCTCGTCCCGTACGACTCTTACTTTCTCACCTGACAGACGCAGAGCGTCCAGTTCTGTATCACTGATCATCTTCATGGCTCCTATATTCCAAATTTATTTACAAAAAGAGACCTAAATGAAATGTCATTTAGGTCTCACGTGACTGTATTGGACTGTCATGTCATTCGAAATTATGTCCCGACTGAAAGTTACCGCTGCGCGTGCTCTTTGCTGTCGTTCTTCTCGAACCAAAAATCAAGCACTTTGGCGGACATCACACGTTCTTCAAGGTACTCCACTTGATGCGGTGTAAATTGTTCTTTCCAAGAGAAGGACAACTCCTCGCACAAGCCTACAATCGTCAGTAATTCTGACCAGGCAACATAGCGTTTGTACCAGAAAAATTGAGGATGTTCAATCATATAGGGATAAAGGTCATCGAATTCCGTATGTTTACAATCCAGGGCACGTTCAAAATGAACTTTCGATTCCGCCAGCTTATCATTAAAAAATTGTTCTGTTGCCGGTTGGTTCCCCATGGTGTTGCCTCCTCTCCCTAACATAACCCCATTATAAATGAAATCGGCGGTCATGCAAAGGCATAGTTCAAAAAATAGGCCCTATTCCTTTAAAATGTCACATTTCGTTATCGTCAAATTGTACCGTACCATCATTCAGGGAACGAATGCGTACCAAGGCTTCCACCGGAATACCCTGTTCACGAATCGTGCGTGCCCCTGCCTGAAAACTTTTCTCGACCACAACGCCGAATCCGACGAGTTCCGCACCGGAACGCTCGATAATTTTGATGACGCCACGAGCGGCATCTCCATTGGCAATGATATCATCAATGAACAAAATACGGTCATTCTCATGAATGAACTCGCGGGATACCATAATGTCAGTTACAATTCCTTTGGTAAAGGACGGTACACGTTCACAGTAAGCATCAGGATCAGCCAGAAGTGTTTTTTTGCGACGGGCGAATACAAGGGGCACCCCAAGTTCATAGGCTGCGGCAAACGCAACCGGAATCCCTGAGGATTCTACCGTGATTACTCGAGTTACTCCACTTTCACGAAAACGGGCAGCAAACTCACGTCCCATCTCCATCGTTAATGCAGGATCAATCTGGTGGTTCAACAGACCATCCAGCTTTAATACTTGATCCGAGATAACCACACCTTCTTGTAATATTCGTTGTTTCAATAATTCCATGATTTGACCTCCCAAGCCTATCCTATGAGGTAAAAGTATCATATATCTATCCATAAGTTCAAGCGAAATTGCCTGCGTGCTGTCCTTGGGATGCATTTCAAGCCTAAGCTCATTATCGATTGTCATGACTTTCGTGGGTCAAGCATACCTTGTACCATGGTACCCGCATGTCCAAACTATACAGGGGCCTGAGAGGGGAAACACATGAAACAGGCATTTCGGGTGCTGCAGATCGCATTTACATACATCGGAACGGTTGTCGGAGCCGGCTTCGCTACAGGGCAGGAAATTTTGCAGTTTTTTACCCAGTATGGCAAATGGGCCACCATCACCATAGGCTTATCAACCATGCTCTTTGTCTGGTTAGGTACCAAAATGATGCTGATCGCTCACGATACCGGGTCCCGTTCTTATGAGGATCTGAACAAACATTTATTCGGCCACAAGGCGGGCAAATGGATTACCTGGGTGACCCTTCTCATTCTCATTGGCGTGAACAGTGTCATGCTTGCCGGAGCAGGTTCCGTTTTTGTCGAACATCTGGGTTTGCATTATCAGACAGGTCTGATCGTCACACTTGTAGGGTCATATCTGCTTCTGGGTCGAGGCATTCAGGCCATCCTACAAATGAATAGCATTGTCGTGCCCATGATGCTCCTGTTGTCTCTGCTCATGATCACCAGTACCATCCATCATCCAGGTGCTTCCCGATTCATCACACTGACGACAGATTCAAACCCTATTCAAGTGTGGCTGTCTCCACTGTTGTATACTTCATTCAATCTGGTGTTGGCTCAAGCTGTTCTTGTGCCTGTAGGTAACCAGATTCGTAGTCGGAATGTGCTGAAGTGGGGTGGAGTATTGGGTGGAATTGGCGTAGGTTTCATGCTGATGGCAGCTCATTTTGCCATGTCAGCCCAGATGCCCGGCATCATTCAATTCGAAATCCCGATGGGCAGCATTGCCTTTCAACTTGGATGGGCAGTGCAATCTGTATATGTATCCCTTATTTTCATGGAAATATTCAGTACCTTTGTAGCCGATATCTATGGAATGACCTTGCAACTGAGACAACATATACGTGTCCATCCCCGTTTCATTACATTAACCATTATGCTGTTGTGTTACTCACTCAGCCAGTTTGGATTCAGTTCCCTGCTATCCATCCTTTACCCCATCTTTGGAAGTATGGCATTAATCTGGGCTGCCAAATTGGTACTGAACCGCTGGGGCGCCTTTCGTAGACGCAACAATATATAAATCTCACGGTCCATGTACTTCATGAATATGAGCATCCATTTGTCTCATAACCACAAGTCACCGCGGGTACCTTCCCTTAAACATGACAAAAAGCCGCTGTTTATCACAGCGGCTCGCACTTTTTGCTCTACGTTTTAGGCTTTGCCAGGAAACTGTAGATACATCTTTTTTAACTCATTGACCGATCTGCCAAGCGAGTAATGTGTTTTGGCTTTTTCACACGCCGAACGGGCAAGTTCATAACGATAAGCCGGGTCCAGCATCACCTTTTCAAGCGCTTCAGCCAATGCAGAAGGATCTTCTGCCGGTACAAGCAACCCATTGCTACCGTTCTCGATCTGTTCAGGTATACCCCCTACATCCGTACCCACAAGGGCAAGACAACTCAGCGCCGCTTCAGCGAAGACGGAACCAAATGCTTCTGCCCGTGAGGGAAGTACAAAAATATCAAAGAATGGCATGAATTCCTCAGGGTGCAGTGTATAACCATAGAAAATGGTCTCATTATAAATCCCCAGTCGCTGCGCCAATTCTTCCAGATCAGGACGAATCGGTCCATCTCCAATAATATGTAACACATAATCATGACCTCGGCCCTTCAGTTCCGCACAAGCTTTGAAAAGAATATCCAACCCTTTTGCTGGAACAAGCCGACATACCGTAACCAGCTGTGGTATCGCATTATCATGAGGAATCGGCTTAAACCGCTTCTCATCAAATCCATTGGGAATCACACCGATGACATCAGGTTCCTTCACGTAGGGAGCCAGATAACGACGGAACGAATCCGACACCGTCAAGAGGCGCTCTGCCTGGTGTTCGAGCTCACCATATATCGCAAGCAGGAATCGATGCTCCGGTCCATCCGTTTCAATGCGTCCATTAAGGATTAGTTCTCGTTCATAACTGGAGTGTATCGTCTGAATGAGGGGTGTATCCGGGAAAACCGTTTTCATCGCAAGTCCTGCAATTGGGTGGTGGGCATGGATCAGATCATAGGGCTTCTGAATACGCAGTTTGGTCCACCATAGATAATCACGATATGTTTGAATATATTTTTGGACAACAGGACTATCCTGATACTCCGTCCAATCAAACGTTTCGAACTGAACTTCCTCTCTGCCCTTGTTACGAATTCGCTTTGGCAACGAGAACAGATCCATTTCCCACCTCGGGGTTGTAAATCTCTCTTGCATATACGGAATCATAGAGGATACACCTCCGGGCTGCTCCGGAGGAAAGAAAAGCGCCTGCAGCAATCTCACCGTTAGTTTCCCCCTTTCTAACTTACGTACTGCTCTACTATCCATTATGACATAGGGAAGCCGGAACATCTATATTACGATAACTCGTATATACAACATATTCATGAAACGTTCCCCTCAGAAGTAAAAGCTTTAATCCAGCAGTCCATCGCTTGCGTTGTCGTCAACATATTCAATGGATAACCAGAATTTCAGCTCCATAGCTCCACGGGTTTCTCATATGTACTGTAACCATCGGTCTCTCCCAAAAAAGTATACCCGTTCCGCGCGTAAAAGGCGTTCAACGTAGCATTGCTCGCTCCGCAATCTAACCGAACAGTATGTTTGCCTTCAAAATGTATGCCGCTGCTGGACCATTGCAAAATGGACCGTCCCAGACCGCTCTGAGCATATTTTCTTCGAATCGCTAGCCGATGCAGATAAATTGCACCATCCTCGGCATGAGCTTTTGAACCCCAAAGATGAATATCCCAAGGGCTTGGCTGAACCAAAAGGATGACCATCCCCGCTACGTCCGCTCCTTTTTTAAATACAAACACATCCCCACGCCGAATCGCACCTGCCGTATCATGTGAATCTTCACCTTTAAGCAAAGCGTTCCATTGGGAAGAACCTTGGCTCTGTAACCATTCGGCAGTCTCCACCAGCAGCGACATCACATCCTCCGTATCTTCCGGCTTCGCCTGAACCGCTTGAAAACCATCGTTAATATATTCGCTACTGATCCTGAATGAGTGCATCATTGTTCTCCTCCGCTTCCTGATCTCTGTTAAACTAATGGTACTATACCGGGAAATGGATTTTTCGTCAAAATGAGCATAAAAAAAGGTAAAAGGCGGTTGCCCTTTACCCATCTATTTTGGCTTCATCAATAATCTGATTTCGATACAACATCGTCAGGTGCAAGGTGTCAAACTCCATTTCCTTGTCCAACTCCTGCATCAACACTTCAACCAGGCTCTTTCGCTGCATGCTGGTACCAGGAACCTCGTAATCAATGTATCCCGTCAGATCGGAATGAGAAGTGTCTATTGTTGCTGTTCCCACAGGCAATCCACCTCGTTCCTGAAGAAAAAGTTCGTATACCCGGAACTCCCGATCCTTACGCTTCAGCATGACATAACATGTTTCTTCAGCAGCTTCCAGCTCATCCAGATCCGATTCATCGGTATCCTCAAAATCCTCGGAGAAATCGCGATGTACCCACTCTAACGTCTCGAGTTCGTTGCCCTGATGCCACATGCGGATCGTAATCGTATCGATGATATCTTCATCCAGCTCTCTGACCAGCAACTCTGATGCAGCTTCCAATTGATTCTCTTCCGGCTCGTCATACCAGTGTATTTCCCCTTGTACATCAGCGCCATATTGTTTTAAGGAAGCTTCTGCAAGTTCCTGCCCTTCGACATCATTGAATATATACGTCGATATGCTGCGTCCTGCGCTTACCATTTCCATCTCCAGAACCTGATCCCGATCTTCATATGTAAACGATTCGGCTTGTGAAACAGGAATTACCTTATTTCCACTGCTGCCTATATCGTCATAGCTGCCTTCGTCATGATTCATATCATCAGACGGCCACACGGTCTCTGACTCAGGCTTATGCAGAACCGAATGTAATGAGCCACAACTAACCAGCACTTCATAATATGCAGCTTCCAACGCATCTGCAAGAGATCGGACATAGGCATGCACTTTTTCCACGATACGTTGCTCTGTGTCATCTGGCAGAGACTCCTGTTCGATCTGAAGACTACCTGATAAACGATCTCCTTCTCTGTACACAAGGAAAAGTGAGCCTGCAAATTGTCCATTGACCATCACGTCCTGTACTTCTCCACCTGATGTCCGCAGGTCTGCAACCAATTCCACATCATAATTCATCACGCGTCCTCCTCCATTCCTAACGTTATTCTCTTAGGATGCCCCTAAAGACGGTAGATTATGAGGGAAGCGTGCATTTCAAAAATAAGATGTAGGTTAGGATGTAGGTTAGATGGATAACACATATTTTTGGATTGCGTGTGCCACACCCTGCTCGTTATTGGAGAGTGTAACCTCGTCCGCAGCAGCTTTCACCTCGTCCGGTGAGTTATCCATGGCAATGCCTTTGCCCGCAAAGGTCAGCATCGTAATATCATTGAAGTAGTTGCCAATCGCCATGATCTCCGAGGGCATGATTCCCTTCGATTCGGCAAGTCTTTTAAGCGCAGCGCCTTTGGACGCTTCGGGATGCATCAGATCAATAAAAAAGTCACCACTCCGTGTCATATAATAAGGCAGATTCCAGGTAGACCATTCCTGAAGTACTGCATCCATCTGTTCAATCGGACCAAATGCAGTGAATTTCGCCAGCGGTTCTGTCATGTCAACCCACCTCGGTAACTTCAGTGGCTCTGCCATAAAGTTGTAATACATCTCACGCACCTGCAAACCCAAACCTTCCGGTTGATCCACATACAGACCAAATGCTGTATTGATGTCAAAATGCACTCCATTGGTTCGGCAGTAGGATATGATTGGCTCCAGCCCTTGTCCATCTAATGCAAAATGATGAACCACCTCACGGGTATCGACTTGCGCGGTAACGGCGCCGTTATGCGTAATCACATATCCATCCAGTCCCATCTGCTCCATAAAAGGAATCGTGTTGGCAGGACCTCTACCTGAACACAGGACAATCTCTGCTCCCTGACGGGAAGCTTGGATCAAGGTCTCCTGAGTCCATTCGGTAAGTTCATGATGATCATTCAGCAGTGTTCCATCTACATCAAGTGCAATTAATTTATAGGTCATTCTGGCTTCATCCTCATCTGTTAGTAGTCGCACCCACCCAAACCCTCCCTTCCGAGGGAGGGCCCCAGAGGGCTCTGCCCTCTGGACTCCCGTCTTGCTCACCGCTGGTAGGTCGGGGTCTTGCTATGTCACGGTTGTCGTAGGAACGCTTGTTACTGGGCACACCGCTGTCAGCGGCGGTCCCGCCCAAGCTTAACCGGGACCATTACGGGCAGGGTTTCGCTTTCTGCCCGGCTCCCTGCTTCACTTCGTGAAGGACGGGAGCTTTCTCGCCTTCGGCGGTTTGTATCGGGGCTACGCTTCCCTCCACAACTCCCTGCTCCGCTTCGCGAAGGACGGGAGCTTTACTTCCGCAGAAGGCTCAACTCATCTGCGGTTAGTTCACGATAGCTTCCGATCGCAAGATCGGAAGCTAGTTCCAGCTCACCCATGGCCACGCGTTTCAGATAGACCACACGCTTGCCTACCGCCTGAAACATACGTTTCACCTGGTGAAACTTCCCTTCGTGAATAATAAGCGAGATCGACGAGATTGTGCCTTCTTCCGTTTCTTCCTGACCAAGTATAGTCAATTCGGCCGGCAGCGTCTCGTACCCGTCATCCAATTGAACGCCCTCTTTGAAACGTTGCACATCTGCTTCATCCACGTTACCCAGTACACAGGCTTCATAGGTTTTGGGCACATGCTTGCGTGGAGATAACAGATCATGGGCAAGTGGACCGTCATTCGTGAGAATGAGCAGTCCCTCCGTATCCTTATCCAGTCGTCCCACAGGAAAAGGATTGAACACCCGATCCTCTTTGCGCAGCAGATCCAGTACCGTCTTATCTCTGTTATCCTCGGTAGCAGACACGACACCCGGAGGTTTATGCAACATCAGATAGATCATCTCCCGATACACAATCCGCTCCCCATCAGCTTCAATGACGTTGACCTCGGGATTCACCTGTACACCACTGTCTTTCACCGCTTTGCCGTCCACATGGATTCTGCCTTGTTTCACCATCTTTTTGAGTTCACTTCGTGTCCCCACACCCATATGGCTTAATATTTTGTCCAGACGCAGCGTTTGTTTGCCTTTTCCACTCATACCGATGTCCACCTCCAGCCTGCCGGATATTCATTCTTCAGTACACCATCCAGCCATTTCCCCCAGCCAGCGGCATAACCATCTACACATACAAGAACGTACCCTTTGGCAAACGTATCCGCCTTGAGCACCACTCGTTCTTCTTCAATATTTAACGTTTCACCCTTGAGGTATCTCACGGCTTCGCCATCAGCGGATGACAGATTTACGCTACGCCTTGCTTCAGATGCATTCAGAGCACACGCAAGCGGGTGGGACGGAACAAATCGCCCATTCTTGATCTTGCCCATAAACCAGCCTGGACGAATGACTTTCAGTCCCTCCAACCGAGCGGCACCAACCGATGATTGATACACACGATCTCCGTAACATACCGTCTCTCCAGTTAACTCAATCTCCAATTGTTCTTTCATAAACTGACTGTAGATCGCAACCGGATCAATACTTGCCGAATCAGCTCCGCGTCCATGACCCCGTTCCGATTTACGTCCACCGTGATCTTTACCTTTTTTGCCCTGTTTACCCGAATTCTTGCCGCCACCAGCCTGTCTGTCATGGGACTCTCGGGATTCGATTCGCAATAAACGTTCCTTTTTACGATCAGCCTTGGTTATAGCAATTGAAGAAGCAGCAATAGAGTGATCCTTGTTCCCCTCTACTTCAATCCTGGACACATCCACGACCTGCCCATACTCCATTGCTCCTTCTTTAACTACTCCAGGTTGATCTGTTTCTACTTCTTGCCCTGCACGATGCTGCAACACAGCGACATAATGTCCTTCCCCTTCCAAAAGGTGAGGCCACAATCTTGCGGTGCCACGCGTTTGATCCAGTACAGCTTCCGTCTCTTCCGCCTTCTCCGGCATCATCTGACGTACCCATTCCGGACGTCCTGGAGCAAATCCTGTCTCTTCAGGAATGTTCATGACTACGAAATCCCGGTTTACATTCAGGAACTCCGCAATCATCGCTTCGTTTTCCTCCGGCGCAAAGGTACAAGTCGAGTACACGATGGTTCCTCCCGGGGCCAGCAATCGTGCCGCAGTCTCCAAGATATCCCGCTGCATGAGCACACATTTTTCCACCGAATGATGTTCCCACGATTTCACCATGTCTTCATCCTTGCGGAACATACCTTCACCTGAACAAGGCGCATCGATTAATACTTTGTCAAAATAATGAGGAAATGCATTCGCGATCCGCTCGGGCGACTCATTCAAAACAACGGCGTTCCGCACCCCGTACAACTCCACGTTTTTGGCCAGCGCTTTTGTGCGTTCAGCATGGATATCGTTCGTGACAAGCACACCCTTGCCTTGCAGCTTTGCAGCAATCTGAGTCGTTTTCCCTCCCGGAGCAGCACACAGATCAAGCACACGATCGCCAGGCTCCACCTGCAATAATTCAACGGGTGCCATAGCACTTGGTTCCTGTATATAATACAGGCCTGCATGATAATAAGAATGCAGCCCCGGTTTAACACCGTGAGGTACATAGAATCCTGTCTCACACCACGGAATAGGTCTTAGATCAAACGGAGCAATCTCATCGAATTGTTCCATCGATATTTTTAGCGTATTCACTCTCAGCCCCGCATGTGGAGACTGTTCATAAGATTTCATAAATTGTTCAAACTCATCGCCCAGCAAACTTTTCATTCGCTCAGCAAATATAAAAGGTAACTTTACACCCATATTCCCACTCATCCTGTCTTGGTAAGATTGCAATATCGTTTTATTTTATCATATCCAAGCTTTGCTTTCCTATCATATCGTATCTATTCCACTACAGCGTGTAATGTAGTATAATGGCAAGTAGATTGATTCCTGAGCAAAAATTCGGGTGTTTATGTATATTATTCCAACCTTTATTTTTGCCCAAACTAAATTTCGATATGATCGATGGGGGATGTCCAATGAAATCCAAGAAGAAAAAGAAAAGTGCTGCGATCCTTATATTCCTGGGTATTTTAATCATTATGATTGCAGCACTGGTTGTCGTAGACCAGCAATCCAAGAAACAGATGGATTCAGTGGAAAATGCTTATGGCATCGCTGCATCCAAGCTTAATCCAGCTACACGGGAGCTACTTAGTGATCCCAACTATCAACAAATTATTGTTCCCACTGATCTCAAAGCCAAAATCGATAACAAAGACAGCTTTTTTGTTTATTTCTTTGCTTCCGACTGCTCGCATTGCCGCGCCACAACACCTCAGTTGATGCCACTGGTTGACAGTGAAGGTATTGAGCTTCCGCAGTTCAATCTGCGTGAATTCGAAGCAGGATGGACCGATTACAATATCGAGTTCACACCTACACTCGTCTATTATGAGGCTGGTGTCGAGAAAGACCGTATGGTTGGCGGACTGCAAGAGAATGGTAGTGACCAGGGCTACACGCTGGATGATTACAAACAATTTTTCCAAAAATATAAAGGCAGCGCTACTCCTTCGGCAAGCTAACTGATAGATCCGTTTCCACAAGTATCTACAATCAGGCACTTGTATCACCAGACACTGTTCTGTTGAAGGACAGGCTGTGCCACCTGCAATAATCTGAATATGACGCAACATTCAAAAACACCCCGATCGTTCCCTTTACAGGGATCGTCGGGGTGTTTCATAACCATGGAACTTCATATCCATGGGATGCTCATTTGAATGTTAGCGTGATTACGGTTCAACTTTTACTCTGATCCATCGCCTTCATCTTCTCTTCATATATTCGCCCTCTGGTAGGACTCCGGCGCTGCGGAATATTAGGTTTTAGCTCAAGCGATCTTCTAGATATCTCTTGTTCTAAGACCTCATCAACAATTCGTATGGACAAATCCCTATAAGTCACAGACTGAGCGTCAGGCTCAGACAGTTGCTTCACGATTGCCTTTACTTCCTGTACCAAAATCCCAAGCTCAATGCCCAGAGTCGTAGCAGGATAAGGTTCCAGAAGATCAAGTGAGCTCTGTAACATCATCGTTCCTCCGCGGAGATTGCCATTCCTGAAGTGGTATAAACCAACTGCAATTTGCAACAACCCTTTATAGAGAGAATTCCGGTTACGTTCAAGCCACAATTCTTCCAGCACCTCATGACACTCGAAATAATCCTGATCCCGATTGAAGTAGATTAAGTAGTCAACGTACAGTGGCTCATAGATGCTCATCCGGGTTTTCGCCCTTTCTGGCGTTGTTCAGAAGTTTCTTCACGTCATCCAGCAAGTCTTTGAGCCCTTCCATATCATGCCGTTCCCAGTAATCGTTAAATCGCTTCTGTGCTTCAATTGCTTCACTGACAAGATGGTAGAAGTATAATTGATGAATGATATTCAATGTTCTTGACACGATATTGGAATCATCCTCAAATGCCTTCTGCGCCTCCAAAATCTGTAGACGAATTGCAGACATCTCGTTGTCCAGTATAAACGCGGCCTCAGCCGTTTTTTTCAACCTGGTTCTCATCTCATCAGGTAACCCTTCCCGAAACTTGTAACTCAGCGAATGTTCAATGGTAGCCCAGAAGTTCATGGCAAGCGTCCGGATCTGTATCTCGGCCAAAACTTTCTTTTGTCCCAGAGCCGTCTGAACGGGATACTCAATAATCATATGGAAGCTGCGATAGCCGCTCTCTTTGAAATTCGTAATGTAATCTTTCTCAATGAGTACCGTGAGATCCTTGCGGCCTCGAATATACTCGGCAACCCGACGGATATCATCCACGAACTGGCACATAATGCGGATACCTGCAATATCCTCAATGCCTGTTTCCACGTCATCAAGCGACACATTCAGTCGTCTGGATTTCTCCAGAATACTGGATATTTTTTTGACACGACCGGTAACGAATTCAATCGGGGCATACTCTTCCCGTTTTTTCAGCTCCGCCCGCATTGTCTTAAACTTGACTTTCAATTCCTCTACCGCTTGTTCATAAGGAAGTAAAAATGTACCCCAGTCTCTACCGTCCATGCTTATGCCTCCTGTCTCTATAGCGTCCCCTGTTCTATTCCATTATACATGATGTTTGGTGGGGGGAAGAGTCCCGAACCATTTTACGCTCTTCCATGCTTCTGTATCTTCATTCCGGGGATCCACATTCCTTCTTAACGATGCTCCGCACCAACCGCTTCAGAGATATGACGATAACCGTCCTTGCGTAGTAACTCACGCAGTCCGGCATGAATACGCCGATTCACCTCAGGTCCTTCGTAGATCAATGCTGTATATATTTCGACCAGACTTGCTCCGGCTTTAATTTTCTCGTATGCATCCTCACTTGTGAAAATACCACCTGAACCGATGATCGGAAGTTTGCCTTCGGTCTGACGATAGATCTGGCGAATAATCTCCGTTGAACGCTCACGCAGAGGTTTACCGCTCAGACCGCCAGTTTCCTTTGCATGTTGGTGGGAAAGTCCTGTACGACTGATGGTTGTGTTCGTTGCAATAATGCCAGCAACACCGCTGTCTGCAATTGTGCGAACCATATATTCAAGTTCCTGATCATTCACATCCGGTGCGATCTTCACCAGAACGGATTTGGTCGCTCCGCCCGCTCGTGCATGCTGCACGTTCATCTCGTTCATAACCGCAGCGAGCAGTTCCTTCAATTCATTCCCATGTTGCAGATTACGCAAATCCGGTGTATTTGGTGAACTAATATTAACCACGAACAGATCAGCATAATCGTATAGTGCCTGAATGCACTTCGAATAGTCCAGGTGAGCTTCCTCATTAGACGTTGCCTTATTCTTGCCGATGTTAACAGCCACTGGAATTCGCCGATCCTGTAGACGTGCCAATTCACCTGCCATGGCTTCCGCACCAAGATTGTTGAAGCCCATTCGGTTCACCAACGCCTCATCTGGAGGCAAACGGAACAGCCGTGGTTGATCGTTACCTGGTTGTGCAAGTGGTGTCACGGTTCCCACTTCCATGAATCCAAATCCGATGGAAGAAAAGCCCGTTACGGCCTGCCCGTTTTTGTCCAGACCCGCAGCCAGACCAACAGGTGTAGGGAAATGACACCCAAACATGTCAACAGCCAGATCAGACGTTTCACGAACGCCGTACATCACACGCAGTCCGGAAGGAACCGGACGGATGCTACCCACGCCACTAAGGCCGCCAATAATCAGATGATGGGCCTGTTCAGGGTCCATTTTGAACAACAAAGGTTTAGCAAGACTTCTGTATAACAAATCACTCACTCCGTTCTGGTCCGGTACGCCAAAAAGCCGTTGTCCGTCTTTTCATATGTAAAAAAACACTCTACTCACAAGTTTATCTGTTTCTTATTAAAAAGGAAAGTAGTTTGCGCATAGACAGCACAAATCGAATAATACAAAATGCTCACAAGAAATCCACCCGCCCACTGGTAATGACGAGTTGAATTCTTTACAATGAGAGCATGGTTACTCTACACCAGTTCTATTCCAAATAAGGAGGAATAACTCATGGCTCCCAAACGTAAACCACCTGCATTACAGCAAAAGAAAGAAGAAGTGAATCGCAAAGCCATTGCATGGACTGCAGCCAGTGTAGGCGGCTTGATCATCATCATTGGTGCTCTTATCATTATTGCCAACATGTAGATGATTCAGGCTGAATCCATCTGATTCTACATATCAAGCAGATCAATTCAGCCAGTGATACGTTTTGTTCGGATTATTTTGCTTTGGAACAAGTGTATGCTGATAACGCTGCTTTGCTTCTGGAACAAGCGTCAGATCTGGCAGTACATCTTCTCCAATGCGTACCGGAGTGCCTTGCGGAGCAAGAGCAAATAACTCTTCTACATCTCCTGTACGCATTCTCACACATCCAAGGGACTCATCCAGTCCGATACTGTCCGGCTCGTTGGTCCCATGGATGGCATAATTCGTATTCGAGAGCTGCATACCTCTGCTTCCAAACTCACCGTTCGAGCGTCCATTCGGATTGACCACTTTATCCGTGATGACAAATGAACCCTCCGGTGTTCGATCACCGCCAAGTCCCACATCATACATACGAACAATGGTATCCCCACTGATTAATGCAAGTTTATGTTTATCCTTATCAATGACAATCTCCAGCGGTTCCTGCAAAAAAGGCTGACCTCCCAGCGTATCTGCAAAAGCGGCATTTTTGCCTTGAGACGAATTCAAAGATGTTGAACCGTTCTCTTTACCATTTGAATCGCTCTTTCCTTCTTGTGCCTTTCCTTGATGCAGAGCTAACAGCTTCGGAAACATCTCGGTCATCCCTTGCGCAGTCTCTCCCAGAATATTGTTCGGAAATGGCTGGGCCAATTGCGTTACACTCTTGGGCCAAACATCATTTTTTTTGCGATAGGCCACGATTGCACTTGATAAGGATGCTGCGGCTTCCTGCTTGGCGGTCCACGCCAAGGCCATCTTTTTGATTTTCGGTGTAACTTCAGGAGGTTCACAGTTGCATTGCTTGGCATCATAACTCTGTGCAGTTAATTTACCGCTTGTATTGGTTTGTACTATGTATTTCACAGGCATATTTCGTTTCCATAAAGACCAGTCATCCGAGGTTTGCATCCCCAGTACAGCAGAGGTCTCTACTTTTGGACCAGACCCGGACCAGGCAGCTGCGAGCGCAGCCTCGCCATGATTACCTCCACCAAATGCCGCAGCAGTGAACACATTGCTTGGCGCAATGGATGCAGTTCCAACCTGTTTATCCGCTTCTACAGGCGCTTCGATGTCATCTGTGGATTCCAGTGCTGCTGACAGTGCGTCGGCCGCTTCACGACTGAAACCCGGAGCGTCCGCAGGTGGCAGACCTGCCAGCACAAGCAGCATGAGCAACGTAAGCCACATTTTGCGTCTACGTTGTTTTTTCTCTTTTTGCTCAGACATTTCCACCAGTTTATCCTGATAGTCTACCCAGATGTCCGCAGGAGCTTTACTGCGTTCAAATGCCTCATAAACCTCGCCCGCTTGCTGAAAGCAATAGTTGGCTTTGGCCTCCTGTCCTTCGCCCAAATACTCCTTTCCAAGCAAGTACCAGGCCATTTTATTGTCGGGATGTTTCTTAACATATGTTCTTAGATGAGTATTTTGCATCCGATCCTCCACTATTTCGCCTTTTTCCGTATATCATTATATATCGGCATAACCAGGCGTTGAATCCATAGGACTTGAGTACCCGGTGGAACAAAGGGGGTTCGACAATGCTCGTCCTTGATCCATAGTCAGATAATCACAGTTAAATGAATGCAAAAAAAGCACCTTCCTTTGTCGTTAAGACAAAAGAAAGTGCTCTATGTTCATGTGAGAAATACTTAGCCTTCTTTATTGAAAGGCTCGTCCGCTACTTTGATTGAATCTGTAGGGCAGCCATCGCATGCATCCTGCATATCGTCAAACAAGTCGTCTGGAATAGCTTTGACACCATGGTTAGCATCGCCGTCAAAGATAACTTCAGCCAAACCTTCATCATCATAATCGTAGATGTCTGGAGCTGTTGCTCCACAAGCGCCACATGCGATGCATGTGTCTTTTTCAACCCAAGTATATTTACTCATTTACATTCTCTCCTCCTAAAATTCAAAACGTACAGTGTTTTTATCTAGAAACATATTAATACAAAGTAAGGATAATTACAAACATTTTGCAACCACAAGTCTCTATTATCCCTTATTTAATCAAGACTTTGCAAGTTATCTTTTTGCAGGGAAGTACCGCGCACTTTATGATTACGAAGCAGCACGGAAGGATCGTCTCCAAGCATGCCTGCGGTCACAACAGCATTCTCACCAAATTTATCACGTAACTGATCCATAATCCGAATCAGATTGTCCTTCTTGGGCTTCTGCTCATATTCGAACAAGTCCATCTGCACAGCGGATTCTTCTCTTGGAATCAGGTTCTGAAGTGTCACACCCAGCATGCGTACAGGCTTGCCACTACCCCAATGCTTCTCAAATAGTTTACAGGCCTCACGGTAAATGACCGTTGCATCCTCCGTAGGAACTTCCATTAGACGTGATCGGGTGATTGTCTTCATATCCGGTGTCCGGATTGTAATCTGAATACCCTGACTGAACATTTCGTGCTTGCGCAACCTTCTGGCTACCTGGTCACTTATATTGAGGAACACCCGATGAATCTCATTCATATCCGATACATCCGCCGGTAAAGTGGTTGTATGCCCAATGGATTTATTGGCCTCACGTTCCGCGTGAACTGCGGAATGGTTAATGCCATTCGCGGAATTTTTGAGCCATGCTCCATTAACTCCGAATAGTTCGGTCAACATGTTCTCATCCGACTTGGCCAATTGACCAATCGTTTCAATGCCCAGTTTTTTCAGCTTTTCAGCCGTTTTTTTGCCAATGCCAAACATCTCGTTACATGGTCTGTGCCAAAGAATCCGGGGTACGTCCCTCATGCGTAAAATGGAGATACCATTCGGTTTTTTCAGATCCGAAGCCATTTTCGCCAATAATTTGTTGGGTGCAATGCCAATGGAACATGGCAGCCCCAATTCATCCTTGATTCTACGCTGAATGCTCTCCGCAATCTCCATTGGATTCCCGAATTGCCTTGAACCTGTAATATCAAGATAACATTCATCAATGGATGTCGCCTCAAGTTGAGGCGTATAACTATACGCAATCTGCATGAACGCTCTTGAATATTGACGATATAAATGAAAATCAGGACGAATCACAATGAGATCAGGGCACTTTTTCATGGCTTGGTGCACAACCATACCTGTTGAGATGCCTCGATTACGAGCGGCATATGAGCAGGTTACAATTACACCCTTTCGCAGTTCACTGCTGCCTGCAACGGCCGTTGCTTTTCCTCTATATAAATCTGGTTCCTCGGCTTCATGTACAGAGCAGTAGAAAGCATTCATATCGACATGCAGAATCACCCGTCCGGCTGCTGGGTAATATTGATCCACATTTGCTGGAGGATTGCCGTCTGAAGACATCATGAACCCCCGCCCTTTCATGCACACTAATTAATGAAAACTAAATTACTTTCTTCTATAGTATATCAAACCTGTTATGTTAATTCAGTCACGAGCATTTATTTTCTGCGAGATCTGATCAGAGACCGAATAATTAACCATCCTACACTCACAAAAAATATCAAAGTGATCAGGGAAATAACCGTATTTTCCCATACAAAACTCAAAATCACCCCTCCATTTATTCCATATATTCCAATTAAAACTCAATAATAAATTATAACATACATCCGGATTATGATTAACATCCTTCTTTTTGCTCTAAAATCCGATAATTGTTACATGAAACTGCGATTTCTATGTAGCATTTGGCTATAATGGTGCTATAATAATTAATTATACAAATTGACGACTTTAGGACAAATCAGCGCATGGAGTTTAACACAGTGTAGCGTTGCCGAATCGAAGGATTCGTCCACTAACGTACTTAACAGCTTTTCCCAACTTACAATCCAAACTTTTAAAAGAGCGCTTTATCTCAAAGGAGGATCTTCATGTCAAAGGCCATTTCCATCTTCGATACGACTTTACGTGACGGCACACAAGGAGAGGGTGTCAGCTTATCGGCAGACGACAAACTCAAAATTGCCAAGAAGCTTGATGACCTGGGTGTCCATTATATTGAAGGCGGAATTCCCGGCAGCAATACCAAGGACATTGAGTTTTTCAAAAGAGTCAAGGAATTAAACCTGAACGCAAAGGTTGTTGCTTTTGGCAGTACCCGCCGAAAAGGCAGTGTTGCTAGTGAAGACGCCAACCTGAAGCGCATGATCGAATCTGGTGCTCAGGCTGCAACCTTGGTCGGTAAATCATGGGACTTCCATGTGCATACCGCTTTGCAGACTACTTTGGAAGAAAATTTGTCCATGATCTATGATTCCATCTCCTATCTGAAACAGAATGGTATGGAAGTGATCTTTGATGCAGAACACTTCTTTGACGGATTCAAACATAACCCGGAGTATGCTCAAGCGGTCTTGACCAAGGCCCACGAAGCTGGAGCGGACTGGCTCGTTATGTGTGATACCAACGGCGGGACGATGCCAAACGAGGTGCACGAGATCGTATCCACACTGCATAGAAGCCTGCCTCATGCACATCTCGGCATCCATACACATAATGATTGTGAACTGGCTGTGGCCAACACACTCAGCGCTGTACAAGCCGGAGCCCGTCAGGTGCAAGGAACGATGAATGGTTATGGAGAGCGTTGCGGTAACGCCAATCTCGCATCCATTATCCCGAACCTGCAACTGAAACTTGGCTATGAATGTGTTACTGATGATTCCATGAGACAACTTACAAACGTGGCTCGTTATGTTAGCGAGATTGCCAATGTGAATATGCCGATTAATCAGCCTTATGTTGGCAATGCTGCTTTTGCTCACAAAGGTGGAATTCACGTCTCTGCCATCCTGCGGGATTCACGTACCTATGAACACATCGTGCCTGAACTGGTTGGTAACAAACAACGTGTGCTGGTGTCTGAACTTGCCGGACAAAGTAACATTGTATCCAAAGCACAGGAACTGGGGCTTGAGTTCGATCCAAGCAGCGCCAATTCACGTCAGATTATTGAGAAAATCAAAGACCTGGAACATCAGGGTTACCAGTTCGAAGGCGCAGATGCTTCGCTTGAATTGTTAATTCGTGAAGCGAACGGTGACATGAAAGAATTGTTCACGTTTGAATCATTCAAAATGCTTGTGGAGAAAACGGCGGGTAAATCCGTTGTATCTGAAGCTTTTGTCAAAGTGAATATCGCTGGAACAAGCGCTTATACCGCTGCTGAGGGCAATGGTCCGGTTAACGCACTCGATAACGCCCTTCGGAAAGCGCTGGTGCAATACTTCCCTTCCCTTGCCAACATGCATCTGTCAGACTACAAAGTGCGTGTTCTGGATGAGAAGGATGCTACAGCTGCCAAAGTTCGTGTATTGATCGAATCCAAAAATACGGAAAACACATGGAACACTGTTGGTGTATCCGAGAACGTAATTGAAGCAAGTTGGGAAGCGCTCGTTCACAGTTTCCGCTATGCTTTGCTTCAAGAAAAATTACAGGATGAGCCGGGCACACTCCCTATTCCTGCTCATGGGATAAGCAACCACTAAAGTGCATGTTCAAAAAAGCGTTTTTTGAACAACCTGTTAACGCTTATTTCCCGGAAAATATAAAGAAGCCTCTGTACCCATGATTCATGGATGCAAAGGCTTCTTTGTTTACATGAAAATTAATTTGCAATTAACTTTTTAATCTTACGTTCCAACTCTTTCTCAGGCAATATGCCCAGAACAATCTCCTGTATAACTCCTCTGGAGTCAATCAGAACATTCGTTGGAAAAGCCACCCCATTGTATTGAGCATACACTGTCCCCTTCTCATCCAAGGGAATAGGGAATGTCAGTTGGTACTCATCCACAAAAGCTTTGGCATCCTTGAGTTTATCGTAGGATGTTACATTAACACCATAGAGGTCAAGCTTATCCTTGTATTTCGCAGCCATTCTGTTCAGCTCTGGTGCTTCTTGCTTACACGGCTCACACCAGGATGCCCAGAAACTGACGAACGTGGCCTTATCTTTGGCACCGCCCACACTATACGTCTTCCCATCCATTGCTGTCAGAGAAAAAGCAGGCGCCAGAAGACCCGCACGTGGTCCCGTCTCTGTAGGCATCGGTTCTTCCTGCTTAAAGACGGCTGCAATGCCGTCACCCGCATTCTGGGCCAGTGCAATACCAACCAGCAAGACAACACCAAGGAGTATGTATATGTTTCGTTTCATAACCCGCCACCCTTTTATATAATTAGCATATTGAAACTGAAACCGTAATTTCTGCACATGCTAAGTGTTTATCACGCTCTATGACAGTTCACCAGAACATGATTCCCAAATGTTCTCTTTATTATTGTACCCTTTTCCTTTAAAATTTTACAATCCGCATCACAGAAAATAAAATGAAAAAGGACTCCTGCCTAAGCAGGAGCCAAAGAGAGAGGGGTGAATACAAATGGCAGCACTTCACAGGCAGCAAAACGTCTTCTACATCCCATCTTCCGTAGAACAAGAGATGTCAAAGCACATGTTCCTTTCGCTGCCGCAAGAAGCCTGCGGGGTTATGCTGGGTGAAACCGCAGCGGGCGGTATACGAATCAGTCGGTTTCAGCCCATTCGTAACGTAGCACCTGACCCGCTGCACCATTTTACTCTAGACGATGCCGAATGGATTCGGTGCGTATTCTCCGAACCTAAGCTCATTGGCATCTTCCATTCTCATCCGCATACAAGGCCTGTTCCTTCCCTAGAGGACATGCAAGCTCTTCCTGCCTTCGCCGGTTTGCTCCAAATGTACCTCATCGGCTCACCTGACCTAACAAGCGGGTTGCTATCTCATATGCATCTGAACGGTTATCTGATTGAATCCTCGATGGAATCGCAGGATCCGGCACACCGCGTTGTACCTTCATACAATCTGCTTCCCGTTCCGTTATGCGTGACTTAGCTGGGTATACAGATCACCCAAGGTTTCCACATTTTTATGAGTCATGTCCTCCAAGTAGCAAGACCATAACTGCGCAGTCATTTTCGAATCTTCCAGTGCATGGTGACGCCCATAGATCGGAATCCCTCTGGATTCCAGCAATTCATCCAGACCATACCCCGGCCTGCTTGGTTCAAGCCAGCGGGCCAACATCATCGTATCAATTAAACGATGTGTCAGTCTTACTTTTGAAGTCCGCCACAGAGCAGCATTCAGAAAGGCTCGGTCATGCGCACTTGCGTGTGCAATCAGAACATTTCCACCTACAAAAGACATGAAATCATGCAGTCCCTCCAGCAAAGTTGGTGCGTCCAACGTCATCTCCTGTGTAATACCTGTAAGTTCAGTAATATGTTCCGGAACCGCAGTCTTGGACTGCACCACCGTATAGAACTGCTCCCCTTCCACTACCACACCACCATGTATACGGACCGCACCAAATGAGATAATCTCATCCCCATGCTGGGGCGAAAAACCCGTCGTTTCCAGGTCAAATACAACTGCGTCCAGCTCATTTAGAGGTGTATGCAGAACCTCAGGTCTGCGCTGTTCTCTCATCATCGAGCGGATAAACGCCATGTGTTGCGCCGTAGGGGCTCCCATAATGGAAGCGATGGCGGAAGGAACCCCTCCCTGACGCAGCGAATTCCAGAATCCTGTATTGCCCCTTGCCGGCTCTCTCATGGACGTCTCCTTTCTGCAAAACGCAACTGTCTTTGCAGAGCTCGATGCACTCGTCGTACCAATCCGAGCGTATCCCTGAGCTCATAATGAATCTGTTTTTGTTTCATCTGTTTCTCATCCAGGAACCCACTACTATGTTGCAATTCCCCTTGGATGACAACCGGTGTACTTCTGCGAAATTTCAATGCGGCTAAGAAGGCCCGCTGGCATGCATCCAGTAATGTAAATGGAACAGCTTCAAGTGAAGTCAATCTCTCCATTCTTTTTAACGTAGATGACTCCTTGATCCCATGTTGCAAAGCCAAATAACGGGCACTGTTCACCAGCGGAATGTACAAACCATACTTGACATCAAATCCGCCTGCATGTTCACCAAATCGTTCTGTGACCACACGTCCAAGTACATTTAATGTAGCTTTATGTTTAACCGTATTGCGAAGAACTGCATCCGAAAGTTCAGGAACCAGTCTGAACTGTTCATAAAAACTCGTGATCCATTCCTCCGCCAGACTCTGCTCACCTGCAACAAAACGCATGTCTGAAGCAATAATCAGATTACGAACGGGCTCCCAATTCAGATCCGAGCTCCAATCTGCTAATTGTTGCTTCCATGACGCCAGTGTTTTTCTCCAGAGTGGCTCAGAGCACATGACTTTGCCTTCGCATTTGGCGTAACCAAGCTCTTCCAACATATCCGTCATTCGCTGTCCGAGCTGAGCAAAATATTCCTCTTTACCTTCATGCGGAGTATCGCTAATGATCATGCCATTATCCTGATCACTCCATAGTGTTGCTTCTTCCCTGCCGGAACTGCCAAATACGATAAAGGCATAGGGGACGGGAGGGTGGCCGAAGCCTTCCTCAACCATCCCCTGAATGCATAACTCTACTGCTTTCCGTGCAATCCGGTCATGCAGTTCATTTACCGTTTGGTACCACTCGATCGGCGACAAGGAAGCGGACAACAATTCCTGGAGCTCGTTCTGTAATATCACACGTGCCTGGCGCAGCTCTTGAGAAGACACCGCACCATCGATTCCCTGATAAGACCAGGAATAGTTTGTATACGAGATGGGTTCCATCATGTCCAGCCTCCTTGAAGCATGATTCAGCATCATTCACCTCAGGAGCTGAACGTACCACCATTGGATTTAGAATCTGCATTTTTCATTTGTTCAGGGTATCCGTAAGTACCGTGCTCACTGATATCCAGACCCATTGTTTCTTCTTCTTCAGTAACGCGGATGCCCATGATTGCTTTCATACCGCCCAGAATAATGAAGGACATTACCAGTACGAAGGCAAAAGCACCTGCCAGACCGAGAAGCTGTACGCCCAATTGGTGGAATCCACCGCCATAGAACAGACCCGCTTGACCTACACCGGCATTCTCGGCAAGTTCAGGAGTAGCGAACAAACCCGTGGAGATCGCACCCCACATTCCAGCAATACCATGCACGGAGAAAGCGTAGATTGGATCGTCAATTCCTTTACGATCGAAGTACTGTGCTGTGAAGAATGTGATGATACCCGCCAGAGCACCGATAACCAGCGCTGCCCAAGGTTCAACGAATGCACATGCTCCTGTAATCGCAACGAGTGCCGCAAGCACACCGTTTAACATGCTAGGAATATCAGACTTACCAAGTACTGCCCATGAGATCAACAGCGCAGCAACACCACCGGCTGCAGCAGCTACGTTAGTAGTTAATGCAACATAACCGAAGAATCCATCTCCCATGGCAGACAATGTACTACCTGGGTTGAATCCGAACCAACCGATCCAGAGGATGATAACCCCGAGTACGGAATACACTTGGTTGTGACCTGGAATGATGTTAGGTTTGCCGTCTTTGTTATATTTACCAATACGTGGTTTCAACAAGATGGTCGCTACCAATGCTGCAGTTGCACCAGTCAAGTGAACAACTGTCGATCCCGCAAAGTCTTGCATACCCAGCTCAGCCAACCAGCCGCCGCCCCATACCCAGTGAGCAACAACCGGATACATGATAATGGTATACAGTGTACCGAAAACAATATATACGCTCATCTTTGCACGTTCAGCCATACCACCGCAGGCAATGGCCAGAGATACCGCCGCAAAGGCGAGGTGGAATACGAATTTAATGGTCAGCGGAACATCCGAGAAAGCCAGTGATTCAAAGGAAGCCGCCATACTGTCTCCACTTAGGAAGAATCCGGTAGTTCCAAAAAATCCATTACCATTACCAAAGCCTAGACCAAAACCCAGTCCCCAGAAGGCAATAACTGAAATCCCCAATGTCAGGATGGTCTTACCCGCAATGTGTCCTGCATTCTTCATCCGTGTTGAACCCGCTTCGAGTAAAGCAAATCCCCCTTGCATCAAGAACACGAGTACCACAGCCAGAAACGTAAAGGCTGAGTTCAAACCACTTTGAAGTTCAATGTTAGTCGGACCCTCCGCAGCCGCAAATGCGCTGACCGGAAAAGCGAACAAAGTAAGCATTACTAACACGGAAACCAACCATTTCTTTCTCATATACCCCACTCCCTCTTATGTTAAGTTTCTTCACATAACGTGAAACTCTTAATGTCATTATAAGCAGAAGAGAGGAAAGTTGACAAGAGTATTTTCATCAAAACTGAAAATTATTTCTGGGAATAAAGTCATACGTCTTTTTCTTGCACTTAAGTACATAATCACATTCTATGAGCACATAGATATAGAAATGCAGTATGGTGATTGCCAAAGCATAACGTTTGACTGTACGGTTAAAGATCATGTATCATACTCATTAGTAAGAAAAATTGGGCGTAGTCTAGAAATTCACAAGTGGAAACTACAATTCCCTACATTTGAACTTGCAAGCGAGGTGAATATCATTGGGGATATGAAACTTTTTCGGATTGGCGAACTTGCCAAGACCGCTGGTGTTAGTGAACGGACGATTGATTATTACACAAAGCTTGGACTAATCTCTCCCGAAGAACGTACACAAAAAAATTATCGTCTCTATAGTAATGAAACTTTAACGAGGCTTGAACGTATTGTACAGATGAAACAAGAGAAGTATAGTCTCGACGAGATTAAGCAATCTCTTGAGAAGTGGCGTCTGGTTAGTACAGAAGAACAGGTTGCCAGCAAATTGACAACATTGGAGCTTCATGTACAACAACTTGAGCGAGAGGTTAACGAGCTCAAACCGCTACTTGGAGAGATGAAACCTGTACAAGCACGTAAAATGATGGCAGGACTCCTCACCAAAAGTGCCGGTACAATGGAGGCACTAAAAATCTTGCTTGAGAACACCATGATGTAGCTTATTCTTAGAAAGCGGAGGAATGAATATGAGTTTTAATAACGGTATGTTCGTATTGATCATTATCGCCTTTTTGCTCTCTTTATGGGCGCAATTTCGCGTTAAAGGTACGTTTAGACGTTGGTCGGAGGTACCGAACCAGAACGGAATGACTGGTTACGATGCCGCTCGCCAGATGCTTGATGCTAACGGTCTGCATGATGTTCCAATTGAACCTGTACGCGGCACGCTCTCTGATCACTACGATCCGATCAATCGGGTTGTACGTTTATCAGAACCAGTATATTATGAAAACTCAATCTCAGCTGTTTCGGTAGCGTGTCACGAAGTTGGCCACGCCATTCAGCATAAAGAAAGTTATCCGATGCTGGCACTGCGTCACCGGATCTTCCCCATTGTGAACTTTGCATCCGGATTAGCTCCATTCCTGTTGATTGCAGGATTCATCTTCAATGCCATGAACCTTGTAGGTATCGGTATCATCTTCTTCTCCGTAACTGTAGCATTCCAACTCATCACTTTACCGGTTGAGTTCAATGCAAGTAATCGCGCTAGAGAGATTATGGTATCCGAAGGGTACATCCGTAATGAAGAAGAAAAAGGTGTTGCAAAGGTTCTGAATGCCGCAGCCTTGACTTACGTTGCTGCCGCGTTGATCTCACTGCTTGAGTTGATTCGTTACATCGGAATCTTCAACAGCCGCGATTAATTGGGTACCTAATAAAACAAAAAACAATACCCCACCGTTAATCGGATGGGGTATTGTTTTGTTGTAAACCGAAATAATCAAGCAAGAATGAACGAAAGGACTGAGCAACCAGCGGCAGTTTATCATGAGCACGATGAATTAACCCGATAGTTCGCGTTACTTTTGGATGAGAGATAGCCACATGTGCCGGTTGCAAAGGGTTCGTCTGGAATAACGCCATCTCAGGCAGCAGACTGACCCCCATGCCCGCAGCGACCAATCCGCGGATGGTGTCGGTCTCTTCCCCTTCAAAAGCAATCTTGGGTGTAAAACCAGCTTCCAGACAGGCATGCCACACAATAGGACGAAGAGAATAACCTTTGCTGAACAATACAAATTTATCATCCTTGAGCTGTTCAAGCGCAATTGTCTCTTCACCAGCTAACGGGTGATTAGGAGGAAGGATCGCATGTAATTCTTCCGTGAGTACAATATCGCCATCTACTTGATCATGCTTCTCTGGAAAAGGAGAAATGAATGCCAAGTCTACCTCTCCGGATAACACATCACGAATCAGCGTAGGGAACATCCCCTGCTTGAATCTGAATTTCACGTTGGGGTAGCGCTGACGGAAAGCAGCCACCACGGAAGGAATGAGATGAATCCCCAGGCTATGCGGAAACCCAATTCGAATCTCTCCATGCTCCGGGTCCAGAAACTCATGAACTTCCCCAACTGCCTTGTCCAAATCTTTTAATATACCTTCAATTCGTTTGCAAAAAAGCTGCCCCACTGCAGTCAACTGCAGGTTTCGTCCCTTTTGCATAAAAAGGTCCACGCCCAGTTCTTCTTCCAGCTGATGAATCTGACGACTCACCGCCGACTGTGCCACATGCAACTCTTCAGCAGCCTGTGTTACATGTTCCTTCTGTGCCACTTTCAAAAAGTAATGCAACTGTCTTAATTCCACTCGCCTGATCGCTCCAATCTGTTATACCCTACTTATCCTTGATTGCATTCCATCTTGAGAACGTTCTGACTACCGCTTTAAGCTGCGGGGTTTCCACAATCTAATCAACAGTCCGTAAATAAAGAATCCACCCAACAATCCCCCAAGGTGTGCCATCCAATTGATGCCCGACATGGCGAAGGAGAATATGATTCCGAACAAAAGCAACGTGTACATCGTTTTGCGCGAAGCCTCGTCCATCATTGTTCGCTGGAACAGTGCTACATACAGGAATGCACCATAGACGGCATAGATCGCTCCTGAAGCCCCTACCGAGATGGTAATACTCCCAACCGAGTTGTACCACGCAACAGCAAGAATATTACCCAATACACCGCCACCCAGGTACAATACACCATACCTTACCGACCCAAGCAACCGCTCCATCGGTGGTGCAAATACGATTAACGCAAAGCTGTTAAACAATAAATGACTGAAGCCCGCATGCAGGAACATGGATGTAATGTAACGCCACCATTCATGTGCGAACAGTTCATGATTCGTAAGTGCCCCGAATTTCAGCAGCACCATATTGTTCGTTGATCCACCGTTCACCGTTAACACAATAAACATGACTACATTGGCAATTAAAAAAAGCGACGTCAAAGGGAAATACTTCAAATAAACTTTCCAGTTCTCATAGCGAATAAATATCATAAATTTCTTCTTTCACTCCACCCTGTTCAGATCGGACTTACATCTCTGATCCATCGTAATGGTACATGCCCGAATTGGACAATGCCTTTCATAAAAGATTATAATGGATTTTGGCACGGATCACCAATTTATAAGGAGGAACATTATTATGACACAAGAACGTACAGGCGCAGCCACATTTAAAGGCAACCCTATTACATTGATCGGACCCGAACTGAAAGTGGGCGATCAAGCACCTGATTTTACACTGAGCAAGAACCTGGTTGAGGATGCTTCCCTGAAAGACTTCGCAGGCAAAATCAAATTAATCAGCGTTGTTCCTTCCCTGGATACTGGCGTATGCGATGCGCAAACTCGTCGTTTCAACGTGGAAGCTGGAGAACTCGGAGACAATGTTGTTGTCTTGACAGTAAGCGTTGACCTTCCGTTTGCTCAGGCTCGTTGGTGTGGAGCAGCTGGTGTTGACCGCGTAGTTACATTGTCAGACTACAAAACACGTTCTTTCGGTGAAGACTACGGCGTTCTGATCAAAGAATTCCAACTCGACATGCGCTCCATTTTTGTTTTGGATGCCGAAGACCGGATTACATATGTGGAGTATTTGCCTGAAATGACAGACTCCCCTAACTTCGAACAAGCGATTGCTGCTGTAAAAGCTTTGCTGTAGAAGTTATCATACGTTCAGAACAAAAGCGAGGAAGGTTAACCTTCACTCGCTTTTTGTTATTTATCATCTATTTCAATCATTTGCTTTATACTTGCTTAGCTTTTTATCCAGTACAGAGAATAAGTTCATAATCGTGCGATAATTGGAGCCCAAGTCTCCAAGTGAACCACGTGAAGCTGAATACATATCCACCGCACTGCGAACAGGACTTACTGAGATAATGGAAACTGTAATATCCATCGTCCGTCCAAAGGTAGTCCGCTTCTCCAGAATAACTTCTCCAACAGAAGGTACTTCATGCAGCACTTTATAACCCGGAATCTTTTTGAGTGTCGAAGAGACCTCTTCCCAGGCTCTGTCTTTGGATAAGTTATAATACCGTGTTTTTAATTTGGGATCCTTGGCTCGATCGCTGGTCCCCTCCATGCTGCGGATGATACCGACGAGCGTTCTCTTTAAGGTCAAGACCCTTCCTCCTTTGATTGTAACCGTTCCATTTATGTATCTTAGTGTAACATTGTTCAAGTAGTAACAAAAGGGCAAGCATCATATTTACCATAAAACCAATCAAAAACATTCATCACAACTTAAAAACACCCTGAAATTCCTTTTGTAGAGGAAAAGTCAGGGTGCTGTACATGAAGATTTAGGAACCCGCCTATGCCGTCCGGCTACATTGTCTTATGAACCTGCTTGGCAGGTGGGTGACCGCAAAAATGCTTTTTGAAGTCCCCATGTCGTATAGACAGGGCTTTTCAGCAACATTCTGTGTTGATCTCCCGAAGACATCATCATTGGTTCAAAACAACGAATAACCGAAACGTACATCGCAGGATGTACAATTATTATATCCCTAACTGTGTAAAAAGTAAATGGCGATCCATCATGTTTTATTTTTGCAATGTAATGTTTTTGTCGTCTGATGGCTCAGATGTTTCACCATTCTCTGCTGATTGTTCAGCCAGCGCAGCAGCTTCCTCTTCTTCCTTCTTGAGTTGCATCTTCTCCATCTGCTCCTGCATCTTGTTGAAGGTTGCGTAGAAGTTAAAGAAAGCGAACCAAGCAATGATGCTGATAATGAAGAAAACGAACAAGACCGGATAACGGAAACCGATGTAGAACAGCAATCCACTTCCCAGCAATGTGGAAAATACACGGAATGGTCTGATCAGCGTAAGCAATACCGCGTTTTTGATAATGAGTCCGATGGACATATGATAGTGAACAACCATCGAGAAAAAGTTAAAGAGTGATACAAATAACAAGAGAAGCAGTACTAACATGATGATTCCCACGAGCTGCATATTGCGGAACTGCGTCATGTACACTGTATAATCCAGATACATAATCGCGAACAGCAGTGTGTAAAAAATGCCCCCAATTAAACTTTGCTTGTAGTTTTCCTTGTAACCTACAAAGAAAGTACGGAAGATCGGTACATCCGTATCGCCCATATTCCATTTACGAACAACCGTAAACAGCGCCGAAGTCGCCGGGAACAGTGTAAGCGGTGCCACAATAGCTATAGCCCAGTTCATTTGCAATGATTCATTTGCGAGGTTCTGCTGCATCACGAGCAGTTTCATAATCAAGAAAAACAAGAACGGAGACGAACAAATAGCCCACAACAGATTGGTTGCGGCCAGTCTCGTAATCCACTCTGTAAGCCGGTAGATCCCACCCATAGCTCCTTTAAATTCCAAACATTTCTCCTCCTCTGCAGCCTTGCGAATTACCTGAAGTCTAATATTAATATACCTTATTATAGATAGGAAAAGCCAGTACTTCCCGAAAAGAGATCGTCATTATCCCTAGCTAGCGTCTCTGGCCGCTTCTGGCAGTGAAATAAAATGATGCAGTAATTTTGAAAATAAAAAATGGAGCAGTTGCCCGCTCCATTTTCCAGATCATACGTTTATATTACTCGAAAGAAGAATCTTTCGCTGGACGACGTCCTTCGTTACTGCTTGGACGCGGTTTGCGGTCACGGTTGTAACCACCTTCTCTGCTTCCACCGCCAGTGCTGCTGCCGCTGTTACGATCACGGTTGTAACCGCCACGTCCGCTGCCACTGCTGTTGCGATCGCGGTTGTAACCACCACCACTGCCGCCGCTACCACTTGTGCGGTTACCGCTGTAACCCGATGGTTTACGTCCGCCAGAGCGAACATCCGGTTTACGACGTTTTGCACGGATTGGATCTTCAGGAGTCAGATCAACTTGAGCATCTTTCTTGTCACCTGTCAGGAGCTTCAGTGCAGCCGACAACAGTTGAACAGAATCATATTGCTCAAGCATTTGAATCGCAATACCTTTGTATTCGTTCAGTTCGCCTGATTGTACGATTTCCAGCAAGCGTTCTGCTGTCAAACGTTGTTTACCTTCAACCGCTTCTGCCATTGTTGGCAGTGGTTTACGTGGAATACGGTGACGTGTTACACGCTCGATGAAGTGCAAGTGATCAATCTCACGCGGTGTAACGAAGGACCAAGCAGCACCCTCTTTACCCGCACGACCTGTACGACCGATACGGTGAACATAACTCTCCGGATCTTGCGGAAGGTCAAAGTTAACAACGTGAGTTACGCCAGATACGTCGAGACCACGTGCAGCCACGTCTGTTGCAACGAGTACGTCAATGCTGCCGTCACGGAACTTACGCATTACCGCATCACGTTGATTCTGGGACAAGTCACCATGAAGACCGTCTGCAGAATATCCACGTTTTTGCAAAGCTTCAGCCAATTCGTCAACACGACGTTTTGTACGTCCGAATACGATCGCCAGTTCAGGAGATTCCATATCCAACAAACGGCTCAATGCTTCGAATTTTTGACGCTCAGGTACTTCGATATAGGATTGGTCAATCAATGGTGCACTAACATGTTTCGGAATCACAGAAATGTGTTCAGGATTGTTCAAGAATTGTTGTGCCAATTTTTGAATGTTAGGAGGCATTGTTGCTGAGAACAGCATGGTTTGGCGCTCGTCTGGAACTTGTTTCAGGATGGATTGGATATCCTCCATGAAACCCATGTCGAGCATTTCATCTGCTTCATCCAGTACAACAGTTTGTACATCATCTAGTTTGATTGTTTTGCGGTTGATGTGGTCAAGGAGACGTCCAGGTGTACCAATGATGATTTGTGGTTTTCTTTTCAGTGCACGGATTTGACGCACGATATCTTGTCCGCCGTAGATTGGCAGGGAGCGAAGACCTTTGAAGCGAGTAAGTTTTTCGATCTCTTCAGCAACTTGAATTGCAAGTTCACGTGTAGGTGCCATAATAAGGGCGCGGATTTTCTCGTCACTTTTTGAGATTTTGCTGATCAACGGAATACCGAATGCAGCTGTTTTACCCGTACCTGTTTGAGCTTGACCAATCAAATCTCTGCCTTCGAGTGCCAAAGGAATCGCTTTGGATTGGATCGGTGTTGCTTCTTCAAACCCGAGCTCAGTGATGGCTTGCAGCACCAGTGGTTCAAGATTGAAATCTGTAAAGTTTAAATTTGTCAAAATTATTCATGCTCCTTTTATATGGTGGACATGGTGGACAATCCACTTTGTTGTCTGTATTCTTAAGTAGCGTTAATATTTATAGGGTATCCCAACGGGACGAATTATTTTCACTAACGAATATAATTCCATGAATGGGTCCCCAACATAAGACTAAAACTACATACATGTGTTTGAAACATTTCAAAATTTTATTGCTCCATTTAGGAAAAGTTTCCTACTCAAGAATATCCACAAATTATTATATCACAAAACAATTCAAGATTACCAGCAATCTGGTTTTAAATATAAATGAGGTGATTAAATTGCCCAAAATAATTTGGCACTCTTTAGTGATCATTTTGGGTGCTGCAGCTATTGCCTGCGGCTTTAACTGGTTTTTGGTCCCCCATCAGCTTTTAAGCGGCGGGGTATCCGGTATTTCAATGCTTCTGGGTTATTTTACAACGTTGAATCTTAGTATAATGTATTTTGTTCTTAACATTCCCCTGCTCATTGCAGGTTGGTTTATTCTTGGACGACGCTTCATTACATTAAGTATTCTTTCGGTAGTAGCCACTTCCTGGTTCATTGCGCTTCTGCCTGTTTTTGCTGTGGCTACAGACCCTTTACTTAGTTCTGTATTTGGCGGTGTGCTTATTGGAATGGGCACAGGCGTTTCCTTCCGAGTCGGCGGCTCCACAGGAGGACTCGACATTGTTGGGTCCATTTTCACGCGTAAACGAGACTTTCCGATTGGTACAGTCATGGCCGGCATGAATGGTTCGATCATTATGCTTGCCGGTTACCTGAGTGACAATTGGAATACAGCCTTGGCTTCCATGGTATCCATTTATATTACAGGCAAAGTGCTTGATCTGATCCATATCAGTCACGTCAAAGTAACACTGTACATCATTACTAACGAAACCGAAGCCATGTTAAAAAAATTACTTGTTCGGCCTCGTGGAGTTACCAAAATTAAGACTCAGGGAGCATACACGGATATTGAAAAGGACATGCTCATGACCGTAACCACCCGCTACGAGTTGGTTGAAATTAAACGTATTATCAAGGAGACTGATCCAAACGCTTTTGTTAACATTGTGGAAACGGTTGGTGTTATGGGCTCATTCCGCAGAAGTTGAGACACCTGTACGGTTAACAATTCACAACATTGTGGTATAATAACGGTGTACGGCTCCTAAATATGTTGTATAGCAGGTTCAACCCTTCAATTTCACAGGCCATATGCTTTCCCGAATCGCGCCGAATGACTTACCATTTTGGAATTCGAGTAGGAAAGGGTGATTATTGTGGATATGGAAACGGTAAAACTGTTTGAGATCGTCAACAGATGGTGCCCGGAAATGCTCCCTTTCTTGAAACCGAATGAACTCGACTCACTGATTGTCCTCCGGGATGGGCTGGGCATCCTGGAACAGGGAGACGCAATGGAAATCATTCAGTACAGTATTTGTGAGCATCAAAATGAGATTTACATTCAATAATTTTTTTCAGATTGATCACGCCGCTTCTTGCAGGGGATTTCCTCAGCAGGAAGCGGTTTTCATTTTTCCCATGTGTTTCATTACTTGATTAATATGGTTAAAAGCCCAGAGGCTTTAATGTATAATTCATACATGGAATGCACACATAAGGGAGTGGAAATGAATGAACATGTTTTGGGCTTTACTGGCTATGGCCTTTGGAGGCTTTGGTGTTGCTCCGGCAGTGGCAGATCAGGGAAATCCTCAATTCCAATCGTTAACCAACAGTTTTAACACCGCAATTATCCAATCTCAAAAAGAACAGGTTGTTATCGATGCCGATAATCCACCTGCTAAAACCGACCCACAACCTGATGCCCCCGTGGTCAAAGGTATCTATGTAACGGCATACAGTGCCGGCGGCGCACGCATGAAAGAATTGCTGGAGCTGACAGACAGTACAGAACTGAATGCCATGGTCATTGATATCAAAGACGATCTTGGATACATAACTTATCCCACAGAAAACAAAGCGCTTCAGAAAATGGGTAAATCCCAACCCTTTATTCGGGATATCGATGCCTTGATGAAACGATTGCAAAAACATGAGGTCTACCCGATTGCACGTGTCGTAGTATTCAAAGACACCATTCTTGCGAAGAAGAATCCGGAGCTTTCTTTCCGCAACAAGGATGGATCGGTTTGGGCAAATGGCAAAGGCGACAGCTTCGTGAATCCGTACAGCAAGGAAGTATGGGACTATAATATCGAAATCGCCAAGGAAGCGGCCAAGCTTGGATTCAAAGAGATTCAATTTGACTACGTTCGTTTCCCGGAAGGTTTCGAAACTCGTGCTGATGTACTCAAATACACCAAATCTGACAAGTCCCGGGTCGATGTTGTAGCTGAATTCGTGCAATATGCACGCAAAGAGCTGGCACCATTAGGTGTGCGTGTCTCGGTTGATATTTTCGGTTATGCAGCTTCCGTACCTGCGGCTGAAGGCATTGGACAGGATTTTGTTAAAATATCCGAAAATGTGGACGTGATCTCACCGATGGTATACCCTAGTCACTATTCAACTGGCTGGTATGGGGTCAAGGACCCTGATAAAGATCCTTACACAACCATCAAGGGTTCAATGGAAGATACACACAAGAAACTGGACCCTACCAAAGAGCTCAAACCTGTCATTCGTCCGTGGATTCAGGACTTCACAGCAAGCTGGCTGGGCAGTGGACATTATATCAAGTATGGCAAGAAACAAGTGGAAGACCAGATTAGAGCGATGAAAGACATGGATGTGCATGAATATCTGCTCTGGAATGCCTCCAACCGTTATACATCAGGTGTACAATATAAATAATCCGCACTCTTTCATTCTTCTTATTTCATCCAACCTCGTTCTGCTTGAAGCGGAGCGAGGTTTTTTGGTGTTCATTTTTCTCGGTGCGCCTCTCCTCTGTATCTGTCCCTATCCAAAACGGACAAAATCCACTACAATGTATAGCTGTCCAGACATGACACTTGGATGACATCTCTTTAGAATAGCGAGGCACTGCCAGTGAACATGAACACAACAAGTTTTTCCCAAAAAGTGAAGCAATTCCTGATTATATTTTTGCCCATCTTCACCACTCAAATCGCCCTCTCTGCCATGTCGTTCTTTGACACCAATATGTCAGGCAAGTTTTCTCCGGCCGACCTTGCAGGAGTTGCGATTGGCACAAGTCTGTGGATGCCCGTTCAAACTGGACTAAGCGGGATTCTAATCGGTATTACACCTGTTGTTTCCCATCTGCTGGGTTCCAAACGTAATGATCAGATCGGGTATAACGTCATCCAGGCGCTGTATCTTGGAATTGCGGTCAGTCTCGTCGTAATCGGAGCCGGGGCGTTGTTACTTGGCCCTATACTAAACGGAATGCCTTTGGAACCTCGGGTTGCCCAAGTTGCCTTCTATTTTTTGTGCGCACTTGCTTTTGGCATTATCCCACTCTTCGGATATACGGTGCTGCGCAGCTTCATGGATGCACTTGGCCAGACACGGACTACGATGTTCATTACGTTGGTCTCCCTGCCCGTTAACATCTTACTGAATTATCTGCTGATATTCGGCCGCTGGGGTTTCCCCCAATTGGGCGGTGTTGGTGCCGGTGTGGCTACAGCATGTACATACTGGCTGATCTTTCTTATTAGTCTCTTTTTTGTCCATCAGGTCGAACCATTCGCCCAATACGGCATTTTCCGTCAGTGGACGCGTGTTTCCTTGGCCAAGTGGAAAGAGTTACTCAAAATCGGGGTACCCATCGGATTCGCGACTTTTTTCGAAACGTCCATCTTTGCTGCTGTGACTTTAATGATGAGCCGTTTCGATACCACAACAATTGCTGCCCACCAAGCGGCGCTGAATTTCGCTTCTACGCTCTACATGTTACCTGTGAGCATATGTATGGCTCTTACCATCCTTGTGGGCTTCGAGGCAGGTGCCGGGCGTCTGAGAGACGCCAAACAATACAGCCTGCTTGGAATAGGTGGGGCCATTGGGCTATCACTGCTGACAGCCATCGTGTTGATTGTGTTCGGTGAACAGATTGCAGGCGTGTATTCAAACGATCGAGAGGTCATTGCACTTACGCAGCATTTCCTTATCTACGCCATCTTCTTTCAGATCTCGGATGCAATTGCCACACCGACTCAAGGAGCATTGCGTGGCTACAAAGATGTTAATCCGGCTTTGATCATTACGTTTGTAGCATATTGGATCATTGGTCTGCCTGTAGGTTACCTAACAGCTACGTATACTTCACTCGGCGCCTTTGGATACTGGATCGGCCTCATTGCCGGTCTTGCTGTAGGAGCAACAGCGCTTCTCTGGAGACTCTTCCTGGTACAAAAACAAGCGGCACTCCGTAACGCGTAACATCGGAACACTCACTTACTTTGGAAAACAACAAAAAGAGCACAATCCTCGTCAATGCGGGATTGTGCTCTTTGTTTTTAAATCAAATTATTGGGACAAACGTTGTGCAAGCTGGTACGTTTCCATATCGAAATCTTTTTTTGTGTTAACCACTTTATCAATATCTGTCAGGGTAAGTTCACCCTTGATAATGCCACAACCTTTGTCTGTCTCGCCTGCAATCAGACTGCGAACAGCGAAGTCGCCCAGACGGCTTGCCAGGTTACGGTCGAAAGGTGTTGGCGTACCCCCACGCTGAATGTGACCCAGAACGGTTACACGTGGCTCATACGTTGGGCAACGTTCCATCAATTCTTTTGCTACATCTTCACCCTTGCCCACGCCTTCAGCAACGATAATAATACTGTGACGTTTGCCATGTGCAAAGTTAGCTTTCATCCGTTCTGCTACTTCGTCCATGTCAAACGGAACTTCCGGTACAAGAATCGTCTCAGCGCCTGAGGCAAGTCCGGCATGCAGAGCGATATCTCCACAGTGGCGACCCATAACTTCAACGATGGAAGAACGTTCGTGTGAAGACATCGTATCACGTAATTTGTTTACGGCATCAACTACTATGCTTACAGCTGTATCAAATCCGATGGTATAGTCGGTGAATGAAACATCGTTATCAATCGTTCCTGGCAGACCCATGGTGTTAATGCCCAGCTTGCTCAGTTTGTTTGCTCCGTTGTAAGAACCATCCCCACCGATAACAACCAGACCATCAATGCCACGCGCACGTAGAATGTCCGCACCTTTTTGCTGACCTTCAGCGGTATAGAACTCCTTGCAACGTGCTGATTGAAGAACCGTTCCCCCACGTTGGATGATATCCCCTACACTCCGCAAATCCATTGGGAAAATGTCATTATTCAAAAGACCCTGGTATCCACGTTGAACTCCATATACTTCGAGACCGTGAAACAGTCCGCTGCGAACAACCGCACGAACAGCCGCGTTCATCCCCTGTGAATCACCACCGCTCGTTAATACTGCGATTTTCTTTACTGCTGTCATGATGTTTCTTCCTCCTCTAGTTTCACTTCAGGCTCCGCAATATCACACCTGACTTACATATTTTTTCGTATCCAGCGACTGAAAATGAAGAAAAATATTCTTGTGATCGGACTATTTTTCAGCAGACGTTTGGATACGACGCGAACTTCCTGTTGTTCGCTGACTTTGGGATCAGACAGGTAAATGGCTATCAGTCCTTCGATGATCATCCGGTGAAAGGAGCTTCCCGGAATCTTCTGTACATCACTGCGTGCCATCTCGACAATAAAAGCAATTCGGTCCAGCATTGTCTCCACATTCTCATAATAGTTGCAGAAGTTGAGATCTCCCCCGATGCGGTCCTCATCCTGATCAATTAAATAATCAAGCATAATGTGCAGTGCGCATACATGTGGGAAATAGGCCGTGTGGATCGAGGCCGCTTGCTCTTCAGTCAACTGATCGTCACTCGCAGCCAGAAACAGCATGAAAACGCCCAGTGTAGAGCCAGTCGCAGCAGCAAATTCGTTCCAACGAAACTGAGGTGTGCGATGACGATGCTCCGACCACCATTCGAGCAGTGCCGTTTCTCTCAGTTCCGGCTTGATATGCTTATATACCTGCAGGTCCGTGTATAGGCCTGCCAGATCCTGAATTTGGGGCTTGGCGGACGTATAGCCTGGTAACTGACGGGTCAGTTCCTGACATGTGGTCACCAGATTCCGCAGATATCCACCATCATCCTGCTCCTCACGGAGGGCATAATAATTGACGGGAATTGCTTCGGGATCTACCGCATCAAGCATGGATTGATGGAGAAGACGAAAGTCATCCGGGTCCATCGAGGTGCTGCGGTCGCACAGATTGTCCAAATAATCACTAATAGTTTGATAAGAAACGATCAGCGGAATCAGAATGTGTCTGTTGGGCAAATCAGCTAAAGCGTAGACGGTTCCGCCTTCACAGTGAAACTGTTTATCCTTCAGACTGGCAAGTGCCTGTGTACGCAATTCCTCATTCGGAATCGCCTCAGCTTGAGCACGCCATCCATTCAGTGCCTTCCGTGTTTCCGGAATGGTGTATTTGTACACCCCTCTCATCAATGCCAGCGGTCCACGCGGATATTGATGACGTTTTCGATTTGATTGGCTCAAAATAAATGTGCCTCCACTTGGTTGAATACGTATTAGAGCGATTTTTAACCATTCCTATTATAATATGATCCCCTTAATTGTACAAATGATCTACCGCATATTCCGCATAAAAAATCGCATCGGCGTTCAAAGCTTTGTGATATACTATCCATATTTCATCCATCAAAGGAGTCGTTGACATGTCGTCAAGTGAATCACTTTCGTGGAGACGGTTATTTTCTTTTTTTGTGCCACTCGGCATTTCCGCCTCTCTCGTCACCATTTCTCACGTCATCATAAACAGCACATTAGCACGTTCCGCTCATCCCGAGACGGTTATTGCCAGCTATGCCATCGCCGGTAGCTTGTTAACCCTCACGGAACGCCCCTCCACCCTGCTGCGGCAAACCTGTTCCGCACTGGTTCGCGATCGCCTTTCCTTTCAGGCCCTCACGTTTGTGACCAAAATATTTCTTGCCTGTGTGCTTCTCATTGGGTTTCTCATCGTATACTCTCCCGTTGGTACCGGGGTGTTCAAATACCTGTTTGGTGTAAGTCCGGATCTGCTGACCAAAGTCATCGACGTATATGAAATTCTCATGTATGTGAGCATCTTTTCAGTGATCCGCAACATCTATCAGGGGATCATCATTACGAATAACCGCACCAAGTGGTTAACCATTGGGATGGTATTCCGTTTAGCTGGAATGTACGGCCTTTCCCTCTATTTCATATACACAGACAGCATTGACAGTGGACGTGTAGGCGCTATCATTTTTGCTGCTGGCATGATGATTGAAGCGCTCGTCAGCTTTCTGGAGGGAAACAGCATCAAGCGCAAAATGCCAGCCAAGCTTGAGGATCATCCCGTCGAGAGCAAGGGAGACGTATTTCGCTTTTATAAGCCGCTGCTGTTATCCAGCTTTGTAGCGCTGTTCATAGGACCGGTTATTAACATCGTACTGGGCAAAACGACCGGGATCGCACTAGCCATTTCATCCTTTGCCATAGCAAGCAGTCTGATGCAGTTGATGCTAAGCTTCTTTACATACATCCATCAGATCGTGCTGAATTTCTACCTTGTGGACGCCAAACTGGTACGAAAATTCGCACTTGTCACCGGATTTATTCCGTTTGCAATGATGGTGTCGATTGCCTATACCCCCTTGGGACCATGGGTACTCGAAAATGTCATGAGCGTTCAGGGCGAACTGTTGAGACAAAGTCTGTGGACACTGCGTGCGTTTGTCTTATTTCCGCTGATCTTCCCTTTTCTGGATTTCAGCAATGGCCTTATTCTGCTTCGCGGTCAGACAAAAACGATGTTTCGTTCGCAAACGGCGAATGCAATCTGCACGGTAATTGTGCTGCTTATACTGGTTAGTATTTTCCCAGCGTGGAACGGCATGATTGGAGCTGTAGCCCAATCCCTTGGCCTGCTCGCCGAACTTGTCATTGTCTGGCTTGTCATCCGGCGCACGAAGCAAGAACCTACGATGTTCGTGCCGAAATCCCGTAAATCAACATCTCTGAAAGGGTAATAAAATCATTGAATTGTTATCAGGATTGGAGTCTCTCATCATGAAATTAAGTCACAACGCCCGCCCGGACCAGAACTGGCTGCGGGCTCTCATGTTCACCATCTTTGGTTCCACCATCCTGGTGGTATCCTACTTCCAGCTTTACTTCAGTCATCTGGGCTTCAGTCGGGCTGAGATTGGATATCTCTACGGAATTGGCCCCCTCATCTCCGTGTTCTCCAATATGTTCTGGAGCATGGCCAGCGACCGCTACCAAACAGTACGCAAAGTGATGATCATTCTGCTTGGTGGTCAATTGATCACAGGGATCATGCTTGCCAACGCAACAACTTTTGGACAGGTATTTGTACTCGTGACCTTGTTTTACTTTTTCTATTATCCGGTCTATCCCCTCTCCGATACGATGGCTATTACAACCGCCAGCAAGTATGGTCGAAATTTCACTTCCATTCGAGTCTTCGGATCGATCGGTTATGCGTTCTTTGCATTAAGTATAGGGTATTTCCTTGGATCTTTCGGTCCAGGATGGACGATATGGCTTTGCGTCGGTCTTGCTGCCACTACATTATTGATCAGTTTTCAATTGAAGGATCAACCTTCAGGGAATAGTAGCAAAATGGACTTATCGGGGTTATGGGCTATTCTGAAGCGCAGAGATGTGCTCACCTTTTTTGGCTGTGTATTTTTGCTTGCCATGGGACATCGGATGAACGAAGCCTTTCTTACCATCACGCTAAAAGAGCTGGGTGCCAGCGAGGGGCTGATCGGTTGGTCTTTGCTGATCTCATCCGTAAGTGAAATCCCCATATTTCTACTGCTCAGCAAGTATGGAAACCGTTATAAAGAGCTGCCGCTAATTGCTTTTGCTGCACTGATGTATACGGTTCGTTTGCTTCTTATGTCCATATCCGATACACCAGCAGCTGTCGTTGCGATTCAGACGATGCACAGTGTTACCTTTGGTATTTTCTACGTTACGGCGGTCCGCTACATCATCCGCCTAGTTCCAGACGGCTACAGAGCTACGGGTATGGCTTTGTTCACCATTGTCTGGTCCAGTGCTTCGGGACTTCTTAGTGGAACGTTGGGCGGACTGCTGCTGGAACATGCAGGCAGACAAACCTTCTATCTCACCGCTATGGCTTTCTCCCTGGCTGCATTGATCGGTTTCGGATTGAAGTTATGGTCCAGCATGACCAATCGTGTCTCCTGAACACACAGGGAAGCATACTCCATATTCAACCGATATTTACACTGAAAATTTTAGAATCAAAAAAAGCACAGCCTCCCATAGGGGACTGTGCTTAGGTTCTAATATTCAGCTATAAATTTATAATATATAAGAAGTCCGTTAGCCGGATAAATTCTTACAGTTTGTTTACGTTAGCTGCTTGAGGACCACGGTTTCCATCAGTGATTTCGAATTCTACCGCTTGACCTTCTTCCAATGTTTTGAAGCCATCTCCTTGGATTGCGGAGAAATGTACGAATACGTCCTCGCCGCCTTCAACTGAAATAAAGCCATAGCCTTTTTCTGCGTTAAACCATTTAACTGTACCTTTCAAATGAAAAACCTCCTAAAAATATCGCCATCTATGGCGAATACCCTTATTATACTGTATGGGCTTCCATTTTGCAATTTATCTTTCCATAAATGTCGAAAAAATTTGCTTTGGATCGTAGGGTACGGTATCATTTTACCAAAACCGTTAGTTTGGAGACTACCTATGATAAAAAAACATGAAATATACAAAACAGACAAGTGGAATATGATGACCGTAGAAGTTCAAGGCAAATATCTCGTACTGCGAGAAATTTCGGAAGAGTGGGGCGAAGAATGCCATACTTTCCTTAGCCGTCCTGCATTAATGCACTGGGCTGAACGCCGTTTCCCAAAAGCAGATTTTGAGAACCGTGAGGATGAATGGCGTCAATTGATGGCTGCCTTCAAAGGGGTCTAACCCATGCAGCTTGACTCAAGCAATGTCGTCATCTTTATTATCCTTGCCTTCTCCCTTGGTATTGTGCTTATTCTGGGACGCAATTCCATCCCGGATCGACTGAGACGGGGAATGGCGCTTATTGCTACCCTGCTCATTTGTTTCGCCTTTTTCCTGATCGTTTATTTTCTGTATAACATGGGAGCCTAATCACGGGGACCCAGATGCTCAAATATTTCAACGTGCCTAAGGTCATACTATACGAGATTATTCGTATCGTAAGGAGGAAGGCCGTTGAAATACCAGAAATCGCTATCTGTTATCCTGGTACTTAGTCTGATTCCTTCGTCTCTCTCCGCACAGGCAAGCGAGACGAAGGCAGCTTCGTCCATACATTCATCAGATCATCAAAGGAGGATTTCCATGAGTCAATTATTGAAACGTTCCGAGGTGCCGGCTGAACATAGCTGGAAACTGGAAGATTTATTTGCCGATCAGAAAGCCTGGGATCAAGAATATGAAGAAGTATCGTCTTTGACCAAGAAGGCCTCCGAATTCCAAGGCAAACTAAATCAACCCGATGTACTCAAATCTTGCTTCGAATTTGAAGATGAGATCAGCCTCAAAATAGAACGCCTCTTTGTGTACGCACGTATGCATCAAGATGAAGACACAGCGAATCCTACATATCAAAACCTGTCCCAAAAAGCCCAGAAATTAGGCGTACGGGTTGGTGAAGCACTTTCTTTTGTCACACCGGAGATTCTTTCCCTGCCAGATGACCAGTTGGACGCATTTATTGCAAACGAAAAACTCTCTGCTTATACATTTACGCTGGAAGAGATGAAACGCGAAAAAGCCCACGTTCTTAGCCAAGCAGAAGAGGCTTTGCTTGCACAGGTAGGCAACCTTTCACAAGCACCACAGACAATCTTCAGCATGCTGAATAACGCGGATCTCAAGTTCCCCCGAATCAAGGATGAACATGGTAACGAAGTTGAACTGACTCACGGCAGCTACATTCAGTTCCTGGAGAACCCTAATCGTGAAGTTCGCGAACGTGCCTTCAAAGCGGTATACGAAACCTATGCCAAACAGAAGAACACAATTGCGGCTGCCTTGAATGCAAATGTAACCAAAAATATGTTCTATGCTAATGTTCGGAAGTACCCTTCCGTGATGGAAATGTCCCTATATGGAGATAACATCCCAACGGATGTGTATACCAATCTGGTAGACACCATCCACGAGAGCCTTCCGTTATTGCATCGTTATATGGACTTACGCAAAAAGTTGCTGGGTGTAGATCAATTGCACATGTATGATCTGTTCGCTCCACTCGTAGACGAATACAAAATGGATATTACCTATGAGGAAGCGAAACAAACAGTCAAAGATGGTCTGAAACCACTCGGCAAGGACTATGCTGACGCATTGCAGACTGGATATGATAACCGCTGGATCGATATATATGAGAATGAAAATAAACGTTCAGGCGCATATGCCTGGGGCGCTTACGGCACTCACCCGTATGTCTTGTTGAATCACAAAGATAACCTGAACAGCATGTTCACACTCGCACATGAAATGGGTCACGCTCTGCATTCACATTACTCGGATACAACACTTCCGTATCGTGATGCACAGTACACAATCTTCCTGGCTGAGGTTGCATCCACAACCAACGAAGCGTTGCTGATGGATTATCTGCTTAACAAATCAACAGATCCAAAGGAAAAATTGTATCTGTTGACCTATTATGCCGACCAATTCCGTACAACGGTATTCCGTCAGACCATGTTTGCTGAATTCGAGAAAATCATTCATGAACGTGCGGAACAAGGTGACGCATTAACACCACAATTGTTATCCGAGATCTATTATGATCTGAACGTTAAATATCACGGAAAAGGCATGGCTGTTGACAAAGAAATTGAAATGGAATGGGCTCGTATTCCCCACTTCTATAACAGCTTCTACGTTTACAAATATGCTACAGGCTTCTCCGCAGCAACAAGCTTTTCCAAGCAAATCCTGGAAGAAGGCCAACCGGCTGTTGACCGTTATCTCGGCTTCCTGAAGAGCGGTGGCAGTGATTACTCCATCAACATTCTGAAAAAAGCAGGTGTGGATATGTCTACACCACAGCCAATTCGTGAAGCTATGAGTGTGTTCAAGGAATTGATTGAACAGATGGAGCAGCTAACCAAATAAGGTTGTCTTCCCATGTGACCTGCATCCCTTGCCCGTTTGGGCAGGGGATTTTATCATCATTGCAAGATGCAACATACCCGAATATGGGTAATGCATATCTAGTTCTCAATTGTTCAACAAGGAGGCAACACCATGAAAATGCAATGGGCACTCATAGCAGGTCTTGTTTTTGCACTGCTCACGGGAATCTTTGCGGTCATTAATGTGGATTCCGTACAAGTCAACCTGTTATTTAACACGGTACAAATCCCGCTGATCTTGCTCATTCTCGGCTGTACCCTGATCGGTGGAATTATTGTAGGGTCATATGGCATTTATCGCCAATACAGACTGCAACGTGAAAATAAACAACTGAAATTGCGTGTATCTGAATTGGAAAGTTCCGCGACAAGCGAATCCATCGATTCTTTCAAATCGATGGATTCGCTTGACTCAAATAAATCCGACAGCCTATTGGAGAATGATTCGATCCAGAGTCAGCGCAAAGGAAACCCTACGGGAACACTGTAACCAATCAGAGACAGCCTGCTGGCGAGTCAGGAATGGTAGTATCACATTCTCTCCCCCAGACAGGCTGTATTTTGTTTCACACCATACCCACGATCCGAGGAGGAAATTACACAATGAGTTTTACAATTGATGAATCTTACGTTCTGTCTTTCCTGAAAAAATTGCTGGATACACCAAGCCCAAGTGGTTACACACATCATATAATCGAGATGATCCGGAAGGAAGCAGCAGCACTGGGCATCGCCTGTGAGCTGAATAACAAGGGCGGTGCGGTGCTTACATTGCCCGGACAGGATTCGTCCAAGACAATCGCTTTAAGCGCCCACGTGGATACGCTCGGGGCCATGGTACGCTCGGTTACATCCTATGGAACATTGAAGCTTACCTCTGTCGGTGGATTTTCCATGCAAAGTATCGAAAACGAATATTGCTGCATCCATACTCGGGATGGAAAGACATACACAGGCACCATTCTCTCCCTTCATCCGTCTGTCCACGTCTATCCGGATGCACGCACATTTGAACGGACTGAGAGCCATATGGAAGTTCGAATCGATGAAGTTGTCTCCTCCAAGGAAGATGTGTTGAAACTCGGGATCTCTGTCGGCGACTTTATCTCCTTTGATGCTCGCGCAGTCATCACGCCCAGTGGTTATATCAAATCACGTCATCTGGACGACAAAGCCAGCGTGGCTGCTCTCTTCGGCATTCTTGAGTCTGCACATCGTGAAGGCTGGAAACCATTACATAATGTCTCTCTGCTTATCTCGAACTATGAAGAAGTTGGACATGGCGCATCATATATCCCTGCGGAAATCAGTGAAATGATCGCGGTAGACATGGGAGCCATGGGGGATGACCTGAGCTGTAAAGAAACCGACGTTTCCATATGTGCCAAAGATTCTTCTGGCCCGTATGACTACGATATGACCAGTCGTCTCATTGAACTGGCCAAACAAGATGGAATGGATTACGTCGTGGATATTTATCCCCACTATGGCTCAGATGGCAGTGCAGCATTACGCGGAGGAAACAATATCCGTGCAGCACTGATCGGTCCTGGAGTTCACGCATCTCATTCCATGGAGCGTACGCATAAGGATGCTGTCCTGAATACGGCACGATTGCTCGCAGCCTACATTACAACAAAGTAAAACAGAATCATTGATCGACGAAATTATAATGGATAACATCCACATGTTCGTCTAAGCAGAAGGCCCCTTCCAAGCACAGCTATTCGGTGTGCTTGGAAGGGGCCTTTGTTGTCATATCTTTTAATCTGCCTGTTCCACATATGCATGATATTTACGATCCAATATCTCTAACTCTGCCTTATGGTCACGCATTTCATTTCTTAACACATGCATGGTTTTCTGAACCGCGCTCAGTCCATCCTTCACCTGACGTTCGGCTTTGCGAATTTTGTCCTGAACCATCCAATCTACGAAGAGGTTATCGAAGAAATAGTCTGCGAATGAAAGCAGACCTCCCAGATGCAGATCCGCGTGTACTGCCATCTCTACATCCTCCAATTCCTTCTGGAAACGTCGTAGACGCTTACCTGCATCCATGATGGCGACCTGAGCGTCATCCATTCGTCCTCGCTTGATATGCGTGGAGATGACCCCACCGCCCATCATGTCATATACACCCCAATTACCTGCCGAAGCCAAAGCCTTCTCCGCACGTTCAAGAGCATCAACCAGATACTCCCCCTCCCGGAAAGCTTCATCCAGTTCCTGTAGCTCGCTCGCCAGATGTTCTCGATTCTCAGCCATCTGTTGCAATTCCGTATCCTGGTCCAGCAGTCGACCTTCCTTCTTCCCCCACAGCGCGTTGTAATCGCCTTGCCAGTACTGATACTGCCGCCCGCCCTCCAACTCCTGCTCCACATGAATTCGTTGCTCCTGTACGTCTTGTAACATGCGACAAGCGGTGTCGTATGCAGCCTTGCTCTCCATGAGTTCCAGCTCTTCCTTCTCCAGACGTTCTGTCTTCTTGCCAATCATTTGATAGAAAAATGCTGACAATGTCATACTGTTCAGTCGATCAACGTCCTTCTGCTCCTTCTGAAGATGCTCCAGACGACGTTTTACCTTTGCTTCCCATTCAGTTTCCTCCGTTTGAAGCTTCTCCAGACGTTTGGTCCATTTCTCGTAAATTCTCCCCTTTTCCTTGAGCACTGCCAACTGTTGATTAATTTCCTTATACATAAGTGTGGTGTTCTCTCCCTTCTATGGAATTCTTTACTTATAAAACGTAATGAACATACAGAACGTTTCACTTTAATACGCAAATTCACAGACAAAAAAATCGCCCTTTTCTCCAATGCGACCTAAAGTCACTATAGAAGAAAGGGCGATGTTTAGTTATAAATCAAGACTTGCTCTGTTCAATCTGTTCTGCAAGTTCATTCAGAACGGTCCAGCGTTCCATCAATTCATCCAGATGACGTTCAGCCTCAACCTGCTCCGCCATCAACTCCTGCAGACGGGCAGAATCACTAAATGACTCTTCCATCTCTTTGTTAATCCGGACAAGATTGGCTTCAGCCTTCTCAATATTTTCATCAATCTGGTCGTATTCACGTTGCTCCTTGAAGCTGAATTTCAACTTCGGTTTGGCCGCTGACACAGCAGGCGTCGGTTTCTCCGATGACTGCTTCACCTTCGCCGCTCCTGTGTCACTCTCTTGATTAGCTCCGGGTGCATTTTTCAGCATCCATTCCGCATATTCACTGTAGTCGCCGACGTGTACACGTACAGCACCGTTGCCCTCAAAAGACAGCACTTTATCCACAGTACGATCAAGGAAATAGCGATCATGGGATACCACAAAAACAACACCCGGAAAATCATCCAGATAGTCTTCAAGTACAGCGAGTGTCTGGATGTCCAGATCATTCGTCGGCTCATCCAGCAGCAATACATTCGGAGCAGCCATTAGCACACGCAGCAGATACAGGCGACGCTTCTCTCCACCAGACAGACGCGAGATTGGCGTCCATTGGGATGCAGGGGTAAACAGGAACCGCTCCAGCATCTGGGATGCTGTAATCAGAGAGCCATCCGCTGTTTTCACATTCTCGGCCACTTCCTTGATGTACTCAATCACACGAAGGGATTCATCCATCTCCTGATGTTCCTGTGTGAAGTAGCCCAGATTGACCGTAGGACCAACGTCAACCACGCCTGCATCGGGTTCCAACTTGCCAGATATCATCTGTAACAACGTGGACTTACCACTACCATTCGGCCCGACAATCCCTACCCGATCTCCAGGCACAGCAATATAACTCAGATCTTCGATCAGCTTGCGACCATCGACGGATTTGGAAAGATGCTCGATCTCCAGAATTTTTTTCCCCAGACGAGTAGATCCAACCGATACTTCCAATAAACCCGAGCGCTGGACTCCTTGTTGGTCTTTAAGTTGTTCGAAGCGATCAATTCTCGCTTTCTGTTTCGTTGTCCGTGCCTTGGCACCACGACGAATCCATGCAAGCTCCGTCCGAAGCAAGTTCTTACGCTTCTGTTCGGAAGAGGCTTCCCGTTCTTCACGCTCCGCTTTCAGTTCCAGAAAGCGTGTATAGTTGGCTTCATATCGGAACAAACGACCATGATCTAATTCGAGCATGACATTCGCCACACGATCCAGGAAATACCGATCATGCGTAATCATAAGCAGTGCGCCGCGGCGCTTCTGCAAGTACTGCTCGAGCCATACTACCGAGTCATTATCAATATGGTTCGTTGGCTCATCCAGAATGAGTAGTTCACAAGGATGAATCAGCGCAGCCGCTAGCGCTACCCTTTTGCGTTGTCCACCCGACAATGTGCCCATCAGTGCATCGAATTGACGAATACCCAGTTTGGACAAAATGCTCTTCGCTTCACTCTCCATCTGCCAGAGCTGAAGCTGCTCCATTTGCTGATTCAAACGTAATAATCGCTCTTGCAACGCTGGATCGGACGAATTCAGCTCCAATAATTCCATCGTTTCCGTATATTCACGCACGGTTTTCATTTCCATGCTGTCACCTTCGAATACTTGTTGCAGTACTGTATTATCCGGATTGAAGTCCGGATTTTGTGCCAGGAACTGAATACGTACGTCATTACCGATCGAGATCTGTCCCGCATCTGCAGGTTCCATACCAGAAATTACACGCAAAAACGTGGATTTTCCGGTTCCATTTACCCCAACGACACCAATCTTGTCCTGATCAGCCATGCCAAATGAAGCGTCCTTGAACAATATTTTCTCGCCATAACTTTTTGCAATTTGTTCTACCGTCATTATGTTCATTGCTCGTACCCACTTCTCTGTAAAATAAAATTCAATATTACGTACATCCGCGCACTTACTTTAAACTTGTAAAAAAGAACGGCATCCGTCCAGAAACAATGCTGCTGCAAAAGCAATTCGTTTGTTCAGATGTTCCTCATTAAACTCCGGATTTAACATGATATCCATCTTCAGCCGGTCCAGAATTCCAATGTAGGCTTCAGCAAGCAATACTGGTTCAGGTACACTTGCACTCTCCAGTACCTCACGCACCATACTCATGTATTGATTCATGAATGCCTTCATGAATTTCATCAGATCCGGATCATTATTGGGTGCCATAAAAAAGAGCTTGGTATGATTGCGGCGCTCATAATAATACGTAAGGTGGGTCTTGGCTATTGCTCCAAGTTTATCACCTGTGTTCTCATTCGAGTTCAAAGCATATTCAAGACGGCTGATAAAGCTGTTACAGTCCCGCTTGGATACTGCGATAAATAATTGTTCCTTGCTTTTGAAATATAAATAAATGGTGCCTTTTGCGATGCCGGCTTCGTCTGCAATATCAGACATTTTGGTCTCATAAAAACCTTTCGAGCCAAAAATACCATAGGCCGCATCCAAAATAGCCTCCGATTTGTCTCCCTGTACAGTGTTCAAATGTTACTCCCTCCTACAACGCCAAAATGTTACCTAAACCAATCGCCACACATCCGCCGATCACTGAGCTAAGCACGTTCACCAGGTCGTTACTCATCCATGCCCAGCCACGAGCCCGAACCGTTGGATGCCCACAATGTTCATGTACCTCAACTTCACGGCCACACACAGTACAACGATACATCATCTGCACCGTTGCGCCCAGATAGGAATCGGCAAAAGCCCCTGCCAACCCGCCTGCAAGACCGACAAAAGTTAAGCTAAACAGACCAAGCCCTTCTATCCCGGCGATCCAGGAAAACAAGAATGCTCCCGCACCAATCAGAGCCCCGCCTACGGCTGCAGCCACGGTGCCAAGAAGTGAGACACCTCCTGAAGCACCAGGAGTAAGTACCTTCCACGTTAGAACAGAGCGCGGCGGCTTGCGACTGAGACTCCCAATTTCGGTTGCCCATGTATCCGATGTAACGGTAGCCATTACACCAATGAAAGCATACAACCATGCCGGATGTGGAAATATCCAGTATCCCAGACATAGGAACATACCCATTCCACCATTAGCCATCACTTGTCCGGCATCCCGATTTCCTGACTTGGCATAGGATTTCTCCAGCTCCTGCTTCCGATCTTTACGAAACCTGGACAGCAACGTTGAAGTAATGAAAAACAACAATAACGTGCCAAACCAGAACAGGTTACCCGCTCCGTAATATATCGTTCCCATCATGATGGCTGCCAGGCAGCCAGACAGGGTTAGCGACTTTTTCGCATAGGCAGCACCTGCCACCATAGAAGCGCATACGGCGCCAATAATCCAATCCATAATGTCTCCTGCATGCAGCATATGTACAGCCCGCATGACGTTTATTGTATTTTTGAAATTCAATTATACCACGGTTTGATCCCAATGCCGAAACTCCTTACGCCAGCACACAAAAAACCTGTTTTGGCCTCGTGTAGAAGTGCCAAAACAGGTTTTCGATCAAACGTTAAAATATGATTCTTCAAAATGCTCGGAAATCCTAAATTTCTTTTTCACAGACGAACTTCCTTTGCATTCATCTCGCTGATAGGTTGAAATTACTTATCCTGTTTTAAGTTTCACTTCAGGTTTCCCGTTTACACTATTCTCAGATCGAAACATCAACAACTACATCTACGACAAGCTACGATTCAGTTCGTACTCAACTACAGAAATGAGGATTATCCATATGAACATGAAAAGAGTCATTATTATAGGCACAATGATTGTCACCATGTCCTTTGCCGGAACAGCATGGGGCCAATCCGCCATCTCTCCCATACCTACTGCTAAATGGTCCATCGTTGACTTGGACACTCGTGAGGGAAGCAGTGATGAGCTGCTCGACGCTCTGAATCAGGCTTCAGAAGTGGATCTGTACCAGGAACTGTACAACGGCAAATCACTGAGGACGATTACGGAAGAAAACAACGGGAATTGGGATGAGGTCATTGCTATACAAGTAAGACAGCTCAGAGAGCAGCTAGATGAACGACTCGCAAGTGGAAGTATCAGCTCGGAGCAACATGCTGCACAACAAGCTGAACTGGAAGAGTTGGTCACACAGAGCGCAAATACAGCGTACAGCTTGGCCTAAATTAGTAGCGTATCCGTACGATGAAGATATAAACATATATCCACGATAACACAGCAAAAAGGAGCGTATTCACGCCCCTTTCTTGTACCCTATTCATCTCAAGCAGGTATGATGTGTAATCCTTACTGTGCTGCCCCAATCGTGCAGGCACCCAAGGATTCGCCGTCCCATGCCAGTTCGAGCACATCTCCTGCTTGTGTTGGTCCAACACCTTCGGGTGTTCCTGTAAAAATGACATCGCCCGGCCCCAGGCCGTAATGGTGACCTACATAATCCACAATATCCTGTAAACTGAAGATCATGTTACAAATGTTACCACGCTGGACTTCCTCACCATTTTTGGTCAATGTAAAGTCTTTCTCCAGTAATGCTGCCGCACCCGGGAATGCCTGAAATGCAGTAACCGGAGCGGAATTTCTGAACCCTTTGGCCGCTGTCCACGGGTGGCCCTTTTTCTTAATCACGGTCTGTACGTCACGTAACGTAAAATCAATACCAAACGCATACGCATCCACCAGCTCATCTACCGCCATACCTGGTTCATAACTTCGGCCGATTTGCACGACCAATTCAGCTTCATAGTGAACTTCACCCTTGGTAGCAGGCAATTCAAGCGTTTCACCATTCAGCGCCACGACTGCATGAGAAGGTTTCATAAAGATCATTGGCTCATCCGGAACCGCGTTACCCAATTCTTCCGCATGAAGTTTATAATTGCGTCCTACACAGTATACATTGCGAATGTTAGTCAACATGGGTATATTACCACCTTTATCGGATTCATTAGTGCATATAGGAAAGTTAGGGTCTGAAAAACCGGCTACTCGTCTCCTGAAAGGCCAGCTCCCATACGTCAGGACGGTTCGTACATAACATGAGTTCTGGATCAACTGCCGCCAGTTTCTTCATAATGGTCTTGTCATCCACTGTCCAAGCCATCACCCGAATGCCTGCACTCCGCATCTCGTTCATTAAGGATTTGTCTACATTGGTATAACCAATCGAGAGGAATGTACAATTCATCTTCCGCAGGGCGGTTAACAGATCACCTGGTCGTGCATCGATAATCAGCCCCGTCTGGATTTCCGGTGCAAGTTTCTTCACTTCGATCAGAGCAGCGGGTTCAAATGAAGTAATCACAACATCATTTTGCATATGTCTTTTTCTCACTTCATGTATAACAGCCGCAGGCAGACCCGGGTACATGTCTCCTTGCGTTTTCAGTTCAATGTTCAAACGCACTCTACCGCACGAGCGATCTAACAATTCACTTAGCGCCGGAATCCGTTCGCCTTTGTAAGACTTGTTTTTCCATGATCCGGCATCCAGACGTTGCAGATCAGCCCAATCGGTTTCCCGAACCAGGCCCTTGCCATTTGTCGTGCGATCCACTGTAAAATCATGAATGACCACTGGCACACCATCACGCGACAACTGCACATCCAGCTCCATCCACTGAACTTCAGGCCGTTCCATGGCCATCAGGAATGCAGCCATCGTATTCTCTGGTGCAATAGAAGAAAATCCACGGTGCGCTACACAAAGGTTGTTCATTCGATTCCCTCCTCAAAAAGGTTTTTAATTAGGTGAAGCGACCCCATTCCCATCATATCGAATACCCGGGGAGAGCTTTGCCATCTGTTCCAACAGCAGTTTGTTCGCCTCATCGATCATCGGAATAGCCTGACCAAGCCCGGCCTCATAAGGGATAACTTTCATGCTGCAAGCTGCATCTTGACTACAGCGAGCCTGAAATACCGCCGTTTTCCAAGTCTCTTCGGTTGTTGATCTGGAGAAAATGAAATTTCCCGTACTGTATGCAATCCACTTCCCCTTATAGTACTCCAACCCTTGCAACACATGAGGATGGCCACCTATGACCAGATCAGCGCCAGCATCTACAAACTCATGAGCCAATCGGGTCTGGTCACTATTCGGAGTACTTACACGTTCCTCTCCCCAATGTGCAACCACGATTACCAGATCAGCCTTCTTACGGGCCTCCTGGATCGCTTTGACCGCTCCTGTGGAATCATAGGCTTCAGCCACGCCAGCCCGATTGCCCTCAGCCTTCCAACTCGTTTCCGGTACAACGCGGGAGAACCCAAGCAATGCAATCTTCATGCCTTTACGTTCCAGATACGCTGGTGCATAGGCTTCATCCCTGTTCATGCCGGCCCCAGTGTGAGCTATGCCATATTCCTTGAGATAGGTTAACGTATCTACCAAACCCTCAACACCCTGATCCAGAATATGATTGTTAGCCAAATTGACAGCATCAAAACCCGCAGAGGCCATTGCCGCCAATGCTTTAGGCGAAGATTTGTATACATACGTTTTGTCAGCTGCACCAGTACCACCTTGGGTTATCGGAGTCTCCAAGTTGCCGATGGTAAGATCATCATCCTTGAATAATCTGCCGAGTTTAGCAAAGGGATAATCATAACCGTTCTTATCCAGCAGTTCAGCAACTTTGCCCGAAAATTGAATATCGCCGACAAAATTAATAGTGACATCCTTCGCTGAATTGGAAGGTTTCGACGTCTCGGACTCCTGATTCACACCTGCATTTCCCTTGGTGCCGGACGGTGTCGAATCTGTAGCAGGTTTTTTCGTTCCGGATTCGGCTTTCCCATTATTGGTATTGCCTGAAGTATCAGGTTTCGCTACGCCGGATGGCTCACCTGCATCTGCTGTTGTTTCTTCATCCGTCGTTTCAGGTTCTTCTTCCGGAGTCTCATCAGACTCCTCCGAGTCTGGAGAACTTACTTGATCCCCGCCTTTGGCATCGTCTCCAATAGAAGGCTGATCCTGATCAACAATTTGCTGCTTCACCGGCTGGTCTGCCTGTTGCTGACGTGTGTTAATCACATAAAAAATGCCCACCAGACCAATTGTCATGATCAATAAAAGATTAATTGTCCAGATGATTCTATCGCGGGTACGCTTTCTTTTTTTTCTCTCTACACTTCGATCTGATCTTGGGGGATACATAAGCAACTCCTCTTCTTCACAGCCATACATACCATTATATCAGGCATATTCTGGATTTCCATCATTCATTGGAACTGCATCGATTGAAAGGGTATTAACTCGGTTAGCTTCAAGATCTTCATATAAAAAAAGCCATCTCTCCAGTAGATAATTCTACGGTTGAGACAGCTCTCTTGCTGTACTTAATCTGCTGCAAGCTCTTGTGTAGCCTGGACAGACATTTCCTTCGCTTGTCTGATGCAATCAGGCAAGCCTACGCCCTCATAACCTGCACCTGCAATGTACACACCCGGTAACTTGCTCCCAAGCTCCTCACGAAGGGAGGCAATATGTTGGAGGTGTCCCACCGGATACTGCGGCATGGATTTACGAAGCCTAGTAATCTCAGAGAAGATCGGCACTGCTTCGATACCCATCGTCTCTCTCAGATCCTTGAGAACCAGATCCGTCAGCGCTTCATCCGGAAGCTCTACGTTCTGTTCGTCACCGGATCGACCAACATAACAGCGGAGCAGTACTTTATCATCCGGGCTGGTATGCAGCCATTTCGTCGATGTCCACGTGCAAGCCGTAATATTACGACCCTCTTTCCGCGGAACAAGGAAACCCGATCCGTCAAATACATGCTCCACCTCTTTTTTCTCAAAAGCAAGCACTACATTGGCTACAGACACATAGTTAATCGCATCCAGTGCCGCTGTGTCCACGTGAGGCTTCAACAGCTCCGACGCGACATATGTTGGCACAGTAACCACTACATCATCGGCTTCAAGCATTTCCCCATTACCCAGTTCAACACGGTATCTGGTCTGCGCTCCATCAAGACGTTGCAGCGACTTCACCGCAGTGTTCAGACGTTGATCTACATCCTGCAACTCATGGACAAGTGCATGAACAAGGCTCTGAAGTCCTTGGCGAAAGTTCAAAAAAGCGCTCCGTTTTGTTCCGGTATGCGTCTCAGCCGGTTTGCGACCCGTCATCATCCCCCGGATCAAGCTGCCGTAATCGCGCTCTACTTCTCCGAACTGCGGGAAGGTAGCCTGGAGGCTCAATCGCCGCATATCACCTGCATAGATTCCTGCAAGCAGTGGTTCCGTCAAGTTCTCCAGCACTTCAGCTCCAAGACGGCGTTCAATCATATAACCGAGCGATTCATCCTCTGTTGTACGACGCGGCGGGATGACAAAATCCATTAACGCCCGCAGTTTGCCTGCCGGAGAGACCAGACCACTTCTCAAGAATGGTCTTAGTTCTGTCGGGATACCGAGAACAAGTCCTGCTGGCATAGGATGAAGCTTGCCACGCTGCATGATATACGTTTTCTTCGACTCCGGATTCTGACTGACCAATTCATGATCAATCTCCAATTCTTTGGCAAGGTCAATCATTGCTGTTTTGCGAGCCAGGAAAGAATCGGGCCCTTTTTCAATCACAAATCCATCCCGGTGCAGTGTCTCAATCATGCCTCCCATGGACGAGCTTTTCTCGACCAAAGTAATCACAGGTTCAACTCCTGCTTCCCGGTAATGCTTGCGGATATAAAATGCCGCGCTGAGGCCGGTAAGGCCACCGCCGACAACAACAACACGGCGTTTCTTATCACCCATTACTCATCCGACCCTTGCTGCCATTGGCTTATAATAACGTCGCTCAGCGTCTCCATGTACAGAGGATCGCTATTGAGAGAGTCAATACGCATCAGGCGCATGTCGATCTCTTTGGCAATCGATTTGGCCTCAATATCGAGATCATAGAGCACTTCAAGATGATCCGAGACAAACCCGATTGGTGCCACAAGTACATCCTCTACCTGTTCACGAGAAAGCTCCTGTAACGTATCCAGAATATCCGGTCCAAGCCAAGGCTCAGCTGTTCGTCCGGCACTCTGCCACGTAAATTGCCAATTGGTTATGCCTACACGTGAGGCAATCACTTCCGAAGTCTCCAGCAATTGTTGCGGGTATGGATCACCCATCTCCACAATACGTGCCGGCAGACTGTGTGCACTAAACAACACCTTCACATCTCCGCGTTTTGCTCCAGCTTCTTCGAACGCATCCAACTTGGCACTGACACGTGTGGAAAACGCCTGAATTAACTTCGGATGCAGATGATAACTCTCAATAAAGGACATATGAACGCCCAGCTCTTCTGCTTTTTCACGCGCACGTTTGATATAACTGCCTACACTCATCGTTGAGAAATGAGGAGCCAGCACAATACCAATGGCTGTCTGAATTCCATCTTTCGCCATCTGTTCCACGCCATCCTCAATAAACGGATAGGCATGCTTCAGTCCTTGATAACAACGGAATTCCACATCAGTGCCACGCCCATCGCGGTTTAATGTCTCCTGAAGAGCCTTGACCTGATTGTCCGTGTTCTCCCGAAGTGGAAACACACCGCCAACAATGGCTTCATAACGGTCCGTCAGTTCCTTCAATTGCTCCGGTTCAGGCGGACGTCCTCTGCGGATATGTGTGTAGTACGCTTCAACACTCTCCATATTTTCCGGTGTGCCATACGACATCACCAGTACACCTACAGTATTAGTCATTGGTTACCGTCACCCCAGTCTTCATTGCTTCGGCAGAATATTCGTGAATATACGCCGTTAGTTCTCTGAGCTTCTCTAGCGATGCTTCAGGAAATAATCCGTGTCCCAGGTTGAAAATATACCCCGGCTCCTTGATTCCTTCGTCAATAATCACTTTGGCTTGCTCTTTAATCAGTTCCATCGGGGCAGTCAGCACATATGGGTCTAGGTTACCCTGTACTGCAAACTTGCCACCAAGACGTTGACGCCCTTCCGAAATGGATACTCTCCAGTCCAATCCAATCACATTGGCTTGCAGATTATGCAGCGTTGGCAACAACTCACCGGATGCAACACCAGGGAAATAAATCTTCGGTACATTCAAATCCGATAATTCGGTAAAGATACGGGTAATCGTAGGCAACACATATGTTCTGAAGTCTTTGGGAGAAAGTGCTCCAACCCAGCTGTCAAACAACTGGAATGCCTTACCGCCATTCGCAATATGCGCACGGATATATGTAATTACCATATCACCAAGCTTCTGCATCAGCTTGTGCCATACTTCAGGTTCGCTGTACATCATCGTTTTGGTGCGGATGTAACCTTTCGAAGGTTGTCCTTCGATCAGATAACTCGCAATCGTGAAAGGTGCGCCCGCAAACGTAATCAGAGGCACGTCAAGCTCCTTATCCAGAATTCGAATGGTTTCCAGAATATGTGACAGATCTCCTTCTACGTCGATGGGGCGCAGCCGATCCACATCTGCAGCTGAACGAATAGGATTATCGATTACCGGTCCAATATTTTTTACAATGTCAAAATCAATGCCCAATGAGGCAACCGGATTCATAATATCGGAATACAAAATAGCCGCATCTACACCAAGTTTGCGTACCGGCATGAGTGTAACTTCAGCCGCCAGCTCGGGTTGTTTGCAGATTTCTAGCAAGGAGTACTTTTCTTTAATTTTGCGATATTCAGGATCGTAACGCCCAGCTTGACGCATGTACCATACCGGAACACGGTCTACCTGTTGTTTGAAACTTGCCCGAATCAGTCGATCATTATAGCTCATGTAAGAAGCCTCCAATAGTTTTTGGACTCATAATTACCATTATGCCCTTTTTAAACAGCCGTAACAACCACATGCAGATGCGTTCTACGTGACAATACTATGACATTCCTTACACCCATCCCTCATATGCCAATTATGTTATAATGAAAGAATGGTGTTTTTTTGAGAATTACAGAAATATCTTTGAAAGGAAGTGAAAGCACTTTGAAAACGTGGAAAGTAAACCTCATTGTGCTTTGGTTCGGACAATTTTTGGTCAATTCGGGCATGACCATGATTACCCCATTTTTGTCTCTTTATCTCGCAAGAGATCTGGGCGTTGTTGGCGAACATGAAATTGGCATTTGGGCGGGATTTATTTTTGCAGCCAATTTCCTCACCTCATTTTTGTTCCAACCACTCTGGGGCAAGTTATCGGACAAGTATGGCCGTAAAGTTATGCTGCTGCGTTCGGGATTCGGGATGGCCATCGTAATTGCCCTTATGGGTCTGGCACAGAACCCTTGGCAGCTTCTCTTATTGCGTTTGCTTAACGGTACCATCTCCGGTTTCAATCCCGCAGCTGTTGCGCTGATATCGGGTACCACTCCGAAAGACCGCATGGGTTTTGCCATGGGAATCAGTCAGTCCGGGCAGGTTGCCGGTACCATCCTGGGTCCACTCATTGGTGGCTTGTTAGCGGATGCGGTAGGCTTCCGCCCCATTTTCTACATTACAGGTGGACTGATCTTTGTTGCTTCCATGCTCGCCATGTTCCTGGTGAGAGAGAAGTTTGACCGTCAAGAAGCAGCCAAGCTACCGGCACAATCCGTATTGTCCGGTCTGAAGGAATTGAACAAGTCACCTCAACTGCCCGCACTGTTTGCTGTGACGTTTCTGTTGCAGTTTGCAATGATTAGCCCCATGTCACTCTTGCCGCTGTATGTGCAAAAATTGCATGCTTCGGATGTAAACGTGGCCTTCTGGGCAGGACTTGTCGGTGCAGTTACGGGACTATCCAATATGGCGATGTCTCCGATTCTCGGGAAGCTGAGTGACCGGATTGGTCCTCACAAGGTGCTGACGTTCTCCCTCATAGGAACAGGACTCATGCTTATCCCTCAGGCATTTGTTCAGACCGTGTGGCAGCTCATTCTTGTTCGTTTCATGATGGGTGTGTTCATGGGTGGCCTGCTTCCAAGCGTTAATGCCCTGATCCGTTCCTATACATCCGATAGCATGATCAGCCGTGCATTCAGTTTTAATACAAGTACTCTTGCGCTGGGCAACATGCTTGGAGCGATCATTGGAGGCTTTATGGCAGGATTCATCGGGATCGAAGGTCTGTTTATCGTCTCTGGCGGACTGCTGCTAATTAATATGGTTTGGGTCCGATTCAAATTGTATAACAAACCTGCTTCTATTCGGGAGTCCTGATTCCCTATCCATTTCTTAATTAATACATCTTACTTTTTTATTTGAAAAAGCCGCTTCCAGCGCCTAATTGGCCTGAGAGCGGCTTTGTCATTCATATGCCATTTATTTAATTATTTATTTATTAGATTGAATTGTATCGGATAATGTTTCACACCATATACAAAAGCACTTTGTATCGGTTGCAGAGCCGTTCCCGGCACAAGTTGAATGTTTCCCATGTGCTGAAGCAAGGTATGAAGGACTACCCTTGCCTCCAAACGAGCGAGTGGTGCACCCAAACAAAAATGAATGCCAAAACCAAAGCCCATATGCCGGTTCGGCTTGCGATCAGAGATGAAATCATCCGGGTTTTCAAATTGGGCACTGTCCCGATTGGCGGCTCCAACCCAGGAAATCACCTGCTCTCCAGCTTGAATCATCTGACCATTCAACTCTACAGTTTCCTTGGCGACCCGCCCAATCGCGACAATTGGGGGATAATATCTCAGCGTCTCTTCAATCGCAGAAGTAATCCGTTCAGGATGTTCGCGCAACTCCTGTTGTAGCTCAGGTTGTTCAGACAGAATACGAACCGCATTGGTAATCAGGTTGGTTGTTGTTTCATTACCGGCAGCAAGTAAGAGAATACAGAAGCCTACCACTTCATCTGAAGTCAATTTCTGACCATCAATCTCCGCAGCAAGCAGTAATGAGAACAGATCATCCTTTGGCTGCAACCGACGTTCTTCCATAATGCCAGTGAAATAGATATGCAACTCCTGCATATTTCTTTTTTTCTCCTCCAATAACTCCTGGAAGGCCTGCTCACTATCATCGCGTGCGCCTTTCACCAACACATCAGACCAGTCTTTGAACTTTTGACGATCCGCCGCAGGGACTCCGATCAATTCCGCAATGACAATGACGGGCAATGGTGTTGCAAGGTCATCAATAAGTTCCATATGTCCTTCTGACAGGTGTGGAGCAATTAACTCATCTGTGATCTCCTGAATACGCGGAGCCAATGCTTCAATTGCCTTGGGTGTAAACGCCTGATTCACCAGATCACGTAGCTGTTTGTGTTTGGGAGGGTCTGTCGTCAACATGCTCGTATTGGCACGATCACGTGCAGAAGAGAATAGTTTCGGATTTTTCAGAACGTACTTCACATCTTCATAACCAAAAACATCCCAACATTCTCGATGCTCATCATAGCGGACTGGAGTGTTATCACGAAGTTCTGCATACACCTTGAAGGGAGATAACCTCTCTTCCAAAGTCTCCAGTTCCCGAATCGGAATGTAATTTGCATACTTTCTCGGTGCCTGTTTCATCGTTTCTCCTCCAATCAATATTATATATTTATTTACATATGTTGATCACCCCTATTATAAACATAATCTGTAACGAAACCAATCTTTAGACCGTAATTGAGCCCCATTACCTAATATGCGTTACTATCATCCTCTCATTCTGTTACCTACTTCTGATATGAGTCCCAATTCGACATTCTTTTATTAAAATGCTTCATTTTATCAGGACAAAAGACTCATTATGTAATGTTAACTAACATTATAAGGGCTTATTTTCCTTTCAAAATACTAAAACCGCTTCTTTTCTATCTCTAATCAAAATGAATAATATTTCATAATTCCTTATAAACAATCATTTTACTCTCATTATCTACAAATGTAACCGATTACTCTCCCATTATTCATCCTTGTAATATTACTTAACATAAAATACAATCATTTTGAAATGGTATACATATTCTTCTTAACAAACTTAACATCACACTTACTTGAAGGAGAGTGCTATTCATGAGTAAAACATCCAATCTTCGTCCCTGGGCCGTATGGAGCACCGCAGCTTTAACAGCACTAACTATCTCGTTGTCCCCCTTTGGAACCTACGCTGCGCACGCAGCTACAGTAGAGGTGAAAGGTACAACAGGTGCTGTTCAGACAGCAACCACCACCCCAGCTCGCAATACTTCCATTCCCGCAATACCAGACTCTTCCAAGCAATCTGCACTACCTAATGTATTGGTAATCGGAACTGGCGGAACGATTGCCGGTCAATCCGAGGATGCCACCAGCTTCCAAAATTACAAGGCAGGTACACTTCCGATTGGAGAGATGGTAGACGCTTTACCGGATAAACAGAAGATTGCTGATGTTAGCACGCTCCAATTCGGAAACTCAGGTTCAGGTTCCTATAGCATGGCCGATCTCTATGACTTGTCGCAGACGGTAGACAAAGCTCTGGCAATGTACGACAGTGTTGTCGTTACCACGGGCACAGATACAATGGAGGAAATCGCTTATTTCCTCGATATGACTGTTCAGAGTGACAAACCGGTCGTGATCACAGGCTCCATGCGTCCATGGACCGTCATCGGCTCTGACGCTCAAGCCAATCTGTACAACGCCATCAAACTTGCAGGCAGTGGTCGTACCACTTCATTTGGCACAGTACTCATGTTGAATGACACAATCCAGCTTGCTCGCGGTGTAACCAAGACAAATGATTATCGGACAGATACGTTTGAAACACCGATGCTCGGCGCTGTAGGATATATAGATGAAGAGAACATTCGAATCTACCGTGCTCCTGCACGTGCCTTGAAACCAGAAGGCACAGCAAAGCCCGTATTTGATCTAAGTAAAATCACAAAGGCAGATCTGGCCAAAGTAGAAATTGCGATCTCGTATCAAGAAGCTGGCGGCGGAGCCATTGAAGGATTCGTGAGCAGCGGTGCCAAAGGAATCGTGACCTCCGGTACCGGAGCTGGCGGTATCTCCAGAGCTATGGGACAAGCTCGTACCAAAGCCATTGAAGAAGGTGTCATCTTTGTGACCACCACTCGGACGGGTTCGGGAAGTGTATACGGCGGCGGCAAAGGCATTATTGCAGGCGACAATCTGAGTCCACAACAAGCTCGTGTATTATTGATGCTGGGCCTGTCCTTCAGTGATGATTTTGACACCATCAAAAAATGGTTTGAAACGTACGGAACACCTGAAGTATAAATAGAATTACTATAACGATATCTGTAAACACAAAGAAAGAGACGACACATTTCCTGTCATTCAAAATGTTGTCATCTCTTTCTTTGTGTGTTTTCAGAAAACTCCGTACAGAATCACGATCCCTCTCACAAACATAAAAGCGTGAGATCGTGTTTCATCGGAGTTTTATCTTTAGGAAATATCCACTTTTACTTCACCCAGGCAAGTACCAGCCCATCATAATCGGGCAACATGGTCGTCACCAGACGCGGGTCACTTGCCATCTGTTCATTGAAACGACGAACAGCAAGCACGGCCGGGCCCTGCTTGTCCGGATTCAGTGTACGACCACGCAGGAAACAATTATCACCTACAATAACAGCACCTGGCCGGGCCAGCTTAATGGCATAGTCAAGATATACCGGATAATTTTCCTTGTCTGCGTCAATAAAGAAAAAATCGAATGTGCGACCTTCCTGCTCCAATTGCTCCAGGCTGTCTGCCGCCGGGCCAATGCGGTACTCCACCTTTTCGCCAAAACCGCCTTCTTCCAGATGACCACGCGCCATTGCCGCATATTCCTCTTTTAGTTCCAGCGAAGTCAGGGTTCCATTCTCACGCAAACCACGCGCAATGCAGATCCCACTGTAACCGCCCAGCACGCCGATTTCGAGCGCAGCTTCTGCTTTGGATGTCTTGGCTAGAAACGTGAGCAGTCGTCCATACGCCGCAGCAACAGAAACTTCCGGCATACCGTTCGAACGGATAGCCTCTTTCACTTTCAGCAAAAGCTCATCCTCTTGAAATAATTGATTTACATATTCATCAGGGGTCAGATTCACCACTAAAATCCTCCTTGGACACTTGGACTGCTTTCCATATGGATGCCAATGTTCTATAATAAATGTTTGTTATCAACACAGGCGGTTGACTGATGCATCACTTCGAAAGAGGAGTGCATACGTTCACCGCATTTCTCATTGTAAGTTTTTTCACGGAAAGCGGCAAGGCCGCACCGTCACTATACAGCAGAGAGAAGGATATCCTTCTCCAGCTTGAAATGGAGTTGAAATGAATCACATGGCTCAATTGCAATTGATTGCAACCTCGGCGATGGGACTCGAGGCTGTTGTTGCCCGGGAACTGAAGCAACTGGGGTATGAAGATGTTACGATCGACAACGGCCGGGTTTTCTTCACAGGAGATTATATTGATATTTGCCGTTGTAATCTGTGGCTGAGAAGTTCAGATCGCGTATTGGTGAAAATGGGTGAATTCCCTGCCACGACTTTCGACGAATTGTTTGAAGGCACCAAAGCACTGCCTTGGGAAGAGTGGATTCCAGCCGACGGCGAATTCCCTGTAGAGGGTCGTTCTCAAAAATCCCAGTTAAGCAGTGTGCCTGCATCACAAGGGATCGTGAAAAAAGCAATCGTAGAGAAACTGAAGCTGACTTATGACACAGAGTGGTTCCCAGAGGATGGGTCTCGTTATGTGATTGAGGTCATTCTGCTGAACGATCGCGCCCTGCTTACTTTAGATACAACGGGACCAGGTCTGCATAAACGGGGTTATCGTAAACTCGTCACCGAAGCGCCACTGAAAGAAACACTTGCTGCCGCTCTTATTCAGCTCAGCCGCTGGAATGTATCCCGTCCATTCTATGACCCGTGCTGTGGATCAGGCACAATGCTGATCGAAGCCGCTATGATCGGCTGGAACATTGCACCAGGACTTCGTCGGACCTTCAACTCTGAGGACTGGGCTGTCATTCCTGAAGAATTATGGGAACAGGCGCGCGAAGAAGCATTTGATGCTGTACGTGACGATGTCCCGTTACAGATTTCAGGTAGCGATATTGATCCGGAAGCGATTGAAGTTGCTATGGCAGCGATCAAAAGTGCTGGCTTCGCCAAAGATATTGAAGTCAGCGTCCTGCCCGCTCATCGCGCAAGACCACAGGGTGAATATGGTGTTATCATCACCAATCCCCCATATGGTGAACGTTTGAGTGAAGAAAAAGAAGTTCAGAAGTTGCTTCGCTCATTAGGGCGCAGTTACCTCGACATGCCAACATGGTCCTTTTTCGCAATCACATCGACCAAAGCTTTCGAGGAGTATTTCGGTCATAAGGCAGACAAACGTCGCAAGTTGTTCAACGGACGAATTGAAACCCAGTACTATCAGTATTTGGGCCCACTGCCCCCACGAAATAAAGCACCACAATCTTCATAATTGTTTCGAATCTAAAGTGCTCCTGCCATCCATGGCCGGAGCGCTTTTTTTGTGCGCTTTTCTGGTCATATGAATTCACCAACTTCGGTCTTCGCTTCCGCAGAAATCAATTCTCCCTGAGGCATAGTTGAAAACACATGAGGCCACGCTATAATGGATGGAGCCCTATTTTACATTCCGATAACAAAACAACAAAAGCAAGGGGGACATACATATGGTTGTCACTCGGCCTACGCGCAGCTCCATGCCACGCGGGCTTCTAAATCATCCATTAACGTTATATCTTATTTTTCTTGTGCTCATGCTGCTCAAACTCATGTGGCTCCATCACAATCTTCACGCTTATAACATTACGATGGGACTGCTGGATAAAGTCATTGCCATTGGATCTTTACTACTCTTGTCCTTCTGGGCCTGGTTGCTGCCACGTAGAGGCATGATCGTGTCTCTCGCGGTGCTTAACCTGCTGCTTACCGGACTAATCTATGCCGATATGGTGTATTATCGTTATTTCCAGGATTTCTTGACCATCCCGGTATTGTTGCAGGCGAGACAAGTTGACGCATTGGGTGACAGCATCGCTACATTGATCTACACAAGTGATCTCTGGTTCTTTGCCGACTGGCTTGTCGTCATTCCGTTCGCAGCTATCGTACTGTTCAGCAGACGTTACCGTTCGAAGCACCCCAGTACATCTGTTACGGGTTACGGGAGTTATTCACATAACGATCGCAAGGCACGATTGCGCCGCCGTCTCACGGCTGGCAGCATTGCCCTTGTGCTGGGACTTAGCCTCGCCGTCGGCCCGATTTATTTTTACAGTAAAACATGGGCCAAAGGCCTGTTCGATAACAACTGGTGGAATGTATCCATGTACAATGTGACCGGACTGCTCGCTTTTCACGGTTATGATCTGTACAACTATGCCAAAGACCACATCGGCTCCGGGCCGCAGGCTGAACCCGCTGATGTTGAGCAAGCAAAGGCATTCTTCGCTGAAAGGCAAGGAACTGCCCCGCAGAATGATGCCTTGTTTGGCAAATATAAAGACAGCAATGTGATCATTGTCCAGGGTGAGGCTTTTATGAACTTCATGATTGGCCAAAGCATTGGCGGTCAGGAGATAACACCGCATTTTAATGAACTGATGAAGGAAAGCCAGTATTATAGTCACTTTTATCACCAGACAGGTCAGGGCAGAACGTCAGATGCCGATTTTGGCGCAAACATATCACTGCATCCACTTCCGGTTGGATCAGCGTTTGTACGATATGCAGACCATACGTATGATTCCCTTCCTTCCATCCTGAAGGATAACGGTTATAACACCAATGTATTTCACGCTTATGAGAGTGGCTTCTGGAATCGGTATACGATGTATCAGAACATGAAGTACGACAAGTTTTATAGTAAAAATGATTTTGCACAGGATGACCCGCTTGGCTGGTCCCTGTCTGATGAATCCTTTTTCCGGCAATCCGTTGAGAAAATGAGTAGTGAGGTGACCGAACCGTTCTATTCCTTCCTAATCACTCTTACCAGTCACCATCCGTATGCCTTGCCAAAAGAGAAGCAGCAACTGGATGTAGGCGAGTTCCAGGGGACCATGTTCGGTAACTATCTGCAATCCGTTCATTACGTGGATTCGGCACTGGGCAAGATGGTCGAGGATCTGAAAAATCGGGGCTTATGGGAGAATACCATCTTTATGTTCTACGGGGATCACGACAACTCGATTAAGGAACAATCACAATACGAGCAATTTCTGGGACGTTCATTGAACGAACTCGATATGGCACAGATCATGAACGAGGTACCTCTACTCGTGCATTTACCGGACGGAGCAGCTGCTGGAACCATCGACGAACCTTCGGGACAATTGGACATCACGCCATCCGTATTGCATCTGCTCGGCGTGTCTGACCAGTCCTATTATCATATGGGTAACGACGTATATGATAGGTCTGAACGTACGGTTGTGCTGCGTAATGGCGCATTCTCGGATGGTTCTGTATTCTACATTCCAGCGGATGACTATATCTATGAGAATGGCGCTTGTTATGACCTGTCCACACGTGACAAAACAGATATTAACGCCTGCCGCGCCGGTCATGATGAAGCAGCCAAGCGATTACATGTCTCGGACACCGTGATAACCTATGATTTGATTCAGCGCTTTCGAGAGGAAGACAGTGCAGCAGCAACATCGCAATGAGCAATATCGTAATGACAAACTAAACAAATACACGAAATGAATTGAATTTGTATTTGAATTTAAAAAGGGGAACTTGCATTACATGACATTACACACTGAACCACTTAATATGGAACAGAAATTGTTCGATGCAGCCGCAGAATTTGTGAAGCAACGTTATCCTCAGGGATGGGGTGGCGCAGGTGCCGTCTATACTGAAGCCGGTTCCCTGCTGATTAGCGTAGCTCCAGAGGTCATCAACGATGCCACGCATCTGTGCATGGAAACAGGAGCTTATCTGGAAGCCCACAAATTGAACGAACGTGTCACCCACTCCCTCTGTATCGCTCGTGATGACGAGCATTCAGAATTTAAGGTCCTTACACCTTGCGGAGTATGCCAGGAACGATTATTTTACTGGGGCGAAGAAGTCAAAGCTGCCGTATACGACCCTTCTGGTCAACTGGTCTTCAAGAGACTGGATGAGATCCAACCGTACCATTGGTCCAAGGCATATCGGGATAAAAAGTAATCTCCTTGCGAATTATAGAAAGTGGCTTTATAATTGTAACTATATCAGTTTCAACTATATGGATGATGGAGGTTTTCACATAATGAATATTGAGATATGGTCTGATTTTCTGTGCCCATTCTGTTATATCGGCAAACGCCGCCTGGAGAATGTACTACAACAGTTTCCACACCGTGATGAAGTGAAGCTGCAATTCAAAAGCTTCGAGCTTGATCCAAACGCTGCATTGAACCCAGGCAAAACCAATTCGGAATATCTGGCTGCCAAATATAATATGAGCGTGGAACAGGCCAAAGGTATGAATGCCCAGATGAATGCCAATGCTCGTACGGCAGGACTGGAATACAATATTGATGCCATGATTCCTACAAACTCCTTCTCAGCTCACCGCTTGACACACTGGGCAGATACACAAGGCAAAGCGCTTGAACTGAGTGAACGGATATTCCAGGCTGTGTTTATTGAAGGTAAACACTCCGGCGACCCTGAAGTGTTGGCTCAGTTAGCAGAGGAAGTCGGCTTGGATCGAGATACAGCTACGGCAGTGCTGTCCAGTGATCAATTCACCGACAATGTCCGTGCTGACCAAGCAGAAGGCGAGCAACTTGGTATCCGCGGTGTACCGTTCTTTGTATTCGACCGCAAGTTCGCTGTATCGGGCGCTCAGCCTGACGAGGTCTTCCTGGATGCCATTCAAAAAGCATGGGACGACCGTTCCCCTTTCACCATGGTTGAATCCAACACAACAGAAACAGACGCCAGTGGCATCTGCACAGATGACGGATGCGAAGTCCCGAAAAAAAATTAAGCCAATTCACACAAAAAAAGCAGCAGGATCAGGGAGTATCCCCTGATCCTGCTGCTTTTTTATATACTACAAACGACTCTAGCTTATTGTATATATTTGTGTTTGATGAACAGTTACTGTGGAGGGGACGGAATCGATTCTGAAGAAGCGAAGCGTTCGCCTTTGTCTCCGAATTTTATCCTCTGAAAAGAGGAATCAAAAAAAATTTGGAGACAACAGCGATCGAAAGAACGATCCGTAACCGGAACCTCCCCTAACTAATCATCAAACACTTATATTCAATTAGCGTCTACCCACTTAATCCCAGAACAGTTGATCCGGATGTGGACCCGTCCGCTTATCCGAATCCAGTGCATCAATCTGTCTCAACTCATCCGGTGTCAATTCAAAGTCAAAGATGTCCGCATTCTCACGAATACGTTCTGGAGTTACCGACTTCGGAATCGTCACAATCTGATTCTGAATGTCCCAGCGCAGAATGATCTGTGCTGGCGTTTTCCCATATTTCTGGGCCAGCGCCTTGAGCGTGGACTCTTGGTTCAGCTTGCCTTTCATGATCGGGCTCCAAGCCTCCAGTTGAATTCCCTGCGCCCCGCAGAAATCCTGCAGTTCCTGCTGGATCAGACCTGGATGCAGCTCTACCTGATTTACCGCAGGCACCGTTCCGCCCTCATCTATGATATCTTGCAAATGATGTACTTGAAAGTTACTCACACCAATCGCACGAATGCTTCCTTCGCTATATAGACGTTCGAATGCTCTCCACGTCTCCTTATACTGGTCTCTGCCAGGCCAGTGAATTAAATAAAGATCAATCACATTCAGTCCAAGTGCCTTCTGACTGGCTTCAAATGCTCTTAACGTTGAATCAAACCCCTGATCCTCATTCCAGAGCTTGGTCGTCACAAACAGTTCGTTACGGGCAACACCACTGCTTGCAATAGCTTGTCCCACTTCTTCTTCATTGCCATAGATGGACGCGGTATCAATACTCCGATATCCAACCTCCAAAGCGGTCTCAACCGCCTGTTGCACTTCCTTACCTTTTGCTTTATATGTTCCAAATCCTAGCCATGGCATCGTTACTCCGTTGTTCAGAATTGTACAATCTGTAATATGTTTTGTCATTCTGTACCTCCCGTATGAAATTTTGCCTGCTCTTGTTCTATTAACCTTCTCACAGAATTTTAAGCGACCATTCGACATACTGTCGGAGTAAACCCATGTATCGAGAGTCTTTGCAAAAGAGATGAAAAACCCGCAAAGCATTGCTGCCCTGCGGGTTCTGATGTGACAGGAACGTTATAAATTCCCTTGACCGTGCTGACTCTGGATTGAATTCAATCTTCTCTTCTCCTCGATGAACATTTCCTCTGCCAACTCAACACCTTGCCCTCCGAGTGAAAGCTCTGCTTGACGCATCGCTTTCTCCGTGTGTGCCAGACGTCGTTCCGCCTGTACAATGGTCTGTGCCGTCGGATGAGACATGGCCTGAGATACAGCATAATGAAGCTTGTTCACCGCATTTTGCGCCTGAGATACGGTGGTATCGGCTTGCAAACTGGAATCATAACGCTTCGGCATGAGTATTCCTCCTTGGGATTATCATGTTCCTGTTACCCCTTTAGGATGGATAACACAAGCCTTCCTTATTCTTCTTTTGTATTTTTATCGTAACTTTAGTTTATTTGGCTACGTTTATTAGATAATCACGTGAGTCGGGAGGAAATCATTTGAAGAAAATAGTATTGACACTCTGCATGTTGCCCTTGCTCATTTGGATACAAGGCTGCGCTCCTGCAACATACGAGATAGAAGGATATACAGCGTCATCCATGAACCCAGAAATTCCTGTTCCAACCAATGCAAAACTTCTTGAGAACATAACTTATTCCGATGATCCCAACCTTAAAAAAGGGGCTAAGTACGAACTGAAACATATTGGGGGTGAGCAAGGACTATACCCGCCAATGGATTATTTTCAGAAGTTAGCGGATACTGGTTGGGTAGAATTGGAGGAAAAACGACTGGGTAATGTACATTTTCTGAAAAAGGATACTACCGTCATTGCCATTGAAATTCAAGAAAACACCTTCCAAATTACTGAAATGATAGAGGATGCCGCATTTTAAAACATCCTTTCACTGCTACCCAAACGCAAAAAGGAGAGGCACGTAGCCCCTCCGTTCTGATGTGTGGACAGCTTTCTCCACTCACCTTGTTATATCCTTTTATTTCACAAACTTTGCGACTTTGGCGAGTACTTCTTCTTCTGTCGGCGCACTGATGTACCGACCATTGATAAAGACAAATGCACGTTTCGCGCAAGGACCGCAATAGGATTTGCACCCAATCTTGATCTCCGTGTCTGGAGCCATTTTTTGCAACTTGGGTACAATCGATTTCAGTCGGACATGATTACACTTTTCGCATACACGGATATCGTTAGCCATGAGTTCCCCTTCTTCGCGCCCTTAGTGGTCGCCGTGATTACCTTGGGACGGATTCGTAATAACAAATCCCTCTTCCGGGAAGTAGAGGTAGTCAATTTTAACACCGTTCAACAAAGGCTGATCATTCGCGAGAATGACATCAATCTCTTTATCGGTAGATACAACTGTATCATTTTCTTTAGGTGTGTCGAGATCAAGCCCGTAGTGAGCATGGTCACCATGTGCATGTGTGATGACAACGCGCAGTTTTTTTCCTTCGTTCTCCGGCTTGTCCAATTCAAGCTTCAATACTTTAGCAGCATTACGCGTAATTTTGCAGTTCATTCTCTTCATCTCCTATATTGTAATTGCTGGTTTCAACAATTTCAGCATTCTTAAACTACAGCATCTATTGTAAAGAAAGTTACCGCTCTTCGCAATAACATTGATGCGAAATCAATGTTAAACCTATCCATTGGGCCACAAATTATGAAGGTGCCCCCTCCTGAAGCACAGGATATTTACGTTCTGCCCGGCTTACAAACCAGTTCATCAGAATCAAAGTGACCCCGATATCATCGATGGGCATAAACGGCATTACGTCAGGAAGTACCCAGTACAGCAGCGCTGGAATAATAAACAACAGCTTTTCTCCCAAAGGAATCTGCGGAGCCCGGAGCAGCCGGGGGAGCCTTTTGAAAACTTGTGTCCATCGTTTGAACGACAGCAGTCTTCTCCACTTCATCTGAATCCCTCCGTAACATTATATATGTCGCCGAAACGGCACATCCATCATTACCCGTTCCAAAACCATTCAGAACGAATGACGTAACATGCCATTATAAAAAATAATAAAAACGGAACGTCGCTCATGGCGTCCGTTCCTGTTATACGAATGATCTACTGTTAAGTTTCACACCATCATAATTCGGGGTCTTGCCTCATTGTCCATTAGATAAAAGTTCAGCCAGCAACATTCCCACTTCTATACAGATATCATCAAACTGTTCTACGGGAAGCGGATTAACACCCAATCCAACTTCTACCGTGAAGCCCGGTCTACCGAAATCTTGAATAAACCAGTCCTTGTATCCGGCATCACTACCACCGAGCTTCACCGCCTTGTAGCCGGAAGCTTTGGCTAGTCTACGTGACAGCGGTCCACTCTCTCTAGGTTCAAGATCACGGTAGTTCCAATAGATCTCCTGTCCCTGACTATGCAGGGATACAACCGCATCAAATGTGTGTTGCTGCGTCCACTGCGCAAGCGCTTGTGCCTCCGGTTCTGTCAATGGCGCTAACCCTGCATAATCCCTGGGGCCAGGTGAGGTCACACCTCTTCTCGCTGCTTCTTCATCCCAATGGGCTGGAAATTGATCATTCAGATCCACCCCTCTGATGTTGGCCTTCCAATGGGTGAAATGTGATCTGCCGGCATTCCAGGCTAACAACCGCTGTGCATGTGGATGCTGATTGACCACACCTTCCTGAACCAGTTCGACCCCGTCCGGATTAACCATCGGCACGGCCCAGAGTGTCGTCTCTTGCATCCAGCGTTCTGTCTGGTATTGATGCCATGTCCTATGCGCACTATACGCCTCGGCATACTCTTCGATAAACTTCATCAAAACTGCTGTTGTCAACCACTCATTAGCATGAACGGAAGCGTTAACATGGATATGTCTCGCCCCTTTCCCAATACGCAAATAAGGCAGCGACTTCCCCATGACACTTGTTCCAATGGACCCTGTTTCAATAAACGGATATTGATTCTCCAACTTGTCTATATCCCTGATTAATTCTCGATAACCATACTCTCCCTGAATCTTTACAATAGTTTTTCCATTCGAAGCCGGAATATGAATACAGCGACCAACCCAGTCGGTTACATTGGTGATTTCGGGATTGGCCTGGCGCAACAAGCCTTCGTCCAGACCAAATCTGCCTGCAATCTCCCCTACACTTTCTCCAGGCGGTACAGCGTATCTGCGACCTGTGCCGGGGACAATACGCAGCATCTGACCGGCCAGCAAGTATGGCTGGGAAGCCACTTCCGGGTTCAGTGCAGCAAGAAACTCTTTGGTCATGTGATGTGCTGACGCAATTCGCGGCAATGTATCTCCCCGCTGAACAATAATCCACTGCAGATCCATGTTGTTCTCCTTTCCACAGGAAAAGACAGGTCTCCTGTCCAGTTCTGACCAATCTCGTGTCTGTAACATATGTATGCAGGTCAGGTTGTCCGTCATGTGACATGAATCATGTTTATCTCCGGTTAATGCATAATGACGACAAAAAATCCCGGAACTTCACAGTTCCGGGATAGTTCACAACCAAAATACATTAATTAAAAGTCTTATTCATGCATAATTTGAGTATAACTATGATAATTGCGTTACCTGCCAGACAACAGGGGTCTTGGAGATCTGCTCCCCCAACCATCGACGGGTGATATTCTGGAACATTCTCGGGTCACCCGTGCAGAAAAATTGATGCACTGGAGTCTCATCCCCACTGGCCAGCTTTCGTTTGTCATATAAAATCGTACTGATTTCACGTGCCGTTTCATCTGCTGAACTGATTAACTTCACTTCCTGTCCCATAACTTCCTGAATCGTGTCCATGAGAAAAGGATAATGCGTACAACCCAGAATAAGACAATCGATTGGCTGTTGTTTGATCTCGCCCAATGATTGTTCCACCGTATGTGTCGTGTGCTCGGAACGAAATTCACCTTGTTCCACCAACGGCACCAGCGCCGGACAAGCCTGACTGACCACATCAATATAGGGGGACAACTGTTTGAGTGCCGATGTATAAGCCCCACTACCTATGGTACCCGTGGTACCAATCACACCAATACGTCCTGTACGTGTCGCTGTGATTGCGGCCCGCGCACCCGGATGTATAACACCAATGACTGGCACATTCACCTTGGCACGGATATACTCCAACGCAGCTGCTGTTGCTGTATTACAGGCGATAACGATAACCTTCGGATCGAATTGGATCAAGAAATCAACGATTTGTTCCGTAAATTGTTTTACTTGTTCGGACGAACGGGGTCCGTACGGTGTCCGGGCAGTATCCCCAAAATAAATGATCTTTTCCCGCGGGAGCTGACGCATCACTTCCTTTGCGACGGTCAATCCCCCCACACCGGAGTCTAATATAGCGATTGCTTGCTGCACGAACACACCGCTTCCTTCTTCATTGAATTGGTTCTCAAAACGATTGTTTCTCAGAGCTTTCTTCCTACCGTATGAACATTCCGGCAAAAAGGTACCTACATCTTACCCGATTTCATCGCGGGGTTCAAATTAAATCCACGCGCTACGTCAACTATGTGTGGACACGCAACAAAGCAGGCTCTCCTCTAAAATAGAGGAAAGCCTGCTTATCAAGCTTTGCTTAGTTGTCGTCCTTGGACTCATCCGAAGGAAGCTTTGCTACGATATCAATTCCGGGTTCATCCACTGTTTTATCGATATCGTCATTATCAACAATGGCTGCCGATATGCGAATTTCTTTCCCTTCAGCGCAATTGCGCCAGGATTGAATATCCTGAATCACGACATCTGCGGTCTCTTTAACTTTGGATACGATCTGCGAACTTTGTTCTCCCACGATACCAGCCAGTTCCTGACCTTTCTCCGATACCTGACGAGCACCTTCTGTAATATCCTGACGAAGTTCACGTCCCGATTTCGGCGCCAGCAATAATGCCGTTACTGAACCAACCACGGAGCCAATAAGAGCTCCCCACAACAAACTTTTGTTAGAATCCTTCACGTCACATCTCTCCCTTTACTATTGTTTAAGTACCGGACTAGAAGCAACGGTCTGTCGCTCAGCCATCCGGGCGAATGCCTACTCTGTTGATGCATTATAAGCAGCACAGGCTTGACTTGACACTCCAGATGTTAAAAATAATCTGAACGCCCTTTTTGAATGGATGCAAATGACTTGGCTTAAACTCCGTTCTGACGAGCCGGCTCGAGATTAGACGCGGCATGCTCATCCCCCGGGTCCAAATCAATCACATATCGTCCAGGTGCAATCAATGCTGCCTGATGTTCACAACGCCAGCGACGTCCACCTGAAGAACCCAGCGTCTGTCCATCTTGCAGAACATCCCCCTGATCAAATATGTAATACGCTGCACCCAGTAAGGTCTGAGCTACCGTATCCGGATCAAGACCGACGAAGTGACACTGGACATCAGGTACACCCAGCGCAGATAATCCCACGGTATCCATGACCAACCCGCGCTGTTCCTCTGTACCTCCGGCTTGATACATTCGAACGTTCATCGCTGCATACAGATGTTCCTCACGTTCCTGAGCTTGCGTATATGCTTCCGGTTCAACCAGCTTGTCACTGCCATACCAATACAGCGCATCACAGGTCAAACTCTCCATGATTGCCAGTACAGTCTTCTGAAACAGCTCCAGGCGTTGCTTACGAGGCATGGCAGCCGTGAACATATCATGTATCCGGATGGAGTACCGCGAAGCTTCTACAACCTGTCCCACTTCCGGCCAATGCCATGCTTGTTGCAGAGCACCGCCAAAGCGAGCACGATCTGCGATTTCATTCACAGGAAGCATGCAAGTCTGAGCAGGGATATCCCCTTCCTGGAAGGATACCTTGTGGTCCAGATGATAGAAGACAAGCATCTCATGCTTTTGCCCTCCGCTCTCTTGTTTCACATCCAGTCGGACTTGTCCTGTATGACGGATCATAGCTTCCTGCAAACGCAGGCGATCCACCTCTGGACGTTCCCGGAACAAGAGTTCCACCATATACACCGGATGGAATCCGGAAGGTGTTTCATTCGTTTCGTTGCTTTCAGTATTTACTTCATTGAATTCTTTTGATTCATTTGTCATGCGATTTCCCTCATTCCTTACGCTGTCCCTCGGCCTGTGCCGTATTGAAAGGACCAAGTTCTTTTTCCACGTAGGCGCTAACCTGAGTAGTAAAATGTTCAAGTATACTCGGCAACTCTACGCTAAGTGGATGGAGCTCAGACCGCTCCCAAGTGTAATAATCCTGCACCAGTGGTTTGCGTAACGTGACAAGCTGACGCAATATCTCATAGGTCGGATTATCAAAAACCTTTTCTTCATAATTAATCTGAATAATATCATCATAACTGCTCGCATCTCTCATGATGAAGCCGTCGATCAGGTAACTTCCCACATCGGTAACAATCTCGATCGCCAGGTGAAGACAACGTTCCTGTACCATACCCAGCATGAGACTGCCGTCCCAAGCTTCTGCTGCCCCGCGAAGCCCTTCAGCTACTTCCGGTACAGCAGCAAGCCGGCGGGCAATCTGTTCTCTGTTCACATAATACATTCGTTCACTTCCCGTTCAGTGAGTTATCGGTTCCGTTTCCCTCTTCGCTTAAGCCAGAATATCATCACAGGACAAGCGATTAGAAACACAACAAAAATATATAGAAATTCCATAACGTCTCTTAAATCGCTCATGCAGAGTCCCCTTTATCTCAACGTAGTTTGAATGACAGATCAGATTTCGTAGTCCACTGCAATTGACTGTTCTCTGACTTCATTCATGTACTTGATAACTTCCTGATGAAGCGGGTGTACCTGATACGCCTGGAGATCTTCCAGTGACGCAAACTCCGCTGTGAGTGAAATGTCGAACGATCTCTCCGAGCGAAGCACATCAATCCCGATTTCAAGTGAAACCAGGACATCAATTTTACCTTCCAGATTGCGAAGCACCTGAGCTGCAGCTTCAATACTTTCTGCTGAGCGATCTTTCATTTTAAACAGGACAATATGTTTTATCATCTGGGCAAGCACCTCATTTAATATAATAGTAGAAATGAATGAATTTTCATGTATCCAAAATATATCATAACGCTCTCTATTACGAAAGGATACTTGGAAACGTTCTCTTGATAAGAAAAACTAATCCGAACCGTTTCCTTTTGATTCGGATTTATTTTGCGATCCATCCTCCGTCTGTTTCGCGGAGTCATCCTGCAAAGTTTGTCCTGTTTCAGCCTGCTGCTTGATGATGTCCGGGGTTTGCTGCGGTTTGGACCATTCACGATTCGTCAGATACTCCTGATCCTCCTGTTTCTTCAACACTGCAATGGCCTGTCTGAGCTTTGCAGGCAATGGAAGACCGATTTTGGCATAATTCTCAGTAATCGAAATGAGTTCATTCACCAGATAGAAATAAATAGCTCCGCCTTTAATAAAATCGGTTCCCATGATCAGATCAATTCGATGAGCAAGCAAAACAACGGTCAGCATGAGCCCTTTGCGAGCAATCCCCCAGAATCCAATGTTGCTATTTAACCCGGCACCTGTTCTTACCGCCGCTGCCAAACCTGTTATATAATCCACAGCCATCGCGACCGCGAGCAGGCTCAGCAATTGATCCCATCCGCCAAAAGCAAACGTAACAAATGCTCCCGAGATGGCAGCAAAGGTATTCACAGATAGATGCACGTCCCTCACCTCTCCCTTACACTTGAGTATCATACAATATATGTAAAAGTAAGAGATTTGACAGGTCACATGTCATGCTGAACACGCGGATTTATCATTTCAGATTTGTGCACATCCTCTTCGCAGCAGGGGAGCGAAAATCACATGCTTTTGGGGAATTCAGGGAAATAAACCGCATCATATCAACAAAAAACAGATAAAAGTTCTTTAGACCTAATAATAAGTAATTAGAACTATATTATTTTTATTCCTGCCGAATTTCTCCCCTCATTTTTAGTGAAACATTGTAATCTAGGAATATACTAGGATGTGAATTGCGCATGGTCTAGTTCGTAGTTCCCTCTTTATTATGAATTGACGCATTGACGCATTTGTAACCGGTAATCCCGGCACTTGAAAGTACCCCGTTGTTTATTGTAGTATTTGGTTAAAAAAAATCGGAGGAAATATGCCTAATCAACCAGAACAACATTCCATCCAGGCGTGGTCTCTGATCAACCGTAAATACTTGGGAAAAGGCGTCCGTGTTAAACGATTCCGAAAACCGACACGCTGTCAAATCCGCAATCGTGTTCTTCTTGCCGTGCTGATGGCCAATGATATCAAGTTGTCCCAGCTTGCTGAAGACCTCTCCATCTCTTCACGCAGTGTCAGTGCGTGGGTATATGAAGGACGGATACCCGGCAGTACCAATTTGGACAAGACTTGCCAATTACTCGGCTACCCGCGTCATATTCTCTTCAATGAAGAAGTTGTGCGTAATAGCCCTGTCATATGTCAACCCGAGTCATCTCGCTTCATGAAGCGTACGGTGACCCGTTCTCCGGTTAGTAACCGTATTTTGACAGGCTTGTGTATGGTCCATGATCTGTCGGTGACAGATGTCAGCCACTGGATCGGGGTTCATCCCGGCACTTTCCGCAAATGGCTGCATCAGGGAACACTGCCTTCTGCTGCGTTTCAGGAACAAGCGGAGCAATTTTTCCGTATCCCGAAAACTATTTTGTTCGCAGATGTCATCTTGAAAGATCGTCGCAACAACTAAATAAGCGAACAGCCAAAAGGCTCTGATCTTCCCCAAAGGGAGGCCAGAGCCTTTTTAAAATGAAATGCATGCTCTCTCTCGGACTTGAAGCACTGTTCTGGCTATTCCATCAGAAATGTCAGATAACCTACCCTGTTTTGCCTTTTGATCCCAAGGAGAGCCATCAGAGCCCGCTACAAGCTAAGTTTATACATTTCATCATGACCATTCTCTCTAAAAGGTTATCCTAACCTCGTGTTTAATACTTCATTGATATATCTCAATCCGGTATATCGAGGACGAAGCGTATGCGCTGTGTTGAACGCATGTTCCACCATCTCCGGAGTTACACCGAGTTGCTCAGTAGTCACAGGGCCACCTACTTGTTCCAACCATGCGATGAGCTGAGAAGCCTCCGGCAGTTGGTCATATATCCCAAATACCGGTTCACCCGATGTCTTTGCAAGCTCTTTATATTTCACCGTAAGCAACGCACAAGCTACGCCAACTTTGGCACCATGCAAAACCGGTCTTTCTCCCGCTTGCATCAGATCCATCTCCAAGATGTGAGACAGATGATGCTCACCTCCGGATGCCGGACGAGAATGGTCAATGATCAGCATGGAGATACCGGAAACAATTAATGCGTCCATTAATACAGCTACTCCCTCTGCTCGCCCCTCCGCAATCGCTTGTACATGATCTATGCAGGTCTTCAGCGCTTCTTCAGTCATCCGATAAGCAACTGGACAGAATGGTTCTCCGCCCAGTTCACGAGAAACAATCCAGTCTGCAAGCGAAGTATATTTACCAAGCATATCTCCGAATCCGGCAGCTGTCATCACTTGGGGGGCTTGCTCCAGAATATCCAGATCGGCAAAGATAACCTCCGGCGGAACAGCCTGAAATGTTTGTTTGATGCCGCTTACAATTAAGGGTGCACCCGCAGAGGTAAACCCATCCACTGAAGCCGCTGTCGGTATCGACAGAAAGGGCTTGTTCATTTTGGAACAAACAAATCTCACCAGATCATGAATGGTACCTGAACCCACCGCAATTACAGCCTGACTTTCGAGTCTCACACCCAACATGACCTGTACAATAGCTGCTTCATCCGCAATAATATCACCCGTACGATTCTCCGGTAGAGTGATCTCATCCACATGCATTCCCGCTTCGCGAATACTACTCAGCACATCAGATCCAGCGGCCCGAAACGTATGTCGATCATAAACAACCGTCACCTGACGATATCCTTGCTCAGATAAATAACCCGGTAACCTCTGAATGGCCCCAGGTTCCAGATGAATCAGCATATCCACCATCCGGTGTTGATGACCGCAAGCACACTGCTGTGCTTCCTCATTCCATGCTGCAATTCGTTCGTTCATATTCATTCGCTCTTACCCTCCCATATGAGATATCATGCATAATTAACGGGTTAAAACCACAAGATAAAAAAGGAAATAAAATGTGATGATTTTCCTGATCACACTTTACTGCCTGTACCCAATATTTGCAAATCCATATCTCACATTTCCAAGTAGGTGAAGCAATGAAATTAACGAAAGAATTAGGAATTTCGCTCGGATTTCTGGCCGGAACCACCTTTGGCAGCGGTATCGCTTTTTTGTTCCGTCTCCAGTCGGTTGAAGTGATGGCCAGTGTTACGCTATTTGGTATTGCAGGAGCCATAGCCGGGATCATCATGGCAGTCATTCTACGCCAGCGGCAACATTAGCATCGATAAGCATGCCGGTAGCAAAATGTAGGCTGCACACAAATGATCCAAAAAATAAAGAAAGGTTCGTGAATTGCCCTAGAGCAACTCACGAACCTTTCTTTGGTTAGATGCGGTCGAGAGGACTCGAACCTCCACGGGGGGTTAGCCCACACGGACCTGAACCGTGCGCGTCTGCCAATTCCGCCACGACCGCATAATATGTATCTCCTCATCCATCGATGAAAAGCGTTCCGGTGAAGCAATTCCTTGTTTTACCGTAATTCAGAGTATACATGCTCCAAAATAAAAATGCAACTTCTTTTTTATTCATTCAAGCATAGGACATATGTCCTTTTTTATCATCATCAAACCCCCTATCGTAGCATTAAACAAATATATCATGCATACGAATGCAAAATTGAAGGAGAGATCCACTTTGAAAACAACCCATCTGTGCTTTATCGGTGCCGGGTTTCATGCATCCACGAATATATATCCTTCTGTTGTTGAAGCCGGAGCGCATATCCAGGCCATTGCCACACGCAGTATGGAACGCTCTGAAGCAGCTCTGCTGCGATTTGGCAGCAACGGACAAGCGTATGACAATGCTCAGCTTATGTTGCAGCAGGAAATCTGTGATGGAGTCGTTGTGGTCGCCCAGCCTGTAGATCAGACCGCTCTTGTTCTCGAATGCATTCGGGCTGGCAAGAATGTATACGTGGATAAGCCACTCGGATGGAACGCAGCGGAAGCCGCCACTGTAGCAGAAGCTGCCGAGCAGGCTGGTGTCGTTGTCATGGTCGGTTTTATGAAACGTTATGCCCCCATATACATGAAGTTGAAGGAGCTAATTGATAGTGGTTCGCTAGGTAAGGTACGTTCATTCCAGATGAAATTTGCTGTAGACAGTACCCCATTTTGCAAGGATGAGGAACAGTTCATGAAGCTCGCTGCCATTCATATGGTCGATCTGATGCGTTACTTATTCGGAGAAGTAATACGAGTTACAGGCACAACCGTGAAGGATGGGGAACACATTAACCAAAGCATTTCCCTTGTATTTGAGAATAACGTAGTAGGCAGCGCTTATTTTACCGGCATGAGCGCTTGGTCACGGGAGAGTGAAAGTGTACTCGTCACCTTCGACAACGGATTTGCGTCAGCTGAAGAGATCAACACACTTACTGTTCATCAATCCCGAAGCTCGACCAACCTTCCCTGGAAATCTCTTGAGGAGCAAGATACTGTATATACACCTTCCAGTTCTCCCATGTCCGGAGCTTATCGTGACCTTTACTTGCGAGGGTTTGTTGGTGAAATGGTGCACTTTATCGCGTGTTGCCAGAATCAGACCGTCCCACATTCCAGCGCCAAAGATAATATTGCAACGATGGCTCTATGTGACACCATTCTATCGTCACTGAAGTAGCGTATATACGCTCATCATCATATTTTATACATTCAGAGAAGAGCCTGAAACCGGGGCTCTTTTTTATCTTATAGACATCAACCCGTCTGCCTTTGCCTAGAATTAGGGTTTATAATCTGAATAATAAGTGATATGCTCTTTCATGTACTATACGTACTTTATGTAATGTAACCACCCAAATAGATACTATAGAAAATCACCGTAAAGTGGAGGTGTACTTATAATGAAAAAGGACGCAACCAAGCTATGTCCCGCGCCATACGGCTGTTCCGTGGAAGTTACCCTTAGTGTGATCGGAGGCAAGTGGAAAGGTGCCATTCTGTATCATTTATTCTCTGGTCCTTTGAGATTTAACGAGATCCGAAAATTGTTTCCTGACATCACCCAGCGTATGCTCACCCTGCAACTTCGAGAGTTGGAAGGCAGCGGAATTGTTCATCGTGAAATATACCCCCAGATCCCACCTAAAGTGGAGTATTCCCTCACACCATTTGGTGAAACGTTACGGCCGATTATCTTCAGCATGCGAGATTGGGGAGAAACGTATACGAATGAGGTTCTGGCCAGATCCTCACAAGAGGTATAAAACAAAAAGAAGCTGTCCCTTATTCCTAGGGAACAGCTTCTTTGTTTGCTTATTTAATAACCGTTTGGATCGTAACCGTTCGGTTACGCCCTTCTTCCTTCGCCTGATACAATGCATTGTCCGCCAAGTGAAACAGTTCTGTGGATGTTGTGGAGTGCTTCGGATATTCAGCAATTCCAGCCGAGATGGTGACGGAACGATCTATAGGCAATACGCTTTCTTCGACCGTTATTCGGATACGTTCAGCAATCTCAAAAGCCACGTTAGACTCTGAATTTCTTAACAAGACTACAAATTCCTCTCCACCAAACCGGGCACAGACATCTTCTGGTCGAACAGACAATTGAATGGTATTGGCAATGTGTTTCAAGACTTCATCCCCAGCATGATGCCCGAATGTATCATTAATGGACTTGAAGCGGTCGATATCCAGAACAATAATGGAGAACGGCACATCATCCTGAATCCATTCCTGGATGACTTCTTCGAAGGTTCTGCGATTGTTCATGCCTGTTAAAACATCGGTTCTGGCATCATAGACAAGCTGGTTTGTCTGCTTCCTAAAGTTCGCCAATGCGCCAACAACCGTTCTTGTGAGAAGGTCTGCCTCTCTATTCCAGTGAGGTTTCATCACCGGTAGATCCACTTGTCCCTTATCGACCTGATTCACCAAATCAGCAAGCATAGCAAAAGGACTGGCCAGCTTGCGTGCAACCCGAACCACAATAAGGGTCAGGATCAGGAAAGGCACTGAAGTGTACAGCAACAACATACGGATATGATGATTCAGCTGATCGTACACCGTTTGGGTTGGAGACACGATTACGACGCCCCAATCTGTTGATGGAACTTTGTAATAACCTGCAAGCGAATCTACACCTGCCAGGTTTTTGTATTGTTCTTTACCCTTCTCGTTTACTAACAGCTTTTGTACCACTTCATTTTCACTAACATTTTCACCAATTCGGTTGGTGTTTGGGTGAAATAATAAAGTGCCCTTCTTATCCACAATAAAAAAGTAGGAACCATTACTTGTCTTGAGCTGACTGCCAAAGGACAGGCTCAATATATTATTTTCCTGTAAAAAGATATTTCCACCAATCGTTCCTTGGTACTCCCCTGTCAAATCAAAGATCGGTTCACTGACAAATACAATTCTGCGTTTGGTTCTGGGTGTCTGGTACGCTTCGGAGATATACGAAGTCCTCAAACTAACCGCTTCTTTTGCTGCCTTGGAACTAACATGTTGACCTACGCTAGCCTGTGAGTAAGGCGAGGTAGACCTGACTACTCCCGCTTTATCTACCAAAGAAACGGAATTGAAAAAATTACTGCTATTGCGAACCAAATCCAATGTAGAATTCAACTCTTTTGTATTGGAGTGATCCATATCCGGGAAATATTGGGCTGCATATTTCAAGCTCTCCTGCATGGAATAAAAAAGCGAATCGAGCGTTTGGCTCATTTGCACAGCGCTTGCATAGTTTAAGGACAGGGTGTTATCAATGAGTGACTGTTTCTGAGATGTGTAAGATGAGATGACCATGAGGGTCAATGTCATTATAACTGAAATAGTGACCAACCCGCCGAGTAAAGCCGTGAGGCTGATCTTCTTGATGTTCTTTATTTTTTTTCGTAATCTAGATCTCTTGATCTGTGCAATCATCGTTTACTTCCCCCGGATTTTCATGAAAAGGCATATTCCTTCTATCTTATACAAAAGTTGTTAAGATCAAATAAAGAGTTTGAGAAATCTTAACAATTACATCGTAAGATTGACGATTTAATGACATTTTACTTTCCCTGGAAGAATCACTGCTCAGGATCGCCCTAACCTACAATGATATATCCTTCTTCTGGCTCTTGTTCAACAAACCCTGCCATCTGACGAACCTGAAATTCGATCGGGTGATGACTCCCCATTAAAATGCGATTTTGAACTTCATCCGCTGTTTCTGTAGGTAATGCAAATGCACGTGTATAGGCAAACTGTGCCTGAAGTGTCGTATAGATTGCATTGACAAGCCGATCGTTGCCCGCACGCCCGAACACATTAAGGATCACAGCTCCGTCCGAGTCCAGCTTATCCTTGACCATGGCAAAAAAATCACTGGATATAAACTGCTCCGGTGTACCCGTTGCCGTAAAGGCATCAATAATAATATAATCATATGTCGCAGCGGGTTCCTGGCCTAATAATTCACGACCATCCCCAATGAGCACAGGACTTCCCTCATATCCAAAAAAGGTTTGGCTCAACTCCACGACCTCTGCGTCAAGCTCAGCCACTTTTACCTGACGATCAGACAAGTAAGTTGGCAATGTGCCAATACCATGTCCCACCACAAATACGGTATCAAACTCAGGATCATTCCGTTCCATTAGATGCACCATCGCTCTCGGATACTCCAGCACCATCCGATTAGGCTCATCCAGATCCATGGCTCCCTGCACAGCTGCGTTGGAGAATTCTAATACACGAAACTGGCCCTTCTCTCCATAAAGCTTTTTGGTATCATATACCGTCAGCTCATGCTGTTCACTTTTATTCCGATACAGAACTCTCACTCACCGTTCTCCCTTCAATCTCTTACACCTATTCGACATATACCTTCATTCTATTACACGGGATGACAACATACCACCCTATACTTGAAAGATCGTGGTACAACAAAAAGACCGTTCCGACTCAACCGGAAACGGCCTTTTGATGAATCATTTAACACTTCTAAGACCCTATGGCCTCATGCAAAGCCTGGACATATGCTACACCCAGATTAGAGAGGGAAGTACTCTTGTGGCTTATCCACCCTACATTAATCGATTCCTCACATTCCAGCGGTACAGGAATGATCTCGTTTCCGTTCAGATCAGCGCTAAGTACGCCCGTAGAGATCGTATAACCATTCAGACCAATCAACAGGTTAAACAATGTTGCGCGGTCATTAACCTGTATGCTTTTGGGGTGAGATAACGTACTCAGGATCTCTTCGGAAAAATGAAAAGAATTGTACTCTCCCTGGTCAAATGACAAGTACGGATAATCCTGCAATTGCTCGATTGCAACCGACTCCTGCTTCGCCAGCGGGTTCTTCACACTGATAAAGATATGGGGCTTGGCTGTGAACAAACTCGTGAAAACCAATCCCGCATCTTTTAACAATTTGTTAATCACCTTGGCATTGAACTCATTCAAATACAGGATGCCAATTTCACTGCGCAGGCTTTTCACGTCCTGAATAATCTCGTAGGTCTTGGTCTCCCGAAGTGCCAGCTCGTATTCATCCTGACCATACTGCTGTACCAGACGAACAAAGGCATTCACTGCAAACGCATAATGCTGCGTCGATACGGAGAAGTGCTGCGGGGATGGCTTGGCGTTCAGATAACGATTCTCCAGCAATTCAGCTTGTTCTACCACCTGACGTGCATAACTCAGAAACTCAACGCCTTCTTTAGACAGAGATATTCCCTTATTGGTACGTTCAAAAATAGTAATTCGCAACTCCTGCTCCAGATCCCGAATGGCATTCGAAAGGCTGGGTTGCGAGATAAACAACCTTTTGGCTGCTTCATTCATGGAACCGCGCGTGGCAACTTCGATCACATATTTTAGTTGTTGTAATGTCACTGCACTATTCCTCTTTTCGTATCAATTGAACCTATTATATACCAAAAGAGGATCAGACCTTAAGCCATGCTTGCCGTCGGTCTCACTACAATCTCATTTACGTCCACCTCTGCCGGCTGGCTAATGGCAAACAAGATACTTTGCGCAATCGCCGAAGCGGGAATGGATATGCGCCGATACTCTTTCATGAGATCACGTGCTTCTTCATCAGAAATCGTATCCGCGAGTTCCGATTCCGTCACGCCCGGTGATACAAGGGTTACACGGATATCTCCGCCTACTTCCTGTCGCAACCCCTCCGATATGGCGCGGACCGCGTATTTGGTTGCACAATACACCGCTGCCGTTGGTGACACGGCATAGGCTCCAATAGAGGCAATATTAATAAACTGGCCGAAACCCTGCTTTTTCATAACAGGTAGTCCAGCCGCAATACCATGCAGAACACCACGAATGTTAACATCTATCATGCGATTCCACTCATCTACTTTTAACGATTCAAGGGGAGATAGCGGCATGACTCCAGCGTTATTTAAAATGACATCGACACGTCCATAGCGAGTTTGAGCGAGGTCAACGATGGTTTGCATCTCTTCCAATCTGGTAACATCCAGTGAATGATACTCCACCGATCCGCCTTCCAAACGAATGGAGGAGGCCAACGCCGCCAAACGTTCCATACGTCTAGCTCCAATAACTACATGCGCTCCATGCTGTGCAAGCAATCGAGCTGTTGACTCACCAATTCCACTACTTGCACCGGTAATCACAACAACTTTCCCTTTTACATTGGACATATTATATCGCTCCTTATTTGGTTGTTATTGTACATTTTCTCTATACAACACCATGCCTGCATGATACAAAACGCCGTCCCTGAAGTCTCCATCCGCTGTAAATCCCGTATCATCCATGTAATCTATATGTTTCCCATGAACAACATAGCGACCCTGATATGCACTTTGCCGATCTCCTCTCGCTTCATCATATCTACCGCAAGGAAGGAGTTCGTGTCTGATATATCCATCCTTCGTGACCCACATCCCCACATACGGGTGTTTTGGTTCTTGTGGGTCGCCCATTGAATTACGTTCCATTGTCTCTCACTCCTCTCTGCTTCAAAAGATTCCGTTGCTTATCTCCATTATGTAGAGGATCAGTCGTTGTACGATAGAAAAATCCCGCAGTATTCTTGCCTATTCCTCCAGCGCGTTTTAAAATAAAAGTAATAGTGATTTATAAGGGGGCTGCAATTCATGCTTATCAAAACAAATGAAACGGATACGGGCATCACAGAGCAGCAGCAACAATTGGCTCAACTTATTAAGCATTTCACCCCAAATGACGGGATACATCCAACAGCAATACCATCACTTGCCTTAATCCGTGCCTCCGAGATCTCACAACCCATATATTCCGTTTATCAGCCTTCCCTCTGCATTGTCGCCCAAGGTTCCAAATTAGTTATACTCGGCCGCGAGAGTTACACCTACGATCTGTCACAATATTTGGTAGCTTCCGTAAACTTGCCTATTTCAGGGCAGGTTGTACAGGCTACAACCGAACATCCCTATCTATGTATTCGACTGGATTTTGATTCAGGGCAGATTTTCGATCTGATTCAGGATACGCCTTCTACACAACCCAAACCTGACCATTCAACACAAAGAGGATTGTTTGTTAGCTCAACCAAACCATCCCTTCTTGAAGCCATGATCCGATTGGTTCGGCTGCTGGACACACCTGAAGACATTCCCGTCCTTGCCCCTATGTTTATCCGCGAGATTCTATATCGTATTATTCAGGATGAACATGGACATTCCATCAAGCAGTTTGCTATTCAGGACAGTCATGCACAGCACATCGCCGAGGTGATCGAAGTCATCCAATCCAATTACGCCAAGCCACTTCGGATTGAGCAACTTGCTGCCATGATCAACATGAGTTCTTCCTCATTACATCATCATTTCAAAGCCATTACCGCCATGAGCCCTTTGCAATTCCAGAAACAAATTCGATTGCATGAAGCCCGGCGAATGCTGCTTGCAGGTTCAACCGATGCCGCCAACGCTGCGTTCCAGGTTGGCTATGAAAGTCCGTCTCAATTCAGCCGGGAGTATGCCCGCATGTATGGTCTCCCTCCCAAAAGCGATATCAAACGACTTCGTCATACACTCGATATTAAATACTAGAAACAGCAAAAAGACCCGCGTCATCATGACGTGGGTTTTCGAATTCAAATAGGCAGCAGCGCCATCAAGAGAATAGGTTCTGTTTTTCAAAAACAGACAACTGCTTCTCCCCGGTAATAGGACATTCATCAGGATACATACTTCGTTTCTCCAACTTCTCATCGATAAAATCAACCACCTGCTGTAGCGAAGCAATCTGTGCTTCAACTTTCTTCCGGTGATTCACCAGCATCTCCCGTTCATCCGGGAAATCGGCGAGATCTGAATCCATGGACATTTGTAAATAAGGCTTCATTTCCTCCAGAGACATTCCTGTTTTTTTCAGGCAAGTGATCAACTTCATCGTATGAATATCCTCCGAGCGATATACCCGATGGCGATTGGCCTTGCGTTCCGCTCGGGGAAGCAGCCCAATCTTCTCATAATAACGAATTGTATCTTCTGATAATCCGGCCTGTTCTGACGTTTCTTTGATGGAGAACACTTCATTCTCACTCATCATATGGGCCTCCTCCACATTCATTTCTCTCCATATTACAACTTGGAGCTGACTCCAAGTCAAGCATGATCCATTCCATCCCAACACCCCTTGACTTGGAGTCGACTCCAAGTTATAGAATGAGCGCAGCATACAGATTCGTTCTGTAATCCCACTCTTCTGGAGGTATATATGAATATACAAAATCAACTTCGCACCGCTCTCATCACAGGGTCAACGTCAGGAATTGGTCTTGAACTGACACGCAAGTTACTGGCTGAAGGATGGCAGGTAATCGGTCTCAACCGTTCTGCTTTCCCTTCCGAGGATACCGATATTCAGAACGCCTTACGTTCAGGCCAGCTCCGCCCCGTTCAGGCTAATCTGACCAACTACGACAGCCTGAGAACTGCACTGGATCAGATTAAATCCGATACCGATTCGATCGATGTCTTGTTTAACAATGCCGGAGGCAGCGCTGCCGAACTTCGTTTCTCTGATCAGGGGCATGAACTACACTTTGAACTTCAGACGGTAGTCCCTTACATCATCTACATGGAATTCGTTGAGCTATTGCTCAAAGGACAGATGAAAACAGTTATTAATACTTCCACCACCTCGTTTAATATGGTCAGACAATTTGATCTGAACATCCTGGAACGTCCAGCCGAATTCAAAAAGCTTTTTGGTCCTTATGCCACCTCGAAGCTCGGCTTATCCCTATGGACACGCGAGGTTGCCAAGTCTGCCAGTGCGGATGGCATACAATTACTAAGCGTAGATCCCGGTGGAAATAATACGCTTAGGGGCAACAAAACATCCGGCCTGCCCTTCTATATCAAACCTATCATGAAATGGTTCTTTCCTCATCCAAGCCATGGCGCTTCATTGCTCTACAGTGCGGCTTTATCCCCCACCAGATATGAATCCGATGCGTTCCTGGTTAAAAATAAAGCGACAGCACTTCGTTTCACAGAGCAGGGCCCTGCCGTTCTCCACCGGGTAAACGAGATTTATGAGCAACGTTTTCGTACAATGTAGTCTGGAATAAAGACGTGACCGCATGCGGTCACGTCTTTATTGTCGTTTGTCCCTCATATTATCCAGGCCCTGATTCATAGGTGTAAACATAACGATACCATGTCGCGTGTGACATGGTACTGAATCTGGAGGGATCACTTCATGACCAAAGGACAGCAACCAAACGAAAAACCATTTATCATCCCGCAACCCATTCGCAGTGATGGCGCAGGAGGACCTGATCTGGGACCCAGAGACGTCATGAGAGATATACAAAACCCCGATATGCTCGTACCTCCGGCAACCGATAACGGGTTATTGCCCAATCTGAGAATGTCTTTTTCCGATACCCATATGCAATTGAACCATGGGGGTTGGTCACGTGAAATCACCGTACGGGATCTCCCTATTGCCACTACACTGGCGGGTGTGAACATGAGCCTGACACCGGGAGGTGTAAGGGAATTGCACTGGCATCAACAATCCGAGTGGGCCTATATGATCTGGGGAACGGCAAGAATCACTTCGGTAGATCAGAACGGACGTAATTTTATTGCGGATGTCGGGCCTGGCGATCTCTGGTTTTTCCCCAAAGGTCTACCCCATTCCATTCAGGGGCTGGAGGAAGGTTGTGAATTTCTGCTTGTGTTTGATGACGGGTCCTTCTCCGATCTGAATACGTTATCCATATCCGATTGGTTTGCCCATACCCCACCAGAGGTACTGTCTGTCAATTTCGGCGTGCCCGAATCCGCTTTTCAGTCAATGCCGAAGGAACAGGTCTACATTTTCCAAGATAACGTCCCGGGTTCCATCGAGAGCCAGGAAGTTCAGTCGCCATATGGCACCGTTCCTCTCACATTCAAACACCGATTGCTGGCCCAGGAACCACTCATTACCCCCGGCGGAAGCGTGCGGATCGTAGACTCCACCAACTTCCCCATCTCAACTACCGTTGCAGCCGCACTCGTTGAGATCCGACCTGGCGCCATGCGTGAACTGCATTGGCATCCCAATGCAGATGAATGGCAATACTATCTGACAGGACAAGGTAGAATGACTGTCTTTGGAGGCAATGGCATTGCTCGCACATTTGACTATCGGGCTGGAGATGTCGGATATGTTCCTGTCGCCATGGGACACTATATACAGAATACCGGCACAGACACTTTATGGTTTTTGGAAATATTCCGAAGTGATCGATTCGAGGATGTATCGCTGAATCAGTGGATGGCGTTAACCCCGCGGGATTTGGTCCGTGATAATCTTAATGCACCACCTGAGTTGCTTGATGCGTTGCGTAAAGTAAAATGGCCCGTCGTTTAAATTAGTATGTATATCTATCATTTATGCTGAAAAGGGGTAATTGTCAGAGAATCCCACTATATAAGGAGGAATATGAAAGATGAGAGCCGTTACGTTTCAGGGAATCAAGGACATTCAAGTCAAAGAGGTTGAAGATCCCAAACTGCAACAGAAGGATGACATTATCGTTCGTATAACTTCCACAGCTATATGTGGATCCGATTTGCATATTTATCAGGGAGCCTTGCCTGCTGCCAAAGATTACGTTATCGGTCATGAACCGATGGGCATAGTAGAAGAAGTAGGTCCGGAAGTGACACGTGTGAAGAAGGGGGACCGTGTGGTCCTGCCTTTTAACATCGCTTGTGGTGAATGCTTCTATTGCAATCATGACATGGAGAGCCAGTGCGATCATTCCAATGGCAATCCGGATATTCATACAGGGGGTTATTTTGGGTTCACCGAACGCTACGGAAATCACCCCGGAGGTCAGGCAGAATTATTGCGTGTTCCCTACGGGAACTTCACTCCGTTTGTGATTCCGGAATCCTGTGAACTGGAAGATGAAGCCCTATTGTTCCTGTCCGATGTTCTTCCAACCGCTTACTGGAGCGTCGAGAATGCAGGAGTTAAACCGGGAGATACAGTCACTGTACTCGGAAGTGGTCCAATTGGGCTGATGACACAGAAGTTCGCCTGGATGAAAGGTGCCAAACGCGTTATTGCTGTGGATCGCCTGCCCTATCGACTGGAGAAAGCCAAACGTTTGAACGATGCAGAGATCTTTAATTTCGAAGATTACGATGATATGGGTGAGCACATTCGCGAGATTACACAAGGCGGAACCGATGTTGTTATCGACTGTGTAGGTATGGATGGTAAAAAGAACATGCTGGAAGAAATCGGGCAGAAGCTGAAACTTCATGGCGGTTCACTGAGTGCGATTGAAATCGGCATGAAAGCGATCCGCAAATTCGGTACACTCCAACTTACGGGTGTATATGGCTCTTCCTACAACATGTTTCCTTTAGGCAATTTGTTCGAACGTAATATCAACCTCAAAATGGGACAAGCTCCTGTTATACATTACATGCCTGAATTGTTCCGCAAAATAACTGCTGGTGAATTTGATCCAACGGAGATCATCTCCCATCGGATTTCATTGGAGAATGCAAGCGATGCGTATCGCATTTTCAACGATCATGAAGACGAATGTACCAAAGTTATACTAAAACCCTGAACCGTCGCTTTGACTATAAATATGCAGAATAAAACAAGCAGAACTACCTGTTCAAGGTACTCTGCTTGTTTTATTTTATCGACATTCATCCTGTTACCGTTGCATAAACTGCTCAGCTAAATGGTCCTTTACCTAATCAGATATGAGTCGGTTTAATCGCTTGGATATACACACTTTCTCCTTGGAAGCTGTCGAGCTTCCCGTTCTTGGTCACTTCAAAATTGAAAAAATTTCTAATGATGGACGGTGCACTCAACATGCTTGCCTCAAGCTCACCTCTCTCCCGTTCCGGCAGTGCTGTACGGTTACACCATTCTTCAAACTTAAAACGTTTCTGGAAGGAAACCATCGTTTCCATTCGGAAGCCGGCATACTCCAGCATATGAATCCATTCCGTCTTGCGCCATGCTCGAACATGGCTTGCATCCCGGCACTTCTCCACTTCATTGTAAAACTGGTCATTCTCATCACGTTCAGGTGCCACGTTGTCAATGAATAACAACCTTCCACCGGGCTTCATGACTCGTAATGCCTCATGAACAAAGGAAGAAACGTCCGGAAAATGGTGGGCAGCAATTCGGCAGGTCACTAGGTCAAAGACATCATCATCGAATGGCAGCTTCTCTGCATCCCCGGCTACAAAATCTACATTACCGTGTCCATTCCCCTGGATAAATCGTTCAGCTACCTGAAGCATTTCCTCCGTTAGATCGAGGGCTGTCACCCGCTGAACAAGTGGAGCCAGAGCGTTGGCGACATGCCCTCCCCCTGTGGCGATATCCAGCACGTTCATATCCGGAGTGGCTTGAGATGAAGCCACGAGCAACGCGAGATCTTCACCTTTAGCATGCCCCGCACTCGTCACGTATTTACCGGCATTTTTCGCAAACTGCTTCTGCACCTTACTTTTGATTACATCAGACATTCCAATTCCTCCTGCATAAGTTTCACTAGACGAAACATAGTTTCAAAATATAATTATATTTAGTTTACCACACATGAATGTAAAAGCTAAATAAGCATTTTACACAAATCCGGAGGCAACTTTCCACTACCTAACAAAAAAGCTGAAATAAAAAAACATCCCCCAAGTGAATTTCACCCAGGAGATGTTTCTTATATCTGTTACTTCACAAGTGTTGGTGACTTCTTCCACAGTCCCAGAATCAGACCGGAGATCACAGAACCAATTGCAACAGCGAGCAGGAACAATAATGCGTGGTTCGCCAGCGCTGCAACAAAGATCCCGCCGTGCGGAGCTGGTACATTAATGCTCCACAGTTGTGTCAATCCGCCAGCAACAGCGGAACCCAGAATACAAGAAGTCAACACACGCAATGGATCAGCCGCAGCAAATGGAATTGCACCTTCTGTAATGAAAGAGAATCCAAGTACATAGTTAGTCAGGCCTGATTTGCGTTCTTGCTCTGTAAATTTGGATTTGAAGAACGTTGTTGCAAGTGCAATCGCCAGAGGAGGCACCATACCGCCTGCCATAACCGCTGCCATCCATGCACCGTCTGTGTTACCACTGGATGTGAATACCCCAATGGCGAAGGTGTAAGCCGCTTTGTTGAACGGTCCACCCATATCGATGGACATCATACCGCCAAGCAGCAAGCCCAACAATACCGCATTACCTGTACCCAGATTACCCAGTGCATCTACAAGCCATGTGTTCAGGGAACCAAAGATTGGATCAAAGACATAGAAACTGATGGCACCTACGAGCAGCAAACCAAATACCGGATACAGCAAGATTGGTTTCAAGCCATCAATCGCTTTTGGCAATCCTTTGAACAACTTACGTAGACCAATAACTACATAACCCGCCAGGAAACCGGCAGCCAAACCACCAAGGAAACCGGCGTTTGAGTTAACCGCCATCAATCCACCGACCATACCAGGCATCAGGGCCGGGCGATCACCAATGCTCATCGCGATAAATCCGGCAAGTACCGGAATCAGGAAGTGGAACGCACCTGTTCCGCCACCGATCGTTTGAAGCAGTTGCACAAGCGGATTCTCAGGGCTAGCGAGCTGTTCGAACAAGAAGGAGATTGCTAGCAGGATACCGCCACCTACAACGAATGGTAGCATATGCGAGATACCGTTCATCAGATCTTTATAGATTTTGCTACCTACACTGATTTTGCCAGTGCTTGCGCCCTCTTCTTTGGCATTTCCGCCTTGGCTGCGATAGATCGGCGCGTCACCGTTAACGGCTTTGCGAATCAGCTCTTCGGATTTACGAATTCCATCACTCACCGGTCTTTGCAATACCGGTTTGCCATCGAAACGTGCCATCTCCACATTTTTGTCTGCAGCAACGATAACCCCTTTAGCACGAGCGATCTCATCAGCTGTGAGAACATTCTGCGCTCCTTCGGAACCGTTGGTCTCTACGCGAATATTAATGCCCATTTCTTGAGCTTTCTTTTTAAGTGCATCTTCAGCCATAAACGTATGCGCTATACCGGTTGGACAGGCTGTAACCGCGACAACAAAATCTTCTGAATTGGCATTACCTACAATCACACCAGAAGTATTCTGTTGCTGACCAGTAGTAGAAGTGGATGCGGCATTTGCTGCTTTTTCAGCTTTTGCTTTTTCTTTGGCTGCTTCCTTCTCCGCTGCTTCTGCCTGTTTGGCATCAAACAATGCACTAACTTCGGCAGGTGTATCTGTACTCATCAATTGTGAGATGAAATCGCTATCAATCAACAACCTGGAAAGAGCTGCAAGCGTACGCAGATGGGTATTACCTGCGCCTTCTGGAGCCGCAATCATGAAGAACACATGAGCTGGCTGATCATCCAACGCTTCAAAATCAAGCCCTTTTCTACTCTTGGCAAATACAACCGTTGGTTCGTTCACTGCTGTTGTTTTGGCATGTGGCATCGCAATTCCGCCACCGATCCCCGTGCTGGATTCTGCTTCTCTTTTGTAGATCATTTCCTTGAACAGGACCGGATCATTAATTCGTCCGCTTCGGTTCAGGCTTGCAATCAGTTCATCAATAGCCTCATCTTTGGTTGTGGCTTGCAGGTCCATGATCATCGTTTCCTGGATCATCAAGTCTGTTATTCTCATCTTGGTACACTCCCTTAAGTTCAGTCGGCCCGCATAGGCAGGCCTCACTACATTACAATTACAATGAAGACCTTTTATATGGCCGTTAGACTAAATCGTCGTAATGGTTACTTGATTACGCAATTCATCAATTAATTCACGTGTTGCCAGATCATCCGAGAACGCAGTTGCGCTTCCAGATGCAACCCCTGTGCGGAAAGCTTCCAGCAAATCTCCGCTCTGTACATAGGTACCTACGAATCCGCCAATCATGGAGTCACCGGCACCAACCGAGTTTTTCACAGTGCCTTTTGGCACATTCGCATGATGAACTTCCGCTTTGGTAATGAATAGTGCACCCTCGCCTGCCATGGAGATCAACACATGTTTGGCACCGGCTTCCAGCAACTTACGCCCGTATAACACCAGTTCCTCGCGTGTATCAATCGTTACACCGAACAGTTCAGCCAGTTCATGATGATTTGGCTTCACCAGCAATGGTGCATGTTCAAGAGCTTCCATTAACGCAGGGCCAGTTGTATCAATCACAAATTCTGCACCCGTCTGCTTGCAGACTTTAATGAGACGATCATAAAAATCCGTTCCAAGTGAAGGCGGTACACTTCCGGAGAGGATGACAATATCTCCTTTTTCCAATGAAGACAATCTGTGAAGCAACTGCTCTGCCTCTTCGGCACTAATTGCAGGTCCAAGACCATTAATCTCTGTCTCTTCTCCATGCTTCAGCTTGATGTTAATGCGAGTATCGTCTGCAATTGTGACAAAGTCTGTCCGAATGTTATCTTCTTGCAACTTGTCATTAATGAAACGTCCCGTGAATCCACCAAGGAAACCAATGGCCGTGTTATCTGCTCCAAGTTGATTCAGTATGCGAGAGACATTAATGCCTTTGCCGCCAGGGAGCTTCAAATCCCGATTCATTCGATTCAATCCGCCAAGCTTCAGCTCATCCACTTCCACGATGTAATCAATGGACGGGTTAAGTGTTATCGTATATATCATCGTTATCCCTCAATTATTTTAGTTTTCTGGGCGATTCCAGGCCGCCAATGTTCTGGCATCTGCTCGGTAATCAAATCGGCCTCCTCCAAATCAAACAATTTGGCAAAAGTAATTTCCCCTATTTTGCTGGAATCAGCCAGCACATAAGATTTTCCCGACAATTGATGTGCACGCCTTTTAATCAAGGCTTCCTCCGGATCCGGTGTTGTATACCCCATTTCGGGATCAACTCCGTTGCTTCCAAGAAAACATTTATCAAAACGGAAATTATCCATGTTCTGTAATGCGATACTGCCAATAACTGCTTTTGTATGAATTTTCATCATACCTCCGAGCAAGTAACTGCGAATACGCTTGCTTACCAAAGCTTCAACATGTGAAAGTCCGTTAGTAACAACCGTTACGTCCTTAGCTTCAATGAAAGGAATCATGGCTAACGTTGTCGTCCCTGCATCCAGATAAATGCATTCGCCATTTTCGATCTCCTGTGCAGCCAAACGGGCAATCGTTGTTTTTTGTTGAATGTTTTTGAACGTTTTTTCTTCCATGCCCGGTTCTAGCGTTTTTTCATTCACCAGTGCGGCACCGCCGTGGATGCGTTTGAGCATCTGACGACTCTCCAGATCAATCAAATCACGTCTAATCGTTGATTCAGAAGCACCCAACACATCAACTAGTTCTTGTAATTTCACAATTCCCTGTAAATGTAAGCGCTCTATAATTGCAGCATATCGTTCTTCAGTCAGCATCTTCATTCCTCCAACTGCTTCTATAGTATCATAATCCACTCAAAAAACAACCACTTTCATTCAAAATAATTTAAAAACATTCAAAAACCCGCAACTTTCGACTTATTTTCTTGTCCAATTGTCCCTTCGCGTCTTCATTAAAAATCCTGCAGCTTCCAGCGCTTGATGCGCGGCGTTGCAGGATTTTGCTTATCATGGGAACTTTATGACGTTTATGACCCTACAAACATTGCATCCGGTTTGGGTTTAAGCCATTTTCCATCTTCATTAATAAAAGCCCCCTTGAAGCGGCCCATTTCCAATTGTTCTATCAACCGCTCCTCATTCATGACCAGAATCTCAGCCAATTGCCCCGAGGTGTAATAATGAGCGGGATTGTAATCGAGCAGCACAGGAACAGACGTATCATATAGTTCTTTGATCAGATTCTCAAAGGAATGCCGACCCAGGTTCTCCATGTCTCTATAAAACTGCAAATGTTGGGACACCATATTACGGAAAGATTTATTCTCCAGATGCATCCACAACGTATTGCAGGCCTGAACACTCATATGATTTTGTTCCACATCGTAAAATTGAACTTCTTCAATCTTCATGTATTTCTCTTGAAATGCAACGATTTTAATCAAAGGTACATTTCGTTTACGCGACGCTTTCTTCAAATGGGCTCTAAATTGTTCATAGTTCATTTCATTCATCTATTATCCCTGCCTTTAACATGTTCCAACCGACATTTTACAACAAATTAAAGGCAAGTGTAACCTTCATCATATGAAAAACAAAAAAACGTGCAGCATCAGATGCCACACGTTCACAATATTATAGAGTGCGATTACTCAGCGAGGGCACCACTTTTCACCCACGTAGCGGTAAATTCCTGTTCTTCATACGCATAGAATTGCTGCAAAATAATCTCCCGATCATCGAGGAACAACTGATCCGCTATCGCAGAGACCAGTTTCGGCACGGCACTCTTGGTTCCCGATATTGCCGATGCCGACAGACCACAGCTGGCAAGTGCAGAGTAGTTGAATACAAACAGTCCATGTAACGGTTTCTCACCCTGTTCACTCCTGCTGGTCATTGCAAACCCAGAACTCAGGTAAGGATGTGCATCCAGCAATGCATTGCGATGCTCTGGCGGAGCCTGGTAACAGTCCCCCCAGCGCGCGATGTATGGCTCCACAAGCTTCAGTTCAGGACGGAGTGCCGGATCACTAAGGAGACCTGTGCTAATAATCAGAAAATCAAACGTAAATGCTCCCTTTGCCGTGTGCACAATCGCACCTTGGTCCGTCGCTTCTACACTCAGCCAAGGCGAATTCAAATGTAGTTCGAATCCAGGCCAGGCTGCCGCACGATTAAACGTATCGTTGGTTGGCGGTTGATTGAATTTGAAGAAGTGAGAGATCACTTCATATTTATCAGCAACCGGAAGAGCGTGGTATCGCTCAATCATACCGGATTGTTCCATCTGACGAATGGGATTAATACTTGGCAGTTGTTCCCGCCGCACAAATACATGAGCTTCCGCCACACCCGTGGCAAGGGCATAACTCGCATTATCGAATGCAGAAGCACCGCCGCCAAGCACAGCAACCCTTTTACCTTTTAACCGATCAAAATCAATCGCTTCAGACGTATGGGCATACCGCTCCCGAGGTAATCTATCCGCAATCATGGATGGCACATGCCACTCTCCACCACCTTGTATTCCCGTAGCAAACACTACTTTGCGAGCAAGGATAACGTCCATCTGAGCTCCTGCCTTGTTCACATGAAGTCGATGTATTCCGTTCTCTATTGGCTCAACCAGCGTTAATTTCACCTCATTAAACACAGGCAGATTCAGCACTTTCCGATACCAGCGTAAATAATTCATCCAGTCTCCACGCGGGATCTTGTCTACCTCTTCCCAACCTTCGGGCCCAACCTGTGCTTCCCACCATGAGCGAAAGGTTAACGAGGGGATACCCAGATCGATGGAAGTCAGATGCTTGGGTGTGCGCAAAGTAACCATACGTGCATAAGTCTCCCAAGGTCCTTCAAGCCCCGATGCATTCTCGTCAATGACAACAATATTGGAGATCCGTTCCCGTAGAAGTCCAAATGCCGCCCCTAATCCACTCTGTCCTCCACCCACAATGACAACATCATAGACATGACCATCCGCATGTTCTCTTGAACGTACCCAGTTCGCTCCACCAAATGACAAATAATCCAGATCTTTCTTCACACGTTCATTCAAAGCTTCCAGGCTCATGATTCATCAACCCTTTCGAGATACATATATGAACTAGTCTTTCTTTGATTATTTGATGTAAGTTTTTTGTTAGATATTATTGAGGATGATTGTGATTTCACCTTGTATTGCTGAAATATATTAGCGTTATTATATGAGTTATCCGAGATCATTTGAAGTTCGCGGCAGCTTTATTGTCATCAAAACTAAAAATATCTAACATGCTTGTTAATATTCACGAAATACCTAATTAGATGGTACCTTCCTCTTTTGATGTGCTTCCTTTTAGACGGAAGATTTGCAGAAAACAAAAAAAGACAGACCAAGATGTAACCTTGATCTGTCTTTTAAAGGAATGCTATTGGCCGGCCTGTTCCCGGCGCTGCAATTTTTCATTGGTTAATTTCTCAGGGGTCACATCATGCCCCAGCGGGTCCACAACGGATACTGCCAGCATGGTTGTCAGTACCTGACCTCGAATAGCCTGCAAATATTGTTTTCTAAGCTCGTGCTGCTCGCTTTGTTCTGCTTTTGTCAAACCGACGCTGCTGCGTTGTTTTCGACTTAATTCGTTAATGCGTCCCAAAATAGGAATCATGAAATCCACCTCACTTGTTAGTCCAATTTCCAAAAGATATTTCGAATATCTTCAAACTAACTTATTACAACTTTACGAATTTGTCCATAGGCATAATCCGTTGAGAAGTGTTTAGGTGATCTCATGCACAGACCACACAATGCCATTTGTAGCACCACTGCCCAGGTTCAACGTAATCGTCTGAAACAGATTCGTACCATGCGGTACAAGAGTGTCTGTTCACTGCTGGAGAAGTTTACGCAATCGGGATTCCGAACCCAGCTTCGGACAACTGTCACAATACCCATGTGCGTGACTGCCGCTCCCAACCTGATAAGCCAAACAACAATATCGACGTATCAAGAACGGCGGTCCCTGCCAACTGGAATGTTCGAAGCACAGTAGCTCATTTGCAAATGTACATGCATTATCGTTTTGTCGTTCCAGCCAGAGGCTTTGATCTGCTTGAATCTTTGCAAGCCGTTCATCTGTCTTCCATATGCTCTGATCATTAATCATTCGTGCATACAATTGTTGCACATTATGCGCAACCAGAGACCACATGACCTTATCGTTCGCTCCTGTAGCGACGGCCACTGCTCGCAGAACAGGTTCCAGATGTAACAGCATTCTCTTCTTGAGCAAGCCGCTCTCTGATCTGCGCTGAACAGGATCTCCCCCCTCCAACAAGGAGCTCTTCAGCCGAGTCTCATATCGCATGCCACCTGCTCCATTCAATTCAAACCGCACATCATCGTCTGCAACGCTAAGTATAGTATCGTATAGACTGAAAGCTGAGATTACGGACATAACAAATACGGAGTAACGTTTGGCAAAAAGTGTACCGACGGCCACACTTCCTTTGCCGCCCAATTGAAGCCCTTGCTGCACAGCCTGTTCACGCAATATCAAGTTTCGTTTCTCTTCATTCAGCAGATCTTTCACATGGAAAGGATACTTGGAATCATCACAAGTCGCTTGGATCGTCGTCACAAAAAATTGCTGTAACGCTTCCGACATCTCTGAATAATCATGTCTTGGATAACGTCTCATCTATTAATCATGTCTTCAACTTCGTTGATAATCTCGCTTCGCCCAATTGCTCCCCAGCCCTTAAACAACCAGAAGGAATCTGTCGTATAGACCTGATCTGTACCAACAGCCGGTACTCCCTTCCAGAGTGAGCTTGCATTGATGTTGTTTAAATACTCATCGGCATTCGGGTCAATCTCCAGAACTACGAAATCAGCATCCACATCTGCAATTTTCTCCATGGACAAATCCTCACGTTGTTCGGCAGGTGTCACAGTCGTTGGCACAAATCCAAGATCATGATACAAAAGTGTGTTGGTTGGATGTCCTTTTGCCGCGTAAATTTGCAAGGTCTTCTCTCTTACACGCAGATAAGCCAACTTTTTTTGATCCAGTTGTTCGATCTTCGCTTTTAATTGCTTCGCCTGCTGCTCTACCTTGGCTATCTTTTCTTTTGCCAGATCCACTTTGTTGTACATCCCGGCAATGGTCAACAGATCCTCTGTCCAATATGTTGTATCATCAACAAAATCCAGCCATTCAGTACCAAGTACAATCGTCGGAGCGATTTTCTCCAACTGATCATACGTACTCTCCGCAGTTCGACTCTCAATAACGATGACATCCGGATCAATCTGAAGGATAGCCTCCAGGTTAGGACTGTCTGCAGACCCTACCGTTGGAATGCCGGCAAGCTGATCTGCAAAGTAAGGCAAATAATCTCCTCCGTAACGAACTTCTACATTAACGCCTGCTGGTTTCTCACCAATCGTCAACATGTGATCGATGTAAGCAGCAGATAATACCACCATACGCTCTATTTTTTGCGGTACAACCGTTGTTCCTTTAAGATGCTCAATCGTTTGTGTTCCACTCTCTTCCACAGGTGTATCCTGTTGCGGAGGCGTTGCTTCTGTTGCCTTGCTACATGCCGTCAGAACGAGCACAAGCAGGGCAAACAGTATCATCGTTGTTGCTCTCTGTCTTACCATTTGTAGTAAATCCCCTCTACTATTTAATAATAATAATCATTATCACTATAGTAGGGAAAAGCGTACAGGCTTACCATGGATTATTCCACTCTCTTCTCTTGCACAATATCACCGTAAGGTAACCCCAAGTTGCTCTGCCACATATCGCATGGCCCACATGCGTCCGGTGGGACCCAGCGTTTTGAAGAAAATATCTCCTGCATTATATACATGGCCTTCTTGAACAGCCTTTAATGCCAACCATGCACTGGATTGCTGTAATTGCCTCAGTCGAGCACGTGCGTCTTCTGTGGGATCGACCATTACAAACACATGATCCGCGTCGTATAACTGCAAATCGCAAACTTTACTCTCTACAGCCCACTGTTGTTCCGGAAAATCACGAGGCAAATAAAATCCCAGATCATCATACAATAGCGCCCCTGTCTGGTTGTTCAATCCATACATTCGGTAGAAATGAGAAGTCACCCGGATGAACATGGCACTCTGTTTCCCCCACCTCGATTGAATGCGTCCTCGAAGAACCCGGCTCAGTTCAGCATGTTGTTCTATCCACTGTACAGCCTGTTCGGTGCGACCCATAATGTCCGCCATATACAGAAGCCTCTCGCCAAAATGGTTGGTGTGCTCCAGCATGGTGGTAGGCGCGATCCGATGCAGGGAGTCATTTGGCTCCAAACGATCACTTGTAATGATCAGGTCCGGTTGGACTCGCCTCAAATCATCATAGTTCTGATTGAAGCTATCCAGAATAAGTCCCTGATGACTGTGTGCTTGAAGCGCAGGTATGGCAACATGACGAGCCACCCTCTGACCATAGGATAAAGCGGATACTGGCCTCAAACCAAGCGTTATCACATAATCGTCCAACCCGTAATACAAGGTCGCAATGCGATTCACTTTATTTTTCATATACAACGTTGGGGCGATTCCTTCATTTTTCTTGAAGACTCTGCTGAAATAGTGCTCGTCCTTATAACCTACTTGCTCCGCAATTTCCTTGATTTTATCTGAAGAAAATAACAGCTGCTTGGCCTTCGTCATACGTAGTTTCATTATATATTCAATCGGGGTCATATTTAATTGCCGTTTGAATGTTCTTATAAAATGATTCACACTAAGACCTGCCATGCGGGCCATCTGATCCATTCGAATGTCTTCCATATACTGATGCGTCATATATTCAAGTGCCAGATCCATCCCTGTTACAGGGGTAGTTGCTTCTTTCACGTGCATCATTAACTGAATCAACAACTCATGCAAAAGATGTTTCCTGCGCGTCTTCTCAAGACTCGTGATGGAGTACTTTCCATTCATCAGGGTATCCATCATCTCCTGAATATCACGTGTATTGGAAGGTACATTAAGCTTGCCCGTCACAGGGAGATCAAATGCCTCAGTATGCCAAGCATTCTGACGCCGGGTAAGTGTAACACAGGAAAATAAAATGATCTGATATCGGACAGGTGCTCCCATATCTGTCTGAAACTCCACATGCATTCCTGGCTTCAACAAAAACCACTCGTCTTGAGACACCGTATGTACAATGTTATCCATAGACACAGATCCCTTGCCAGCGATGACCCTGCAAATGGCGAACCTTTTCCATATCCGATGATGGACAGCCCCCGGATTGCTAAAGTAATGACAGACGTGGACAGCAGAGAAATGTAGTTGCTCCAGTTGTTTGATCCAATCATTTTTCTCCATGATGACGTCACCTCCCTGTTTGAATCGAACCTATAATCGCCTGATTAAACCATATCCTTTGCCTTTCAGTTAATTATAGATAGATTGATAACAATTCTCAATAACATAAACAATCAATATTAACTTATCCATTTGGACAACATATACGGACTGTAATGTAACATAGCGGGATAATAGCGCCAGCATCAGCAACATTTTCTAACCTGTTGCAAAATCATAAAAGGCATGATATATTAATTGAGCCATCAATGATTGACGCATCAAATATTGATACATCAATGATCGAGAGCATCCAAATAATCATTAGGCAATGGCATTGTATACTGCAACATTAATCATTGGTTAACATACGCCGTTGTTCATGATTCAGATTCACCCGGGAGGTCTAGTCATGACACGTATTGTTTCCAAAGAAGAACAAATCATCAATCTGTTGAACGTGTTGGGTAACAAAATCAGTCCCAAGTTTGAACGCTGTACAGGTATCAGTTCCTCTCGCTTCGAAATTCTGCATGAGCTGGATCAGGTAGATGAGATTAACCAATCCATGCTGCAGAAAATCATTAACATTGATAGTGCTGCGATTACACGGCACTTGAAACAGCTTGAGGCGGACCTGATGGTTACAAGACGCAAGAACCCCGAAGATAATCGGGTCACTTTTGTTCGTTTGACGGACCACGGTCGGAAGCAGATTGAAGGCTACAAAGCAGAGAAGACCAATTTTATCAACCAGATTTTACAGGATTTCAGTGAAGACGAAGTTCAGTCACTCGCCGATTTCCTGGAACGTATGCACAACAATTTCTAAACCCATATATAGAGGAGAGATCCATTCATGAGTACAATTCAAAGCAAATTCCAAAAAACCAATGATTTTAACGAAATTACCTATGGTCGCCGTTCTGTTAAACTTTACGATCCTGAAGTGAAAATTAGCCGTGAAGAGATGACAGAAATTCTGTCCGAAGCTTCCCGTGCACCATCTTCGATCAATCTGCAGCCTTGGCGTTTTCTGGTTGTAGATACGGCTGAAGGTAAAGAAAAGCTTGCTCCACTTGCGAGATTTAATCAAAATCAAGTGCTGACTTCTGCCGCTGTTATTGGCGTATTTATTGATATGAACAACGTTGAATACATGGATGAGATTTTTGGTAAAGCTGTAGAACTTGGTTACATGCCACAAGACATTAAGGATATGCAGCTCAAAACTGTAATGCCTTATTACGAAAAGATGGCTGCTTCCGATCTTCGTGACGTTAACCTGATCGATGCTGGCCTTGCTTCCATGCAATTGATGCTTGCTGCTCGTGCTCATGGTTATGACACCAACCCAATTGGTGGTTATGAGAAAGATCAAATTGCAGAAGCATTTGGCATGGACAAAGAGCGTTATCAACCCGTTATGTTGATCTCGATCGGTAAATCGGCCAAAGAAGGTCACCCTTCCTACCGTCTGCCTGTAGAAACCATCACAACTTGGGCATAATATCAGGGACGGTTTCCCTGTAAGTTCGATTATATTGGTTAGTAACCATACATTCTTAACACATTCCAAACAAACACAATATGGAGGTTATACATTATGATTATCATTCACGCGCATCTGCAAGTTAAACCGGACCAAGAGCAAGCATTCCTCGCATCTGCGAAAGAACTGATCGCTGCAACACGTCAAGAAGAAGGTAACATCAGCTACGATTTGGCAAAAAGCACAGAACGCGAACAACAATACACGATGATCGAACTGTGGAAAGATGAAGCTGCTACAGCTTCCCACAACACAAGCGCGCATTTCCAAGCTTTTGTTCAACAAGCAGCAGCATTCATGGCCGCTCCAATGAACGTTGAAGTATTTGCTGGAGAACAAGTTAAAGCTTAATAGCTCATTAACTGCCATGCGTATCTAACATGTGAATAAGCTGCTCTTGGTCATATGACCGAGGGCAGCTTTTTAGTTTTCTTTTTGAAAATAATTCACTTCAACAAGTGAACATGGACTACACTATCCGAGCTGGCGTGATGCTCTGCGGATTGTTGAACACATTTTTCGGGTCATACTTGGCTTTGACTCTCCGCAGTCTGGCATAGTTGGCTCCATAGTACACTGGACCGGAATTTTTGATCCCTTGGTCTGGAACGTTGATATAGGAACCCACAATGTATGGTTGCAATTTCTTGCGAGTATTACGAGCGAGTGCGATATTTTTGGCGGCATGGGATGGTTTGAGCCACGTACTGGTCCATTCCACATAGAACTTCTCTTTACGCCAGAAGAAGGCGGTTGATCTAGGTGATTTGCGACTTACTGCTCCGCCCCAGTTGAGGAAATAGAATCCGCCTGGTCCCTCTTCCAGGTTCTCCAAAAATGTTCGCATCGATTTAATGGCTTTCTCGGGGAATGGTTTTCGTCCAAAACCGGACGAGAACTGGTTACTATACCGTTGAGTCTCGGTCGGATCAGGTTGTAATAAGAACTTCACAACTTCCGTGTAAGGTAACAAACGAACAATGGAACTTGTCGGTGTGCCAACACTCGTAATCGGCTGCAATAGACGGAGTGCCTCTGTTTTTGACCCTAGGAACAGCCCCTCCATGACAACATTGCCACCCTTTTTCGGTCCGATGGACAACTCGCTGCCCAGTCTTGTATCCACAGAGGGAGCCCACCTCTGCCATACTTTGAGCACCTTTTCGAATTGAGCCCATGGCCAGGTGATTTTAAATACAGTCGCCTTCGCTGGAGCACGGCGCACTTTGAATTTGTAACGTGTGTATACTCCGAAGTTACCGCCTCCTCCTCCCCGCGAGGCCCAAAAGAGATCCGAATTACGATTTTTATTGGCCCGAATCACTTTTCCTTTGGCGTCCACCATCTCTACCTCAAGCAGGTTATCACTGATGAGACCGATGGTACGCTGGAGAGGCCCAATTCCCCCACCTAATGTAATTCCACCGATCCCTACAGTAGGGCTGTCACCAAAAGGAGCTATGAATCCTTGTTTCGCAAGGGTGTTTGCAATTCTTCCCACTCGGTTTCCTGTTCCAACAACAACCGTTCCATTTTTTTTATCAAGTTTGATGGAATTCAGATCACTCACATCAATCACGATACCGCCATTCACTTGGGAAAGATTCACTTCCAGCGCGTGTCTGCCACTCCGCGGACGAATCGGAACATTATTCTCACGAGCCCATCGGATAGCGTTGGATACATCCTTCGTCTTTTGGGCAAAAACAAAAACTTTGGGAAATCTGTCCGTATGCGGGTCCCAGTTCTTACGCGCCGCTTCATATCCTGGATCACCTTTGTAAATAACCCGTCCGGTAAGCTTGGTTGATGATTTCACACGTCCCACTCCCTGCTGAATAATTGTCCTACAGCCTCTGCTGCATCAAGCACTTTATACTGTATGACGGACATTCGCGGAGGGAATGGGCGGTTGCCCTTAATTTCAAGGTTCATGTTTCAGAGGAATCAATTCTGATTAACTTGCGCGCTTCCTGTTCTTTTTCACCATACCAGACGAGCACGTCGGCAAACAGATCCATGATGCGAACAAAGTTCTGCTTATCTGCTTCTGAAATCTGATCTGCATACTTGAAAATTTCATCAAAGCAAAGCTCCCTTACAAATTCGGTATACTTCGCATATACCTCGCGACCTTTCGGTGAAGGTTTGACGTAAATGTCTTTGCGGTTGCCGCTTAAATGAAATTTCTCGAGCAGCCCTTTTTCCGTCAGATTCTTCACATTCTTGGAAAATGTACTGCGGCTTACGCCCAGGCATGCGGCCATTTCCGACATCTTCTCTTCTTTGTCCTCAGCTTCCAGAATGTATTCCAGCGTCTGAATCTGTGAAGCCGAGAACATCATGTCTGTACCATAACTTCGTTGCAACTTGTACGTGTTCGAGTACGCATTACCGTATTTGATAATTTTCTCAATCAGTTCCCGATGGTCGCCCATCCAATCTAATTTCATGAGTAATCCCTTTCATGTTCAAATTCTCTCTTACTCTACTGAAATCAGATTCGTTTTTCAATCCATGTAATTGCTTCTTCAATAACATCATCACGAGTCGGTTCATTAAAGATCTCATGCATCAGATGAGCATAAATTTTGAGTGTTTTATCCGTTGAAGCGATATCGCCGTAAAAGTCACGGGAATCCTTTTCGCTGACCAGTCCATCATTGGCCCCATGCAGTACAAGCACGGGATCTGTAAACTGCTTGGGGTTCTCCTTGAGCCATGTTATTCCATTTCCCAAGCTGTTAAATAAATCTACAGAGATCTGCTTTTCAACCAGTGGGTCATTCGCGTAAGCGGATACAACTGCGGGGTCACTGCATACGCCGCTGCCCAGCTCATTTGGGAAATACGTGCCTGTAGGAAGTTCCATCGGCAGTTCTCCGGCAACTTTTGTATTGTAACGAGTGAGGGCTCCGGATAGCACGATGCCTTTGACCTTGCCTGGATATTTCGTTCCAAAGGACGAGGTTGCAAAACCGCCCATACTATGTCCGATGACAAACAGCGGAAGATCGCCGCTCTCTTGCAATGCCGCCTCGACAATGACACGAACATCTTCAATAAGATGATCAAATTCTTTATAGAACGTACGCTGTCCCTCGGATCTGGCATGACCCCGATGATCGAAGCGATACACATTAAAACCACGTTTATTTAGTTGTTCCGTCACATAATCGTAACGCCCTGCATGCTCAGCTAGTCCGTGAACAATAACGACAGCGGCTTTTGCATCACTAACTAAATTTTTACTAGAATATAGCCGAGTACCGTCAAAAGATTCAATTGTTGTTTCAATTATACTCATAATATTTCCCATCCCTCTCGTTACGCTCAAGCACCAAATAATTAAAATTCTTTAGCACAGGGCGTTATTCGTATACTTAAGAATGAAGTCCTTATAATTATATTTGATAAGAACAATATAGTTTCTTATAGAAACAATATATCATCCGATATAGCTGTTGTCCACAACAATTTTAAAGCGCTTTCAAATAAATAGTATCACTGCTATGAATCATAAAAAAAACCACTAAACACTTGAGAATCCTTGTGTTTAGTGGGGGCTTTTATTTTACTTTCTAATCATTCATTTCATCAACAGCAGTCTTACCAGCGATTCGTCCAAAAGTAAAGATATCCGTCAAGGCATTACCGCCTAAACGATTGCCTGCATGTATACCTCCTGCAACTTCCCCAGCGGCATATAGATGTGTAATCGGCTGACCATTTTCATCCAATACGCGAGTTTGGGTATCGATCTTGATACCACCCATTGTATGGTGAACCGCCGGTTTTCTAGGCGTAGCATAGAATGGAGACTTCTCAACTTTTAAGCTAAACGTATCCTTATGGAACTCCGGATCAAAGCCCGCATCCACATATGAGTTATACTTATCAATCGTATTTCTAAGAACTTCAGGTTCCATATTGATTTTCACGGCCAGCACTTCTAACGTATCGGCTCTGAACAAGGTACCTGCTTCGACTTGAAGGTCTATCTTTTCCTGGCTTGTATTTGCTGCGGTTTTCTTGATCTCATCATCCGCAATCAGGTAAAATAAACTTCCCTGCTCGATAGCCGCTTTGGTTAAGACATCTCGTCCAGAGAATTCATTAACAAAACGTTCTCCCTTTTTATTAACAATGACAAAGTTTTCAGGTGGTACTTGCAGTCCACTGAAAAGTTCGCCAGTTTCAGGATCGGCTACCGGCATCATTTGAGTGAAGCCCATGCCTGTCAGTGCTGCTCCTGCACTCTTACCAAGTGATATTCCATCACCAGTCATCGCATAGGAATTTGTTGTTTTGATATCATCGTCAATATGGCTCCAATACGTGTTGTATTCCTTGAGCATCTGTGTATTTGCACCAAAACCGCCGCTGGCAAGCACAACGGCTTTGGCATGAATGGTGATTTTCTGACCATTGACACCTGTTGCGATAACACCTGTTATTTTTCCATCTTTGATGATCAATTGTTTGACTGGGCTATCTGTAATTATTTTTCCTGAATGCTCTTCTACATATTTGCTAAGTGCAATGATAAAGGCAGAGCCATAACTTTTGACAGGTTTATGGCCGCGGCGCCAAAGGGCACCCACTGGAGCAAATACGATACTCTTATCATACTCAACCCCGATATCCTCAAGCCACGTTACACTTTCCAAGGCACGGTCTGTAAGTACTTTGACCAGATCGTACTGTCCATAGATCGTGTTTCCATTCAGATCCGTTCGTTTGCCCCCAAAATACGTTTGCATTCTGTGAAGAAGTGGCGAGTCGAATAAATAAGCCTTTTCTGTGCCGAACTTTTCCTGATACGCAGTAAACTCTTCTTTGAGTGCATGGAAATCATCGATATATTCCGGATGGATCAAGCTCTCATCGGTACTCAATAAATTCTCAATCGTCTGTCTTTCCCCTGGATTCTCAGTGAACTGTTGTTGCCATACAGGGTCTGCAGCATTGACAGGACCACCTGAGCGGATCGTGTTTCCCCCAACAGCAGGATATTTCTCAAGCACAATCGCACTTGCTCCTTGTTGTAAAGCTGTAGCAGCAGCACTAAGTCCTGCGCCGCCTCCACCTACAACGACCACATCGCAAGTGTATTCTTCGTCCTCTTTCATCTGGCTGCTAGCAGGTTTTGGACGTCTTTTCAGGATGTCAGGATTCACTCCGGCAAGCTTAACCGCTTTGGCTACACCATTGATGACAGCATTACTGGTTTCAGAAGCACCTGAGAGAGCATCTACATTCAGCGTCTGTCCCTCAATGATTTTATTCGGAATTCTTACAAAAACAACATCGGCGATGCCTTCGGTTTCACCCTTCGAATCGATATCGATGCTTTCAATTCTATTTTCACTAAAGGATACCTTCATCGGAAGATTGCCACTATGACCTATGGCATTGATCTCATACACACCGGGTTTGTAGGTAAACTCCTCTTCTTCGTTGAGCTGATTTGAAATTTTGGCAAACCGAAGGAATCGCAGGAAACATGTTTCCAGGAAATCAATCGTTCCTTCATTGTTCAGGTTACCTGATTCGTCAAATGCTTTATGTGCCGTTCCAAGCAAAAACTCATACCCTGGCATCACATTGGCTTCGACACCCGGTGCATCCAGGATTTGACGAAGATGCAACTGTGCACGCGAGGAACCTTGTGTTCCCTGTGACGCACCTATGATCATCACGGGTTTGCCAGCCAACGGATGGATTTCAAAGCTCAACCATTCCAGCAGACTTTTAAGGGATGACGGGATGGAATGGTTATATTCTGGAGTCGCAATAATGACACCATCACTTGCTATAATTTTTTCATTAAACGATTGTATAATTGCACTGTTTGTTTGGTTATCGGACTGATTAAACATCGGAACATCTGTAATATCGAGGATTTCAATGGCTGCTCTGGACTCAAAATGCTTTTGCATGAACTGAAGCAGTTTGCGATTATACGATTTCTTTGCATTTGTGCCAACGATCGCTATGATTTTCATTGTGATTAGCCCCCTACTCTTGCCAGGAAAATTTTTTCGTTTTTTTCTTCAACGTCCTTTTTGATAACAGTTCCGTAGTGATCTCCGTAAACAAAACAAACTCATTGAAGATTTCGGCAAGCTCGGCCACCTTTTGAGCGTCAATAAGATTGCCAATGTTATCAAATGCACTCTGGGATTTTCCCAAAAGAAACTCGCTGCTAGGCATCATTCTCGCACCAAGCTCAGGCGAATCCAAGATTTGTCTAAGATGCGCTTGTGCCCTGGAAGAACCGAGTGCACCATGTGAAGCACCCACAATCAGAACTGGCTTGTCTTTCAGGGTTTGAGTGGTATAACTGATCCATTCCAGCGCACTTTTCAACACTGCAGGGATCGCATGATCATACTCAGGAGTAGCGATAATGACACCTTTCGCTTTAGAGATTTGATCTAATAAGTCTTGTACCTTCACAGGAATATCAACTTCAGCATCCTCTAATTCATCTTTTTCAATAAAGGCAGGCAAATCCTTAATTTCAAACAAGTCAATCTGGGCTTCACTAGCAAAATACTTTTGCATAAATTGAAGCAGCATGCGGTTAGTTGACACATCCGAATTCGTGCCCACGATAGCTAAATAGTTCATCTTAATCCCCTCTCTGTCATTCGAGATGATGTTCGTAACTGTCAGGCTCAATCTTTCGGCCTAACTCTAACATATCAAAGCTCAAATGATCTAATAGTTATTCATTGCAGTTTGATAACTAATTTGTTATAATCACCTCAAATTCAAAGTTTGTTACTTTTTTCACAAAGGGTGAGGGACATGTCTAAGTTAGAATCTCAAGATATCTTGTGTTACATTGACAGCCTATTAAAATACAGCAACTATAGCAGGGCCGCCCAATCCCTTTACATATCTCAGCCCTACCTCACAAAGGTTATCAAAAAAATCGAAATTGAGTTGGGCTGTGAGCTAATCACTCGCAACAAACTTCCGTACCGATTAACCGAACAGGGGAAAATATATTATCAATACTTAACTTCACTCGAAAACAGCTACGTCAAGCTTATTAGGGAAATCTCATATGTATCGGATATTGGCAATAAGGTGATACGGATCGGCATTCTTCCGAGCCTCGGTGTGTACTTAACGCCCCTTTTTTTACCAGATTTTCTGGAGCTTCATCCTGCTTATAAAATTAATCTTGTAGAGGATTTACCTGAAAAAAATGAGAAACGTCTCCAAAATAATGAGCTGGACTTCTGGATCGGGCAAAATTCAAGCAGTATCTCCCCTAACTTGAACTCGTTTAACTGGGGCAGGCATAGTTACCAGGCCATCATTCCGCGTTGCTGCGAATTATATCAAGAGAATGTTGCAGTCATCCCGGAGGGCACAATTGAGATCAGCACCATTTTGAATCAAAAGCTTATTCTAACGTCCAAGGGTTCGGCAATCCGAAAACAGATTGATCAATTGCTCAGTGTCTACAAGATACAGCCTAATATCGTGATGGAGAGCAAAGAAATCTATACGGTACTGAAGCTGGCAAAGCATAATTTAGGTCTGACCTTTGTGCCTGAAAGTATTCATATCAAGGAGTGCCCTTCGGAATACAACATCTATCCAATCCCTATAGAGAAGATGAGTCTGGATTATTTTATAGCCCATCATGGAGCAAAAAAGCTGAATAGCGTGGATCATGACCTCATCCATACTTTTCTCAATCACGGACAACAATGTGCAATATAGGAGGCTATCATGAAATCTTTTACGAGAACGATACCGCTTATGGGAACTAACATATCACTCTATATCGAGGGGACAGATGCTGAAAAGCTTGCCGAGGAAGCAGTGAATATGCTTGTCCATTATGAACAAGTATTTAGTGCCAACAGTGGGCACTCGCAGCTTGCCATGCTAAAAAAAGAAGCCGCATCACATCCGCTTAGAGTAGACAAGGAACTGTATGATCTTATTAAGATAGGCAAAGAACACAGCCTGAATCAAGATTCATTTTTAAATATTGCTATAGGGCCTTTGATCAAATTGTGGAGAATTGGTTTCCGCGAGGCACATGTGCCGGAGGATGCAGAGATTAAAGCGGTGCTGGAGCTTTTGAATCCGGAGCATATACAGCTTGACGATGAGCTGCAAACGGTTCATTTATTCAAAAAGGGCATGGAAATTGACCTTGGAGCGATTGCTAAAGGTTATTTTGCTGATCAAGTTATGTCATTTTTCAAGAAAAACGGAGCTACATCAGCTATGGTCGATATGGGCGGCAATGTTCTGGTTCATGGCGATTCTCCCACCGGGTCCAGTCACTGGAAAGTTGGAATCCAAAATCCCTTTTTACCTAGAGGAAATGCAGCAGCACTCGTTAGTATACGGGAGCAATCCGTCGTTACATCAGGAATATACGAGAGAGTTTTAGAGAAGAAAGGGGGTCAGTACCATCATATATTTAACAGCGGAACAGGCTATCCAATCGAAAGTAATATCGCTTCGTTAACGATTATTGCGGATAGATCGCTCGACTGCGATATATATACTACAGAATTATTTGGGTTAGATGCGGTCTCCATTATTCATAAAGTTAATAATATGAAGGATATCGAGGCTGCCGTAATCACGACGGATGGAAATCTGGCCTATACCGATAATCTTAGGGGAAGAATTGAGCCCGTATTAAGGTAAAGTTAACAGCTACTTCTTTAGGCCAGGATCTAACGGCTTTTCCTGCTCACTGATTAAACAGATAATAAAGTGGACGGAACAAGTTCTTCCGCCCAACTTTATTATCTGAGTGAATCAATAGTAACTGCCTTATACTTAACGTGTCTACATCAAACCCAACAAATTATAGATCATCACTGCTGCTTCTGCACGGCTAGCATTCTTCTTCGGTGCAAACTCATCGTTACCTACACCGTTTATTATGCCTGCTCCCTGTATTGCCTCTACCGCTTGCTTCGCATAACTTGCGATGTTTGCTTCATCCTTGAAGGCTGTAGCTTCACCACTTGCTAACGCTAGTTGCTTAATTTGGATCGCCTTGTATACCATAACCGCCATATCTTCTCGCGTAATGTTCTCATGAACTCCGAATCGTCCATTTGGTTTCCCGTTCACAATCCCCAGCTTCTGCGCGGTTGCGATATTTCCATGGTACCATTCTCCTTGCTTCACATCACTAAAACTTGTCGTTGCGCTCTCATCCGATAGCTCAAACATATTCATCAGCATGGTGATGAATTCTGCTCTTGTCACTTGACCATTCGGATTAAACTCGCCGTCGCCTACACCCTTCACAATGCCTCTTGCTCCCAATGCTGAGATCGCATCCTTCGCCCAATCTTGGGTCACATCCTTAAAGCTCGTTGCAACATACGCTACCGTATACTTGCTTAGATACGTTGGCTTGAACTCTACTTTTCCTGTCGCTGCATTATATTTACCATTCGTCACCACTCTTAGCTCTCCGTTGTCCTTCACATCGTATACAACGACGTTGTTTGGATTTTCGCCAGCCTTTAGTGTGTATGGCAATTCAATCACGAGATCATCTCTGCCATCAAACTCTGTACGTTTCTTACCATCAATCGTTAGCTCGATATCGTATACGACCTCACCGGTTAGCCCAGCTTGTGCACTAGCTGGCAGTTGATTAGCTGTTATTTTCTTAATCGACAATCCTAACGTTTTCCCTGCACTTGTTCCTGTTCCAAGCAATTCGGTTGCCACGGTTACGACTGCAGAGCCTGTGTTGATCTCGATGCGATCTACCGTAGAAGATCCACTTGTTAAACGCGGATCTACTGCTAGCTCAATCGTTAGCCCGTTCAAGCTTTCATCAGCTTCGACTCGCACCCGTAGCTCACCGCCTGTCGTTTGATCAAGCGCACGCTTCACCGTATCCGCACTTAACTTCACTTCAGAAGTACCGCTCTCATTTACAACTGGTTTAATGTTTATTTGGCCGTTGTTCATGACCACTGGCTCATTTCCACCTGGAGCTGTTGGTACTGTAGGTGCAGGAATGTTACCGCCACCACTTCCATCACCACTGCTTGGTGCTTGTGGTGTTCCATCAATCGATGATGTTACCGTTACCGTAGCGCTGGATGATAACCCACCATCTACTGTAGTTACTGTAATGCTTGCTGTTCCTGATGCCACAGCTTTTACTTGACCTGTCGCACTTACAGTGGCTACTGCTGGGTTACTGGAACTCCATCTTACTGCTTTTTTCGTTGCATTTGCCGGTGCTATCGTAGCTGTCAATTGCCCTAATTGACCTTCTACGATGGACAATGTCGTTTTGTCCAAGCTAATTCCGCTAACCGGTACGTTCTTCCCACTGAGTGCATCATACTCACTTTGTGTAATTGGAATTACCGTTCCGTGACGAGGACTAGCGGGTAAGTTGTAGTTAGAAGATAATGTCCAGACACCTGATGCAAGATTGGTTGTCTCGAATGGAACATAACCTCTTCCACCAAACTCATCTACGAATAAATACCATTTTTCATCTGTATTTGATTTGAAGATCGTTGGACCCTCAACCCATTTGATGTTACCAACGCCTTGATTAATCATCTTGAAGGCTGGATCTAGGATCGAGTCACCCGCCTCTTGAAAGATCATCTTGCCAAATGGAGCAGAAGCTCCATTGTCTTGCTCATCCTTCGTAAAACGATACACTTTTCCATCATGCTCAATCATCGTTGTGTCAATGATGGAATATCCATAATCCAAATATACTTGCGGTTCAGTAAACGTATAGAAATCTCTTGTCTTGCTATACATCATTTTTTGATATGCACTGCCTGTATGGGATGCATCATCAAACATTCTTGATGCCCAAAATACGATATATTCACCCGTTGTCTTGTCGTACATAATTTCTGGTGCCCATGTATTACCCGCTTCTTCTGGTGCAACCTCTACCATGCGTTGATTTGTCCAGTTGACTAGATCATTCGATTCCCAAACCATAATGGAACGACTGCCCCATGTCTGTGCTCTACCCCAGTTACCATTGCCGTTAATTTTCAGATCGGTAGCGATCATGTAGAACTTATCACTTTCAGGCGAACGAATAATGAACGGATCACGTACACCCTTCTCCCCTAAGGTAGAGGTCAATACAGGTTTACCATTATTCAATTCTCGCCAGTTCAACGGATCATTGCCGTTACTTAGTGCAAAGTAAACTTGCTCCCCTGTTGCAGTACCTTCTCCAGTGAAATATGTGAAAAAGTATCCCGCATATTTTTCATCAGCAGGCAGTTCCTTCACCTTCGCAATGAATTCCTTCGTCGTGGATGCTGAATTTAATGTAATCGTAGCTGTAAGCTTCACGTCTACATTTCCACTACCGTGTGCCGGACGTTTTACTTCTCCAATAACTGAAACAACGTTCGGTTGAGCAGAAGCCCAAGTAATTGTTGTTCCGTATAGTCCAGATGCTGGTAGTGTTATATGACCTCTTACATCATTAATGTTATGAACGACTAGTGCTGCTTTTGCTTCATCTACAGAAGTGACATCGTTTGGCAATGCCTTAACCGTCAACTGAAAAGTTTTGTTAACTGTCTCTGTACCATCTGTAAATACTGCTGTTAACGTTACAACTTGATCACCTTTTGCGTTAGCTGGTCTGGTTACAGCACCTGTAGTTGAGATGACATTACCCTTATCTGAAGTCCAGCTTATTGTTGTGCCATAAGCACCTGATGTTGGCAAGGTTACATTGCTTATAATCGTATCTTTTGATGCATTAGAAGCAAGAAGATCATGAATCGTTAATTTCTCCGTCGCAGCCGATACAAGCATGCCCTCCATTTTAGCAATCTTCTGATCTGAATGGGCCTTAAGTGATGTAATATCTGCCGCAGTCATAGCACCATCATAGATTTGGAAGTCTGTAATCATACCACCGAAGTATGGATCAGCTGGATAGAATGACTTAGCGATGGTTCCACTACTGCCTGAAGTATTTTTTATTTGTTCTAGTGTCATTCCATTCGTTGAGCCTGATGCAACTGCAACACCATCAATATAAAGCGTTAGTGTACCATCCGTGCCTGAAACAACAGTCGTAACGACTTTCCATTCATTATTCTTTAAGCCCGTGGTAGAAGTTGAAGACTCATTATTCCAAGCATTCGTCGCGATACCTAAACGAGCTAGACCGTTAGCGTTATAACGTGGTGTGAAGTACGTATAGTGCGTATTATTGTTTGGTCTTCCTAATGCATATAACCACTCCGCAGCGTTTTTACCGCTCCAGTTCACAATGGATGAAACGGTCATATCCGTTAATCCATCGAGAACTCCTTGTGGTAGTTCTACATAAGAGTTAGTTGTGCCACCAGTAAAGCTTAGTACACCAGCATCTTGTGTACGAATCCATTCTGCTTTAGACGGATTCATCCATTTTCCATTGAAGTTTCCTGTTTGATCAATAACCGTCGCACCATCGATATCATTCATATCGTAGTGAAGAATGAGCTCTGCCCCAGATGGCTGCTCTACTGGAGGAGTAACGTCTTCATCAGCTAATGTTGCAATCTCTTCAACGGATAATGCACGATTATAAATACGGAAATCATCAAATTTACCATCAAATAAACTATGAGATCCGTTTCTCGATTTACCAATATAATTCATCGTTGTTTCCAGTAACATTCTCGGCTCCACGTTAAATGTCGAGCTACGTTTAACCTCTCGACCATTCACATACAATACTGCATCAAATTCATCCATTGTAATGGCAACATGCTGCCAAGTCCTTGTTGGTAATAACCCGGAATTTCTCACCGCATATTTATATTCTGATCCCAGTCGAGTGCTGTCATTGCTAAATTTCTCTGTAAAAGGGGTTACGACAGCAAACTCTAGACTACCTGTATCACCTTGTGTGCTCAAGTACATGGTGTTGCGGTTAACCTGTCTGCCTGTGTCGGAAGCAAAATCAAATATTCTTTGATTTGCTTGATTTCTGTCCATTTGAACCCATGTAGAGAACGTAGCCTTCTCAAGATTCAAGGATTGAATCAAGTTATCTGGCAGCTTCACATATCCTGTTGATCCATTAAGCTCTAATGCACCACCCGTTTTACCGATGCGATCCTCCTCATTAATCGTTGCTCCATCTACTAGTGTTGCGTGATGACCATTACCAGAAATGTCATTCACCGTTGTACCATTCACTGTATTTGCATCAAATGAGTAATGTACAACCGGGTCTGTTGATGGTGCTGGACCTTTCCAGGCATACTTCTCTTGCAAAGCATCATACTCTGCACGTGAGATTGGAATTACGGTTCCGTGTCGTGGTCCTGGCGGAAGTGCATATTGATCACTACTTAATACATTGTTCATATATTGCGTACTACTATCCAGATCTGTTGTATATCGGACATGATATGGCCATGAATCAAGGAACAGATACCATTTGTCTTTATTATTATCTTTAAAAATCGTCTGCCCTTCGTTGTTTCCATTATTTCCGATCAAGCCAAGTTTATTATCACGTGTACCCGGAACAGCGTCGTATTGAAGGCCGTTTGCTGCAATACCGTCCTTGTCATAATAAAAAGTTGGTGCTTTCTCCACATACACTTTAGTATTCACTTCTGATTTGGTGAATCGGTACAACATATCATTATGCTCAATAAACGTCGTATCAATGGTTGGAAGTGACTCATCAATCATGACCTTTGGCTCAGAGAAGTTATAGAAGTCTCTTGTTGTTGCGTAGTACATCACATTGTACTGACCTTCCGGTCTTCCGTTATAGTCACCATATGTCTCTGTGTTTTTCATCGATGATGCCCAGAATACGATATACTCTCCAGTTACTGGATCATAGATAGCTTCTGGTGCCCACGTATTTCCTCCAGTCTTAGGAGCAACCTCAATCATACGCTGCTCGCTCCAATGAACGAGATCCTCCGACTCCCAAATCATCATGTAATGACTACCCGTAATTTGAGCTTGGTCAAAATTTGTACTTTCGCCCATTTTCAAATCGGTTGCCAGCATATAGAATTTATCACCTTCTGGTGACCGAATAACGAATGGATCACGAAGTCCTTTTTCACCCATATCGGATTGAAGGATCGACTTACCATTATTCAGCGCTTTCCAGAACAATGGATCTTCAGCTGTGGCGAAGGATATCTCTTCACCACCCTCATATTCACCTGTAAAGTACGCAAAGAAGTAAGCATCATGCTGCACTGGAGCAGCTGCTTGTTTAATCGTAACGTTAAACGTAAGCTCTTTAGAAGCTGCACCATTCGTAATTGTAGCTATTAGCGTAACGGGCGTATCCGTAGCTTGACGGCTTACCCAGCCTAGCTGTGTAGCGTCACCAGCCGCTTCAGCCGTTCCTTTCACAACCGCAGGTTTGCTAGATACCCATGTAATTGTGGAGCCTTGTTCACCTGTAGTGACAAGACGTAAGTTACCTTTAACGTTGTCAGCATTGTAGATCTCTATTTGTTCAGCGTCCAGATCAACCTTCTGCTGATCATCGAATTGCTTCAAGATCGTAACAGGGAATACAGCTGTAGTTGATACGCCTTGATACGTTAAAGTAGCCGTAAGCTCTGCTTGAACATTACCTGCTTGAACAGCTGGACGTTGTACAATGCCATGGTTAGAAATGACAGTAGGATGACTAGAACTCCAAGTAATGCTCACGCCGTTTTTACCGCTTGTTGGTAATGTAACGTTTCTCGTTATCTTATCCGTGCTCTTATCGCCTTCACCTAAGTAACGATTGAGGTTAAGTTGATTTGCTGCATCATCAACAGTGAGCTGACGTATTTTTGAGATGTGAGTTGCTGCTTCTTGTTGATATAACTCGCCTACTTCTTGCTCTGTCAAGGCGCGATCATATACTCGAAAATCAGCTACGCTACCTTGAAGGTATGGATCGTTTGAGAAGATTGATTTACCGATAAAGCCAGAGAAAGTAGCATCCGGATTAATAATTTCTGACAGCTTTAGTCCCTTTGCATTACCCGAAGCAACCTTAGCTCCATCCACGAATAACGTTATCCTATTGCTAGCTTCGGACAAGGACACCGTTACATGCTTCCACTGCCCACCGATAAGGTTTGAGTTTGCGCTACCTGTAAATAATGCTTCGTTCGGCCAGCCATTTTTAGAGATACCTGTAGCAATCATATTACCTGATCCACTACCGTGACGTGGTGTTACGAAGAAATATTTGTTCGTTTCTGGTGTTAATACAGTACCCAAACCGAAGATCCAGCGATTAGTCCCATCATTCGTCCAGTTCACGATTGAAGATACTGTAATCTCATTCAGACCGTGTAGTAGATCTAGTCCATTTGAGCCCTTAGGAATCTCAACATGCCCACTATTAGATGTAGAGCTTCCACCATTGAAGGAAATAAAACCAACCTCACTGTTTGAAATGAATTGTCCATTGTTTGGATTTCTAAATATTCCGTCAAATGTAACTGCCTTATTGGCAACATCCTTCAGTACGAGTTGACCGTCTACTTCTTCAGTCGACTTCATGTTGTAATGAAGAATAAGATCATCTTTTAGCGATTTTCCCTTAACGGTAACGGCTGATGTAGCTGTAAACTCTCCATCTTCAGTCTGTACCGTAATTGTGGCTGTACCTTCACTAACAGCTGTAACTTTACCCGTTGAATTGACAATCGCTACACTGGAGTCACTAGATGCCCAGATAACTCTTTTATTTGTTGCATTTGAAGGTGAAATAGTAGCTACTAATATCTCACTGTCCCCCGCTGATAAAATAAATGTAGGTTCATTAAGCAAGACACTCTTAACGGCAATCTGCTCAATAGAGTCATCCTTAGGTAGTAAGGTAACAATAAACTCCTTCGTTGTTTGGGTTCCACCTAAAGAAATGGTTGCAGTTAACGTCACTTGTTGTTCAATTTCTCGTAAGATTACTTCACCAGTCGGACTGATCGCACTCTCATCACTAGAAGTCCATGAGATCATTGCGCCATTCTTATCTTGAGTGGGCAGTTCAAGAGATTCTGTAACTGCTGATATGTCTCCTAACGTTAGCTCTATTTTGCCTTGTTGTACTTGCTTTTCATTAAACGATTGTTCATATACTACAGCGATATCTTCATTATTTAGTGCCTCTCCGTAAATTCTTAAATCTTGAAAGCTGCCCGCAAAAGTAGCATCCCCTAAATAATTGGAGCGCCCGATGTAAGCATGCAAATCAGTACCAAAGCTTGCTGTTGTTTTCTCTTTGGCGATCGTGCCTATACTTACACCGTTAATGTAACCTGTAATAGAGCGTTCTGTAATAACCGTCGTATAGTGAACCCATTGACCTTCGTACGGTGACGTTGAAGTGCCTGATACCCCTACCTCAGTTGTCCAAGGCTGGTCAACATTATTGTTATTCGTAAATACTGACTTAAAATCACCACTTGGATTCGATGGATTAAACATCCAGTAATTCGTTGGCAAGTTATTGCCAGCTGCTGGAGTACCGTAGAATAATGCTGAGTAGTTCCCACTTCCAGTGTTACTCTTGATCCATACAGATATCGTTGTATTTTCTTGATTATCAAACAAACCAGTAGGAAGCTGAACGTAATTTGTATTACTATCTGTTCCCCCAGGCAGAGTGAGACCATCCGTGTACGTAATGTCTCCTACGGCCGTTCCATGCTTTTCATTCCCTGATATATCCTGTACATCCTCAAGCAATGGATAATGTGCCAACATCGTTGGTGTTATTGTGTCCGCTGAAGCTTGATTGCTAAATGGCAGAACAAGATTAAACCAGCTACTGAAGGTCATAAGTAAAACTAACATTAGGATTGTAATTTGCTTCCGCATAGCATTCTTCCCTTCGATTAATTTTCAGAAGCATACAACCCATATCTCTCACCTTTAAAACCAGACCCCCTCGCTCAAGGAAATAGAGATACGGCTTAAAAAAGAATGCGCTTACATTTCTTCTCATATTACGTCTTCAACACTTCCAATTCAATGTAGTATCTTGTTAATAAGGTGGATTTTTTTATTGATTCACTCAAACTTCAACACTATCCCTATACTCCGAAGTAATCGTTTTCATTATAAATATACTCTATGTTTAAATTAAAGGATTGAACGCCTGATAAACATAATATATATAGTTGGGCGCTTGTCATATGCACAACGTGTCCGAATACGATGCGGTAAGCCATGGGCGCACCGGATCGAAAAATAAGGAGGATTTTCATTTATGCCAAAACGATTTAGCAGAATGCTCGCGTTCCTCTGTTGCTTGGTAATGGTGGCATCGCTAATGCCTACCAGCTATGCCGCCGCCACTGACAACATCGAGAACGCAGAAGCGAATGAAACACCCACCGCCATTTTTGGAACTCCCGAACTCGGGTCGAACGACCCACTCTGGGGCCAGACCATGGAGCATCACATCAACAAAAGCACTGTGCCCGCCGATCCCAGACCCCATGCCACGGGCACAGCCAGAATCCTTTGGGACCATGACTACCTATATTCCCGAGTACTTGTGAATGACAGTAATCTATATCAGGGAGCTGGCGGAGATCACCAGTACGACAGCCTGGAGTTTTATGTCGGCACCGGAACCGGAGGCTCAAACCAATGGCGCGTCAGCGCGACGGGTGTGTTCTCAGGGCAGGCAGCTCCGGGCAGAGCTGTATGGACCCAGATCACGGAAACAGGATATATCGTGGAGATGAGAATACCCAAAAGAACCTTGACCTTTGAGGAGGGCAAGCTTACCTTTGAGGTTTACATTAATAACTCGACGGAAAAGGGCGGTGACCGATATGAAGTCGTTTCCTCTTTTGGAGTTCCAGACGCAGCTTATACCAGCTCTGATTCATTTACAGACAGCCTGCAGCTCATCTCAGCCAATGAAGTGGACACCAGATTATCAATCACCGCCACTGCGGGACCGGGCGGCTCAATCATGTCGAACCCACCCGGCGATGTGCTGAGAGTAGATCGGGGCTCTAACAGAGAAATTACGTTTACTCCCGATTCCGGCAAAATTGTGGATACTGTAACGGTAGACGGCGAGACCGTGACTCTATCTGCTGGCACTTATACCTTTTCGAATATTGAGACTAACCATACCATTCATGTGACATTCAAAAACGATCCGGACGCGGGGCTGCTTCCCTTTGTTGTATGGAATGACAACTTCGCCAGTGGCGAGTACACAACGGCTGTCATCATTGACTTAGGCAAGGGGAAGGCAGCGTTAGGCTCCGCGCTTAATCCGGACTTGTTTGCCTTATCGGCTAGGAACACGACCCTGAACGGCGAAGCAGTGACCTTTGAAGGACCACGCAAAATCACAAGGGTATACGCTAATGACGAGCCGAAAGTACGCGGCTATCTGGGGCAGGTTAACAATTCACCAGATTATCAGGACGGACTGGCAAGCGGCCGTTACATCGTAGTTGAGTCTGAGTTTTATTCAGCGAGCGGCGGCAAAACAACGCTGGATGGCAGCAGTAACTCGACAAAGCAGGTTTACAACATCGTCCCAAACGGAGAGATCGTACTGACAGAGGGGAGTCCACTTCGCAACGTGGTTTTTGAACAGGAAAAAGTTGTGAATCCGATCCTTGACAAGTTTACAACATTCACGGACAATTCGGTCAATCGCTCGCTCTACCTTCACAAGGATGAAGACGGTAAAGTGATCAAAGGATTGCCGCTGTATGTTTATACTCACGGCATGTCACGCGGCGGTACAAACGCTGCGACAGACCAAAAAGCGGCCATGAAATCCGCCAACGGCTCGGTCGCTCTAATGAAGAAAATGGAGAAAAATCCTGACAAGTACGCCAGCCATGTACTGAATATTTCCTATAATGGCGTATCTGTTCCCTCAACAGAGAATGTTAAGAAGGTCATAGACGCCCTGATTGCCAGTGGCGAAGTAGACCCTAATCGTGTTTACGCGGCTGGCTTCTCATGGGGCGGCCAGTATACAAACAACTTAGTTAACAGCCATCCTGGCTTCTTCGCCGCCGCCGCACCTATGGCCCCGGTAAGCGGTTCACCGAATGCTAAGGACAACGACGCTCACAACAATCTGGCCTATTGGATGTTTGTAAATGCTCATAATGTTGCAGGCTACCAGACTAACCTCAATAACTTCATAAATAACAATATGCCGAAAATGATCAACGCGAGGGCTTCGCGCTTTGAGAGTAATGAGGTCCTTACGTGGCCCAACAATCAATTTGATCAGCCAAATCTGAGGCCGAATCCGGCCAACACACCTGTTCTGGCTGATTACATAGCGCACGAAGTTGAAGCGGCGGTTCTTTACAACGAGATAACTATGGGGAATTGGAGCATAGCTCCCACGGCGCAGTCCTCTAACTTGCCGGCTTGGAACAATGACTACACAGACGTCTTTGATTGGATGTTCGCGCAGAGAAAACCGGTCGTGCCCGGTGCTCCGAGCGGCTTCAAGGCGACAGCCGGTGACGGACAGGTCACATTGAGCTGGACCGCCCCTGCTGACGACGGTGGCAGTGCGATCTTGGGCTACAAGGTATGGTATGGCAACGTGACGCCGGTCACACTGGATGCGACGGAGACCCAATATACCTTTAAGAACCTGACAAACGGCCAAGGCTACAACTTCAGGATCATCGCGGTGAACGCGAAGGGCGACGGCGCGGAGATCAGTGCGACGACGACGCCGATGAAGACGACGACTCCCACTGTGCCTGATTCTGGCGGCAATACGGGCAATACCGGAAACATGGGTAATACCGGCAACACCGACAATACGGGCACCGGGACAGACGCTGGAACGTTGAAGTCGACCTACACAGTGAATACACCGAAGGATAAACCCGTGGTCACAGACAAAAACGGCAATACCACCCTCCCCGGTGGTGGCGAGATTGCGACCAAAGGCGGGACGAAGATTAAGGTACCCGAAGGCACAACGATAGACTCAAACGGTAAGGTAACCATTCCAGCAGACAAGAGCGCCGAAGTAACACTACCCGGCGGCAACAGCACAGTGACCATTTCGGGCGGCTCAACGATCGCGAGCGACGGTACGGTTACAGTAGGCGGCAAAGACGCGCATGTGAACCTGCCAAACGGCAACCGTGTGGATATCCATGGCGGATCGAAGATACGGAGCGGCGGAGCGGTTGTGGTAGGACCGAGCGGCGCAAAAGTTAGCTTAGATAACGGCATGTCGCTGAACATCCGTGAGGGTACGGAGCTGGCGTTTGATGACGCCACCCCACTGGGCTTCCTCGTGATATCGGGCAATCCTTTCAGGGATGCCAACATGGACGACTGGTTCTACAACGATATAAATTTCGCCTACACATACAATCTTTTCAACGGCACGACGTCCACAACGTTCTCACCTGGCAACGCAATGACGCGTGCAATGTTCGTGCAGGTACTGACCAATCTTGAGAACGTAAACCTCTACAGCTACACGAGTTCCCGCTTTAGCGACGTGACGGACGGACAATGGTACACGGCAGCAGCCGAGTGGACAGCCGAAAAAGGCATAGTCAACGGTACAAACGCAGACCTGTTTGATCCCAATTCACCGATGACGCGCGAGCAGATGCTGGTGATACTGTACAACTACATGAAGTACAAGGGCTATGAGCTACCTGATAGCCACGCTAAGTCCTTCACAGACGAGAGTGAGATCAGCTCTTGGGCGTTGGAGGCCGTTCAGGCACTACGGGACATCGGCATTGTAGTAGGCAAGCCGGACAACTTTTTTGCTCCCAAAGCCACCGCCACCCGCGCCGAAGTAGCCACGATCTTTGTAAGGTTCGTCGAATATCTGGCTAAGTGAAAGCGTATACAGATAAATGCAGACCCTTCCGGTTGGACAATATCCAGCCGGAAGGGTCTCCTTGTTTTCAAACTGAAATTTTTTTGACAACTCCACAGTCAGGACTTTAAACCCTCTATTTTTGCATCTAGAATATTCGTCACCAGGCTCGTCACCAAGTCCAAAAATTCTAATTAATTAATGCATGTTCTGATTTATTTCACCACAAAAAAACGCCATCACAATAATGTGATGGCGTTCTTGACTATGGAGCCTAGGGGGATCGAACCCCTGACCTCATCGCTGCCAGCGATGCGCTCTCCCAGCTGAGCTAAGGCCCCAGGATATGAAATAGATAACTTGTCCAGCACTGCTACGTTCCACAGGCGACTCCTATATCATATAAAATCCAGCTTTCGCTGTCAATCACTTTCTCAAGATCTAAAGTGATTGGAGAAGAACAACCGATTTCTCTGGTACACACGGACTGGAACTCCAGACTGCTCTTCTCCCTTTACCAACTTCACTAATCCTCCAGATCGTCTTTGGACAACAGGGATTTCAGCTCTTTCATGAACATATTGATATCTTTGAACTGGCGGTAAACCGACGCAAAACGGACATACGCCACTTCATCGACTGGAAACAACTGTTCCATCAACAACTCACCAATCTGGCGACTCTCAACTTCAGCATCTGCTGTATTGCGCAGAGATTTCTCTACTTCAGATACCATCATCTCCAGGGTCTCTACGGAGACTGGACGTTTCTCACAGGCACGAATAAGCCCGCGGAGAATCTTGTCCCGGCTGAACTCTTCCCGGCTGCCATCTTTCTTAATGACGATCAGTGGAGTCTCCTCAATCATCTCAAACGTTGTAAATCTTCGGGCACACTGCTCACACTCACGGCGACGACGAATGGATTTTGCCTCGTTGGCCGGACGCGAATCAAGCACTTTGGTACCCATATAACCGCAATAAGGACACTTCAAATCAGATCACTTCCCACGTTTTACTTTTTACCACATATTCCCTGTCTTGATTTTGTAATGAAAAATGCATTGCCGACACATAATACTTTTACCAACCCGCGAGGAGGTGAACAGCAATGGCACAAAGCAATGGTAACTCCAACAACCTGGTGGTAACTAAAGCTTCCGCAGCACTCGAGCAAATGAAATATGAAGTTGCTCAAGAACTCGGAATCAGCATCCCACAAGACGGATACCAAGGTAACATGACTTCTTACGAGAACGGTTCGATCGGTGGATACATCACGAAGCGTCTGGTAACAATTGCAGAACAGCAATTGGCAGGTCAATACCAATAATATCTGCATCGTAATAGGCTACACAGAGGAGCATGGAGCGGCCGGTGAATAACCGGCCTGCTCTGTGCTTCTACTTATATACTTAGAACGTATTATAGATCTTTACATACTGATTATAATAGTAAATGACTCTTTGTACATAGTGACGCGTCTCACCAAACGGAATATCTTTCACCGTATCGAACGAGCCATCCCACACACCATCTCTAAGCCAACTGTTTACTTTGCCTGGTCCCGCATTATAGGCAGCGATCATAACTGCTTCATTGCCATCGAATTGATCGGATAGATTCCGTAGATACCATGTACCTAACTGAATATTGCGTTCAGGCTCGTGCTTTAATTCCTCCAGCGAAGTGTCGGGAATTTTGGCTTGTTCCAGTATCCAGTTTGCCGTGTCTGGCATCAGTTGCATGAGCCCAATGGCACCTCGTTTGGATTCCTTGCTTGTCTTAAAATTGGTCTCCACTTTGATAATGGAAGCAATAAGAAACGGATCAACCTCATAACTCTGAGATTGGGCACGAATCTCTTCCTTATAATGAATGGGATAGAACCATGCCATCCAGTTTGTATTCAGAAATAACACCAGTACAAAGGACACAAACATCAACAGCAGTACACGTTTCTTACGCAATATTCTCATAACAAACCCTTACGCTGTAGATATGAGTCAATTTGCTGCTCCGTCGCAGACCATAAGCCGCTGTTATCGATGACAATGTCTGCCAGCTGTTTTTTGCGCTCAATATCCATCTGTACATCCATTCGAGCCTCGGCCTGTGCTGCAGTCATTCCATCCCGACTCATCAAGCGATCTCGTTGCACCGATCTCGGGACATATACGACCATGACTTCCTCGAAACCGTCCTCCAGACCTGATTCGTAGAGCAATGGAATATCAGACACCACAAGTTTATCCGGATGTTGCAATTCGTATGCAGCAGCCCGTTCGCGCATCTCTCTTCGGATCGCCGGATGTGTAATGGCCTCCAATGCCTTCCGTTCCTCTGGTTGTTGAAAAACAATGCTTCCGAGCTTTTTCCGATCCAGTGTTCCATCTTCGTTCAGTATGGCTTGTCCAAACCGCTTAACAGCGGCGGCCAACACGGGATGCCCGGGCATCATAACTTCCCGGGCAATAACGTCTGCATCGATGAGCAACGCTCCCTTACTGGCGAGATAGGCGGAAACACTGCTTTTGCCTGTCGCGATCCCGCCGGTTAAGCCTATATTCATCGTTTCACCTCATAACAACTTCATTATTCCCATAATCATTAACAATAGCGCTGGCAATACAGACAGTCTTCGCATCCAGCGCAGAGCTGAGAATCGTAGGCCAACCTTCATGCCGAGTGACAGAAACGCCCCACTAAACAGTGCAATAATGAGTGCTGTCCATAGTGTAGGGAATCCCAGAAGTGCCGCTCCCAATCCTGCCCCAAACGCATCCAGAGACAGGGCAATACCAAGCCACATCGCTTCCTGGGCAGATATACTCCCGGAGTTATCCATATCCGCCTTGGAGGGACTGCGAAGGATCTGAATGACAACGCCCAGCTTGCGCAGCTCCAGTGTAAATACCATTCGTTCCAGTGATCCACTTGAAGCCGACTGTTCCAGATTCAGTGCAAGCACCTGATTCCTGCCCTTTGAATCCGACAGTCTCTCTTGTGCTTCTACTACCCCAGTTACCGTTGCTTCTGTTCCCTCACCCGTTCCAGCGTCTGTTTCCAGTTGTTCTTTGCCTTGCTTTCGAATAAGTTGCAACAGTGACCATGCACCAATACCTATCAATATAACGGCTCCCACAATAGAAGCGATCTCCGGTGACACCACATGGGACAACAGCACTCCTACTTGCATCGACAAGGCAATAACCAATCCCGAACAGATCGAAATAACAGCGATAGATAACAGGGGAATCTTAGTCCTCCGTAACCCATATGTAATCCCGACTCCAAAACCATCTAAACTAAGCGCCAAAGCAAGCGCCAGCAATGAAATAAAATGATGCAGCACCCCGGACTCCTCCTCTGTGCGGTACTCGTGCCAACTGAAGATGCCAGTATGGGTATACGCCCGCTTATTTCTGCCATATCAGTATATGGAGGGAGGAATCCAAGGGTGCTATGATTTCATCATTTCGTTCATTCAGTTCATGTTACAGCAGCTGACAGTTCGGACAAAAATGCGTGCCACGGCCACCAACCACCGTTTTTTCAATTAACGTACCACAAGTTGTACAAGGTTCTGATTTGCGTCCATAGATTTTCAGTTGATGCTGGAACATTCCCATCTCACCCTGTCCATTCACATAGGACTTGATGGAAGATCCACCTGCATTCACTGCATCTTGTAACGTAGCCACGATGGCTTCATGAAGCACCGTTAACTGAGTTTCGGTCAGTGTCTTGGCGATAGTCTCGGGATGGATACCTGCGCGAAATAGAGCCTCGTCCACATAAATATTCCCGATACCAACCACATATGCCTGATTTAAAAGTACAGCCTTGATTTTGGTTGTACGCTTGCCAACCGCCTCTCGGAATGCAGTTACCGTAAAGGCGGGATCAAGCGGCTCCAGTCCAAGCTTCAGCAAAGGTTTGGACACCAGTTCCTCACCTGCATTAAACAGATGCATCGTACCAAACTGTCGCACATCCTTATAACGCAATTCCGTACCATCATTAAAATGGAAGATCACATGTGTATGCTTCTCCACATCTTCATGCTGCTCGTACACACCGTACCTTCCTTCCATCCGCAGATGGGAGACAAGCACCAGCCCGTCCAGCAAAATACGCAAAAACTTGCCTCGACGCTCCACCCCAATGACGGTATGTCCCGCGAGTTCCATTGCAAATGCATCTATGTCGTCCGGCCGCTGAATAATCCGCGGCAAGCTAACGGTAACATGATCAATCGTTTTGCCCACAATAAGTTGATTCAATGTTCTTCTGACTGTTTCGACTTCCGGTAATTCCGGCATGATGTTCTCACCTCCCCTATATTATAACGGAAGATGGCACTCAGCGGGACCCTTTTCTTATATCTCGGACATGGAAGGGCCTATTGTAAAATACCGGAAAAACCGCGTAGCGCTTGAATTATTTCGCTTCGTACCAGTTATCACCAAAGCTGACTTCTGCTTTCAGAGGAACGGACAGTTCCAAAGCTTTTTCCATGACAGAAGGGACTAACTCTTTCATCAGTTCCAATTCATCCGCAGGCACTTCGAATACAAGCTCATCGTGCACCTGAAGCAACATACGGCTCTTCAGCTTGCGTTCCCGCAGCGCTTCATCCATCTGTACCATGGCCAGCTTGATGATATCTGCCGCTGTTCCCTGAATCGGTGTATTCATCGCCGTACGCTCTGCGAAGGAACGCAGATTGAAGTTGCTGGCATTAATCTCTGGCAGGTAACGACGTCGTTCCAATAACGTTTTAACGTAACCATCCTGGCGAGCTTCCTTCACAATGTCATCCATATATCGGCGGACACCCTGGAATACTTCAAAATATTGATCAATAAACTGCGCAGCCTCTTTACGCGTAATGTGCAGGTTCTGGGACAAACCATAATCACTTATTCCATACACGATACCAAAGTTAACTGCCTTGGCGGAGCGACGCATATCTCCATCCACATCCTCAGGCTTCACGCCAAATACATCCGAAGCGGTCTTTGTATGAATATCCATATCGTTGACAAACGCTTCCTTCAAGCGCTCATCGTCCGAAATGTGGGCCAGTACACGCAGTTCAATCTGGGAATAGTCTGCTGCCAAAATGGACCATCCTGGCTCGGAAGGAACAAATACCTTCCGGATTTTGCGACCTTCCTCCATCCGAATCGGAATGTTCTGCAAGTTCGGGAATTGACTGCTAAGTCGTCCGGTAGCGGCGATGGTCTGACGATAATACGTATGCACCTTGCCATCCCGATTGGATATCTCTTTGAGTAACCCTTCCACATAAGTGGATTGCAGCTTGGCAAGCTGACGATATTGCAGAATATGCTTGACCACATCATTATAAGGAGCCAATTTCTCCAATACTTCCGCATCTGTGGAATAACCCGTTTTTGTTTTCTTCACTACCGGCAAGCCCAGTCTATCAAATAAAATCTCACCCAGTTGCTTTGGTGAATTCAGATTAAATTCCGTTCCTGACAGTTTGTAAATCTCAGCCATCAACCTGCTGATCTGTTCTTCAAACTCACTGCCCAAAGCCTGCAGATCGGCCGTATTGGCCTTGATGCCCTGTTTCTCCATATCCGCCAATATGCGTGACAACGGCATCTCTAGTTCATGGAACAATGAATTCATCTCATCCGTTTCCAGCACCTGCTCCTGAAGTGGAATAATGGCTGCGACTGCAGCAGCTTTGCGGCACAGGAAATCACCCAAGATCTCCACTTCCGGCACCTTGTACTTGGCCCCTTTGCCCATAACCGTGTCATCCTCTACGAGCGACGGCAGACCATACTTGGTCGTGAGTCCACTAATCGTCTGGTTGGATTCCGTTGGATCAAGCAAATAAGCTGCCAGTTGTACATCAAAGGACGCACCAGCAAATTCAATGCCATGCGCATGCAGGGCCAGGTCTACACGATGAAGATCATAACCGCGCTTTGGCTGGTCTGAATTACCAAGCCATGCCCGCACTGGAGCCGCTGCCTCGGAATGAAGCAATTCGGGAGATATGAACGTATAGGTTCCAGCGGAACCTACAGCTAGTCCAATCAATCTCGCTTGGTGCGGGTTATCCCCATGTGTCTCCACGTGGAGTACATCAATGGAATCGAGGGAACTGAACAGCTCACTGATGTTCTCCTCTGTTGCAATGGAGGATTCAACTTCGGCAGCAGGGACAGCTTCCTGTTCAGAACCAATGCTGCCACTGAATGACAGGCGTTCGAGCAAGGATTTGAATTCCAGCTTGGCCAGTGCAGGGCCAGCATGTTCTTCTTTTAATCCAGCGAATTGCATATCCTCCCACGTCTGCTCCAGCGGAACTTCCCGGTGAATCGTCGCGAGTTGTTTGCTCATCCGGGCATCTTCGGCATGGGCCTCAATCTTTTCTTTCATCTTGCCTTTCAGCTCACTTGTGCCGTTCAGCACATCCTCTACCGATCCGAACTGGTGCAACAGTTTCAACGCTGTTTTCTCTCCAACCCCGGGAATCCCCGGAATGTTATCGGACGCATCGCCCATCAGACCCTTGAGATCAATGATTTGCAATGGCGTCAGACCATAACGCTCTTTAATCTGAGCAGGATCATACAGCTCGATATCGGTTACCCCTTTACGTGTCAGCCCGATATGTACATGTTCGGAAGCAAGCTGCAGCATATCTTTGTCACCCGATACAACAAGCACCTGTCTGCCCGCTTCATCTGCGCGTTTGGTTAACGTTCCGATGATGTCATCCGCTTCGAATCCAGCCAGCTCAAACTGAGCAATACCAAGTCCTTTCAGCAGTTCTTTGAGCAAAGGAAATTGCTCTGACAACTCTGGTGGTGTTTTCTCCCGTCCGCCCTTGTATTCCTGGTACCCTTCGTGGCGGAACGTGATTTTGCCTGCATCAAATGCAACCATGACATGTGTAGGCTTATGCTCTTCAAGCAGTCTCAGCAGCATCGTAGTGAAACCATATACCGCATTGGTATGCAGACCTTTCGAGTTGGTCAGAGGCGGCATTGCAAAAAACGCCCTGTAAATAATGCTATTTCCATCTATGAGAATAAACTTGTCCATTCCAGCACCTCGCGTATTATATGGTCAACCTCTTCAAATTACATCTACTCTCATGATACCATACCCACCAGTCACATCAAAAAAGAATAGCCATCTTTTCACTTCCGTTTTCTCAGCAAAAAAAGAACCTTCTCCGCAGACAGCCTGTGCACAGGCCAACCGAGAGAAAGTCCTTCATTTTTTATGATGCGTTCTTATCAAGCACTGATTCCCCAATTCCAAAACAAAGCCCTACCTATTGGTTCAGATCCGGACGTTTGCCTGTCACCAGGTACACCGTGCTCTCACCAATGTTGGTCGCATGATCACCAATACGTTCGATGTAGCGTCCAACCATCATCAGCAGCATAGCCTGTGAAGCCTGATTAGGATGGTCTGTCATTAACGTGTAGAGGTCACTGATCATGTGGCTGTACAGTTGATCGACCTGATCGTCTGTCTGAGCCATTTTATAGGCCAGATCTGTGTTTTCTTTCAGGAAAGATTCGATGGATTCATCAATCATGGATTTCACGATTTCTGCCATTTGCGGGATATCCACCAGCGGTTTAATCAGCTGCTGTCCATCCATCCGGAGTGTCACCTTCGCCACGTCCAGAGCAAGATCTCCCATACGCTCCAGATCACTGGAGATTTTAAATGCCACGATAATACGTCTAAGATCCTTCGCCACCGGCTGTTGTGTGATGATCAGTTTGGAGCCAAGTTCCATAATTTTGTCTTCAAGGGCATTCAGATTCGCATCATTCTTGATGATGACCTGAGCTTTCTCCGCGTTCATCGTTTGTAAACTCTCAATGGCACCATCCAATGCTGCTCCTACATGTTCACCCATTTGTTTGAGCAAGGTACGCAGCTCTTCAAGCTCCTGATCAAATTCTTTTCTGCGAATCATAGATTTCATGTCCTCCTTATCCATCATCTCCGGGTATGCCGGGATCATTCCAATTCAGCTCGCTTAACCGAACCTTCCAGATATATAATCCTCGGTCCGGGAATCTTGCGGTGTGGAGAATAACGTCTCCGTATCAGCTGCCTCCACCACTTCACCATTCAGGAAAAATACCGTGCGTCCAGATACCCGTGCCGCCTGGTGCATATTGTGGGTAACCATAACGATCGTGTACTTGTGATGCAATTCTTTCACCAGTTCCTCAATCTTCAATGTGGAGATCGGGTCGAGTGCAGACGTTGCTTCATCCATCAGCAGAACGTCAGGCTGTACAGCCAGCGCCCGTGCAATACAGAGACGCTGTTGTTGTCCGCCGGACAAACTAAGTGCCGACTTTTTCAATACATCCTTCACTTCATCCCAGAGTGCAGCATGGACAAGACTTTGTTCTACCAACTGGTCCAGTTCAGCCTTTTGGGTTACCCCGTGCAAGCGCGGTCCATAAGCCACGTTATCGTATATGGATTTTGGAAAAGGATTCGGTTGTTGGAACACCATGCCCACTCGTTTGCGCAGTGTCTCCACTTCAATCTCATTACTGTAAATGTCAGAGCCATTCAGCATAACCTGTCCTTCCACACGAACACCCGGAATCATGTCATTCATCCGGTTCAACGTGCGAAGCAATGTCGATTTACCACAACCTGACGGCCCGATGAACGCAGTAACGGTTTTTTCCGGCAGATCCATCGATATATTTTTAAGCGCGTGATGCGTATCATAATATAAATTAAGATTTTCAATGTGAATGAGGTCCTTCATGGATGTTCACTTCTCCTTCGCTGCAGGGACACGGAAACTCCCTTTACGTTGAGACCGATACTGATAATCTTTCATCGCTGCTCGGCCATCTTTAATATCCTACCCTTTCATTGTAAAAACAGTATCACTTTCATGTTAACGGAATGTAAAAAAGACATCCTTAACCTTCATGATCTGCTTGATGGATCAATCTGGTTGCTGATGCCTGCCTTATTGACTACTTTATATTACTCACTATTCGAAACCATCTCATCCAGCTTCGTACGAATGTGCTCTGCAACTTCTCCAGCTTTCCCGCCTTCCATGGCGATCTCCTCTGCTATACGAGACAAACCACTCACCGCACTGTTCAGTTGTCGGAACGTTGCTCCTCCTGCGGTGACATGCACCGAACTGTCGTCAATCTCCGCTCCGCTTGCCTTAACCAGTTCAACAGTCTGAAGGGTCAATCCACCAATATTCTCTAACAAAGAAGACATGTTCCCCGCAACCTCACGGGTCTGTTTTGCGAGCGCTCGAATCTCGCCTGCAACAATCTGAAAACCTCGTCCATATTCACCGGCATGAGCTGCTTCGATGGAAGCATTCAGGGCGAGAAGACCACTCTGATCTGCCAGGGAGCGAATGGATTGTGCCATCCCTGAGCCTGTTTTGATCGAATTCAGCATGTGATCCGCATGTTGTCCTTGACTCTCCATATGCTGATGTACCCGGTTATAGGAAGCATCAACGTGTTTCAAACTCTCTTCGCCCTGTTTGGACAATGCCATGATCTCACGGGCCTCATGAACGGTCTGATTCGCTGCATTCACCAGCTTGGTGACCGCATTATTGATTCTGGATATCTCCTGTCTGCTCTCGGTTACTGTACGTATGCGCTCTGCCGAAGAAGCCTGTTGCAGCCTGCGGGAGAGGGACATCACATCACGCATCGTCAGCACACCAAGCAACCTGTCTTGTTCCGTAACCAGCAGACAATCGTAGAAATGCTGTTCATTCCGTCCAAGTGCGATATCAATAATCGTTGAGGCTTCCATATGAATATCTGCTATGACCGGAGATGTATTCACTACTTGTATGACCGGCTTACTGTAGAATAGATCTGCGGCAAAACGGCCATTTAACATCCGATATAACGTCTCTCGCATTAACAATCCAGTAGGTTTCATCTGCTCATCACACAATACAATACATGGGTGCTCCTGATCCTGATTCATCATCGTCGCTGCTTCTCCACAGGTCGTATGGACCCCCGCGACAGGTACCTGACGATAATAGTCATGCAAATGGATTACAGATTCTTCAGCAACTAATGCTACTTCAGTTTGCTCCATTATGGGTGTCGTTAATTCTTCATTATGTAAAACAACATGAGGCTGGTCGGGTTTCACTTCGAGCAACATGGGCATAAATGCGCAATCTCCTTTACGTATTAGCTCCGTCTTGAGGTGGGAGGTATAGGTATAAAGTATCACTAATATAAGTCCATGCTACTCCCTCTACGTAAAGTAAAATCTTCCTTTATGTTAAATGAACGTAAAATAAAACTCCCCGATCATTGCTAACTTGAATGATGGGGAGTTTTTCTTTTGACAACCAATTTATAACCTACACCGCGAATCGAATCAATGTGAACCGATTCCGGGTCCAGCTCCAGCTTTTTACGTAATGAGCTGACGTGAACATCCACGGTTCGTTGACCTCCGATATAATCGAAGCCCCACACAGCGTTCATTAGATCATCCCTTGTCAGTACCACCCCCGGCTTCTTGGCCAAATACAGAAGTACTTCGAACTCTTTTGGACGCAGACTGATGGATTGTCCACCCAGTGTCACTTCATATTTCAAAGGATAAATCTCCAGCTCTCCCAGAATAATTCGTGAGCCATCCTTGTCCTCAAGCTGTGGTAAATCTTCACCATTGGAATAACGTCTTAATACCGCATCCACTCGGGCTAATAGCTCAGACACACCAAACGGTTTGGTAATATAATCATCGGCACCTGATTTCAGTCCCTGTACAACCTCGGCTTCACCGTTCTTGGCCGTCAGAATGATAACAGGTGTACTAACACCCTGTATTCTTAACTTGCTCAGAATGTCCAGACCATTCATGCCCGGAAGCATCAAATCCAGCAAAATGAGATCAAATTCCTGGGACAAGGCCCGATCATATCCTGCAGATCCGTGATCCTCTGCCGTAACGTCATAACCTTCCTGTGTCAGGTTATACGTGAGTAATCTTGATAATGTAGGTTCATCTTCAATAACTAGCAAACGCTGTGCCATGATACCCCTTCTCTCTTCATAGGTTGTCTGTTGCCACAACACTTTTTCTATCATAGCACTAATTTGTTAACGCGGTGTAAAACAATACACACTTTTTACATTTTGATACCAGACGCCTACATCTCTTCGTCTTGAATGATTGGAAGGATCACACGGAACGTTGTCCCCATGCCCAGTTCACTCTCTACAGACAATTTGCCATGATGCAATTCCACCAGATGTTTAACGATGGAAAGTCCAAGGCCTGTGCCCCCTGAATTACGAGATCTGCCTTTATCAACACGATAGAACCGCTCGAAGATTCGCGGCAAATCTTTTTTCGGTATGCCAATTCCTGTATCTGACACCGCAAAGATGACTTCATCATCGTTATCCATCGTCACCTGTAACTTCACTCGTCCACCATCGGGGGTATAGTTGATGCCGTTCGATAACAGATTGATGAATATCTGCTTCATCTTATCCTCATCTGCTTCAATGTACAGTTCCTCCGGAACATGCATTTCCAGACGAATCTGCTTTTTCTCCGCCACCTTGGACAAGGTGCCCAGCACCATTTCGAAGAAAGAGTGTACATGAACAGGTGAGCATTGCAGTGGTGCGCGTTTCGATTCAATTTTGGATAACTCCAGAATATCCCCGATTAATCGGTTAAGTCGATCTCCTTCATCATAGATGATTTTCAGGAATGATCGCTCTGTCTCCTTATCCTGTACCCCGCCGCTAAGCAGCGTTTCGGCAAACCCTTTGACTGCAGCAACTGGTGTCTTGAGCTCATGAGAGACATTTGCAACAAACTCACTGCGCATGGACTCCAATCGGCGAATCGCCGTCACGTCCTGCAACAGGAACAACATGCCTCGATAACCGCCATCATCTTCAGACATCGGTACTCCATCAATACGGATCAGTTTTTCCTCCGGGTTGAACACACTCACTTCTTCATGCATCCGTTCTTTCAGTGCAACACTCTCTTCGATTGTACGTGTTAATTCGTAGTGTCTTTTCAATTCAGTATAAGGTTTACTCGTAACCTTTCCTGCCTGAATACCAAGCATACGCTCCGCTTCCCGATTGACCAGTGCAATGGATTGCCATGCGTCGATCATGACAATTCCTCCGGTCATGTTCGCGAGGACACTCTGTAACAACGCTTCATTGTCACGAATCGTCTTCAGCTGGGACTGCAAGCTGTCTGCCATTCCGTTTATGGCAAGCCCCAGTTGTCCGATCTCATCTCTACGCGTTACATCAACTCTGGCATCGTATTCCAGCTTGGTGATCCGATGGGCCACTTTTGTAATATGCTCAATCGGGGAGGTTAATCCGCGTGCAACCCGATAACTGACAAACGCGACAATTAGGAACAATAGTCCAAGTGCAGCAAACATAATCATCCAACCACGCTGAAGCCCTTGATCCACAGCCTGTAGACTCATGGATAGACGAATGTAGCCATCAAATTTGCCGCTAGGGATTTCAATCATGTCACTTTGATCCGAATTCACAGGTAGTGCTACATACAGCATGTCTTGTCCCAATGTCTCACTGTAACGTATGGATTGCCCGTACCCATCTCCAACGGCACCCTTAATCTCCTCACGGTTCAAGTGATTATCCATGGAGGCCGGATCACTCTCGGAATCCCCAATGACCATGCCGTCTTTATTGATGAAGGTTACCCGGGAATCCGTCAGACGATCCAGTTCCAACGCCCGATCTGAATAGTACTTTCGTGTGGCTTCCGAGGTTGGATCACTTGCATCATGGAATGGAAAAGTTGCTTTGAGCAAATTAATCTCGCGCACCATGGTTTGCTCCAATGCGGCTATATGCGTAGTCTTAAACACTCTGCCCATCGTATATCCAGCCACAATGACAGATACACCGATCAGCATCATCATAATGATGGCAAGGCGAATTCGGAACGGTCTCATCTATCTCTTCCTTTATGATCAGATTAATATCTTATGAATTGCTCTACATTGAATCCAGTTCAATTCGGTCCCCACGGGTACCTGGATTGGAAATTACGAGAAACTCCACTTCCTCGTTGCTCCGATTCATCATCTGATGCGGCATTCCGGGTGCAATCTCTATTCCTTCATGGGTTTCCAGCACAAACGTCTCTCCATTAAGTTCTATACACGCTTCACCGCTGAGGATGAAAAAAAACTGACGGCTTACCGAATGAACATGTCGTATTTCAGCCGTTCCTGCGGGCATTCGTTCATGAATAATGCTCAGTGTTTCATTTTGAACAAGGTGCCAACCATCGCACTGTGCACCCCATATATAATGTGCTGCATTCTGTTTGCTCATTTTCATATGACTTGTCCCTCCGAGTATTAATGCTCAATCTATCATATCACAGATTAGGGGACTCCCAATCTTTTCAGTCAGTACTGTGCAATACGCTATTCGACTGTAGTCAGACAAGGCTAATAATAAAATATCATAGTTGCATCAACAGAGATGCCGACTTTTGTAAACAGGTGCTAAACCGCATCTTTGACATACATATTCACTTGATATCAAAAAGGCGCACCGCTCAGTCATGCTGAAAGCGATACGCCTCTCTATATAATCAATCCTATCCTGAGTCTAAATATTCTTTACGTATTATCCGTTCACCACTTCGCCGCCATTTACATGCATCACCTGTCCGCTCACATACGAAGAATCATCTGAAGCTAGATATACATAGGCGGGAGCCAGTTCATCCGGTTGTCCTGGCCGCTTCATTGGCTGCGTTGCGCCGAACTCACTTACTTTCTTCTCATCAAATGTGGATGGAATGAGTGGTGTCCAGATCGGCCCTGGTGCAACGGCATTAACACGAATTCCCTTCTCAATCACATTCATCGACAGCGAACGAGTGAACGAAGTGATTGCTCCTTTGGTAGACGAATAGTCAAGCAGTGTCGGGCTGCCGCGATAGGCTGTGATGGAGGTTGTATTAATTATCGTACTGCCCTGCTTCAGATGTGGAAGGGCTGCTTGTGTCACATAGAACATGCCAAAGATATTGGTACGGAATGTACGCTCCAGCTGTTCTGGCGTAATATCCTCCAGATTCTGCTGTGGATGCTGTTCTGCTGCGTTATTCACAACAATGTCCAGTTTGCCCAGTTCATTCACTGTCTGCTGAACCGACTTCTTCGCAAAGGCATCATCACCAATATCACCTGCAATCAAGATGCACTTGCGCCCTTCTTGTTCAACCTGACGCTTCGTTTCCTTGGCATCTTCGTGCTCGCTAAGGTATACAATGGCAACATCCGCGCCTTCCTTGGCATACGTAACAGCAACAGCACGTCCAATTCCGCTGTCACCCCCTGTAATAAGCGCCACCTTACCCGTCAGTTTACCTGCTGCCTTGTATTCAGGCTTCTCAAATTCCGGTCTGGGATGCATCTCTGATTCGATTCCGGGACGTTGATCCTGATGCTGCGCTGGCATTGTTTTTTGGTTTTGTGGTGTAGTTGACATCTAACATTCTCCTCTCAAAATGTGAACATATTTGGATTACAGAAGACATGGACATAACTGCACACTTCCTTGTCTTTCGTTCTCTGAAAAAAGTCTCATTCTGTAGGATGGCAGTAACAGTCCAGATTATTCTTCTGTGATCAACAGCAACTCAAGCCTCAGCGTGCTGTCTCTAATCGTTATTTACCACTCTCTTTGGATATCAAACAACCGATTTGCTTTAATGCCTGTTTTGCTATAATTCGAAATTTATTCGAAATTAGACTGTTTCATGATACAAAGTGTATTCCTATGCTGCTTGGGCTGATGTACAATGTACAGTATACTGATGTGCTTTAACTCTTATTTTTATTGGTTTAATCATTCTAAACTAACATGGAGACCTGACAATGGAATCGCATATTAATTCATATATAACACTCGTAGCTACTTCAGCCGTGCTGAATGTCTTTTTGTGTTTATATACCTATTTCAGAAGATCCGAGATCCCCAGTTCCAAAATATTCATTCTCTACACAGCAGCACTCTCCATATACACTTTTGGTTATGCGATTGAGCTAGCCAGCAACACGCTGGAGCAGATGATGTTTTGGACCACCGTGGAGTATATAGGCATGCCCTTCTCCGCATCTCTTGGCCTCATGTTGATGATAAAGTACACAGGAAAAACGTTATCCAAAAAGGTAACTGCCTCATTGTTTGTAATCCCTTCCATTACACTAGCTATGGTTGCAACCAATGACTTTCATCATCTATTTTATAAAAAAGTATGGCTGAGAGAAGATAGTCCCGTTCCTCTGATGGATATCGCAGTGGGTCAATGGTATGTTGTACACGGTGCATTCACCTTTTCCTGTCTGTTATGTGCCTGCCTCATTCTGATCGGACAATGGAGACATACCAAGAAGATGTATCGTCGTCAATTACTTACTCTCATTACTTCACAGATTATTCCTATGGTCGCAGCTTTTCTGTATTTGCTTGGTGTGACCCCCGGCGGGATGGACCCCGTACCCGTACTCATGTGTATCACGTCTGCCATGTATATCTGGGCGATTCTATCCTCACGTCTACTGACCATCGTACCCATCGCCAAAGACAGTATTTTCGAGAGCATGCGTGAAGGTGTTATTGTACTGGATAGTTTCAATCGACTGGTCGATTACAACCGATCTCTGCGTGACATGTTGCCAGAGCTTGATACAACCATGATTGGCCAACCCTTGGATGAGATCTGGCTCAATCTTGCTGGAAAGACGTTTCCCGTTGAATACGGAAGAGAAGGATTGCAAACCGATCTGTACTGGCAGTTAAATGGAGAGACCGTCTGTTACCAGGTCAGGACATCTTACGTGTATAACAAGGATGCACAGACTGTGGGCAGTCTAATTATGTTAATCGATATAACGGAACAACGATTCTTGCAAGAACAGCTGAAACAACTGGCTTATTTCGACGGTCTGACCAAAATCTATAACCGCACTCAATTTTTACATAGAGGACGGGTGATTTTGAGTGAAGCTCAGCTTAATCTGCAACCTGTTTCATTTATTTTATTTGATATTGATTACTTTAAACGCATCAATGATACGTACGGGCATGATGTTGGCGATCAGGCCATCATTCATGTGGTCTCTGTTTGTAATCGATATTTAAGCCCTGAGATGTTGTTTGCCCGTTATGGAGGCGAAGAGTTTGTCATCGCTCTTCCGAATACCTCGCTTCAAGAAGCCGAGAAACTTGCCGAACAACTGAGAGTTGCCTTGTTGAATGACCCCCTGGATGTTAAGGGTGTGCCTATTACGCTGACCTCAAGCTTTGGTATTGCCCAGTACAATGGAGGTTCGGATTCGTTGGAGTCCTTGTTACGCGATGCTGATACTGCCTTGTACGAATCCAAGCGCAATGGTCGAAATGCAGTGCGTGCGTATACTGTGAGTACAACCTAAGCACTGTAGAGCGTTTCTGATGGAATATGCATGCTGTTATGAATGGTAGTGATCCCTCTAGTTCCAGCTCAAATACACCGAGGACTGCTGATTTCATCTTGATAATAACAGAAAATAGACAGCCAATGAGGCTGTCTATTTTCTGTTTATTTCAACGAAACACCATCTTACATATCATCCGGCTTGTCCTAATTAAGTCTGCAAACGCTTAACCAACAACTAACAATACTTCTTCGTAGGATGGATTAATCGTCCACAACGCACTTAGATCACCTGATTATTCACCATCAGGTACACCATGATTAGCAAGAATACAGCCAGAAGTGTACTGAACATACGGATCTTGCTTTGCTCAGGACCCACATCACGCTTGTTTTTCACACCTTCTGCAGCGAGTCGCAGCGGTTTACCCATAATTCCTCCAATAGCCGCAATAGCCAAGAGCAGAACAACAACGACAGCCATCCAGACATGAGAATACTCACCTTTGGTCATCAGGTAACCACCAGTAAGAAGTTGGATTACAAGTCCATACTGCGCAACTTTGTTCAAAGAACGAAGCGATGCAAAGGCTCCCTCTTGTGCTGCAGCATTCAAGGTACGGATTTTACCGACCACAAATGGCAGAATCAAATAGAATCCCATCGCCAGTGCTCCAACAATATGGAGCAAATACATAATCATTGTCAAAATTTTCATCCTCCTCAACATTTTCGGTGTGCTATACATCACATTCCATTATACTGGGGAACTTATCCAAAGAAAAGAAAACCTCCGGGTTTACCGGAGGTTTTCTTTTAGCTTCTGTTCAAAAAGTTTTCAAACTTACAGGTTTACTACCGAAATGACGTTGCGAACCGAATCAGCCGATTTATCCAACCCTGCTTTTTCTTCCGTTGTCAGTTCAAGTTCGAATATTTTCTCAATGCCGTTACCACCCAAAATGGTTGGTACACCGAGGAACAGATTATTATAGCCATATTCACCTTCAAGATAAGCGATCACTGGAATGATACGTTTCTTGTCCTTCAAAATCGCTTCGGTCATCTGAACAAGTGAAGCCGCCGGTGCATAATAGGCACTGCCGTTACCCAGCAAATTCACAATCTCGCCTCCGCCAACACGTGTGCGTTGAACAATGGACTCAATGCGGTCTGCCGGAATCAGCGTGTCAATCGGAATACCACCTACGCTCGAATAACGAACGAGGGGCACCATGTCGTCTCCGTGGCCGCCAAGAACGAATCCACGAACATCTTCAACAGATACGTTCAACTCTTGCGCAATGAAGGTACAATAACGTGCTGTATCCAGAACACCTGACTGACCGATAACACGGTTTTTAGGAAAACCAAGGGTCTGATAAGCTGCATAAGTCATCGCATCCACCGGGTTGCTTAGAATAATGACGATGGAATCAGGGCAATATTTTTTCACATTTTCACAAACGGACTTCACGATACCCGCATTCGTATTGACCAGATCGTCGCGGCTCATACCCGGTTTACGGGCGATACCAGCGGTGATGATTACAATCTCAGAACCTGCAGTATCTTCGTAGTTGGAAGTACCGACGATATGACTGTCAAATCCTTGAACAGGACTTGCTTCCATCATATCGAGTGCTTTCCCCTTCGTCGGGTTCTCCAGTTGAGGAATATCAACCAGCACAACATCCCCGAGTTCTTTTTGGGCAAGCATTAATGCGGTCGTAGCACCGGTAAAACCGGCGCCGACTACTGTGATTTTTTTGCGCTGAATAGTCAAGATTCACATCTCCCCTTACAGGTTTTTAATGATTTGATCCGCGAATTCAGAACATTTCACTTCAGTAGCGCCGTCCATCAGACGTGCAAAGTCATACGTTACTGTTTTATTGTTAATGGATGTTTCCATACCTTTGTAGATCAGGTTAGCTGCTTCTTGCCATCCCAAGTGCTCAAGCAACATTACTCCGGACAGAATAACGGAACCAGGGTTCACGACATCTTTGTCCGCGTATTTAGGTGCAGTACCGTGAGTTGCTTCGAAGATAGCATGTCCTGTTACGTAGTTGATGTTCGCTCCAGGAGCGATACCAATTCCGCCAACTTGCGCTGCAAGTGCATCGGACAGATAGTCACCGTTCAGGTTCAATGTTGCGATAACATCAAATTCGCCTGGACGAGTCAATACTTGTTGCAGAGCGATATCGGCAATCGCATCTTTTACGATGATTTTACCAGCATCTTCAGCAGCTTTTTGTGCTGCATTCGCTGCATCTGTACCTTCGTTTTCTTTGATGATGTCGTATTGTGCCCATGTGAATACTTTGTCAGCGAACTCTTCTTCAGCCACTTCATATCCCCAGTTTTTGAAGGCACCTTCTGTGAATTTCATGATATTACCTTTGTGTACCAATGTAACCGTCTTACGGTTATGGTCAATTGCATACTGCACTGCTGCACGTACCAGACGTTTCGAACCTTCGGAAGAAACTGGTTTGATACCAATACCGGAAGTCTCAGGGAAACGGATTTTGTTAGCACCCATCTCCTGTTGAAGGAACTGGATCACTTTTTTCACTTCTTCAGAACCTTCAGCATACTCGATTCCTGCATAGATATCTTCCGTATTCTCACGGAAAATGACCATGTCTACCAACTCAGGACGTTTAACCGGAGAAGGTACACCGTCGAAATAACGAACAGGACGCAAGCATGTGTACAGGTCAAGCTCTTGACGCAGGGCTACGTTCAGGGAACGAATACCGCCACCGATTGGCGTAGTCAATGGTCCTTTGATCGCTACGATATACTCACGAATGGCTTCCAGTGTATCATTCGGCAACCACTCACCGTATGTATCGAATGCTTTTTGTCCAGCAAACACTTCATACCATGCGATTTTTTTGTTGCCATCATAAGCTTTTTCAACAGCTGCATCCAATACACGTTTGGAAGCTTTCCAGATATCACGGCCTGTACCGTCACCTTCAATAAATGGAATGATTGGATTACTAGGTACTTGAAGTGTACCGTTATCAATTTGGATTTTTTCGCCTTCAGTTGGGTGAGCAAATTTTTCTAATTTCATAGTTAAAATTCCTCCTAGGATTCGTATATGCAGTATTCATCATACCACTAGTCTTGTTGAGAGAAGGGTCCTGAGAGCTTAAGCCAGTAAAGCCTCTGCTTTCCAACCCTTCACCTCGTCCATATTATTATACTGTTTTTGCGGCTATTAGCGAAGTTCAATAGAAACGTATTTCTGTTCTGTAGGGCCAGTGTACTCCGCACGTGGACGAATGATGCGATTGTCCGCAAGCTGTTCCAAAATATGCGCTGTCCATCCAGACACCCGGCTGATGGCAAAGATCGGAGTGAACAATTCCTGTTCGATCTCCAGTTGGGTATATACAGAAGCAGAATAGAAGTCTACGTTAGGCTTCAGTCCTTTTTGTCCTGTTACCAGTTCCTCGATCTTCACAGACATATCATACAAGCGCGTATCATTGTTCATCTCGCCAAGTTCCTTGGACATCTTCTGTAGATGTTTGGCGCGTGGATCACCGTTTTTGTACACCCGATGTCCAAAGCCCATGATTTTTTCACGATTATTCAGTTTTTCCTGAATTGCCGCTTCAAGACGATCAGGCGTACCGATCTCATTCAACATTTTCATAACAGCTTCGTTAGCACCGCCATGCAGTGGTCCCTTCAGTGCGCCAATGGCGGAAGTTACACCGGAATAGATATCTGACAGCGTAGCAACCGTTACACGGGCTGCAAATGTTGATGCGTTTAACTCGTGATCCGCATGCAGGACAAGGGCTTGATCCAGCGCTTTAACTGCGGTCTCGGATGGTTCTTCACCAGTCATCATATATAAAAAGTTCTCTGCGATGGAAGCGCCTTCTTTTGGAGCTACAGGTTCTTTGCCCTGACGGATACGGGCGATGGCTGCCACAATCGTTGGCAACTGTGCTTGCAACTTAACCGCTTTGTTCTCATTCGCTTCCGTTGTCATCTCATCCGCTTGCTCGTCGTACAGTGCAAGTGCAGAGACAGCGGAACGAAGTGCTGCCATGGTGCTGACGTTTTTCGGATACAATTGGATTTGTGCAATCAACTCGCTCGGAATCGGCGCGTAATCGCTCAGGCTTTTACGAAGGGATTTCAATTCATCCGTTGTTGGCAATTTACCAAACCACAACAAATAGGCAACTTCTTCAAAGCTGGCATGTTCAGCCAAATCATCGATATCGTAACCACGGTATGTGAGCACACCGTCTACAATAGAACTGATCGAAGAGGTTGTCGCAACGATGCCTTCCAGACCTTTGGTAGCTGTCATATACATCTCTCCTTTAATAAGCGAAATCAGGAACCATTCCAGAGTGTCATATAAGTGCCAAAATGCACCTATTCTCTTTTTGTAAACATTTTCATTTTAAAATTAACAAATATTTCAAACTACGGTTTTCCTATCTGTCAATCGGTATTTACTTATAACATCATACTGGATTTTGTCGTTTATGTGAACATGATGAGAGTTCATTCGCACATCAAACTTCTTTATCGGTCCGATAAAGCATTTTTGAAAGCCTTTACAAAAACAAGGTTGACATTTAATGTTTTTTAACCAATCCTGTCGTATGAAGAACTTTCTATTGCTATATTCTGTAATACTAAAGCATACTCTAGGCAAAAGAAAGAATCCCCGCAGATCTTGTTCAAAAGTCCGCTTTTGAACAAGATCTGGTAACATCCCGGCGTTTCAAAACCTTGTAAATGCTCTATATTAATTAAGATAGCCATCTATTTCTAATACTGCTTTATGGATCATACATAGGTCGGCTTAATTAAACTAAGGAGAGTTGATGCTTGGATAGAATAATAATGAAACGCCTGCTCCGTGGCTTATGGGTTATCATTGCGGCCGTTCTGATCGCATTTGCCATATACTTGCTGTTCCCACTTTTGTACCCTTTTGCGATTGCCTGGATTATCGCCTATGCCATGAATCCTTTAGTGAAACTGCTTCAGCATCGAGCACGATTCCCCCGCTGGCTGGCTGTGACTCTTTCATTGATCCTTTATTTTGGAGCCATTGCGGTAGTGCTGTCTGCGGCGATTACCCGCATGGTAAAAGAAGTCATTTCACTTACGACAAGCTTTGATCTTCATGTTGATGAGATCAAGGACACGTTTGTGCGCTGGACCCAGAATGACACCATTCAAAGTTTGACTGCGCAGATCAATGAATTTTACAAGGAAAATCCCAACTATCAGGAAACCATCAACAGCAATATTAGTAAAACGACTGAGACGGTGGGTACAGCCGTGACAGATCTGGTCACCGGATTTTTCAATATGATTCTGAGTCTGCTGACCTCCCTGCCGAACATGGGCGCGGTATTAATCGTTGTTCTGTTGTCTACATTCTTCATTAGCAAAAGTTGGACCAGGCACAACATCACCGTATCGGGATGGGTGCCCTCTTCCATTCGCAAGCCGATCTCCGACATATGGACTGACCTTAAGAAGGCCCTGTTCGGATACGCAAGAGCACAATTAATCATGATTTCGATTACAGCACTGTTTGTCATGATTGGGCTGCTTATATTGCAAGTCAATTCAGCCTTCACCATCGCTCTGATGATTGGTTTGGTCGATCTGCTTCCTTATCTGGGTGTTGGCCTTGTCATGGTGCCTTGGGCAGCATACCTCTTTATGAATGGGGACCTGTATCTGGGTATTGGCATTAGTATTATTTATCTGATCTTACTGATCGCTCGTCAGATTATTGAACCAAAGGTACTTGCAAGCAGTGTTGGGCTCGACCCACTCGCCACGCTGGTTGGCATGTTTGTGGGTTTGAAGTTGTTCGGTGTTCTGGGCTTGATCATTGGCCCTGTCAGTCTCGTGATTCTCGATGCGTTCAATCGGGCTAACGTATTACGCGATCTCAGAACGTATATCATCAACGGTCGTGTCCGATGAGGCATCATCTTATATGCACCCAGGAAAAATAGAAAAAGGCTTCATTCAACAGAAATTATCTGCTGAGCGGAGCCTCTTCCATTATGCAAAACAACTAGTGTTTCATTTCGGACGACGATAAAACGTAATTTTTCCACTTTTCATTTTTTTCTCCAGCCACCCCAGGAAGAACAGACGGTAAACCGGACGTGTTAATGGAAATATTAGTGTAAACCCGATCAGATCCGTTACAAAACCTGGAATCAACAGCAAGAAACCACCGACAAAAATAAAAAGACCATCGACCATTTTTCTTCCAGGTACCTTGCCACGTTCCATCTCGGATTTGGCGTCCACAAGTACTTTTCGCCCTTCAAACTGCAACATTGCTATACCAATCAAGGACGTGAGAATCATGAGAAGCAATGTCTTTCCGGCTCCGATCCAGTCACTCATCAGAATAAAACCAAATAATTCAATCACCGGAATGATTAAGAGTAAAGCCCACATCCATTTTCGCATTGACGTATTACCCCTTTCCAGAAAGCCACACCTTTTCAAGCGAGCTGTATAGCTCAGAGGCTGCCTTATCCAGCCGAACTGGCTTCCAGTCCCCATTCACCCATACATGCTGGGTAGAACCTGTAACTAGCCTTTCACCGGGGAGTGATTCATCAGCTGACCATACCCGTTCTCCAATCGCCATATGCTCATCAGGTTCTTCAGACATGCGTCTTACGTCATACTCATAGTTCAGTCGCAGACCACTAAATGCAGCAATACGGGTGAAAATGATAATCTCATCATCATATCGGGCAGGCTTGTGATACTTCACATCCAGTCCGGTTACGGGAAGCAGTAGCCCCTGTTCCTCCATTTTACGATATGTATACCCCATTTGGCGAATCATCTCAGTTCGACCGATTTCAAACCAATTCAAATAGTTCGCGTGATACACCACGCCCATCTGGTCACTTTCTTGATAGCGTACACGAAGACGTGCCGCATACCAGCTACCATTGCTCTGTTCTCGCACGTTATCGGCCTCCTTCGTTCTATCATTCATACGTGTTACTTCGTTGTAAAGTGTCAATAAGATGGAAAAAAAGCAACGGGACAATAAAGCCCCATTGCTTCTTTCCTGCTGCTCTCCATCCAAAACGCTATTAAGCGTTGTTTGGAATTTGGCTTACTTTAATCAGGTTGGTAGAACCGGAACGACCCAAAGGTACACCTGCTGTGATCACAACCAGGTCTCCTTCTTTAACAAGTCCGGATTTTACGCCGCCTTCAATTGCGTTTTCGAACAAAGCATCCGTGGAATCAACCAGTCTTCCTTTGACAGGAGTTACACCCCAAGCCAGAGCCAAACGACGGGAAGTTCTGTCTTCCGTAGTCACAGCAATGATTGGAGATTCTGGACGATACTTGGAAATCATGCGTGCAGTGTGTCCTGATTCAGTTGAAGTGATGATCGCTTTTGCGTTCAAATCTTGAGCTGAGAGGGCAACCGATTGGCTGATTGCTTCTGTAACTGTTGTTTGTTGAGCAACACGTTGTTTCAGGTACAACTCTTGGTAAGGCAGAGCAGATTCTGCTTTTTCAGCAATACGGGACATCGTCAGAACAGATTCAACCGGGTATTTACCCGCAGCTGTCTCACCAGACAACATGATTGCGTCTGTACCATCGAAGATTGCATTCGCCACGTCACTTGCTTCCGCACGTGTTGGACGCGGGTTACGTTGCATGGAATCCAACATTTGTGTAGCTGTGATAACCGGTTTACCTGCAACGTTACATTTTTGGATCATGCGTTTTTGCACCAAAGGTACTTCTTCCGCAGGAATCTCAACACCCAGGTCTCCACGAGCAACCATCAGGCCGTCAGACACTTCAAGGATTTCGTCGAGGTTATCGACACCTTGTTGGTTTTCGATTTTGGAGATGATTTGGATATGTCCAGCATTGTGTTTTTCAAGCAATTCACGAATCTCAAGTACGTCACTTGCTTTACGTACAAAAGAAGCCGCGATGAAATCGACACCTTGTTCGATACCAAATACGATATCGTTAGCGTCTTTCTCGGTGATACCCGGCAGAGAAATGGCAACGCCCGGAACGTTAACACCTTTTTTGCTTTTGATCGATCCGCCGTTAACGATACGGCATTTGATCTCGGTGCCTTGCACTTCCACCACAGTCAGTCCGATCAGACCGTCGTCGATCAGAATTGTAGATCCTGGTTCAACATCATTCGGAAGATCTGTATACGTAATGGAAAGACGTTCTTTGGTGCCCAGAATTTCTTCTGTTGTCAAAGTGATGTACTCGTCTTGAACCAATTCGATTGGTTCAACTTCGAGTTTACCTGTCCGAATTTCCGGTCCTTTGGTGTCCAGCAGGATCGCTACTGTTTTGTTCAACTCTTCGCATGCTTGGCGAATCGCAATGATCCGTCCGCCGTGCTCATCGAAATCACCGTGGGAGAAGTTCAGACGGGCCACATTCATACCGGCCATAATCAATTTTTTGGTGTTCTCCAGAGATTCACTGGATGGACCAATGGTACATACAATTTTCGTTTTACGCATTTTGGGTTTCCTCCGATTTTAAAGGTATTACTCTTTATCTATTTTTCTTTTTCCAACTATTAAATTTACTATACTTTCGCTCATTTGTATAGGAAATTCGTCACATTATTCAGCATTTCCCGACAAATTACTCGCAACATCGACTTTTACAAGCTCTTGAGGGGCTTCAATGGAGGCTTTAGGTTCAAACGTGACCGATCCAATTTTACGGAATTTCTCATAACGATCCTGTTTCAGCTGATCCCCGCTCCAACCCTTCATATCGTCCAGATGACGGACCAAGGCTTCACTGATGAAAGCAGCAGACGCTTCATAATCCCGATGAGCACCGCCGCGTGGCTCAGGGACAATCTCTTCAATGACTTCCATCTCCAGCAGGTCTTTGGCTGTTATTTTCATTGCTTCAGCCGCCTGATCTGCCTTGGATGCATCCTTCCAGAGAATCGAAGCAGCGCCGTTTGGAGAGATTGCAGAATAGATCGCATGTTCCAGCATCAACACACGATTACCCACAGCCATAGCGAGGGCACCGCCGCTTCCACCTTCGCCGATGACCACAACAATAACAGGAACCGATAGCTTCGCCATCTCCATAAGGTTGCGAGCAATCGCTTCCGATTGACCTCTCTCTTCAGCAGTATTACCCGGATACGCCCCTTTAGTATCAATAAACGTAATAATAGGACGGCCAAATTTGTTCGCTTGTTTCATCAGACGAAGTCCTTTTCGGAAACCTTCTGGATGAGCGCTACCGAAAAAGCGGGCGATATTATCCTTCGTGTCTTTCCCCCGCTGTTGTCCGATTACCGTTACTGTCTTTCCATTCAACTTGGCAAGTCCGCCAACAACCGCAAGATCGTCTCCGAACATGCGATCACCGTGCAGCTCAATGAAGTCCGTAAATATCAGCTGGATCAGATCCAACGCCGTTGGGCGCTGCTGATGCCGGGCCAGATGCATCTTCTGAGCTGCTGTTATGCCAGTGTAGATCTCTTCTTCAAGTCTATGGTAACGTTCTTCCAGGCGGGCAATCTCGTCCGTGAAGTCGATGCCTTTTTCCTGTCCAAACTGTACGAGTTCATCAATCTTTTTGCGCATCTCAACCAGAGGCGCTTCATATGGCAACTCACCCGCCATTTAGACCCCTCCTTTTTCACTATGCATATCCAGAAGCTTACCAAGAGTGGTCCGTAGTTCTTTCCGGTGCACAACCATGTCCAACTGACCATGTTGCATATTAAATTCAGCCGTCTGGAAATCATCAGGTAACTTCTGACGGATCGTCTGTTCGATAACGATTCTGCCGGCAAAACCAAATACAGCGCCAGGTTCGGCAATATTAATATCGCCCAGGCTCGCAAAACTTGCCGAGACTCCACCTGTCGTTGGGTCCGTAATGACCGAAATGTACAGCCCGCCCTGTTCATCCAAACGGGATAACGCTGCACTTGTTTTGGCCATTTGCATGAGGCTGAGAATACTCTCTTGCATCCGGGCACCACCTGATGTGGAGAAAATAATCAATGGTAACCGTTTCTCTGTTGCATGCTCAACGGCACGGGTAATTTTCTCCCCTACAACAGAACCCATGCTGCCTGTGAAGAAATCAAAGCTCATGACAGCCACAACTACAGGCAGGCCATCAATGGTTCCTTCCCCTGTAATTACCGCTTCCTTCAGGCCCGATTTCAGACGCTGTTGTTCCAATTTGTTGCTATATCCAGGAAAGCCAAGTGGATCAACCGATATCATATCAGCGTCAAACTCAACAAATCCTTGATCATCAAGTACCATAGCAATGCGCTCCATAGCGTTAAGACGCATATGGTAACCGCAGGCAGGACATACTTTCAGATTTTTCTCCAATTCCTTGCTATATTGAATGGTGCCGCATTTGCTGCACTTGTTCATAAGCCCTTCAGGTATTTCACGTTTTGGGCGTTCTAGGACTTCCTGGCCTTCACCGGGAAGTGCACGCTCGGAAGGTATGGTAGCGTACTTCCGTTTCTTCTGGAATATATCTTTGAACACAACTACACCTCTCCAGCCGTTGATTTGATGGCCGCAACATGCAGAGCGCTGCTTGTGGCAGCTTCATCCGCGTGCTACGGTAAACCGCTTACGACCCACACGCTGCCCTGGGCCTTGTCCAGCATTCACAACAAAAAAATCCGCCGGTACAGGGCAAGGATCAGCGGCTTCTGTCAGCACGATTGATGTTACCTGCAAAAACCGAAAGATTGTTGCGCCGATGTTTGAATCTATCTTGGTAGGGTCTCAGGGAGCAACCAGGTCGGTCCTTGTCCTAACAAAAAAAGAAGGAAGGACAGCAGCATACAATACATGCAAGTCGATTCCTCTCTCCGCTTACGCGATTAGTCCCTTATGTACCGATGGTACTTCTTCATCTGCCAAGGCACGTTGATGTCGAACAAATCAGGAATGCAGAATGGAATTCAACACTTCCTGGACCTCTTCCAATTCCCCAGAAGGGACGCGAATCTCAAATTGCTGCTTGGATAAACTGATGGGACGGGTCTGTACCAGAAAACCTTCTTCCGAAAGCTTGGTCTTGATCTTGTCCGCAACCTTTGCTGTCGGTGCAATGTAAATCACCGTCCACATGCCTTGTCCGCCCCCTAAGCTAATGTTCAGAGCCCGTATATTGGACTAATGATAACATACCTCACTTTTTTTCTGCAAGAAAGGGTTCAGGACCTTTGGGGAGAATTTGGGATCATGAGGGACATTAGTCCCCCACGAATAACTCATATGGTTGACGAAATCTTCTTGTTCCTACCTCTTCCATAAACAGCCACAAGCTTATCAGGGCAGCGTCAGCAGCCCTTGAAGACCTTCATATGAGCCATTAGATTAACCAAACAGGCAAGCATGGAAATACAGAAGGTTAAAGGTCTGAGGGGTATTTTTTGGCTTTAATATTTTTGTGTGCAATCCGGGCAGAAGCCGCAGCGGCCACCCCTGCGACCAGATCATCCAAAAAGACATGAATGGCTGTTGTGTGTTCGTTCAAATCATGAATTACACCTATTTTTTCTTTATCCAGGTAACCAAAGCTGGTTAAACCGATCATACCATACACATGAGTAATGCCGAGGGCCAGAGTCTCGTCCACTCCATACAGGGATTCATCCGCTTCCATAATAGCCTGTAACGGTTGGGGCAAGAGTTTTTTCTCCGCAAGTTCGTCGAGAGCAATACCCGTATAGAGCGTATATTGCACCTCTCGTTTCTGCAGAACGGATTTCACGCTGGTTACACAGTCGTCCAAGGTCAGTTCGGGGTGGTACCCTTTTTGCAGACGGTATACAATTGCTGCGATTGCATCAATCTGTACACCCCGCCGGGCCAGCATGGCTTCTACGATTTCATATGACATATCTCGACCTCCCGCATCAATCCCCCGAGGACCGCGAGGTCCTTCGGTGTTCTCAAGTGTATGCAGCAACCTGTTAAAATGTTCATAAAATGTGTGGATGGTTGAGATCTATCACATCCTTGACTTGTTGCAGGATTGTACATTCCGCTCTGGTCTGTAGCTGGCCTATAACAAGTTGCAATTCGTTTGTTTAAACCTTGTCGTCAGGGAACGGCGCTAAAATAATCACAAAAAAACCTGTTCAGCATTGAGCCAAACAGGTTTCATAATATGGATAAGTGCTATCACTTATGGAACAGCCTCTTATTTAATTTTGACTGTTCCTTCCCCCAGCATTTTCTCCATATCGGAGAATAAGGTTGGTGATGGCTTAATCCGGTAGGCATCACTTAGCGCAAGCAGCTTCTGCTGCTGCTCATAGAAGAGCACTGTCGCCACAGGTCCGGGATGCTCCTGAAGCAGCTGCTTCAGACGTGCCAGAAGCTCAGGCTTCTCCGCATGCGGGGCAATCTTCACGAACACCCGCTGCTCCACGGCCCGCGGTTCGCGACTCTGCTCCGGGCTGCCTGTCGCCTCAGCGGCACCGCCAGGCCGGGAAGCCGCCGCCGTGGCTGCGCCCGTACCCGCCGCATCGCTGCGCGTCGCTGCTGAGCCTTGGCTCCCGCTGCTACGCACAGCGGAAGCATCCCCGCCTGCGCTGCTGCGCTGCGCTTCGGCTCCTGCGCCCGCTGGTCGCCGCGGCGAAGCCGACTGCGCCGGGCGCGAAGAGCTGCCGCTGCCGGGCTTGACGCGCCGGTCACGGCTGCGCAGCTGCTGCTCCAGTGCCGCCGTTGACAACGGCACCACTTCCTCAGCCAGCAGCTTAAACCCTTCGTCCTGCTGCTGCACTTTGGCACGCACGACGAGCAGTTCACCTTTCCCGACATGTTGCTGGCTACGCCGCCATACCTCGGGAAAGAGAACCACTTCACAGCGTTCAATCTGGTCTTCCAGCTCCATGAACGCCATAGCCTTGCCCTGTTTCGTCGTAATCGACTTCACGGACACAACCATACCCGCGGCGACGGTCATCGTGTCGTCTGCCGCCTCGGTCAGCTCCATGATCCGGTCAGCCCCACTCGATTCCAGCACATCTTCATAGTCATCCAGCGGATGCCCGGAGAGATACAAGCCTAACAACTCACGCTCTAACTCCAGTTGTTGCCCTGAGGAATAAGGAGGAATATCCGGATACTCAATCTCCCAGTTCGGCGTCTCAACAAAGTCGAACAATTGAATCTGCAGATCCTCGCGTTCCTTGCGCCATTTCAGAGCCGCTTCAACAGTCTCATCCAGCATCGCGAGCAACTGGGCCCGGTGCCCAGGTAGTGTATCAAAAGCTCCGGCTTGGATCAGCGATTCAATCACACGTTTGTTGCATACACGCAGATCCACACGACGACAAAAATCGAGCAAACTGTCGAACGGTCTCTCCTGCCTTACGATCATAATGCTTTCCATTGCCTGGGTACCGACATTTTTCACAGCGGCCAGACCAAATCGTATTGCACCCGTTAATTTTTCCTCATCCGAATTATCATTAGACACTGCAATGTTCTTCTCCACAGAGGACAGTTCCTCTTGTTCCGCGCGCGAAGAAGACACCTCCTGTCCTTCGTTATTACCATTTTCCATTGAAGAAGCCGTCACCAATCCAGGTTCCTTCCGGTTGTCGGATGTCTCAGGCATGGATGTTGCTGCCTGCCACTCATATTCCCCACTGTTCTCTTCCGGTCCAGGACCGGGATCATCCGGCAGAGGTGCTTCACCATATTCGGCTTGTCCCGAATGCCCATCATGCTCATGAACGTGATCTTCCCTCAAGGAACTCCCGTTACCATTCGCGGCATGTTCATCGGCAGGGCTTCCGGCGTCACTCTCTGCATCTGCTCCCGCAGTCTGCTGCGATGCATTGCTCTGATCCCCGGCTCCTGCGCTGCCGGACGGCACAAATACAGGTGTAAACAGAATACCGCTCTCATTCACATCCGGAGGAAGCACCTCCATGTCCATACGCCGACATTCCACCACGTACTCTGCCACTTTCCGATGACTGCCCATTACAGCTGTTAACATGGATGCCATAAAATGAACCGGATAATGCGCCTTCAGATACGCCGTCTGGAACGCAAGCACACCATATGCCGCGGCATGAGCACGCGGGAAGCCATAGTTGGCAAACTTGACGATCATATCATAGACCAGGTCTGCCTCTTCTTCGCTATACCCTTGTTTCAGGCTGCCTTGTACAAAGTGTCCACGCTCCAGATCCAGCACTTCCCGTTTCTTCTTGGAGACCGCTCTGCGAAGCAAATCTGCCTCACCCAGCGAGAAACCCGCCATCCGGGAGGCTATCTGCATGATCTGCTCCTGATACACGATGATGCCGTACGTATCTTTCAGGATAGGCTCCAGATCCACATGGGGGTAATCCACTTCAATCTGTCCATGCTTGCCCTGAATGTATTTGGATATGAACTCCATCGGGCCCGGACGGTACAAGGCAAGTACAGAGATTACATCTTCAAAACCACTTGGCTTCATCTCTTTCAGCACACGGCGTACCCCGGCAGATTCCAGTTGGAATATGCCCATCGTGTCCCCTCGCCCAAGCATCTCGTACGTTAACGGATCATCATCGGGAATAAGACGGAAGTCCGGAATTTCTCCATGTTCCCCAATCCAGCGCACACAACGCTCAATGATCGAGAGGGTACGCAGACCAAGAAAGTCCATTTTAAGCAGACCAATAGACTCCAGGTTTTCCATGGAATACTGGGTTAATGCTGTCCCTTCACTGCCCTCCTGAAGTGGCACCACATCGGTTAGCGGGTCACGGGATATAACCACTCCCGCTGCATGCGTCGAAGCATGGCGTGGCATACCTTCTACCTTCATCGCCATATCCAGCAGCTCACGTGTCTTAGGCTTGGTTTCATACAGCGCCTTCAGTTCAGGTGTAGCTTCCATGGCCCGCTCAATGTTAATGCCAAGCTGCGCCGGAATCAGCTTTGCAGCCTTGTCCACTTCACCATAAGGCACATTCAGTGCCCGTCCAACATCACGTACGGCTGCACGGGCAGCCATCGTTCCAAACGTAATAATCTGGGCGACATGGGCTTTGCCATATTTATGCGCGACATAATCAATGACTTCATCCCGCCGCTCATCGCTGAAGTCAATATCAATATCCGGCATGGATATCCGCTCGGGATTCAGGAATCGTTCGAAGAGCAGGTTGTATTTCATCGGATCAACATCGGTAATATGCAGCGTGTACGCAACCAGACTTCCTGCCGAAGACCCCCGGCCTGGTCCAGTAACAATGCCTTGCTTATGTGCATAGGCGATAAAATCCCAGACAATCAGGAAATAATCCGAGAATCCCATGCTGTCGATTATACCCAGCTCATACGCCAATCGTTGTTCGAGTTCGGATCGAAGCTCCGCATCTGTCCAACGTGTGGACTGCGCATAACGCTCCTCCATTCCTTCTTCGCACAGCTGACGCAGATACACCGAAGGGCTGAGTCCATCGGGAAGCGGTCTGTATTCCGGCAAAATCGATTTGCCGAATTCCAGCTTCAACTCACAGGAATCCGCAATACGGACGGTGTTTGCCAGAGCTTCCGGTACATGAGGAAACAAACGAGCCATCTCTTCTTCACTTTTCAGATAGAGCTGATTGGTTCCAATCCGAAGCCGAGTCTCATCATCCACGGTCTTGCCCGTTCCGATACAGATCAGCACATCCTGAAGCTCAGCATCCTCTTCCGACAGATAATGCGCATCATTGGTCGCTACAAGCGGAATCTCAAGCTCAGCCGCCAGTTTGATCAACTGCGGATTTACCCTTTTTTGCTCGGAAAGCCCGTGATCCTGAAGTTCCAGATAGAAGTCGGCACCAAAGATATTTTTGTAGCGTAACGCGGCACGTCTTGCCTCTTCTTCTCGCCCATGCAGCAAATGTTGTGGTACTTCACCACCAAGACACGCACTTAGACAGATAATACCCTCGTGATGGGCAGCCAGACTTTCCATATCTACACGGGGTTTGTAATGAAAACCTTCGAGATGTCCAATGGAGCACAATTTCATCAGATTACGGTAACCCGTCATATTTTTGGCCAGCAAAATCAAATGATGAATCGGTTGATCCTTGCGGCTTCCCCGCTCTTTGCGGGACCCTGCTGTCATGTATGCCTCGCAACCTATAATCGGCTTGATGCCTCGCTCCATACATGCTTTATAAAAAGGAATTGCACCATACATCACGCCATGGTCGGTCAGCGCAAGTGTCGTCATTCCGAGATCTGCAGCCTTATTCACGAGATCCGGAATACGCGCAGCGCCGTCCAGCAAACTGTATTCGCTGTGAACGTGCAAATGCACAAAAGAACTCATGTTTTTTTCTTCCTTTCGCCGCAGATAGTCGCAGCATCGATCTTCTGATCCCTCTGCTACCCTATCTATCTCATATATATGAATTAAACAAATAAAAAATGGAATCCCCATATTAGAATTTGTAACAACCTCTTAAAAGGAGACTTTATTATTCTATTTTATCATAACGTTCGGGGGCACGCCCATACAATAGAAGTACAAGCCGCTCCCCCTGTGACAGACCGAAGACAGGAGGTGTGCTGCTAGGCCTGAAAGGGGTGTTGCCAGTGAGCACATTTTTGTCCAAAGCCATTCTTGATTTCTTTATTGCGTTTGGAATCGTGCTGGGCGGCGCGATGATCGGAGGTATTGGAGCAGTGATCTCTCTTCAGCCTCCAACACAGACGATGCTCGATATTTCCGGGAAAATAAAGATATGGGCACTCGCAGCCGCTGTTGGCGGCACAATAGATCCCATGCGTGTCATCGAGAGCAATTTTCTGGATGGTAACCTGTCTCCGGCGGTCAAACAAATCCTGTATTTGATCTCTGCTTTTATGGGCGCACATATGGGAACCGAATTAGTGAAATGGGTGTGCGGCGGAGGCCGGAGCTAATATGAGACAGGAACAGCGTTCATGAGAGTTCCGCCATTTTCTCGTTACCGCCCGCTGATGCGAATGACCGCTGTGTTTGTTCTGGGAATGATCGCTGGATGTGTCGTCTACAACGGTGTATTTCACCTGAGTTACAATGCGTTGTGGCTGAACAATCAGGAGCTGCAGCTTCAGCTGCATCAGAATGAGGAGGATATCAAAACGCTGAAAAAATACAGTAAACGCCAAACCGTTATCAAGGAAATCAAGGTCCGTGCAGAAGAATCGGATAAGGGGCCAGACGAGGCTTCTCTGAAAGTGATGTTACAGAAACTCGGAGACGAACTTGAGGTACTTCGGGGCAGAGATGTATTCAACATCGATGAGTATAGCAAAATGACACGAATCATGCTAAATCAGAAAGTCTACTCGGTCAGGGAAAAGGAGTACACCGTTCAGGTCAAAACGATGCTGGTTATGGAAGGCGTACTGCAAGTTTGGGTACAGATTCGCATGCACGTTCCTGCGTAACAGCAAAAAACTGCCCTTGTCTGCATCTCTGCATGGTACAATAAGGGCAGTAAATGCTTTCCAGAAAAGGAGCTGCGTCTTTGTGTTCATTGATGTACTCAAATATGCTCTAATCGCCATCTTTGCTGTTGCCATGGTTTTTGCAGCGTTGAACAGCATTCGTTCACACAGAAGTTCAGATGCTGCCAGCGCCGGTCTGTACCGTTCGTGGACAAATATCTGGATGGGTGGCATGCTTGTTGTGCTTGCACTGATTCTGATGTTTGTCTTCACGGGCTCCACTTTATCCGTGATTGTGGAAGCGCTATTTCTGATTATGGGTGCGTATAATGTATTTGCCGGAATACGTAACCGCAGTTATTATGCGCGGCTTCGACAACGGTCCAGTAACGGATCAGGTAAAACCTCCGGACAATCTGCATGATTTGTTGAAGCGTAATCGTTGTGACTGCAAAAAGAGAGTACTTCCCCTTCATTAAGCGAAGCCAGAACCGCGCGACAACGCAACCCGGCAGAGCTTCTTGATCAGGAAGTACTCTCTTTGTCTATGCCCGAGGCAACGTACCCTGCTAGGCATGGTCAATCGACTGCAATGTCATTACCGCTTTGCATACCACACTGCCTTCACGGGTAACCACAATGTCCATTTTGCACGTTCGACGACTGGTTTCCAGAATTAACGGTCGAACCAGGATCTGATCCTCAATCTGTACCGGTCGAACAAAATACGTCGTTACATTATCGACCACATGGTCGTTCCCTGTAACATCCCACGCTGCCCGCCGGCCAGCCTGTGTCATCACATTCAACAGAACACCTTCGGAGATCGTACCCAGATCCGTTGCCATCTGAGGAATGATGAATCCGTGAAATAACAGTTCGTTCTGTTCACCGCGCTCCTCGGCAAACCCGTTCCAGATCAGATGATCAAACGTCTCTCCCAGTTGTGGCTGCTTCTGTGCATCCCGCATGGCCTGAAGCACTTCCTTGCGTGTGACGGACGCAATCAGTTTGCGGTTCCGATCCACGATTGGCAGAAAATCGATGCCTTCCCAGGTCATAATCTGGGCAGCAGAAGCAAGAGATGTCTGCAACGAGGCCGTAATCGGGCGGCGTATCACACATTTCTCAATACTTTGATCTTCTTTCAGCTCACTGACATCCTTCAGACTCACAATCCCGATGACCCGGTTCCATTCATCCACCACCGGGAAGCGATGTTCACCCGTCTCCGAAACCAACATATGAAAATCTGCGGCTGAACTGGTCACCTTCAATACCTGCAAGCGAGGTTTCTGACCAATGATATCCTCAACAAGCATAATTTTTTTCTTAATCAGCCGGTCGAAGATCGCACGGTTAATCATTGAAGCCACCGTGAATGTATCATGTCTGGATGAAATAATCGGTAGCCCAAGCTCGTCAGCCATAATTCTTACTTCACGACTTGTCCCAAAACCACCCGTAATCAACACGCCCGCTCCCTGTTCAAGGGCAAGCGAGTGAGCATCTTCACGGTTACCCACAATCAGCAGACTCCCAGCGTCGATATAACGGGCCATTGCCTGTTCCTTCATCGCACCAATCACATACTTGTGCAGCGGTTTGGCGAGACCTTCGTTCCCCCCCAGCACATGGCCCTCAACAATGGTCACAACATCAGCAAAGGTCAACTGTTCCGACATGCCCCGAGGTCTCTTCTCGATCCGCACCGTTCCAATTCGTTCCTTGGTCACGACCAGCCCGAAGTTCTCCGCCTCTTTCACCGCACGATATGCTGTCCCTTCACTTACACCCAGCTCCCGCGCAAGTCCACGTACTGATATTTTGCTGCCAACCTTCAGTTGTTCAATATGTTGAAGTAACTGTTCATGCTTCGTGACGTTCTCTTCCTGTCCGTCCAACTGTACCACCCCCGAAGATGCATCTGTACTATACTGTATCTATTATAACACGGCTTTAGGAAAATAACCCCACCCCTACCCATTCTCACAGGCAAGTTCGCCATCTGAATTTAATCATCCCATTAACCTCTAATTCTGTATGTACCAAAAAAGACCGGGGCCCCTTTGTACCAAGGGATTCCGGTCTTCCATGTTGGATCTCATTCTGTACCTTATACAGACTCGCTCCGCTCCTGCTTGTCCAGCAGTTTCATCTCCCACTGCCGCAGCTTCGCCCGGCGAACGGCTTCCAGTGCACGCTTCTTCTCTTCATCTACACCGAGAATAAAATGCAGATGTGCACCAACGATTAATAAGGAGAACAGCACCCATACGATGCCAAAAATATTAACCCAGTTCATTCCTCCAGCAAAGGAAATCCGCGGCAGTGCAATGACCAGCATCGACAACGCAATAAGCAGATAGATTACATGTTTTGCTTTTTTCAACCTTTTCACCATTCACAGCTCCTTCGTTCTTGATCGACTCTATATGTCTAGTCTATGAACGATAAGGAGCCAATATGAAAGGTTCAGGTAAAAAAACAAGACAACCTTTTTGAACTACCTTTTTACGCTTCAGCGCCACCGTACAGATGACCCAGGCTATCAGCAATAATTTTATTCACGTCTTCAATGATGACACTGAGGCGACGCTCCGCATCAAACAAACGACGGATGTTCAGATTCAAGCTCAGTACTTCAAACAGTTTCTCCATTTTCTCCATCTCATCCGGAGCTGGCATATCCCCGCTCATCATACGTTGTTGCAATTCCATTTGTTGATCACGGAAGTTATCCAGCATTGCTTTTGCATCCGGATCAGCTTCAATCAGCTTCATCGCGGAAGTAATCTCTTCCACCTCGCTGCTTTCTCTCAGTGCTTTGGCCAAATCATTGGCTTTGTCATAAATGTTCACTATTATTCCTCCTCAGATTGGTTTGTTCATCCGTGTTAATACACGCTTTTCTCCGCTGTCAAACAAGGACGATCTGAAACAGGCCATCCATAACCTGCCTCGAAATCAAATGCATTTAATCCATATGGGTCAATCACCAAGGGTTATATGTCCTCATATGATGAAGCACATGCCATGTTCAGATGCCGTTCAACTTCGAGATCAGACATCAAGTTGCCGCCCGGAAGGAGATCCGTGATGTCCACTAAAAAAGTAACGATTCAGGTTACCGGCTCGGGCATCCTGCAGGACGACGTCATCATGCTGGGCGAAGGGGTGCTTAAGGCGCTTAAAATCCCTTCAGGAAGGCCGCTTCAGCTGCAATTTGGCTCTTTCCGCCGCGAAGTCACTGTTATTCCGGTACCAAGGTATGACGGGCTGCGCATCAATCAGACAGTTGCCAGCAAGACCGGTCTCGTTCCACGTTCGGTTCTAAGGGTATCCTATCGTTCAGCCAGCCGTACGCTTCGCCTTGGACCCTACATCAGTGTACTGGTTAGCCAGGATTATCCCGATCAGCCCGATCGGCCCTTTGGCTCCATCACGATGTTCTGTCAAGAACTGGTGAACGCCTGCCGTAAGCGAGGCGCCTATGTATCCTTTTTCACACCGGAGGATATTGGAGCGGTAACGGGTTATATGAAAGGCTGGGTGTATGATGACGGCTGGAAAAAGACTGTTCTGCCTGTAGCAGACGTCGTCAATAACCGGCTAACGTCCCGCAAGCTTGAGAACAAACCTAGCGTACAGCATTTTATGAAAGAAGTAAAATCGCTCTACGGCACGCAAACCTTCAATGAAAAGTTTCTGGACAAAAACGAAGTGTTTGACGCACTCAAGTCCATTTCAACGCTTAAACGAGTTCTTCCCGAGTCTCATTTACTCAAGACGTCCGCCAAGCTCAAGACGATGTGCAACCGACATCCGGTTGTATTTCTGAAGCCCGTACGTGGTTCTTTGGGTAAAGGGATTATCCGGGTCTCACGTCAGACGGACGGAAGCTTCCTGACTCTGGCGACTGGCGTCGGGGGCACCCGGAAACAAACGTATACTTCTCTGGATAAACTGTATGCCAGTATGTCTGGGAAAATGAAAACAACGCGTTATCAGATCCAACAAGGGCTGACTCTCATTGACAACAGTGGCAGACCCGTGGATTTCCGTGCGCTCGTGCAAAAGAACCGTACAGGTAAATGGAGTGTAACCTCCATCGTCGCCCGGATTGCAGGCGGGAGTCACTACGTATCCAATCTGGCACGGGGTGGAAGTCTCAGCACCGTCAAGGATGCTGTTGCCAAAACACAGTTGTCTGGATCAGCCAAAGCTTCCGCTTATGCAGGATTGCACACCGCAGCACTGGATATCGCTAAAGGGATTGAGAGTGCCATCCCTGCCCATTTTGGTGAACTTGGTATTGATCTGGCTCTGGACACCACTGGGCGCGTATGGCTGCTCGAAGTCAACTCCAAACCATCCAAGAATGATAATACACCACTGAGTGAGAGCAAGATCCGCCCTTCCGTCAAAGCCATGCTTGAATATTCTACGTACCTGGCGGGTTTTTGAAAAGTTATTTCCTATTGGAAACAAATCTGATAGAGGAGAGGTGCAGCGTAATGTTTCCATCATCTCAGACCAAGACACTGGCCATTCTGGTACGTGCAACCGAAGGCTCACCTCCCTTTACAGATGAACTTTTCTGCCGTCGTCTCAGTGTGGGGAGCATACGATACGCCCTTCAGATTATTGTGATCCCGATATCAAATGATGCAGTCCATCTCCCTCTTCAATGGGGATATGCCTATCATCAAGGGAAGTGGAATTCGGTACCTGTTCCTGCAGTCGATCTCATTATGGATCGTTGTCTTCGCCCAATCTCCAGGTACGTCAGACAACAGCTTAAGGAATGGATACCAACCAACGGCACAGATCAACATCGTTATTGGTCTGCTTCCCTTCCAGGAAAATGGGAGGTGCATCGTGTGTTGTCCCGAAATCCTGACTTGAGGTCACAACTTGCTCCCACAACCCGGATCGGATCACATATTCCTTGGGAAACATGGCTGGACCGTTGGCCCAGAGGACTGTTCTTCAAACCGGTATCCGGGACTCATGGCAAAAATACTTTTCGCCTGTCTCGGGGAACGACCCCATCGACATGGATCGTGGAGGGGCGTAACGAAGACAATGAGCCCTTTTTTCTTACATTCAACCATACCCAGGCTGTATCTTCCTGGCTAGCATTACATCAGGCTGAGCGTAAGATGATCGTGCAGCCATATCTGGAGCTTAGCCATCATGGAAGAGCATTCGACATACGGGCTCTAATGCAAAAGAATGGGCAAGGTCGCTGGACACTTACCGGATGTATGGTACGGGAAGGACCCGAAGGTTCACTCACGTCCAATCTTCACGGTGGGGGTAAAGCATATCCTGCCCACGCATATCTGCTCCAGCGATATGGAACGATCCGCACGGAAACTCTGCTGAAGAGCATCCGGCAGACTGCTACTCTTATCCCCACCCTGCTGGAAAGCCGTTTCGGCAGGTTAGCCGAATTGGGGCTTGATTTCGGAGCAGATGCAGAGGGCCAACTCTGGCTAATTGAAGTCAACTCCAAACCAGGCCGCACCTCATTTGCAGAAGCGGGCGACCGACGCATGCATACCCTGACTTATACGCGGCCGCTTGCCTATGCCCGTTATCTGTTGCAACAACATGTTCTCACGGACGTCATTCGTCCAATGAAATTGCCGAATACATCCAGCAAAGCTGGCCTGAAACCCATCCCGATTCACGGCGGCTGAGGCCCGCAGCGCCCGCTTGCCATGGAGCCCAAGGATCTTTTCAGGATAGGAGGATAAATCATGAGTTTGACCTTTTGCAATCTGCATTTCACCAAGCAACCGGATAAAGTGGTTTATGTATCCAACGCTTTAATGAAGAGCCTCAACCTGTCCGGCAAAAAAACGGTGCACCTTCGCTTCGGGCGTGACCGGGTACCTGCAACGATCAAACCAATCAAAAAAGCAGGTAAACATCTGTATCTCGCTTCAGGTATCCGTAATATGATGAACGTTCCGAAACGGGGCAGTATTTATCTCCGGAATTTGCAAAATGACGAGGTCCAGTTAGGTCCACTGATCGGCGTACTCTCTGACGGGCCTGCGACGAGCACGAATCCATTCGGTTCCCGTACTGGTTTCATCAAACAGTTACTCCGTGAAGGCAGCCGAAAATCCTATATTTATGCCTTTACTCCCCGGGATATCAATTGGCAGAATGAGACGGTATCCGGTTTTTTTCTGAATGAAAACGGAAGCTTTACCCGCAGAACGGTACCTCTGCCCGATGTTGTCTACAACCGATTGCCGAGCAGACGCTCAGACTTCTCACCAGCAATCAACCAGCTGCGGGAACGATTTGTTCGCCGAAAAATTCCGTTCTTCAACTGGAGCTTTTTCAACAAATCGGATATCTATACGTTGCTGGAGAACGAACCGGCAGCAGGACGGTATATCCCTGAATCGATTACCAACCCGTCGGTGGAACAGATGAAGGAAATGTTGGAACGCCATCAGTTCGTCTACTATAAACCTACTGCAGGAAGTCTGGGGAACGGGATCTACCGCCTGACTTACTCGCCCAAACGTGGATATTTCGCACGTTATCGCAAAAAAGGCGGTAATGCACTCCTGCGTTTTGGGTCCTTCAACAGTCTGATGCGCATGCTTCAGGGAAGACATGGCAAACAGCTACGCGGATATGTTGTTCAGCAGGGAATACGTCTAATTGAGATTGATGAATGTCCAATTGATTTTCGTTTTCACATGCACAAAAATGGTAACAATCAATGGGTTGTTGTCGGGATTGGAGCCAAAAAGGCAGGACGTGGCAGCGTCACAACACACATCAAAAATGGCGGCTCCCTAATGACTCCTGAGCAGGCGCTCAGTCGCAACTTCGGCGATCGTGCGGGAGAAGTTCTTCAGCAGGCCAAATCCGTCGCTATTACACTGGCCCAGGCGATTGAAACCCAGCACCAGCATCTGATTGGTGAGATTGGCTTTGATCTGGGCATTGATCAGGAGGAACATGTATGGATGTTCGAAGCGAACGCCAAACCCGGGCGCTCCATTTTCCGTCACCCTTCACTCCGGGTGGAGGGCAAATCGTCGGTGGAGCACATCTTGGAACACTGCCTGTATTTGAGCAAGTTCCGGAAGAAGGAAGAAATTTGATGAGCCTTCATGATGATTTCAAACCTGTCATTGCTGTTTTGACCATGCATGATAAACAGCGAATGTTCAGGGGAAATCATCAAAATTTTCAGGATATCTTACAGACAGGCGAGAGCATGGGATACGTGGTGTACATTGTGACTGTGCGGGATCTGAACGTGAGTGGTCCCACCGTGAAAGGATATACGTACAACAAGGGGAGTGGAAAGTGGGTTTCACAACCTTTCCCCCTTCCCCATGTTCTGTACAATCGTATTCCCAACAGGGAAGACGAAGGAAAACCTTCCGTTCAGCGCAAGATTGACGAATGCATGCAATCCGGAATCGAACTGTATAACCCATTCTTTTTTAACAAATGGGATCTGTTCGAATGGCTTAAGAAGTCCAAATCGACTCAGCAACTGATCCCTTATACTCGGCGGATGCGAAGTGCTTCTTCTCTGGGTGCCGTTTTACGGGCGTATCCCTATCTATACCTTAAGCCCGAGAGCGGCAAAGCTGGCAAAGGAATCATGATGCTTAAATTCCAGGAAAAAGAACGGCTTCCCTACCGACTCAAAATACAAACCACACGTAAAAGCACGACATATAAAGCAGCTACACTTTCCAAGTTATGGGCACGAATTCGCAAAGAAACCGGACATACGCCCTATATCATGCAACAAGGCATTGAATTGGCATCCTCTCGTAAACGCCCCTTCGATTTGCGTGTTCTTGTACAAAAGAATACCAAGGGCCAATGGAGCGTAACCGGTGTAGGAGCGAGACTTGCTGGCTCCCGCAGCATTACAACTCATGTACCACGCGGCGGGAGCGTAGAAGACCCTGAGAAGCTGCTGACTGAGCTTTTTGGCGAAGAAATGTCAACAACCCTGATGAAACGTGTGAAATCCACTTCATTAATGATCGCAAGACAGGTAGAACGGGGATCAGGTTACACGCTCGGAGAAATGTCCATGGATCTGGGCATTGATGACCTGGGGGAACTCTGGTTTTTCGAAGCCAATGCAAAGCCCATGAAGTTTGATGAACCACAGATCAGACGGCGGTCATTGGAACGTATATTTCACTACAGCGCTTATCTTGCCCGTCAGTCCAAACGATGATAGACAGGAATACTGCAAAAAGAAGGTGATTGTTTGTGTCCTCACCTGTTCTGGGCATTATGACGTTGTACTTAAATGAACATCGCGCTCTTGAAGAACGAAGCGTCTATCGCAGAATGATTCTTGAAGGGCGCAAGCGGGGACTCGATATCTATGTATTCACACCAGCCGACGTACACCCCGGCGGCAAACAAATTGAAGCCATGGTTTTTCATGAGGGAAAAGGCTGGTCCAGGGAGTGGCGATCATTCCCGGACCTGATCTTTGATCGCTGCCGGATTCAGCGTAATCGAAGGTTCCAGCAATTGCTTGCTTTTCGTGAGAAATATGGGCATCTGCTCTTTCTGAACAGGCCACTGCGCAATAAATGGACCATCCATCAGACCCTTTTACAAAAAGCCAACTTTCGTGAACACCTGCCGGAAACCGCTCTATTTCAGGATATGTCCGATGTAAACCGGATGCTCAAAGTTTCTTCTCTGGTCTATCTCAAACCCATTAATGGAACAGGCGGACGTGGTATTCTGCGCATTGAACGCAGCAGTAGCGAGGCTAATACAGTGCTTGTTCAGGGGCGGGATCAGAAGCGTCGTATCATCACTCCACGTAAAGTTCATTTATCACGACTTGGCGCGTTGCTCCAGCACTGGAACATGAAAGACAAGTATCTTGTACAAAAGGGCATTCAACTTCAGCTTCCGAATGGACGTGTGCATGATTATCGCATGCTCGTTCAGAAGAACGGTGAAGGACAATGGGAGCTTACTGGATGTGCTGGACGCATGGGTGCAGAAAAAAGCGTGACCTCCAATCTGCATGGCGGCGGTCAGGCAATAGCGATGAACCGACTCATGAAGCAATGGATCGAAGATGACGACCTCCGGGCAGAAATTAACACAACTGCAGAAACGTTTGGCATTGATGTTGCTTCGTTTCTGGAAGATACGTATGGGGACCTTTGTGAGCTGGCACTGGATTTGGCGATTGACCGAAGCGGACGTATCTACCTGCTTGAAGTTAATCCCAAACCTGCGCGTGAAGTATTCGCTCGCATCGGGGAGCGGGATATCTATTATAAAGCCATCACTCAACCGCTGGAGTATGCCTTATATGTATATCGCAACAGACCTCCCGGAACGTCCAGAAAGCCAGCCATTCCCAAGCCCGTTTCGCAAAAAAACGCCAAAGTAAAAAGAAAAAGGAAAGTCAAGTGAATGGATAAGACAAAGCAGGAGTGTATGTTCGCCAAGTGCGAGCATCTGCTCCTGCTTCACTGTTTTTTATTTCTGTTCTTTCGTCCATTGCAGCGTGTCGTTGTCAATCACAATATACCCTTTTTCCTCACCTTGCACATAAGATAATGTCAATCTCATCAGGTCAGGTTCTAGTTGACATGTGGTAACACGTGTAACCTGGTCAATATGATCCGCAGGCAGGCACAACGTCAGAATACCCACTTTACCAGAGAAATCAGTCTTGCCCTGAATGACCGATGTTTCCGACTTGGAACCATACACCTCAGATACCCAGCCGGGCTGCTCCGTCAACGCGAAGGCTCCCTTCCCGATGCCTGCCGTAACCCATTGCATCGTCAGCGTTATGGAATTTGCCTCATAGCTCATATCCGCCGTCATTTCTCCAGCTTCATTCATTCTCAACGCAATATCCGCTTGCGGATGCAAGTGAAAACGTTGCTCCAGAGTATGCTCTGCTTCTGCTTCCAGCCAATCCACAATTAGTAGTATAGGGATCTCCACCCCTGCCAGCATCCACCGACGATGTGTAACTGGATCTGGCAAATGTGTATATCCATCCTGTGAAGCATCAATGAAGTGATAGCTGTCATTGCTCTCCCAACGTAGCGTTGTGGCCTGAGCCTCCGGTTCACCCCATTGCTGTGTGGAGAGATAAGGTGTCTGATCCAGACCATCCACCGTGACGGTATTGTGCGCCCGCGTACTTTTGAAATACCGCCGCCATTTCCCTTCTTCATACGTATAACGTCCGGTGTCCGTGAAGAAAAGCTGGTTCTTCCACATCCACTCCACATTCAGCGCATCCGCATGTCCGTGTGCTCCGCCCATGGCAGCCGCATCAAAAAAAAGATATTGATACTTGTCCCTCATAACATAATATCCTGTCTGCGGAAAAACCCGGCTCGACAACGCCGGAGAAGAAGAAGCCTGTAGTCTGAGGCATCGCTCATATTTCTCCACACCCAGCAACCAGAGACACTCCGAGCTATCTGTTCCGCGAGCCATCAAATCATCATCGTCCAGAATCGCTCCAAGCAGGGTCAGTCGTTGTCGTCCATCACCAACCCAATCCGAATCACCAATACCGGTAGACTGATGATCTGGTCGAATCAGCGCCTCGGTGAATGCAGCCATTTGGCGCAGACAGCGGGCATACCATGCCGAGAAAGGATGTCCTGATATCTCGCCCAACCGATAAGGGGTGCCAAACATCTCGATGCTGGCATTGTGGTAATGTGTTGTCAGTTCAATCTGTATCCCTTCTTCACCCAACTGATGCAGCAAACACAGCTCAAGACGTTCCATCGCCACTTGACGCCAGTGTGGACTTCGGGGGTGCTGGTGGTAGAACGTGGCAATCATGAACAAACCTTGCATATGCATAATGGCATGATTGATTTCCGTGCTGCCAAGGTAACGGGTCAAAAACTCGGCGTGCTCGTCCAGACCTTGTCGAAACTCCGCCTGAAAGCCTTCGTCTATCAGTGAACTCGCTTCCATATATTTATATGCCGATATCCAGGACTGCACACGTAGTCCCGTCTCCAGCAGGCGCCACGGACCGGGTTTTTGAAAGAACACGGCCTCGTCGTAAACCAGATTTACAGGTACCGGATTCTGCTGTCTCCAGCTACGGAAGTGGTCAATGAAAGCTGTCACATATAGTGGATTGCCCTTCATCAGATACGCCTTTCCCAGATCGAGCATATGCCAGTGTCGATTGATGCCCCATGTGAACTCCAGATCATTGGTCGGGTTGTGAAGCCAGTCCACAGGTGTCCCCATCGGAATCCAGCGATTCAGATCGTTGGTATAAGGAACGATAAATTCATTCAGGATGGCACGATTGGCAATCGTGAGCGAATTTCGGGCTTCTTCTGGAAAATGTTTTTCATAATATTGGGCAGCCCGTTGCAGATCCGTTGCCGAAAGGTAAAAATCGCTCATTGGGACGCCTCGAGGAAATCCTGACGGAATGGGGTAAACACATCCAGAATGACGGAGTCCTCCAGTGCCTTGACCCCATGCGGGGCGTTAAAACCGGCATAAAAGCTGTCCCCTGCTTTTAAGATGCAAGTTTCTTCACCGACCTGTACCTCAAAGCTGCCTTTGACGATATAGCTGACCTGCTCGTGCGCATCATGGGAGTGAACTTCTCCAATACCCCCTTTAGCAAAGGTAACCTCCACCATCATTAATGTACCGCCCATGCCCAAGATCTTGCGGGAACTCGTTTCGTTAATGATATGTGCATCGATAGACGCATGATTAATAATCATTTTGCTTTTCCCCTTTCCTTGTGAGTAAGCGACCGAAGTAGTTAAACCACGGCCGCTATGAACGTTTATTAGTCTTCTGTGGAAAATTTGCCCTGAAGCTTGGAAGAATCAAACGATGGATCAGCAGTTATATTGGTCAGCCCTGCTGCTTTGGTTTTCTCCAGAGCTGCATTGTATCTCGTATCCAGATCCTTGATTACACTATCGAGATCACCACCCGTGAATACATAGATGGAGAATGCATCGCTCCATTTATTTCCTTCCAGTGAACTCTCGGTCACCACACTTGGATTTGCCGGGAAAATGGCATCATAACGTTTGGGCAGGAAACCTTCAATGCCCGGAATGCTTGGTTTTTTACCAGAGCTTAGTACAGCAGGAATCAGTGAAATCCCATATCCTTTTTCGTAATACTCACTCTGAAGATCTGTGCTGTACACATACTCCATAAACTTCCATGCCGCTTCCTTGTTGGCAGAATCTGCATTGATGCCGATGTAGGAGCCCCCGATGACTTGCGAAGCGCCCTTGATCGTTCCATCATTAGTCGGTACAGGAGCGGCTGCCCAATTTTCTTTTGTAGGAAACTGATCTTTATATACACCTGGTTCACCGGAGTGGTTAATGTACATTCCGATTTTACCTTGAGCAAACTGGGCTCTGAGCGGATCGATGTCCAGACTTTCAACACCTGGCAGCATGCTGCCATCCTGATTCATCTGACGAAGTGCCATTGCGATATCCTTGTACATCCCAAAATCAAATTGGCCAGTCTTGTAGTTGTAACCATCAATACCAACATTATTGCTTGCACCTGCAATCGTATTGGCTGCTCTCCAGAAACCGCTGCTGCTCTTGAACGGGCTGGCAAAACCATAGATGCCTTCACTTTTACCAACTTCGGTAATTTTTTTGGCATCTGCAACCATCTCAGCCAACGTTTTTGGCGGACTCTCGATCCCTGCCTTTTTGAAAATATCCTTGTTATACACAAGCCGCCAGACCTGCCCTGTATTGGGGAGGGAATATATTTTTCCATCAATCGTGTTTTTATTTTCAATCATGCTGTCTTTAAACACGGCCTTCATCTCATCACTCATGTATCCATCGATCGGGGCGAGATACCCCTTCTGATAATACGTCTGAAAATCATTAACTTGCAGCACATCGGGTGCCTGCTTGCTGGCAAAAGCAATATCGACCGCCTGTGGATAGTTGTCCCCCATCACGGTCATCTCCACTTCAATGTTGTCCTTGTTCGTCTGGTTGAACTCATCGATCTTGGATTTCATAAAATCAGCATCATGGCGGTCCGGTGTCCAATATATGATTTTGGTTTTCCCTCCGGCATTCTCCCCGTTGGTCCCCGATTCGCTATTTGCTGAAGTACCACTGTCAGCAGAACAACCTGCCAAACTTAGCGCCAGCAATGCACTTAGCGTAGTCACCATCCAATTTTTAACCATTGATATGCCCCCTTATGCTTGTCTGGACAACCCGTTTGGTTATCCGTTAACGTAATGATAATCGCTACGCTTTCATGGAGGTGAGGGACATTCTGACTTTGCATGGTGGGAAAAATGACGATCCGTATCGGTTTCAATTCTCATACATTTGCCGGAAGCAGGTTGGCGTCATGCCGCAATATTTCTTGAACAAACCGCTGAAATAAGGCCTGTCCTCATAACCCAGCCTCTGGCAGATCTCTTGCACCTGTACACCTGCAACCAGCAACTCTTTTGCTTTTTCCATCCTCATCTTAGTAATATATTGAATCGGCGTTATGCCCGTTTCCTTTTTGAAGGCATTGGCAAAGTAACTCGGACTTAAATGCACAGATTGGGCACAGGCATGCAGCGTCAGATTTTCTGCAAGATTCAGACTGATATATTCCTGTGCTTTGCTAATCGCCTGTTTGACATCGGTGAGTCGTTTTTTGTCCATAATCTCGCAACCCATACTGCTAAAATGCTTGATATATCCCCTCCAGCCCTCAAACGTCAAGGAGCGCATCGCCTCAAGTACTGTCAGGTCGGCCTCCAGACGCAAGCGTTCCTCTGCTGTAATCTCATCACAAAAGGCACGGTAGATGGCAAAAGCCAGTCCAGACAGCAAACGAATCATCGTGAGCGGCTCGGGAAAACCTTCGGAAACCTGCCATTCTTCGAGAATTTCATCAATGATGCGGTGACAGGTGCTCTCATTACCACATTTCAGTGCGTAAAAAAGCTCTTTTTCCTTCTCCAAAGGATATACCGGGGCCACACAGGCCTGATTCTCCAGTTCAGCATACTGGAGGATGCAGTTTCCTTCACTGTAAAAACGATAGGATATCGCCTGATCTGCATGTGCGTAGGACGTCCAGATTTCCTGTGGTCTGCGGGCAATCGTACCCACACCAATCGAGACTGTTTTTTTGCTGAATCGCTCCACATTTTGGCGGCATTGCTCCAGTAGCTCGGAGACGTCGATCTGACTTGGTGTGTTGAATATGGCGGCAAGCCGGAATCGGTTTTCCCGTAAAACAACGCCCTTGGTATAGCGGTTCAAGGTTTCTCCCACAATATTTTGGACCGCAAAAGGAACGATTTCGGCATCCAAATGCATCGTGTATCCATATCGCGTATAACCATCCACCTCGATAACCATCACGAGAAGATTGGAGGAATCGAGATCAATATGCAGCTCATTCCAGCGACTTTCATTCAGGAAACCCCCGATTTCATGACGCAACAAGCCCAGTAGATAGCTGTGACGCTCGTACTGGCTGCTACTCTCCACCTTCTGCTCCAACTGTTCCAACTGTTTGCACTGTGCCTGCTCTTCCTTAATCACCTGTCTTACCTTCAACACCGCACCGAGTATTTCTTCAGGGGTAAACGGTTTGAGCAAATAATCCGATGCCCCCAGCTTGATGGCCTCCTGTGCATATTGAAAATCCGAATAACCACTGATGAAAATAAATTTGGCTCGCAGTCCGGCATCCAATGCCCGCTTCATTAGCTCCAGTCCGCTCAGCTTGGGCATCCTGATATCACTAATCACGATGTCGGGTTGCTGCTCCAGCAACAAGGACCAACCGCGCTCTCCATTGCCCGCCGTGCCTACAATCCGAACCTGATGATCTTCCCACGGAATAGTTGAAGATATGCCCTTTACAACTGCCTGGATATCATCCATAACACACATCGTCAATTGGCCCATACTGCCCCTCCTCAGGTGATCGGAATCGTGATAACAACCGTTGTTCCCACATCTGTACTGCTATGAAACACAATCGAGGCCACATCCCCGTAGTGCAGGCTTAGTCTGCCCTGGAGATTGGATAGGGCATAACCTTTGCGTCCCCCGTCAGGAGCATCCTCAGCATAGATGCTGGCTACATCCATCCCACATCCATTGTCAGCCACCTCCAGCCGTAGTGTGTCACCCTGACGATCAATGCGGATCAGGATAACGCCCAAATCTTCTTTGTCATTGAATCCATGCAGGATGGAATTCTCGACCAAGGGCTGAAGCAATATTTTTAAAATATCAACAGCGTAACAAGAGGGGTCCCCCACCTCAATTCGATAAACGAACAGATCCTCATAACATTTTTGCTGAAGCTGCATGTATTGTTCGACATGTTTGATCTCCTGCTCCACACTGGTGATGTCTTTCCCATCATTCAGTCCCAGACGGAATAATAAGGATAAGGAGACGATCATCTCACTTACATCCTTCTTCTCTCCGCTCTCACTTTTCCAGAACATCGTATTCAGCGTATTGTAGAGGAAATGAGGATCAACCTGCGCCTGAAGCGCCTTGACCTCAAACCGCCGTTTGTCTTGCTCCGTTGTCCGTACTTCTTCAAACAGAATCTGAATCTGGTCCAACATCCGATTGAAACGATGCCCTACAGCGCTGACTTCATCGTCATACTTGCTGCGAAACCGTACATCCAGATCATTGGACTCCACCTCAACCATCAGACGTCGCAGTTTGTTCAGCGGCTTCAGCAGAGCGGAGGCCACTAGCCTGGACAACCCGAGTGCGAGTAAAATGCAAAACAACATAATCAGGATGATCAGCCAGCGTATCTTTTGGAGGGGGGACAACAAGTCAGCCTTGGACTGCACACTTACCATGACCCAATCCTCGTTCATCGACAATGCCGAATAGTTAACAAGCATGTCCTCCCCCTGCTCGTTCCTGTAGGTAAAATCTCCAGCATCGTCACGGCTAAACTGTTGGGTAAAGTCAGGCTCCATAATGAAATCGTCATTTCGGGACCTGGGCCGAATGACTTCATTTCCGTTTTTGTGCAGCAAAAACAGTTGAATCTGGTTATTCATGAGATCCTGCGTCAGAATGTCCCGCATCGCCTCTTCCTTCATATTGACGACCATATATACATTCGAATAGGTATGATTATCGATCACAATGGGTTTGAGCAACAGAGATAACACATTTCCTTGGGATTGAAACAACTCACTCTGATGTGAACCAAACCACATCGTATTCCAGCCTTGGAGCTTCACGTAGCGTCCGTATTCCCTGTTGAACGAATTATTGCGATTCGGAAAATCTTTGGTCGAGAAAAAATCACCGATGGGTGTTGTCAGATATGCGGTATCAATCAGCGGCTCTACGAGCTTCAATTGAGCAAACGATGTTTGCAGCAGCGAGAGATTCTGATAATAATGAGATGTGTTATTTTTTCCCACGTCCTTCATGACCTGGGTGAACGTTTCATTGAGCATAAAAGAAAAAGAGGATACAACAATGTGCCTTAGATGTTCATCCATAACCTGCACGGATTTGTTCAGAATGCTTTGTTTCAGTTCAAGTGCATTCTGCTCAATGCTTCGTGCAGCAAAGAGATAAGAGCATATACCGGTCACACTGATGCACAAGACCACGAGAAAAATGTACAGCAGCTGTATTCTTTTTTTCAGGGACATTTTATAAAAGTCGAATATCATCGGCGCTCGCTCCTTGAACACGGCTTGGCCCGTCCGCTGTGAATTAAAATGAGTATAGCACAGTGGAATTACCCGTAAAACCGTTTCCATGATTGTGCTCACGCCTATCCTTTCACAGCTCCCAAGGTCACCTGCATGAATGATTTGTTGGCAAAAATATAAACGATGAGCAGCGGCAAAATGGACAGACAGGCTCCGGCCATCATCAGTTGGACCTCAGCCGCAGCTCCGATGCCATATCGCAGATTAGCCAGCCCAACCGGCAAAGTCTGCAAGTCCGGATTGCTCATGGTGAACACAAAAGGAAGAATATATTCATTCCAAGAACTCTGGAATACACCCAGACCTGCAACGGCGAGTCCGGGCCGCAGGAGCGGAAGAATAATGCGCCAGTATGTGGTGAAGAAATTACAGCCATCAATCATCGCCGCTTCATCCAGTTCGCGTGGAATGCTCTTGAAGAAACCAATCAGAATAAAGTATGTGGCAGCGTGTGCGCTGATCAGTATAATAATAACGCCCCACAACGTGGTATTCAGCCCCAGCTTGACCATGAGGTCAAATTGCGGACGCAGCACAACTGCGCCTATGGAAATAAAGAGAGTAGATGCCATGAGCAGGGTGTATCCCTTTTTCCCTTTGAAATTCACTCGATCCACAGCGTAGGCTGACATCGAAGCTACCAGCAAAGTGCCAACTGTTGTACTGATGCTAACAAACACGCTGTTCATCGTAAAACCCGAAAAATTGGCGGTTTTCCAAGCCTGAGCATAGTTGGAGAACTGCCAAATCTTCGGCCAGATGGTAGCTCCTCCGGTCAATTCCTGGTTTGTTTTGAAGGAACCGAGCAATACAAGTATGATGGGGAACAGCGACAGCAGAGCGATTGTGATCAAAAACAACCAAAGTACCGTTCGTTTGGTCCAGCGAATGAGTTGGGGAGACCCTGAGGGCGCAAGCACGTTTTGAGTCATCATCGTTTCCTCCTGAATGGGATTAATAGACATCATTGAGCTTTTTGGATATACGGAAGTAAATGAGCGTCACAGCCCCTACGATGAGAGCCGTTGTGAAACCGACCGCGCTGCCATAACCGAGCTGCTGGAGTGATTGGGTGTCAGCCGACACGGGAAACAACAGTTTGAACAAATACAGATACATCACCTCTGTTTTGCCATACGGCCCCCCTTCGGTCAGCACCATAATACTCTCGTAACCTTTCAGCGCCGTAGTAATTGCCAGCATGATGATCATCTGCAAGACAGGACCCAGCAACGGAATCGTTACATTACGCAGTTTCTGAAACTCACTCGCTCCATCCAGCGATGCCGCCTCATAAAGCTCTTCAGGAATGCTCTGAAGACCCGCAATGAACAACAACATATAGTTGCCCACAGCCCCCCAGATGGCGATGATGATGGTTGTTAGCATGGCATGTTCAGCCCCCAGCCAGCTAATGGATTCGGAGATCACATGATACTTAAGCAGCAATTGGTTCAATATTCCGTTATAGGAGTTGAAAATAATAAAAAATACAATCGCCATGACCGAAGCGCTAAAAATAGTGGGAAGATAATAGATCGCCCTAAAGAGGGATCGCCCTCTCCATTTGCGATTCAGAATAATCGCCAAAGTTAACGACAGTGGAATTGTAACAACGAGTTTGCCCAGGGCATACACACCCGTGTTGCCTACAGAATCCCAGAATTGCCCGTCACGCAAAATGCGTCCAAAATTATCAAGCCCGATAAAGACAGGCGTCCCAATGCCTTGATAATCATAGAACATGTAACGCAGCGCCCATAACAGCGGATAGATCCCAAATACAAGAGTTAGAAAAAGACTTGGAAAGATGAACATATAGGCATGTATTTTGGATGGTTTCACCAGAATCGGACCCCCTATAGCTTTTGAATGAAGTATAGAGGGAATATGGAGAAAAGCGGGATAGGGAAATCAACTTTCTACAGGGGAGAATGTGACTGCATGACCAAACAAAAAAACCTGTGTTCAACGGATTTCGTTGAATACAGGTTCATATCATGTGGTTCATAATCTTAAATCTCAGTATACGTATGCAGCGTAGAGGCTACTCTGCTTCATCATACAGACGCAGCAGTTCTGTAAAATCAGAGATAAGAACATCTGAGCCCGCAAGCTCCTCATCACGACCGAACCCGGCATAAGCACAGCCGATGACCGCCTGACCGTTCATTTTACCAGCTTCCACGTCAGAAGAGCGATCCCCTACCATCCATGCGTCCTGAATACGATGTTTCTCAAGCAGGATCTGCACCAGATTAATTTTGGAAGGAGTCTTGTACTGGCCTGCACTGTATACCCCTTCAAAGAAAGGCATGATCTCGTGTGCAAACGCCACACCCTTCACATAGTCCTCCAGCCCGTTACTTGCGACAAAAAGACGCACTCCTTGTTGTTTTAAGGCTTGCAGCGTTTCTTTCACACCCGGATACAATTGAGAACTTCCTTGATCAAGCCCCTCAATCTCCAGTTGAAGCAACAGTTCGTCTGCCCGGCGATGTGCCGCTTCCGATGCCTCAGGCATAACCACTTTCCATATATCTTCGAGCAACATGCCCAAACTTCCCAGCATCCGTTCCTCGGGTGGAGTTTCTCCTTCAAAGTGCCCTTCGGCACGCAATGTATCAAATAGTTGCTGGTAAGCTGGCAACAACAGGGTCTCTGTCTGGAACAGCGTACCATCCATGTCAAAAATCATCGCTTCCGGTTTGAGCAAAACCTTCTCTTTATTCATGTCCAATGTTCCTTTCGGATTGGGATATTGTATATGTAATTGGAATCGTTCCCTTCCCATGATAAACATAACGTTTGAACGTGTAAACCAACGAATGTAAAAGATCATCAACCCCAACCTTATACAACATCAACCAAACATTATATTGTAGTTCAACAAACTATATACAAAAGAAGTTTCTTTACGTATAATACTAAAAAAATAGTGCTTTAGACACCTAATCTAAAGACCTACAATTATCACATTTCCGGTTTTTTCGACAACTACATATACCCCATAGAGAGGAATAACAAACATGAAAAAGCGAAAGACCTTTAAGATTTTTTATAAGATCGGATTAGGATATTTACTTGTACTGGCTGTACTGGCTGGTTGCATCCTGCTGATTCAGAACAGCACAAGTCAGCTCCAACGGGAACTGGATTTTCTGGTCGATCACGATATGAGGGTACATGCCCTCACCTATGAACTCGAAAGAAACATGGTAGATATGGAAACAGGTCAACGCGGTTACATCATCACGGGTCAGGACAATTACCTCGATCCTTACACCCAGGGAAAAGAGCAACTTATTACACTCAGAGATGAACTTGCGGCTTTAATTTCGGATAATCCGGCTCAACTTGCACTTTTGGAAGACATACATACTACTATGGAGAACTGGGTCCAGGTCGCTGCTGAACCTGTGGTCGCCCTTCGCCAAGCCAATAATACGCAGGCCATTCGAGATTTTTTCGCAGATGATCCAGGTAAAAGAGACATGGACCAGATTCGCACTGCTCTCGATACGTTTCGAACCAACGAGCATACGTTAACCGATAACCGTACAGAAGCACTGAAGCAAAAAAACACACTACTGAACTTGGAACTGTATGGGGCACTTATCGTTGTGGCCATTATCTCGTTCATCACTGCTTTGGTCCTGTCACGTGCCATTGTTAGAAACATTCGTACCGTAAAGCAGGCATTAAATGACATCGGTTCTTCCAATGGTGACCTGACACTGAGAATCGCTACGCCAATGAAAGACGAAACTCGTGAACTCGCGGAGGCAGCCAATACAATGCTCACTGGTTTGCAGCAAATGATGCTGGACGTTCAGAGCAATGCCATGATTCTGAGCACAGCTTCGGATCGATTGGATAAAGGGGTTGCCGATAGCCATCTTGCAGGAAAAGAAGTTGCCACTGCCATGGAACGTGTCGCTGAAGGCGCTGATGAACAGGTTGCTCTTACGCAAACCATGGTGGCTGCGATGCAGCAATCCCTCAACGGGCTTAATCGTGTTGCCTCCTCGGCAAGTGACGTGGCAGGCCGTGCAGTTCGTACCGAATCCATTGCCGTGGATGGGCAACAGCGCATTGACAATGCTGTAGGTAAAATGAGTTCCATTGAACAATCCTTCCTCTCTGTACAGGAAGCCATTAATGAAATTTCGAAGATGTCTGATCAAGTGATCAACATTGCAGATTCAATGTCGGGTATTGCGAGACAAACCAATCTGCTTGCACTTAACGCCGGAATTGAAGCTGCCCGCGCTGGGGAAAATGGACGCGGCTTCGCTGTCGTTGCCGCGGAAATTCGTAATCTTGCAGACCAAAGTGCAACATCAGCCAAAGAGATTACAAGTATATTGGAAACCGTGGTAGCAGGTGTTCAAAGTACGGTGCAGGTGGTTGATGAGAGCACTCTACATGTGAATGAAGGGTTACGAACCATTGAGGATGCAGGTAATGCTTTTTCAACCATTACTCAGCATATTCATAACCTCAGTGGTGAAGTTCTGGAGGTATCTGCTGTTGTCGAGGAGTTAACTTCCGGTAGTGAGGCTGTGATGAAGTCCATCAATGAAGTATCGGCTGTTGTGGAAGATACTGCATCAGCCACGGAAGAAGTATCTGCAATGACGGAGGAACAACTTGCTTCTCTGCAGGAAATGTCTGACACGTCCAAGCAGTTGAATGAAATGTCCGACGCGCTTGATCAACTGGTTAAACGCTTTAAACTTGCATAATCCGACTCAACCTACTGATCGAGTATCTAAATAGCTGTATCATGAGCATATATCAAAGGAAAGAAGCATCGCAGACAGACTCACCCAAGCCTCTGCGATGCTTGTTTGTGTTAAGGAGAGCTGAATCAGGAAAAGGTGCACTGGGCACCTCATATGAAAAAACCTGACACTCCTTTTCTTATCCTGATTGTTCCGTGTTCCGTAGCGCTTCCAGTACCAATTGTGCCTGATACCCATCGTTAAAGTCATATATCTTAGCTGGTTTGCCCTGTATACGGGCAATGACATGTTTAAGAACCGGCAATTCACTGGCGGATTCAAGCACTTCTACTGGAGAAAGTGGCTGCCCCACCATGCCAGTCTTCAATTCTTCCCAATTTTCCAGAGCAATCGTGCCTTTTGTACCGTACACCACCATGGATACACGTTCTTCCCCCGCAAATTGAGAGATGCCGTTTAGCTGAATTCGGGTTCCGTCTTCCAGTTCCATTGCAGCCTGTACTTCTAGTTCACAGTCACCATTCTCAGGATATTGAACCTGAGTGCTAACAACCCGGATGGCACCAAACACCTTTTGAATCATATGAATCCAGTGAATCCCCACTTCAAGAATAAATCCACCCTGTTCCCGGCTCGTAATCCATGCATTCTGTTGCCATGATCGTGGCCACTGCGGGAATTGCAAAATGAGATCTATTTTGCGAATTGTCCCCACTGTACCCTGCTCAATCATCTCTTCCAACTTCAGCACGGAAGGTTCATGCGGCATCGAGAAATGGATGGCATGAACAACGCCCGCCTGCTCTGCTGCATCCAGCATCCTTTTGGCTTCTTTTATACTATTGGCAAGCGGTTTCTCGCAGAATACATGAATTTTGCGCTCCAGCGCCTCCATGACAACCGGATAATGAAATTTCGGCGGAACTGCAATATACAACAGATCAATCTGATGTTCATTCATCAATTGCTTGTAATCCGTATACGTCCTAACTCCCCGATGAGAAGCTGCAAAAGACGCCAAACTTTCCTCATTCGCATCACACACCGCAACAATCTCAATCTTCGTGTCCATCTTTGTATTCTCGATGAGATGAACCATATGTAATCCCATTTTACCCAGCCCAATCAGAGCCATCTTGATGACTGTCATTCCATCCCCTCCCAATTCCTTTCCAGTATAGCAGAAAGCAAAGAATTGCGAATGCGATGCGTTGATACGAAAAAAGATAAATCCCTAGCTTTCAAGTTGCTATTAGAGGCTGAAATTCATCATTGTTAGTCATATTTTTACATTATTTGTAACTTAGTAACAACCGGGTAATTCGTTCCAGGGATATATAACCAATTGTTTTCACTTTATCCAGCAACACTTAAAGCGTTACCAACTTAAGAATCAGGAATTTAGACTCACAAAAACAGGTTGACAAAAAACCACAAAAAAAGATACTCTTCCTAATAACAATGAATATTTCCTCTTACAACCTTAGACAGTAACTTGCATTCAACAAATGGAATATGCGTATGGTTCTAATAACCTATTTCATGAAGCGAGGTGTCCCGCATGAGAACAGTTGCGGACTATTTGGCAGAAACTCTGCGTAATCTAGGCGTTACTCATGTCTTTGGTATTATTGGTAAATCCATCTGCCCTGCTGTACTGAAAATGGTGGATTACGGATTAGAGTTCATTCCAGGCCGTCATGAATCCAGCTCAGGTTTTGCCGCATCCGGTTATGCATTACAGACGGGTAAACTCGGCGTTGCCTTTGCCACATCCGGTCCAGGCGGAACCAATCTGCTTACTGCAGCAGCACATGCAAAGGCCAACAATCTGCCTGTACTGTTTATTACGGGTCATCAATCCATCCAGGAACTGGGGTTACCTCAGTGCCAGGATTCCTCTTCCTATCTGGCTGATCTGGCCGAGATGTTCCGGCCTGCCACATTATTCAGCAGACTCGTTGAGCGTGGAGATCACTTCGGCACACTGCTGAATCATGCTTTATCCATTGCCCTTGGTCCGAATAAAGGTCCTGTTCACCTCTGTCTTCCTTTTGATGTACAGACCGAGTTGTTATCCCAATGCCGGATTGTCATTCCCGAACCGGAACCTCTTTTTAGTATATCTAACCTGAATCGCATTCTTCCTCTCATTCAACAATCCAACCGCCCTTTAATTATTGCTGGTAAAGGTGTAAGTCGCGCCAGAGCCCATGATGAATTGCTTCAATTGGCCGAATTGTTCAACATTCCTGTCATTACTACGCCTGGTGGAAAGGGAGCGATTGCGTGGGACCATCCCCTGTACCATGGACCTTGTGGTGTTGGAGGTTTCCCGCATGCAGACGACATGTTGAACCAAAGTGACCTTTATATTGTACTCGGTTCACGTCTGAGTGACATGACCCTCTGCAATCTGAAGCCTGAACATCACCCGGCACACCTCATTCAATTTGACGCTGATCCTACATTTGTAGGCAAGATTCTGAGCGCTCAAACCTTACATATCACCGGTGATTTGAAGGACAACCTGCAATATTTGCTGGGTACATTAGAAGACCTCCCTACTCCTGTGAGAACCACGGCACCCATCGATTACACTGTCCCTTTACCAGATCTCCCCCAACTGTCTCTGGCTTCTGTGTTAGACGGAATGAGTGATCTGCTTCCGTACGATCATAAGCTGTTTGTTGATGATGGCAGCCATGGATTTCATGCGGTTCAGCGATATAAAGTCAAGAAACCAGGCAGCTTTGTGTTTGACGCTTACTTTGCCTGCATGGGGAACGCCATTGGTATGGCGATAGGTGCAAAGGCCGCTTCACCTGAAGAGACCGTTGTATGTATCACCGGGGATGGATGTTTCATGATGCTGGGGACGGAGATCAATACCGCGGTATGCAACAATCTGAACGTCATTTTCATTGTCGTTAACAACAAACAACTGGACATGGCTCTCAAAGGAATGGAAAAAACAACAGGCAGAATTGATGGCACATTATATGAAGTTCCTATGGATGCCTTCAAATTTGCCGAATCTCTCGGTGCGGTTGCGTTTCAAGCAGAAACGCTTGCTGAATTCTCATCTGCGCTGAACACAGCCCAGACGTTGAATCAGGTAACTGTTATTGAGCTTCTGACCGATCGAGATGAAATTCCACCCACGGCTCACCGCACCGTAACTTTGAATTAGGAGGAGTAGATCATGAGTGAACATGTAGCTCAGGGACTAGACCGTTTCGCGAAACTTTCTGGAGAGTACGGCGCAAGAGCCCTCGCACCCATCAAAGAACATTTTCCCGAATTGTCGGAATTTATTATGGGGACGGCATACGGGGATATTTTTCAGCGCACCACGATTACGGATCAATGGAAGGAAGTTGCTATCATCTCTTCGTTGATCACCCAAGGACAGTATGAACAACTAGGAGTGCATTACACAATGGCTCTGAGCGTGGGAGTAACGGTGGATCAGCTCAAGGGAATATTGCTACATCTGGCACCCTGTGTGGGTGCTCCACGCATTATTAGCGCATTTAATATTTTGCTTGCTACCTTGGATGAAATACAGTAATTCACTTTTCTACATTTTTATACATGATTCGACTTTTTTATTGATCTTTTTACATTCCTACCTTTATAATATGGTTAAATTATCCTTCGAACCAGCTCTCATCTTAGAAGCTTTCAGCAGAGGCCCTATGGGGCTGTGTATCCATTAGCAGGATAGCCTTAACTCATTTATAAGGAGAGAGATCAAACATGGGAAATTTCATTCTTAAGACTGACGTTCCAAACAAGGTGTTAAACATTGAACTGGAGGGTTCTTTCTCTCAAGAAGACGGTTTGCGTTCCATCTCGGCCTATCAGGATACGATCGCTCCTCTTAACACCAAGGAGTATGACCTGAACATCGATTGCAAAAAGTTGAATGTTACTGCTCCGGAGATTGTTCCTCTTCTGGAAGGTTGCCTTCAATTGTTCAAAAAAGATGAATATAAAAAAGTCGTGTTGACCCTCGAGAACAACGCGATTCTAAAAATGCAATTGGCCCGGCTCGGCCGGTCAGTTGGTCTGGACAATCTCGAAATCATATCTACCGTTACCACTTAATAAACCAGGCGGACAAGCTGTGAATTCACCCTTCCGCTCAAGAGGAGAATGAAGATGGCCGGAATTCGTATTGTAGATATCGATATCTATCATCCAGCAACCAAGGTGCACAATGATTTTTATATTGAACATTTTGATGCAAGAGGTGTAGATATTCGTGGATTGTTAAAGGCACTTGGTCGTGATACACGTTATAAAATTGACAACGATGACGAAAATTCACTAAGCATGGCCTTTGAGGCAGCCAGTAACCTACTGGAGAAAACCGGACTCACCGGTGCAGATATTGATCTGATTGCTTATGCAAGCCAAACGCCAGAATACATCTTTCCTACGAATTCCTTAATGATTCATCGCCTGATTAACGGAGCTTCCCACACGATCTGTATTGACAGTAACGCCAACTGTGCAGGCATGACCGCTGCATTCGAACAGGTTAGCCGGCAGATGCTGGGCAATCCTCGAATTCGCCGGGCATTAATCATCGGCTCGGATTACGTAGCTCCTCACGCCAGTCCCGATGATCCTGTATACTTCGCCAATTTCGGTGATGCAGCAGCGGCGGTTATTGTAGAGCGGGATGAACATGCTGTCGGTTTCATTGATTCCATCTATCAGACGGATACCTGCGTGTATGGTAATTCTCTTTTTCCTGCAGAAGGCTTGGCGAAGCTGGGCAAAACGGGTGTAGATGCGGGTGCCTTTCATGTGAAATTCATCCCATTTGATGATTCCATCTGTGTGGATGCCGCTTCCAAGTCCATTCGTACCTTGCTGACACGTAACGAGATTGGACCAGACGAGATCAGAGCCGCCTGCTTCTCCCAGCTATCCATTAGTAACATTCGGGCTGTATCCGAGAATGTCGGCATTGGTGACGATATTGCCGTCTATATCGGAGATGAGTTCGGATATACCTCAACCAGCAGTCCATTCATCGCATTACATCGAGCGGTTACAACCGGTCAGATTCAGCGTGGTGACAAAGTTCTGTTCTGGACCGTTGGAGCCGGGTGGCAAAATGTTGCCATGGTGGTTGAATATTAGGCCTTACTTCGCCAAAATATAATAAACAGGACGGTTCTCTTTCTTCCAAAGAGGATCGTCTTTTTATTTGAAAGCAATCCACATTTCAGCACATACACTTCTTCTAGCTTCTACATTTCTTCAAAGCAAAAAGCAGCCCTCACCGGACTGCCCGACTTCTGCTTTTATACCAAATGTTCAAAAAATCTTCTTTGTCTCCCGATCGTCTTTCAGAATCTCTACTGCCTCCCGAAAACGCAAGGAATGCACAATCTCGCGTTCCCTTAGAAACTTCAGACTATCCTGCAGATCCACGTCATCGGTCAGGTCGATCAACCATTGATATGTAGCCCGGGCTTTCTCTTCTGCTGCAATGTCCTCGTACAGATCCGCAATTGGATCACCCTTGGCTTGAATATACGTAGCGGTAAACGGTACACCTGCTGCATTACTGTAAAAGAGGGCCTTATCGTGATTAACGTAGTGAGCATCCAAGCCAGCTTGCTCCAGCTGCTCCACTGTAGCATCTTTGGTGAGCTTATAGATCATCGTGGCAATCATCTCTAAATGAGCAAATTCTTCTGTTCCAATGTCGTTTAACAGGCCAATAATTTTGTCTGGAATCGTATAACGCTGGTTCAGATACCGCAGGGCAGCTGCCAATTCCCCGTCTGCTCCACCATACTGCTCCATCAGTAATTTGGCCATATGAGGGTCACATTTACTCACTCGAACGGGATATTGTAGCTTTTTCTCGTATACCCACATTACAAGACTCCTCCTTTAACGTTTATACCTGCCAAGGCCATGGTGTCTGGGACCACTCCCACGGATATTTCGAGAAGGCATGACCAAAATTCATCAGCGGTCCATACAACTGTTGAAACTCATGAGCTACCCGCATTCGCTCCTGGCTGAACTTGTTGTACTGCTCAATGCTTTGGAAATCACCTGGATGGGTATCCAGGTATAGATTCAGTTCCACTAACACGAAGTCCAGCGCCTGAAGTTCTTCCAGCAACTCGTAGTATTTTGCATCACAGGCTTTCGGTGCTTCAGGTTCCATCTGCCTCCACCTTCCTCTCCTTTGATTTCTTGGATGTGTAAGGGCTATATAATGCAGGCCATAATGTTCCCAGTCTTAACGCTTCTGCCGGACTGTATTGCGGCCAACCCATGGGCTGGAAAGGTATAAACAACTGCGGTGGAACTAGATACGTGCGGATTTCCATCGGTTTGCAAGGATCAAACGGCCCCACAAAAGGAGCATAGGCTCGAAGCTGTGGATCCTTCACTCGAAACGCCTCCTTCAACGATGTTTACGTGCATTCCCCATACCATTCAAACCATTGCTTCCCGTCTCTATTATGTATATGTTTCAGTTCTACAGGTTAATCCCCATTTATCCAAACTTCATAAAGGAATTTCTCATGCCAACTTCACTCTCAATCAAAAAAGACCTTTGGAAGTACCTCTTACGGCACTTCCAAAGGTCTGTATTTCGTAAAATGAGTAACATGTTCACACTTGCTCATCTCACTCATCATCAGATTATTACAAAATCTATTCTACTGGTTTTTCTTCCGAATTCATGTCTTGAGGAACAGATTGCTTGTACACTCGAACCCGGGTAATTCGCAAACGAGTGGACTCCTCCACTTCAAAGACGTATCCATTCAGATCCCGAGTTTTGCCCTTGGCTGGACTACCTCCAAGTTCTTTAAACAACCATCCGCCGATGGTATCCACTTCTTCATCCTCAATGATGGCTCCGGTCCACTTATGAACTTCTTCAATAAGCGAACGACCATCAATGGAAAATGAATCTCCACTCCGTTCCATATGCGGACGCTCATCCTCAAACTCGTCATACAAGTCTCCAACGATCTCTTCCAGAATTTCTTCCGCAGTCAGCAATCCAGCTGTGCCGCCATATTCATCCACAACCAGCGTCATCTGAGAATGTTTCTTCTGCATCAGACGTAGCACATGGCTGATTTCCATGGATTCAGGCACGTTCAAGATTGGACGAACAAGTGAAGCCAGATCATGTTGTTGCTCCGGTTTAGCCAGCAACAGATCGGTGATGTGTATGAATCCGATAATCTCATCCTTGTCTTCTCCTGCCACAGGATACCTGGAATGTTTGGTTGCATTAATAATCTCCAGGTTCTCTTCCAAAGACATATGGGTATACAGACAATCCATGTCTGTACGTGGCAACATCACTTCACGTGCCAGCATATCAGAGAAATCAAAGATGTTATCCATCAGTTTGATCTCATCTTTATCAATTACACCACTCTTCGCACTCTGCTTCATCAGAATACGAAGTTCATCTTCCGAGTGAGCCTCCCCTTCACTGGCAGGTTCGATACCAGCCAGACGTAGCAAAGCATTCGCCGAAACATTCAATACCCAGATGAATGGGAAGAAGATTTTGTAGAACAACAGCAAGGGTGCAGATAAGAACAAAGCCACTCCGTCTGTTTTTTGAATCGCCAACGATTTAGGCGCAAGCTCACCCAACACAATATGCAGAAACGTAATGATACAGAAACCGATAATGACGGACACGGTCGATATCAGCCCTGTATCTCCTACACCGAGCTTAAACATGAGAGGCTCAACGAGCAATTCAGAGATGGCTGGCTCTCCCAGCCACCCGAGTCCAAGTGATGTCAATGTAATCCCGAACTGAGTTGCCGATAGATAGGAATCCAGTTTACTATTCACCTTCAGTGCATAACCAGCCAAACGGTTGCCTTCACTCTGCAATTGAGTTAAGCGTGTCTGCCTTACTTTCACAAGGGAAAATTCCGCTGCAACAAATACGCCATTCAAAAATACGAGCAAAAAGACACAGACCAGATTAAATACTAGCTGTCCAAGATGAAATTCAGTATGAATATCCAAGTTGAAACTCCCCTTTTCTATCTATTTCAGGAATACACCTGGAATATCAACGTGTGATTGCCTTTCTCGATTTGAAATCCACACCCTTGTAATACATATCTGCCACTAGCAGGTTTGGTCCGCAACAGGATGCAATATCGCAATGGCAATTGACCGTTTGATTCAACGGATGTTCAGCTGACCATTCATGGAACACATCATCCAGTTTACGATCACGAATGTTACCAAACGCCGGGATATCCGCAAAATCCGTCACATACACATTACCCGTGAACATGTTGACGTTAACGCGGTTACGTCCGTCCGGATCGTTACGTACCGTCACATTTGGTTCGCTGTATAAACGGTTGATCAGTTCCCGATCCTGCTCTGCTGCACTGCACGCGAAGAATGGCAGGGTCCCGAATAACATCCACATATCTTTGTCACGCACATCAAGCAAACGATGAATCGCTGCTCTCATATGATCCAGTGATAACACGGGCAGTGACGAAGCAAAGTTCGAATTATACATCGGATGCACTTCATGACGGACACAGCCCATCTCACGAATCAATTGGTGAATACCATCCAGCTTGTCGTGCGTACGGAAGTTAATCATTGATTCCGCAGAGATAAACATGCCTGCTTCACTCAGTTTGCGGGAATTTTCAATCATTTTCTCATACATTTTCACCGCGACTTCACGTTTCACAGGTCTGCCACTATTCGCAAATCCAACTTGATGGAAATCGTCAGCATTCAGATAGTTGAATGAGATATGCATAACGTCCAGATAAGGTAAAAGTTGCTCATACCGGCTGATATCCAGCGTTAAATTCGAATTGATCTGGGAACGAATTCCACGTTCCTTGGCATATTTGAGCAGCGGGATGATCATCTCATCCACTGTTTTCTGGCTAAAGCTTGGCTCGCCACCCGTCAGACTAATCGTCTGTAGATGCTCCACTTCATCCAATCGTTTCAGCATCAGAGGGAGCGGAAGAGCCGGTGCCTCACGCATCGTAAGCATATCTCCCACGGCACAATGCTCACACCTCATATTGCACAGATGTGTCACGGTCATTTCTACACTGGTCAGCACATGGCGTCCATATGTACGCAGAGAGCCGATCGGATCCCACGGATCATTCGTTGGCGATAAAGGCATCGGTTGTACCGATCCTGAGTTTAGCATGGTCATTGTTCTTCACCTTATTCCTTTTATTAACCTAAAAAGTTTTATTTACATCATACCTTGTGTTTCTCTTTTTGGAGTTATCTTTTATCATAGCACAATTTTGAATGCTCCGGCATACGTAGACCCCGTCCATTACATGACAAAAAACACTCAGGTAACTCCGGGCCGAATCACGAAACGGCCCCGATATTACGACATGAGCGCTAATCATTTCTAAGCTTGTTCAGCTTTCCAACCGTTCACTTTGAGCCGCTGAAGGTGTATCCTCCACACCCTCTACACCTGTGATCATCACAGACAGTGCTGTGGACAGGTTAATTTCGTAGGGCGAAGATAAGGTCTGGCCGTTGGCATCCTTGAGCACCCGGATAAGTGGACGTTGAGGAACACGTGGATGAATCGCTGCGACCACCCCAACCTCTCCCGTACTGAGCGTGACCGATAGACCCACGGGGTAGATCGCTACACAATCCCTGAAACTCTCCAGCATTCGTTGTTCATAAAGCGTTCCTGAGCCCGTATACAGCACCTCTACGGCCTGATGTGGCAGCAAGGCTTGCTTGTAGACTCGATTCGTTGTCATGGCATCATACGAATCAGCAAGCGCAATCCATTTGGCATATTCATGAATTTCCTTGTCTTTCAAACCAAAGGGATATCCACTTCCATCAATTCGTTCATGGTGCTGCAATGCACAATGCGCAGATAGAAGTGGTATACCTGGTTCATCTTTGAGAATACGGTGTCCATATGTAGTGTGCTGCTGAATGATTTTGAATTCCTCGTCACTTAATCTGGAGGGTTTATGCAAAATTTCTGGTGCAATCTGTGTTTTGCCGATATCATGCAGCAAAGCGCCCAGACCAATCTCCATTAACTGCTGGCGTGTGTAACCCGAAGCGACACCAAGAACCAGCGTGTACACACATACATTCAAAGAGTGGTTATACAGGTCAAAATCGCTGGAGTTCATGTCCATCAGCATAATCATGGCTTCCTTTTGACTGCCGATGTCTTCCAGAATCGCATTCATCACACCACTAAGCGCTTTACCGAAATGAGGAATCCGACTTTTGGTTTTCAGTCCTGACATACTCTGAAATTGCTGTTTGATCTCGACCAGTGCCTTCCTTCGGGTCTCTTCCTGCAACATTTCGGGAACGATGATGTCCTCTGTCGCAGCATCTTTAATATACACATAACCGACCCCGAGATCCTTAAGGCGTCCAATCAATCGACTGGTTAGCTCTACATCCTCACTAAGTAATACAAGGCCTTCTTCACTATAAATACGTTTCCCCAGCTTCATGCCAGGCTGCAATAAGTTTATATGTACTAAACGCACAGCCTATCCTCTCCCGCTCCGTAGATGTAATTACCACTAGCCGCCGCTTCAGCAGAAGGCAAGTACTTTAAATTTAGCTTTGATGCCAGCGGGCTCGCAGGCTGTCGTCCAGAGCCCCTGGTCGTTTTATTTCCGTTTCCAGCAAATCTCGTATGAATTCCGGAAGATGATAGAGCGTACGGGTTCCATGAGCAAGAGGAGGATACCCCACATTGAACGTAAACATGTCCAGTGTCCCAACAATATACTCACATTGTTCGTCCATAGGCTCCCCATTGATGGATATGGCCTGGATCTTCTCATAGGCTGGCGCATCTGGATTGTATTGAACTTCCATTCCGTCCATACATAACGTGCCTAGAATATGACCACGAAAACCAAATCCCACAATGGGCTTACCTGAAAACTCGTCCAACAAGGACTGCTCAAGTGCTTCACGAATATGACTTCCACTCAAGCATATTGTACAAGCATTTATAGGAGATGGACATAGGGAATGCAACATTCCTTTTGTAATATTACCTTGTGGAAGATCTCCCAGAAGCTGACCTGCATTCACCAGAGACAGCTGTGCCCCCGTGAAATGACGAACAGCTTGTGCAAGCAAGGTTGCAAACGGGGATTCCCGGTCATACGTGATGGGCAGCACCCGATCCGTTATCACTGCCGTCTGATTGAGTGTCCTTTCGGCTTCCGTACGATTCGTAGCGATTGCCAGCGCGACCTGATCATCCAGTAATATACTCTTGGCAGCCATACAACCGCTACTTACCAGTTGGAGAGGTTCTCCCACACTTGTTCGTTCCAGAACCACTTTCCCAAGCCATTGGCCAAATTTCCCAGCTGCACCCAGCACGGTCTGACCAATGACTAAGGGTTCTTCGAGAACATGATGGGTATGCCCACCGAGAATAATATCAATTCCAGTAATCTGCTCCGCCAGTCTACGATCTGTCGAAAACCCCAGATGTGAAAGAATAACCACCACATCCACTTCATCACGTAATGCTCCCACTTGAGCTCTTAATGACTCCACAGGGTCCAGAACATCCCACCCGAGCAGTTCGTAAAACGTGGTAAAAGGGGCCGTTGCCCCCAGCAGACCAACGCGAAATGGACCTTTCTCCACAATCAGAGAAGGTTTCATCCACACTGGCGGAAGGCCAGTATCTTGCTCCACAACATTGCTGCATACCACAGGACACAGAAGTCCAGCGTAGGACTGCGAGAGCTGATCTGGCGTGAAGGTTAGTCCTTCGTTGTTACCGATTGTAATGGCATCGTAGCCAGTAAGGTTAATAACATCAACATTAGCCGTCCCCAGTGTTCCCTCTGTTTCAACGGCCATCCGGTCCATATGATCGCCGATATCCAACACAAGGAAGTTGCCACCCTGGTCACGTTCCTCATTGATCATAGCGGCGATGGTGCTCATGGAGCCGAAGTGGCTATGAATGTCATTGGTGTGCAGAATCGTTAACGTTTGCTTCTCCCTGGTGCTCATCACACCGCCTCCCCTGCTCTTCAATAAACGTTCATTCTTCTAATGGATAAGCATAACATTTTCCGCGTCGTTATGATATATTTATAGGGTTTAGAGATCAAAAAGAGGTGAGTCATATCTATGAAATTGACAATTCAACTATTTGCAGGCATTGCAGAACGTTTAAATACATCCCTTCTGGAGTTCGAGTACATTGGAGACATTCCAACCGCTGCCGATTTAAAAGAAAAACTGAGTCTGGCCTACCCAGAGGCAGCTTCTCAGATAAAGACATCCTTTTTGGCAGTTAACCAGCAGTACGCTCCTGCCGATACTATACTTAGCTCAGAAGATGAACTTGCGTTGATCCCTCCCGTCTCTGGCGGCGATGGTACGGATATATCCGATGAAAAGCAACGCTCTACCGTACCGGAGCATCGGACTGAAGATGGCTTATTTCTGATCACAGAGTCCACCTTGTCCGTGGAAGCAACAACGGCGCTAGTGATCACCCCGAATCACGGGGCAGCTCTTACTTTTGTAGGTACGACTCGTGAAATGACCGGTGAACAGCGCACCGTTCATCTTGAATACGAGGCCTATGTGCCGATGGCTCTTTCTCAGATGGCTGCCATTGGTGTGGAAATCTCCGATCGCTGGCCTGGTGTGTTATGTGCAATCAGTCACCGAATCGGCAAAGTGGATGTGGCAGAGATTAGTGTAGTCATTGCCGTCTCCTCGCCTCATCGCAACGACTGTTATGATGCAAGCCGTTACGCCATAGAGAGACTCAAACAGACCGTTCCGATCTGGAAAAAGGAAATTTGGGAAGATGGATCTGAATGGAAGGGACATCAATTAGGACCATGGAACCCCATGGAGAACTAAATAATGAGCCTTTACACCTTTTAGATTGAGTGGGTTAATAGTAAATAAGTCGTTGTCAACCCATTTTTTTCTTGTTATTATAATTATATGTGTCGATATTAGTCGAGAAAAGGTGGTTTATACGTGAGAGTGCATGTTACTGATCTTAAACCGGGTGACCTGTTAAAAAATGATGTATACAACAGTTCGGGTCTCCACATGCTGATGAAAGGTTCCACCCTCAGTGAAGATGACCTATCCAAACTGTTGCAACATGGAATTGAGTACGCAGATGTAGAACACACAACATCCGACCTACACTCTGATGCACAAACCTTACCTTCCGATCAGACCCGTCTGTTAACTAACTTGTTTAACGATACGATCAAAGGTACTGAATCTCTATTTCAACAAGCGATGGAGAAGGGTTTTATTGATGAGACACAGGTCGATGAGATTTTGTTTACCCTAACAGAACAGTTGGAAAAACAAAAAGATGTTGTCTCCTTGTTGCTTATGCTGGACGGGGATAGCGATTATACGTACAACCATTCATTGCAAGTCGGAATGCTCGCTTTTTATATCGCCGGCTGGATGGGTTACAACCCCGAGGAATGTCTAACGGTAGCCAAAGCAGGATATCTTCATGATATCGGCAAGTCCAAGATTCCTTCTGAGATTTTACATAAACCTGGTAAATTGACCACGGAAGAATTTGACGAAATGAAGAAACACACATTCTATGGGTACGATATCATTAAAGAATCCACGCAGGATGAAATTCTGGCAATGGTTGCACTTCAACATCATGAGCGCGAGGATGGAAGTGGTTATCCTCATGGACTGCGAGGGGACGAGATCCACCCATATGCCCGTATAACTGCTGTAGCAGACGTTTACAGCGCCATGACGACCAATCGGGTATACCAGACCAAACAGGAACTGATCTCTGTTCTGTGTGAACTGTACAGCCTCAGCTTTGGTCAGTTAAATGCTGAAGCAACGCAGGAACTGATCAAGCACATGCTGCCTAATTTTATCGGTAAAAGGGTTCTGCTCACCACGGGTCAGACGGGACTCATTGTCATGAATAATCCTGCGGATTATTTCCGACCACTCGTTCAGACCTCTACGGCCTTTATCGATTTAGCGAAAGAAAGAGATATTGCTATCGTTGAAATTTATGTACAGTAATGGTGTAACAAGCCTATCTGTTCATTGTACACAGCACACAGGATGGATACGAAGCAATAAACAGGAAGTAGCTTGAATTACCAACTCGTAGGTTGGCATATGACAAAAGGGAAGCCGTAATCGGCTTCCCTTTTGTCTATTCCGATTCAATCATGTTGGATTACACGCAGAATGCTTTTGTGATGATAACCAACAGAATGAACAGTACCAAGATTGCACCAGTGTTTGTGAACATATTGTATCCACCAACGCCGCCTACTCCGCCTACGTTGCCACCACAGCCATATCCTACTTCGCTCATGTGATTGCCTCCTCTTCATCAGGTATACCCTAACATATGACGTTTCCGTTGGAATGAACCGGGCGAACAGGCAACATTCGATAAATGGTTGTCTGTCTGCATCTACCTGAGTGGATCAGCCTTTTGTTACTCCCTGTTCTTTGCAGGGATCTATATGTCGGAATCCGAATGAACCTGGATGCCTTTTTCCTTGCGGTACATGATAACAAGTAATCTCCAAAATTCATAACTGCCTTTGTCGTTCATAATAAACGGTCGATAATAATCAAACGCTTGCTGCGCCCATGCGGGACAATCCATATTGGAAAGTTGCTCCTGTTGCTGAATCCATCCCCCTTGAATCTCCAGCGTTTTCTGCATGGATTCAAACATTTTTTTCTGCTCAGTGGTCATCGGCGGAGCCTCCTGTTCCTGAGATGCAGTTCCATATTCGGCCTGTAGATACGCACCCGGTTCCGTCACACCCTCTTCGCTGGCTGTATACCCGTAAGATGGTGCACTTGTTTTACGAATCTCATAATGTACATGCGGACCAGTACTCTGACCTGTGCTCCCCTGATTACCGACAAGCTGGCCTCGCTTCACCTGCTGTCCAACGCTTACAGCAATACGTGAAAGGTGCGCATAACAATGCAAGTAGCCACGATGATCTTGAAGGGCAACTGTAAGCCCGTAACCGCCGAATCCGGAGCCTGTAACTCCTTCGGAAGCAAAACGTACCCTACCTTCCATAAAGGCATAGACAGGGCCATTCCAGGGCTCTGTCACGAGATCAATTCCACGGTGAAATGTCTGTCCACCATGAATAGGATGAATTCGATAGCCGAATGAACTTGTAATCCGATAGCCCTCGAAGGGGTTTACGCTCATACACTCACATCCTTTTCTATCATTAAATGCTTAAATCTATGAAATGGCTTGTGCTATTGGTCTTATTTTATTCCACAAAAATACCGCTCAGAATATCATTAGGGAAACCTTATGGTCTCCAACGTATATTCCAAGCGGCGCGCTATGCTATTATGAACACTCTATCAGTTACATATACTATGTTTTTATTTCAACCATTATACACTCCTAATTCAGAGGTCTGTATATGACCCCTAGCTGATCCAATTCCTGGCCTGCTCTTCCGTAAAATCCGGCTATATACCACCCTGCTGGTGCCTCAAGTTTGATTTGATCCGATGTCTTTTGTCCGCCTTCAATTTTATTTCCAAGATTGGTCGACAGCTCCACATAAAAGATCCGTTTATCTCCATTACGTGTCCCCTGACCAATTGTTGCCTCGGTTAAGAACTCTCCATCTGCCAGGTTCAGTGTGGCAATGTTGGATTGACCACCATGTGCCAGGTTCGTTCCATCCCTGTACAGCGTTGAAATGCCGTCTACACGATTGCCCGAGTTAAGCACGACGGAGCTGGGTCTGGCATCCGGAATATGATTTAGGTCATTAAATCCAGTTCCTCCGGATCCTCCGATTGTTGAACTTAATTGGTACTGAGAAGAGGTGCTGTACACAAATTCCGCTGTAATCGGATAATGATCGGAGAGTTGCTTCCCACTCGGGTCAACAAATGTTTGATTTTCTAACCGATAACTCTGTGCATTCAGGGACAACGCTTTACTTCCACGATACAAAATTTTGTCCACGATCTCATAGTTGGGTCCATTTAAATTGCTTGCATCCATAAGGGCGTCTCCATCAGTGGGAATACTCCCACCACGAATCAAATCGATCCACGGATCTCTTAAACCATTCTCAGACATGAGCAACTCTATATTGTCAGCCGCACGAGTGTACCGTGTATTGGTATCCCCAAATACGATAACCGCATTCCCGTCCGAGTGCTCCTTTATGTAATTGGAGAGTTGTCTGATATTATCTCGTCTGGCCTCAAGCGATTTATCATCGCTACCTGCGTCCGCATGCAAGTTGTACACGTCCACTTTCACCTGAGGTGTGATCTCATATGTAGCTGCTGTAAATCCTTTTGGAGTCAATTCATCACTTCCATTGTCAAAAAGACCTGATCGCTTATCCCAGGTTACACGCTTCAAGTCACGGAATGGATATTTGGACAGACTGTTCAACCCACTACCAAAACCCGCAATTCCGCTTGTTGTCGTCAAATACGGCAGAGTGACTTGGGATATCAGCTCATTATGATAATTAAAATCCTCTTGCACATTAATGATGTCATAGTCATTTAATTTGGGGGAAATCTGAACGGTGTACTCCTTGGGGTTGGAACTGGATACCAGCTCCGGAAGGCCACCTACATTGTAACTAAGTACCTTGAATGAACCCGATACCGATCCACCTTCTGCAGCACTCGCCGTTGATAAAAATAACGGAGAGCTCGTAAAGGCAACAACAGCAGACAATACCAGGGCTGCTCCTTTTTTAACTATACTTCTTCGCATCATACCCCTCCTCATATTAGAATCTATTCAAATATATGTAATATTCGTTAATGGAAGAATAACGCTGGTCTATTCATTTGTAAATATACAATTTGAACTAAAGAATATTTACACTTGCCACTCCAATAACGGAATAACCTTCTGATCGCTGTTATCCCCAGATTTTTTGAATAAAAATACCCCCTAGAGAGACTTTTTAAAGAGTCTGCTCTAGAGGGTATTCGATCACATGAAACTATATCTAACGCTTAACATCAGCAACTAGCTTCAGCTTTACGGATTCGAAAGGTGCTGCATTGGATTAACCAATGGAGCCCTCCATTTCGAATTTGATCAATCTATTCATCTCAACGGCGTATTCCATTGGCAATTCCTTCGTGAATGGCTCAATGAAGCCCATGATAATCATCTGTGTTGCTTCTGCATCAGTCAGACCGCGGCTCATCAGGTAGAAGAGCTGATCCTCAGACACTTTAGATACTGTAGCTTCATGCTCCAGCATGATGTTATCATTCATGATTTCATTGTAAGGAATTGTATCCGATGTGGACTCATTATCGAGAATGAGTGTATCACATTTGATGTTGGATTTCGCGCCCTCAGCTTGACGCCCAAAGGAAGCCAAACCACGGTACGTTACTTTACCACCATGTTTACTGATCGATTTGGAAACGATCGTAGATGTTGTATCCGGAGCCAAGTGAATCATTTTCGCACCTGCATCCTGATGCTGGTTTTTACCAGCTACAGCGATGGAGAGTACGGAACCTTTAGCTCCACGGCCTTTCAGTACAACCGCTGGATATTTCATCGTCAGTTTGGAACCGATGTTACCATCGACCCATTCCATCGTTGCATTTTCTTCTGCAACCGCACGTTTCGTAACGAGGTTGTAGATGTTTGGTGCCCAGTTTTGGATCGTTGTGTAACGAACACGAGCATTTTTCTTACAGATGATCTCAACAACCGCACTATGCAGTGAGTTCGTGCTGTAGATTGGAGCTGTACAGCCCTCTACATAGTGAACGAAGCTGTCTTCGTCGGCAATGATGAGTGTACGCTCGAATTGTCCCATATTCTCGGAGTTGATCCGGAAGTAGGCTTGCAGAGGCACTTCACATTTAACGCCCTTAGGCACGTAGATGAAGCTTCCTCCGGACCAAACCGCACTATTCAATGCAGCAAATTTGTTATCTGCTGGTGGAATAACCGTTGCAAAATATTCACGCAGGATTTCTGGATGCTCTCTAAGAGCCGTATCCGTATCCATGAAGATTACACCTTGGTCTTCCAATTCCTTTTGCATGTTGTGATATACAACCTCGGACTCATACTGAGCCGATACACCTGCAAGGAACTTTTGCTCTGCTTCAGGGATACCCAATTTATCAAAGGTTTCCTTGATTTCGGAAGGAACTTCCTCCCATGTTTTACCTTGTTTTTCAGAAGCACGCACATAATACTGAATTTCATTGAAATCCAATCCGTCGAGATCTCCGCCCCATTTCGGCATTGGCATCTTTTCGAATTGTTTCAAGGATTTCAAACGGAATTCCAACATCCAATCCGGTTCATTCTTAATCTTGGAAATCTCGGTAACCACTTCTGCAGTCAGACCTTTACCGGTTTGAAAGATGGATTTGTGCTCGTCGCGAAAACCATATTTGTACTCTTCCATTTCTGGTGCTTTTTTAGCCATCTTGCTCTACCTCCCTATCGTTATTGTACTTTGTTCTCTTCGTCAATCCCTTTGCGTAATGCATTCCAGGCCAGAGTGGCACATTTGATGCGTGCAGGGAACTTGTTCACACCGGATAGGGCTTCGAGATCTTCATAATCGTCGAAATCGACTTCTTCACCTTTCATCAGTGAGGAAAAACGGTTAGCGATATCGAGTGCCTGCTCCATCGTTTTGCCTTTGACAGCCTCTGTCATCATCGATGCAGAGGACATGCTGATGGAGCAGCCTTCACCCGTATATTTGGCTTCCTGAACGATTCCGTCTTTCAGCAAAATTTGCAGTGAAATCCGGTCGCCGCACGTTGGATTGTTCAAATTCACCGTGACAGCGTCATTATCAAATGTTCCGCGGTTACGCGGGTTTTTGTAGTGGTCCATTATAACACGTCTGTACAGATCATCAAGTTGCATCGCCAAAATACTCCTTTGTCTGGATTAAGGCGCTGACAAGCCGATCTACATCTTGTTCGTTATTGTATAGATAGAAGCTGGCACGAGCTGTTGAGCTAACTTCAAGCCAACGCATTAGCGGTTGACAGCAATGGTGTCCGGCACGAATGGCTACGCCACTCGCATCCAGCACAGTTGCCACATCATGCGGATGAACATCCCCCAGATTAAAGGTAACAACACCCACATGCCGCTTGGCTGGGCCATAGATGGTTAACCCATCGATCTCGGCCAGTCGTTCTGTTGCATAAGCTGCCAGCACACTCTCATGATGTGCGATCTCATCCATACCAATCTGCTCCAGAAAATCAATGGCAGCTCCCAACCCTACCGCACCTGCGATAATCGGGGTTCCACCTTCGAACTTCCAGGGAAGCTCTTTCCAGTTGGATTCGTACAGACCCACATCATCAATCATTTCACCACCGAACTCAATGGGTTCCATGGACTCCAGCAGCGCCTTTTTGCCGTAGAGTGCACCGATTCCGGTTGGTCCGCACATTTTATGACCGGATAATGCATAGAAATCACAGTCCAGATCCTGAACGTCCACCTTCATGTGAGGTGTGCTTTGTGCGCCATCAACAACGATGACAGCACCATTGCGGTGTGCAATTTCAGCAATTTGTTTCACAGGATGGATCAGACCCATAACATTGGATACATAAGCGATTGCTACAATTTTAGTATTGTTCGTAATCGTCTTCTCGACATCAGCCAATTCAATATGACCGTCAGGCTGAAGCGGGATGTATTTCAATGTTGCACCTGTCTCCTTGGCAACTTGCTGCCAAGGAATCAGGTTACTATGGTGCTCCATTTGCGTGATAACAATTTCATCGCCTTCTTTGCAATTGGCGCGGGCATATGATGAAGCCACCAGATTCAGGGCTGTCGTTGTCCCGCGGGTAAAGATAATCTCCTGTGTACGGGAGGCATTGATAAACTTGGCTACCTTCTCACGTGCGCCTTCGTAGGCGTCAGTTGCACGGCTTCCAAGGGTATGAACACCGCGGTGTACGTTGGAGTTCTCATACTCATAATAATGTTTGACTGCTTCAATCACAGCACGAGGCTTCTGTGAAGTTGCAGCACTATCTAAATATACGAGCGGGTGTCCGTTAATTTCCTGGTGGAGGATCGGGAACTGCTCGCGAATGGACGGGTTCATTGTCCCAGCTTCTTCTCAATCAGGGACTGCAATTGGGTGCGCAGTGCTTCCAGAGGAATATCCGCCACCACCGGAGCCAGGAAGCCATAGATGATCAGGCGTTCGGCATCCGTACGGTTAATTCCGCGCGACATCAAGTAATGAATCTGCTCGGCATTGACTTGACCAACAGAAGCCGCGTGACCTGCTGTTACATCATCTTCATCAATAAGGAGGATCGGGTTCGCATCTCCACGTGCTTTAGGGCTCAGCATCAACACTTTCTCTGTCTGCTGTCCATCAGCTTTGGTAGCGCCTTTCTCAATCTTCGTGATGCCGTTGATAATTGCAGAAGCTTCTTCACGCATAACTGCACGTGTAATCATCTGGCTTGGCGTATTCTTGCCGAAGTGACGAGCTTCTGTGGTGTAGTTGATTTTCTGCGAACCGGAACCTACAGCGATGACTTTGGAATCAGAACTTGATCCATTGCCTTTCAGCACGGTCATCGTGTTGCTCGCTGTGTCGCCATCGTTCATTTCGCCTACAATCCACTCGATGGAAGCATCATTCTCCAACACTGCACGACGGAATGAAACATCGGTTACATTCACACTCAGTTGATGAACCGATGCGAAACGTACTTTAGCACCGGATTTTGCGAATACTTCCACAACACCATTATGGAAAACAGGTGCGGACAATTCGCCAGATACATAGTTATCAACATAAGTTACTGAACTGTTTGCTTCTGCAACTACAAGCACGTGAGGTGCAAACGTTGCAGATGCGTCATCCGTAAGCAACACTGCTTGCAGTGGTACTTCGATTTCGACATTTTTCGGAACATACAGGAAGACCCCGCCATTCCAAAGTGCCGCATGCAATGCAGCGAGGGAATGCTCATCCGCTTTCACCGCTGTGTTCAGATATTGTTTTACCAGATCGCCATGTTCGCGAACCGCTGTAGCCAGATCCGTGAAGATAACTCCTTTTGCTGCCAGATCAGCAGACACCTTGGAGTATACCGTACCGGAATTGCGCTGGATAACCAGACTACCTTCAGCTTGATCCTGAACCAGATCTTTGATAGAAGCAGGTACTTCTGTCAAAGAAGAAATGGCTTCACTTGTTTTATATGTTCCGTACTCGCTGACATTCCAGCGTTCGATTTTTTGTTTTTCCAGTTTAGGAAGCGCAAGCCCGCTCGCAAGCTTTAAAGCTTCGAGCCGCTGTTCGGTCAACCAGCCGGGTTCATTGTTGCTTTCCGACAAGGCGCGAAGCGCTTCAGATTCAACCGGAAGAATTGTTTGTGTAGTCATTAATTAATCCTCCTCCGTTTTGTCTTTACGCTTCTTGGCCTACAGTTTCGTCTGTAATTCCCAGCTCTGCCTTTACCCAGTCATACCCTTCCGCTTCCAGACGGTGAGCCAATTCAGGTCCGCCGGATTTCACGATACGACCTTGCATCATTACGTGAACATAGTCAGGTGTAATGTAGTTCAACAGACGTTGGTAGTGAGTGATGATCAGGAAGCCACGATCATCGCTCTTCATAGCGTTCACACCGTCAGCCACGATTTTCAAAGCATCGATGTCCAGACCAGAGTCAATTTCATCAAGTACTACGATTTTCGGATCAAGCAGCATCATTTGCAGAATCTCGTTACGTTTTTTCTCACCACCGGAGAAACCTTCATTCAGGTAACGGTGAGCGAACTCAGGGTTCATGTCGAGTTCTTTCATTTTACCTTCCATTTGACGAATGAACTTGATCAGGGAGATCTCGTTACCTTCGCCACGACGTGCGTTAATTGCACTACGCAAGAAGTCGGAGTTCGTAACACCTGCAATTTCACTTGGGTATTGCATAGCCAGGAAAAGACCTGCACGTGCGCGCTCATCTACAGCCATGTCCAATACATCTTCACCATCAAGTGTAATTGTACCGTCTGTTACTTCATATTTAGGGTGGCCCATCAGTGCAGAAGCCAGAGTGGATTTACCTGTTCCGTTTGGTCCCATGATTGCGTGGATTTCTCCACCTTTCATTTCCAGGTTGATGCCTTTCAGGATTTCCTTACCTTCGATCGTCGCTTTCAGACCTTCAATGACGAAATTCGTAGCCATGTGTATTGTTTCCCTCCATTGATTAAATTGATGTTGTTGTCGAAAAAGAAAAAGCGCCTATTATATCTGAACAGGGCTTCCCCTGAATTTCTCCTGTACTTGAATCTTTCAAAGCAAGAACACTTTAGAATAATTCTAAACTGATTCTCAATGATAATCAAGTCATTTCCTAAGAACGTTTGTCCCATGCAGGAAACATTATTCTTTCTGATTCTATATTAAAAGACAAATTGAATCAAATTAGAAAACATCTTACTCACAAATGTACAGTGAGAAAAATCACAGCAATTCAAGCTTTTATGTCATCTGCTGTACACTAATCTAAAAAAAGGACTTATCCATATCATGGACAAGTCCCTCCGTTAAATAACGTTACTATTTACAATTTGAGCATCTCGTTAATCTTCTGTACCTGTTCGTCAAAATCCGCAACGTCCACCACCGGCGTCATTTCGCGCGGCATCGGACCATTCGGAATAGAAATCCATGAACGGCAACCGTTATATTCAGGCAGTACGGGGATTTCCATCGGTTCTTTCAAAAGGTACACACGTAAAATCAATACATGGAGCGGATCTTTGCGTTTCCATTTCAAACGATCTTCAGCAAAATCCGCTGTCCACATATGAAAGTCAAGAAGTCGATCCAGCATCTCCTGATCTCGTATCTCCAGATCCTGCGTTACTTCGGCATATGCAGTAATACGGATTGTCGAAGCTTCGGGCACCCATTCGGCCAGTGATTCTTCAACATAGGATTGATCCGAGGACTTAATCAGTTCTTTACGCTGATGTTCATAAGTCGGATACAGGTAAAACGCCGGACTTTTCAGCTCAAAATGTCGGGTTTCCTCTACGATTCCACCTTTGCGCATCACCATAATTTGGCGACCCGTTTCCAGTGCTTTGATTGCAGAAGCCCATTCTTTTAAAGCCGGTATCGTTGGTTCTAACATAAGCGGTTCCCTCCCCTATCGTTCTTGTCAGCAGTATAGACGCTCAGGGCGTTTCTGACAACAAAGATCCGAGCTCAGAAAGCTTACGTAAGAGACCCACTTGTATTAGGCAAAATCTTGGCTATATTAACCCAGGAAAGAACGAAGCATCCACATGTGTTTCTCCAGGTCCGCCTTGAAGCCTGTGAGCATATCGGATGTCGGTTGATCCTCAGCTGCATCTGCAACATCGATACCTTCCTGATATTCATTCGAAAGTGTAGCGAAGTCCTCGATCAGGTTTTGCACCATTGTTTTTGCGTCTTCTCCGCCTGCTGCTTCCTGGATAGAGGAAAGCTCCAAATACTCTTTCATTGTAGCCGCCGGGCTACCTTTCAGCGTAAGGATACGCTCTGCGATTTCATCCATTTGTACTGTAACTTCGTTGTAGAACTCTTCGAATTTCACATGCAACGTGAAGAAGTTGGGTCCTTTAACGTACCAGTGGTAGTTATGGATTTTAACATACAATACGTTCAGGTTAGCTACCTGACGATTAAGTACTTGTTCCACCGATTTTGCTTGATCTGTTTTGTTTTTTGTAGCCATATTAATCCCATCCTTTATTTAAAATTAGTCTGTCATGCCGTTATAAGCAGGTTGTCCCGCAATGCATAACAGAGAGTTAACAATGTGTCACCGCTTGGTAGCGGAGAGGCTTATGAACAGTGTTTCTCTCAACTGTCCGGCCTATTTGTTTTTACCCTTGAACAGGAAGTTCGAATCAGGATCAACTTGACTTGTCTCAAAAAAAAGTTCAAAAACCGCGTTATTTCCGATATACTGACATATACCAAGCAAAGAAGTGGGTTTTCCTGTTTCTTCATATATATGGAGGTGGCACCTTTGTCCCAATATCGCCCGTTTACCCCCCAGGATGCAATTGAACTGGCCAAAACATTACCGGGTCCATTTGCGGCAGATGCGAATCTGGATTGTCACGAGATCGGCGATGGCAATCTGAATTTGGTATTCCACATCACGGATCAGAACTCCGATAAAAGTATCATTATCAAACAGGCGCTTCCTTATGCGAAAGTGGTTGGAGAATCATGGCCACTCTCTCTGGTACGTGCCCGCATTGAACGTGAGATTCTGCAGGAAGAGTATCGTCTGTGTCCAGGGATGGTACCCGAAGTGTATCATTACGATGATGACCTCGCGTTAACGGTTATGGAAGATCTAAGTGATCATGTGATCATGCGCAAAGGCCTGATCGAAGGTGTTACCTATCCTCTTTTTGCACAGCATATTGGGGAATTCATGGCAAGAACGCTGTTCTTCACATCAGACTTGGGCATGGATCAGCAATTGAAGAAGGAACAACAGGGCAGATTCATTAATCCGGACCAATGCAAAATAACGGAGGATCTGATCTTTGATGAACCCTACCGGATCGCTGAGAAAAATAATTATGACGCTTCCATTGAAGATGAAGCTGCAGCGCTTCGTTCCGATGGAGAGCTTCACCTTGAAGTGGCCTTGCTGCGGGAAAAATTCCTGACACATGGGCAGGCACTGCTTCATGGAGATCTGCATACAGGAAGTATTTTTGTTACACCTGAATCAACCAAAGTCATCGATCCCGAATTTGCATATTACGGCCCCATGGGATTCGATGTTGGTGCAGTCCTCGCGAACCTGCTCTTGAATTACGCATCCCTGCCAGGATGGATTCAAGATGAGACTGCTTTGCGTGAGCGTGAAACGCTTTTGCTGAATATGGTTCGTGATGTATGGACTGAATTCGAATCTCGTTTCCGTGCCCTCTGGGTTAATGACCTCGTTGATCCGATGGCAAAAACGTCGGGGTATCAGGATCTATATGTGCAACAATTGTTCAGAGATTCGATCGGCTTTGCAGGTGCCAAAATGGTTCGTCGTATCGTGGGACTCGCTCACGTGGCGGATATTGATACCATTCCAAATGCGACTGAACGTGAACATGCTCAGCGTAAAGCATTGTCCATTGGTAAAGCATTGATCAAGAACAACCGTCGCTTGAATACCATCGGCGAAGTACTGGATATTGTATCCACAGCTGTTACTACTACTAAGGCTTAACATAAGGAACGGAGGAACCACCCATGACAACCCCTGATTATCAGCCTCTGTCCTCTCTCATCTGGAAAAAGGACAAGCTTGAAATGCTTGACCAGCGTCTGCTGCCCGAAACGATCCTCATGTTGAAACTGTATACACCCGAGGAAGTATGGGAATCCATCCACTCCATGAAAGTACGCGGTGCTCCGGCGATTGGTATTGCTGCTGCATTTGGTGTTGTATTGGGTGCCAAATCATATGACGGAACAACCGTTCAAGGTTGGTTGGATCACGTAAAATCCATATGTGCTCATCTGGCTACTTCCCGACCAACAGCGGTGAACTTGTTCTGGGCACTGGATCGCATGATGCAAAGAGCAAATGAGGTCGTTGAATCCGGCTTGAACCTGGATGAGGGCAATGATGCTCTTGAAGTAGAAGCTCTGTTGATTCAGAAGGAAGATGAAGAAGTATGCCGCATGATCGGCGAGAATGCACTGCCTTTGTTCGAAGATGGTATGGGTGTACTCACTCACTGTAATGCAGGCGGACTGGCTACTGCGAAATATGGTACGGCTACTGCTCCAATGTATCTCGCACAGGAACGTGGCATTCACCTGAAAGTATTTGCAGACGAGACTCGTCCCGTACTTCAAGGTGCACGCCTGACTGCATTTGAGTTACAGCAAGCCGGCATTGACGTTACGCTGCTCTGTGATAACATGGCAGGCATGGTGATGTCCAAAGGCTGGATTCAAGCCGTTATCGTCGGAACAGATCGTGTTGCTGCCAATGGTGACGTAGCTAACAAAATCGGAACATACAGCGTGGCTGTACTTGCCAAAGCTCACAATATTCCGTTCTATGTAGCGAGCCCATTGTCGACTATCGACTTGTCCACTCCATCCGGCGACCTGATTCCAATTGAGGAACGTGCTGCGGAGGAAGTAACTGAAGGATTTGGCAAACGTACAGCACCGCAAGGTGTTAAAGTATACAATCCAGCATTTGACGTAACGCCTAACGAATATGTAACAGCTATTATCACGGAAAAAGGCGTTGTTCGCGCACCTTTCCAAGAAAATCTGGCTGCCTTGTTCGCGAAGGAAGAAGCTTAATTTAATAAGAGTATTCAAGAAGAGTATTCAAGAAGAGAGTGTCGTGTATAGAGCTAGTGGCTACTGATGTGCCAGCCTCTGCATTACGACGCTAAAGAAGGGCTTCCCATACGGGGAGCCCTTCTTTAGCTTGATTAGATCATTTTCAACAAAGCCTCTACACCTGTCATGCCAACCGTAATGCCCATGGCCTCGGCCTCTGTTGTCACCGACTCCATAGGTGCATGCAACAATTGCTCCAGTGTACGCACACCAACCGCCCGAGCTGCAATAATTTTGCGATCCCCGAGCTTCTCATTAAGTAATCCCACGTCGAGTGCTCCGCACATGATATATCCTTTGGATGTGTTAATGGTCAACAACGTTGTTTTGGGCAGCTTGACTTCTACCCCTACCAATACATGCTCTCCAACTACAATGGGCTCCATCGTCACCATAATTTCCCGATCCACCTCCTCTTCCACAGGTCACGATAATTGTATGCCTCATTCTGGATTGTCGTGTGGACACCTGCCGTGTTTGAGAAAATGTAGGTACTTACAGTTCAAATATATTGTTGGTAATTCTCTTCGCAGATTTAGATAGTAGAACTATGCTTCATTGAAATATAAAAAGACCCTCACCTAAGGTGAGCCAAAGTGGGTCTACTTTAAAACGTATGCTCATCATTCTTTAATCGCCTTATCTCCGTTAACTCTCTTTTAATTCCCAGTACACGTCTATGAAGTACATTGCGGTCTATTGATTCAGCTACCGACTTTTTGAACTGGACATCCAATTCACTTAATTGCTCCTGAGCTAGTTTCTTTTTATGTAATGGTTTAACTTGGACTTTTGTAATTTCAGGCTTGATAGGCTTCAATCTTTTCTGCTTCATAATCTGTTCAAATACACTGTCCTCTTGACGCATGGTCTTCATTCCTTAATATGTGATGAACACATTGTATCATAATGAGAAGATGACTGTTACACAATAAAGTACAGATGCTTAGAGTTGGGCAAAGCTTAAACGCAAAAAAAAGAGGGCCAACGCCCTCTTTGATGATGTACTCATTTTATAAAATGTAAAAATAAGCTTGATTCCCTAGACTCTTCACAATTATTGTGGTCACTAAATCACTGGCATCCCGTTTACGGATACTTGTGATCGAATCTAACTCTTCATTCGCAATAACTCTTGGTAAGACATACGCGGCCAGATCAGGCTTGGAAATTGTCACTTCAGTAGCCATATCGACAATCTGTCTCACATCTACTGTAGACTGCATATCCTTCCACTCTCGCACCTGAAGATAGCCATCCAAGTATTCTCTTTCCTTGATACTAATGTGGCTATCCAAAACATCCATATACTTGACTTCAATGCTGGAAAATACATCAGGTCTGGAGATATATAATTGCCCAGGCTGTTCTTCCAGATAAGGAATCTCGAGACTGCCTGCCCTCTCATCATGATCTAATGCTCTGACTTGAAGAATACTATTCAGATCAGGCTTATTAACCATAATCTCCGAAATCACAGTAGAATCATCGTCGTACATAACCGTAAGCAAAGACCCCAACGTTGAAGTTGTTTTTATATAATCGGAGACTTCTAATGAAGCATGAAGATCAGGTATGGACACAATTAAACTCGTATCCCGTCCATCATCGAACAACTGTGATATCGTTAACGTACTGACCAGAGACATTTGTCTATCTACCGTAATAACTGAAGGCAAGTCAGGATGAGACACTGTGATTTCTACAGTTTTTTCGTCGTCCAGACCTGTTCTAACGGCAAGATTACCGTCTGTATCCTTAGTTGTTCGTATAGCAGTAATGAACTGCGAATGAAGCTCGGGTTTAGAAACAGCAACCCATGTTTCCTTCTCTTCTGTCCTACTTTCAGCAATAGAAATGTTCGAATCCAGTTCCGCATCTATACGTTTAGCTATTATCAGATCTACACCCAGGTCCGGACGACTGACCGCGATTAATTGAGGTATATCATGATGCATGTGATCCTCATAGCGGTGGACGTACAACTGAGATTTGAGCCAATCCAGCCCAATATCACTGTGCACAACTAACGTTGAAGCAATATCCTTGCGACCTGCACCATAAATAAAAACTTCACTTTCAATTTCGGTTCGACCGATGGAATAGATCTGAGAAGTGATATATTTGATCTGCAAAACAGGTGGTTTGGAAGACTCACGAGTGTTGAAATAAATCGGCGTGTTACCGCTAGACTGAATAATCATTCCAACATTTGAAAGAATACCTTCTCTCCACATTTGAAGTAATACCATCATATCAAACTCAACATAACGTTCAGTTTTATTAATGATATAACTGGACGATAAGAGCTGAATGGACTGAGGTCTGTTCGCATACGTAATCCCGTACTCACGCCACAATGTATCAGGCTGATGCAGCTCAATGTGTGCTCCAGATGCCAGGGTTCCTGTGTAATATAACCTCAATTTAGCTTCTTCCAAATGTAACAAATCGGGTATTCTGGTATCCAAATCACCGAAATGTATAAACGATTCGAATTGCTCCATCTCGTCTCTACCGATCATCATACGCTGTGTATCACCAAAGTTGATCGTCTGCAAGTGAGTTTGACTTCGCGTGGTTGCATCAGCAACAGGCTTAAGATTAACAGTTACACGCGGTGCTTCAAGTAATTCATATTTGCCGTGTGCACGGTTATGTGGCCGAACGTACAACATGCCTTCAAGATCAACTTTGGATGCCGCTTGAATGGTTGCGCTCAGATCTCCTTGCGCCTTGTACATTACATATAGCGAATTGCTCAATTCCTGTGACCGTCTGACACGTACGGATACACTGGATACAATCTCGGACACTTTTCTTGTAGCAGCTATTAGAGTCGAAGACAGGTCGTCATCCACTTGATTGTACAGGATATACTTTGCTGCAAAACGATTTTCCGGACTTTTAATATGTATAAAACTATCTAATAGAGTCTCCCCGTTATTAATTTCACTCACTTCCTGTCTCATTGTATTGAGAGCTATACACGGTCTGCTGTGACCTTCATTTCAAAATTACCATTAGGATTCGGCTTGGCATGAATATCTGTTGCAATACGAATATAAAAATCGATGCTATCCTCCGGTTGAATCAGACCATAGGTCAGATAATCGATCGGAAGAAACGGGTCGGCCTGTCTGGATAATTGGACGTCAACACCGTCCGTTTCGAATTTCTTATCCATCTCCAGGTATACATGATCCACAGCATATCCAAGCAAGTTTTTGATTCTGACTTTCTTCGTTAACGTCGTCTGTCCGGCGATGATCACACCATAATCAAGTTGTTTCAAAATACCACCAAAGGTATCTGACAGAAAGTCTCCCGACTCGTCCATGAACATTAATCCTGAATACGATCCGATAAACTCGATTTCCCTAGAGTCTATGGCACCCCAATAGTCCTGAAATTCAACCTTCAAGGTATTCTCAACGCCAAAATTAACATCTCTCTCGTCAATATTGAGTTCAATATTGAATGGTGAAGCTGCTAGTCGCGTAAAATTGCCATCCGCCGGATAATACGTTTTACCGTTCAACAACACGCGGTACTTCACCTTGCCTTGGTCTGCATCATCAAGCACACCTGTAAGTTTGTTACCAGAGAAGGTTAGGTCGATTGTGGCAGTGGTGTTTAACAATTGCAGTGACATATCTCTAAACTCCACCGCATTACGCGGTGCATCAACGATCATCTTCACTTCGTCCAGCGAATAGCTGTTTTCATAATGCTTACTGCTATCGAAGTAATAAGCGATTCGTGTTAAATCTATTAGATCCTTTTCAGGGATCGCGTTGAGTGTGTCCAGATTCATTCCTTTTCTTTTGAATAAGGTTGTATCCTGGATATCCATATTGAACCACTTGTTGAAACGGTACGTTTTCCATGTCAGCCCCGAGTCGAACGAAGCAGCCATTCTTAATATACCTTCCGGACTGTTCTCCGTTACTTTCGTAGCGACAACCTTTCTAACGTCTCCATATAACGCTATGTCTGTTGGTTGCACAATTAATTGCTCAAACGGTAGCGCGTTATACGTTAGCATCATGTCCCGATTACCTGCAATTACGTCTTCATCATTCGTCCACGTAACCACGTCAAAATCTCCCTCAAGTTCATCCAATGGGGAGTAGTTAGCCGTGATATTTAGTTCCGCTGACGTTTTGGATGGATCGTCTGTGTAGTATAGAACATCCACACTGTCACCCAACTCGTCGTAGAGGGTAAACGGTTCGGTTTCGATTGTAATCGTTGATTCGGTTTGGTTGGGGTCATCGGTGTATTCAATGATTTTGATCTCTTTGTCTTCCCATTCTTCCGCTAGGGTGAAGGGTTCGGTTTCAATGTTGAAGGATGCTTCTGTTTTGGTTGGGTCGTCGGTGTAGTAACATAGTTCTACTTCACCTTGAAGTTGTGACCATGCGAATTCAGGTATGATGGAGATGTCGTCCATTCCATAGTTTAAATAGTCCTGCTCGGTGGGTGAACCTGAAATCACTTGCCATTGTCCGCTTGCGTAATACTTGTAGGTTGAGCTATTTTGCACTAAATACTTATTGTCATAGACCCAATCCATAAATTCAATCTCATGGATATTGATTACTTCAGAGGTGTTATTTCTTGTTACCCGTACTCTATAGTTGAGATAGGCTTTAGTGGGAGCGATATTGAAAGTGACTTTTCTATTGTTTGTCCATGATGCGACTACATAATCATTTCTTGTGTCAATTAGATCCCATGTAACTGCATCATTACTTGCTTCCAGAACCCAAGATCGAGGTGGCGAGTTGTTTTCCAAGCAATATATCGAGTACCCTGCCAATTTTATAGAGGTTGGAAACCTGTAAGAAACCCATGTATTAGTGACACGATAGGTTCCGTAGAACGTACCTTGACTTCTATCAAAGGCTTTATAAGCGTGATATGCACCATTTTGACCGTTGTAGCTTACTACCCCTGAAGGTGAAGTATACGATGTCATAGGTGGTACGATATTCACAAGCTTTGCCATAATCCCATCTCCTTTCTAAATGTAAATTAAACAATTTCATTTTACTGATTTAAATGATTGATGCTTTTTTGATTGGTATTTTGTTAGTGTCAATTTTTTGTTTGAAGACTTTCCCTGAACCAATTTTTTCACTATCTTTAACCAATGACCTTCTTTCGCTGAATTCATCCTCCAAATCAATAATCATTCCTTTGCTCATCCCATGTTCTAGAATACTTACTTCCGAACATTCCACGGAAGTTATGTACCTTTCGGATTCATACATGCCAAAATCACCAATCGCCAAGAAGTCTCCAGCGCCTTGGTTGGCAGTAACATTAATTCTATATTTCTTGAACCCAACTTTATTCTTAAACCCGTAGAGACGGAACTCTTCTACAGTAAAGTTAGGCTCATTTATTCTGGTGTCAAGGATAATCCATTTCGTTCCTTCCCATCCCTCAAATGTCCAGGTTTTTGGAGGTCTGTTGACTGGGGTTGTTCCAGACTTAATAGAATATGCAGTTATTAATTTGGCCTGAGGAAACTCATAGCTTAACCATCCCAGCAAAATTCCACTAGCGGCAACCCATCCATTTGGATCAACAATTCTATCAAATGCTCTCCATGGATAAAATGTTGTGTAAGTCGAACTTGCATCAACAACACCTGATGGAGTAGTGTTAGATGTCATTGCAGGAATAACATTATCTTTGTATTTATTTGTAATGCTATAGTGATTGTCTTCTGATGAAATCAAGAACTTATTAATGTATATACCTATACGAGTCTCAATTTCTTTTGTTTGACTTATAGATGTAAATATAATTTTACCAACAGAGGTATAGTTAGTTTCATTATCACTTGAATGAAAGACTTCAATATTTGTTGCACCGCCATTATTTGAATAAGATTTGGCAACAATTTTTTTTATACCATTTTCTTCATATGGAAATTTAAGTATAATAACACCTTTATTACTTGGAGTGTCATAAGGTACATAGCCATCACTAGGAACAAACCACTTTGCTGTGTCTGTAGCTGTAGCCCTATTGATATAATTGTGAGAAACTAAATTGGAGTTATTCATTAAAATCAAATTGTTATTATTGTCAAAAAATTGTACTAGATCAAAAGTTTCATAAGTTAGACTTCCACCTAGTGATCCCGTAACTTCTAGCTTGATGTAAATCGCCAATTCAAGCATCTCCTTTCAAAATAAAATAGAACACACCATATAGATGTGTTCTTCATAAAATTAGTCAAGCATAATCTTATCTACTCGGCGTTTTGACATATCAACTGTGTGTTTCAAGGTTTTACCTGTACCTAAAGTAATACCATTTGATTCAATAGACATAACTCCGTTGAACAGGTCAAAATCAACTGATAAATCCATACCGTATTTAATGAAAGTTTGTTCTGATTTATTAGAGATGATAGCCAATTTACATGAATTAATATAATTATACATTCCAAAACCTCTGATAGATAAAAGAGTGCTTCCATTGTTATCTATCACGTTTACCCTATATTGAGTGAAATAATTTTTATTATTAATTGCAAATTCTCTTTTCACTCCAGATTGCCATCCAACCTGATTAGTTTGACTGTCTAAAACAACCCATGATATTCCATCATTAGAACCTTCAAATGTCCATGATTTTGGTGCTTGAGTTAAATCTGCGCTGTTAGCTAGTAGAGTATATTTTGCAATAGCTAAAGGATTTGAAAACTCATATGCCAGCCAGCCAGTTTTTGATGTTGATGCCCAAGGATATTGGTCATCTAATCTGTCAAATGCCTTCCAAACACTGTAATTAGAACTGTAGATACTACTTGCTCTTGCAACACCCGATGGAGTAGTGTTGGAAGTCATGATTGGAATCAAATTATTTGAGATCCTTTTTATTAACGAATATGTTTTATTACCAGACGAAAGTAAGATTTTATCATGAGTAATATTAAAACTAATGGATTGAATAGTAGTACCTTGAGTGAAAACTCCTGACGTTAATGTAGTCCACAAAGAACCATTTAGGCTTCCTTCGACTCTGTAGTTTTTTATGCCATATACTCCAGATGAGAGAGAATCGCTCTGATAATTCAAAGCTGATATTTGGACGAGATCACCAAAATCAACTTGAATCCATTGGTCTGTTTTGGAGCCGTTGGCAGAAAACCATCCTGTATTATTTGCATTAAATACGTTGTCGAACGCTTTAGGTGCTAGGTGACTTGCATCGTAAGTAGATGATGCTGTAAATGCTGATGAGTTTAAAGAGTTCGTTGCATCGACACTTTCTCCCGATTTAAACATCTCTATTTCTGATACTCCAATAGATCCTCCACCATAATTGTCTATCGCAAATAATCTATAGTATCTATACTTCGCCACACAACCATCTCCCTTCTAGTTAAAATCATTATTCTATAAACAAATAGAAGTAGAGCATTCAAGCCCTACTTCACAATTACATTTGTTATTTCAAAGTACTTATTCAGATCGACACTACTGTTGAACAACTTACCTAATCCTAGTGATCCATTGGAAGTCATAGTTTGAACGAAATCTTCTTTTTTCCTATCTAATACAGATAGATCATCCATTCCGTCATTAATAAAAGTGTCTTCTGATGGTAAAGTTGCTGAAATTGTATTCCATTCTAAAGTTACAGTATCAAGCCTTTTATAGGCTCCATCATGTTTGACGAAGGATTTAAACATTGGCAAAGTTTCTAGTTCCACTAATGGTCTATATCCAGTAGCGGTTGAACTTGTGTTTGTTGCTATACTTCCGTTGTTGTTTGCTATGAAAGCATCTGCGGATGTTCCACCTCTTTGAACTCTTCTGTCAGTAAAAGAAGGGTAAGTAGTAGAAGTCCAACTTCTAGTGGTTCCACTCCAATTCCATACACCATTGCTTCCAGCAATGATTGCTCCATTCAGCGTAGAGCTAACAATATATTTATCCCACTCATTATCCTTATCCGTTGCGTTGATACCGCCTCTGAGTAATCGATAAAGAAAGTTATAATTCTTCTCTCCCAATTCCTTTTGAACGCCAAATACAAGACCACTACTGTTCAATGCATCCCATGAAATTGTGGATTGAATGTTCCTGTCTGCAATTAAAATTTTCTTTCCATTATATGCATCAGCAACAATGAAATAGAAGTCACCATTAGGCACACTTGGAACAGATGTTGCTGATATAAAGTCAGATGTTTGTTTTCCTATATTTTTAAACTCTCCTGCCACACCAGCGGTATTCGAAACATAGTTACATCTAATACGCTTACCAACTTCAAGTTCAGTAATACTTGTCACTTCGTCTGGATGAAATAACCGACCATCTGAGTCTATATCTACGGCATCAAGAGCCATAAAAGTAGTCGTTGATCCACTGGATTTATTCACCATTTCTACTCGATGTCTTGATTTCGGTAATCCCACAATTTCAACCTGAAGTACTTGTGCAAGTTCTGATCCTAGTTGTGAATGAGTTCCATGCAACTTTCCATCAACGTAAATATCAATTAAATCACTTCGATTGGTATAACGTGCTCCAATAATTCTTAGCTTAGTTCCTTCAAAATCAAAGACAATTTTGTCGCCTATCATTGATGTGTAATTAGAGTACCCGTTGTATGCACCTGTACCAGCACCGTTAGTGAAACTTCCAACATATTTAATTGAGGAAATATTGTCATCATATCTCTTCCATCCTGATTCTGGCGCTGTTAATCGAGATCCTACCACTGGTCTTACCAATCCAAGATCCCTATCTTGATCAATATCAATGGAGTCAAACAAAAGTCTTGTCCTAGTTGCCCCTGAAACGGATGTATAGGGTAAGACTTTTATTTCAACGCTATGTTCACGATCTTCCAAATCGTCTTTTTCATAAACGACCACAGTAGATGGAGTTCCGTAAGCAGTCTTAATGTTCCCCTGATTCACTCCATCAAGTATTAGTACAAATCCACTTGTATCATTATTTCCATATGCTTTCAAAATAAGTTTTTTACCAGTAAAGTTAAATTTCATTGTATCGTTTGCTGTGATAGAGAACATACCAACATTATCAGTAAACTGATAGGAGCCTATAGTTGTTTCAAATCTCTCCCAAGTTCCTACATAAGAAATTGCTGAGGAAATTGCATTGGATCTTTTCCATCCTGTTTGGGGCTTTGGTAATTGCTGTCCTACAGTTGCCATCATTACACCTCCTTATATTCAAATACAGGACGATACCCATATATTGTATGGATTGATGCCGCAGGTAATATTAAGGTACCTTGAGGTGTAGTCGATCCTCTTGGCATTCTGTAATTAGAAACACTGAAAGATATATTTAACTCTGGAGTGTCCTGTGTAAATGAATAAACGTTTTTCCAGTGAAAAACATCGTCTAGAGTTTTGCCAGCTTGAATTTTACCCATAGGGAAATTAACAATGTACTTGTCCCATTCGTTGATTTTAGGCCAAGCGCCAAAATTCAAATCTGTTTTTGAAGCAGACTTTTTACCATCCGAATCAGCAAAAGCAATTCCACCTGTAAGACTTCGAAATGTTCCAACAATATTATCCATCAACTCTAATTCAGTTAGAGCAACATAGCCAGCCATACCATTATTCTTGGTTATATTTAAACGGTAGTGAGTAAATTTTTCGGTGTTATTAAAGGTGCATATTTTTTTCTCTAATGTTGTAAAACTTTCGTCAACTCTTGTATCCAACACTGTCCAATTAGAACCATCATTTGAACCTTCAAGCGTCCAATCTTTAGGATTGATTTGTAAAGAGAATTGTCCTGTATCAATTCCAGTCAAACTATACTTAGACACTCTTTTTCCTTCTAAAAATTTATATTGAATCCACCCTGTAGCTGCATTTGCTTGCCAAAATTTATTTCCAGTATATACTTTGTCAAAAGCTTGGTAAGCTTGCCTTGTACTTATTTCTGAACTTGCACTTGCTTCCCCATGAGGAGCAATATTGCTAGTCATCTTTGGAGTTAAAACGAATGGATTCCAATTCGCATAACCTTCTATCAGCCCTCTTGCATTAAGCAAATCCCAACTTACCATATTAAAAACAACTCGGTCAGCCACAAGAATGCCTTTATTAACTTTGACAAGATAAAAAACTCCAGTTTGTTGAGTGGTTGCATCAAATCCAGTCAAAGCTACTTCATTTGAATTGGGATAACCAAGATCATAAAATGCTGTTGATGCGCTTATTGTTCCTAAACGTATAGCACTACATGAAATATAATCGCCAATCTCCATATCTCCTATATTTGTTCTCAATTGCCCCGTCGTTGCTGGAACTGCCATAAAATCACCCCTTACTCACTCTGATTCTATCTACTTTCTTGAATTTCGCTTTTTCAACTTTCTGACTTAGCACCATCCCTGTTGGAGTGTCCGATGCTCGTTCCATGTTCAATTGATATATTTTCTTTAAGCCTAGTGAACCCGATTCACTTTCAATAAAGGGATTACTGTATTTCCCCTTCTGATTAAAATCGTCTATGTAGAAATTCGAATATTCTTTCTCAGCAACAATCTCAATTTTCACTTTCGCATACTTTGCTGGAGATTTAGGAGCAGTCACATCTGCTAGAATTTCCTCATACGCCCCCCACTCAAAGCCATCCTCAGATGTACTCCAATAGATCTTGTATGATGCTCCCCCTACTACATCTACGCTTGCAGCCACACCTTTAAATGAAGCGATCTTATCCTGAATCCGAATGGGAGTGGACTCCCAAGATCCATTAGCTGGATAGATTGAATTCCCGTCCGCATCCTGGCTCAACTCTCTTAATTTCAATTTCTGATCCTGAAATATCGTATCTTTGAAAACACCAACAGACAGATCTATATCCAGTGCAATTTCTTGAATTGCCATACTCTCACCACCTATCTCATCTCAAAATCCAACTCAACGAATGTCCCAGTTTATGATTCCTGCATGATTTGCCTTCAGAGGAGCTACGATTTGATCTATAACAAATCCATTTTTACGAATAACCAATTCCCCTGGCAGGTCCTGGTCTGAGGTAATTTTAATTTGGAGAAAGGCCGTTCCGTTCAACGGCAGGGAACACACACATTGAAAGTTAATCTGCACATCGTTCAAATTCATCATCTTTTTGTAACCGAAGTTAAAACATTCAATCGTATTATTAATAGCCCCCGAATTCCCGGGACCTGAGTGCCCACTCATATTCACATCTGAAGAAACATTCTTGAATTGAATGATGTCACTGTATAGAAAGGTCCTACCCGTTAACGGGTATTCTTGATCGTCACATACGTAAGATACAGAGTACCTATCCGCATTAATATGAAACACACCGTTGGCAACATTGTGATACACGTGAGATCCTTGCCCCATCAATCCAAAAGAGACCAACTTTTCCTTGTTAATTCTATAAAAACTGTTTGATTGTTGTGTCTGCAAATCGAATTCACTTAAATAAGTACCATCATAGTAATTAGCAATCCATATATAAGCTTGAGATACAGGTGAGCGCATAAATTGTGTATTACCTAGAATCACAGGACTTCCCCCTTTTAATAAAAAAGACAGGCTGCAATAGCCTGTCCCATAATTGTTTCTTTTTACACGTAACGATAGGAAATACGTTTCTTGAACTGTTGCTTGCCACTTTTCGCATTCAGCGGCACTACACATTGAATGGATAGAGTTACATAGTTACCAGCCGCATCTTGAGGATTTCCATTGTTACTAACGCCCAGGATTTCTTTCGGTCCCGGTGCAAATGGTGTTGCATAAGCGGTTCCTGTGTGATCTTTGGTTGTCTTGCCTGTTGTTCCGATGGGTTTGGAAAAATCCTTACCAATACGAGAACTTTCTTCTTCGAGATCTGTCTCCCCCAAGGAATCAACCTGAACGTGGAACCAGTTATTCTTCACCACTTCTACATCATGAGCCTCCGTGTCACCAGTACCACCAGTCATATCTCGCGTTGTAATCGTACAATCTTCCATTTTAGATACGTCCGAAGCACCATTCTTATTGTTCCATACATTGAAAATAAAAATATCACTTTTGCTATCCGCATCAATAACCTTGTAGTCAAAAGGGGTAATAATCTCATTACTATGTGTAGCATCCATCCATGAAATAATTGGTTGTGTCATTATATTCCATCTCCTTTTTATGTTCTGATCGTTAATTGAATTGTAAGATGTTGAATGTTTGAACCTGCTTCAATGATGTTGATTCTGAAGATATCTCCAGCCTCTACTTTTTTGGTCTCAAATGTAGCCTCACCGTCATCTTGATGTTGAAATGCTTCAAATTTCAGTGGACTCCCCATTACATCCTGCCAGTGAATGAGATCCTTGGATCGTTCAATTCTTATTTCAGTCGCGGTATCTCCAGAAACTCCACAGTAGCCCTTTACATGTAAAATCTCGCCATTGAATGGAAAGGGGGCTAGAATCCCCAGTACTTCCGGGTACACCCGTGATTCTTTGCAGAAGACCATAACCCGATCCTGTACTTCCAACGGAATCTCATTTAATTTCAGGTGTTCAGCTGTACTCATGAGCCCATCCATATCGGAATTAACCACCTGAAGGTTTTGACCAAATACATCAATCTCTACCCATGTCTTACCATCATAACGATATCTCTTGCCATCCTTATACGTCTGTACCGTCCAGCCTATTTCAGGAGAAGGGTACTGCATACTTAACTCCTCAAAATCAGCAACCGGACTCTGGTACACAAGTCGAGTCGTCTGATAAGCCTCTTTTGCTTTTCCGGCAGCCTGTAAGGCTTCGCCAGCAGCCTCCAGTGCCCGCTTGATAGCGAGTTCAGTTTCGCCAGGATCTCCTGGCTGTCCCGGACCGCTATGTTTCACCGCTTCTCTAATTAAAGACTCTACATGTGCTAAAGTTATCCCATTTGACATAATTCACCTACCTAAGCGTTATGTAGCATATTTTCTTTATAAGACTGTTTCCAAGTTGATACCTCCCCCTTAACTAGGAAACCTGTCCCTGGCTTATCATTAAAGAAATTCTTGAACAACCATGCAAAGCATTGCTGTGTCTGGCTTTAGAGAGGTTTTCTAATGGGACTAATGCCAGCTTTTTTGCACTCCTTGCAGTATTTCATTCGGTTCGATTTTGCCAGCATCCGTTTTCCGCATACGGTACAATTTTTAATATTTTCTCCTTTCCAGCGAGAGTACTCCAACACAAAGTCATCGAAGCGAACTAACTGGAAGGCAACCTCACCATGCTCCGCAGCGAACAAAACCTGTACATTAGTTGAATCGACGCGTTGACTTTCTTTGAGATACCCTAACTGAATAAGTTTGTGCACCAATAACCCCTGATCTTTTTTGCTTACGGCCATTTGACTATCACCGTAGATTTCTTTCCATTCATGATTAATCCAGTACGTATCATTTTCATTGATTCGATTATTAATCTTGCTGTAGACCAGTAAAACAAATGCCAATTTCTCGAGTCGTTTACTTTTAAGCTGTTTGATCTTTTGAAGTTCTTCGTGCGTTACAGGTACATGATCAATCTCGATTAGCGCGCTCTTGCATGCCTCCTCCCTTATCTTGATATACTTCTGAGACTGCTTAATGATACGATTGAGAAATGTGTCCCACTGGACAGCATTGTAATCTGGATAGTATCTGGTCATAAACTGATTTAACAACGCATACACATCTTCGGCGTTCTTTCCTTGTTCAAGCCCGTATTTAGCTAAACATATCAACGTTTTGGTTGGCTTCTTATCCATTTTCCCATGTGCAATTGCTTGCTCGGCATGATGACGTTCATTCAGAATGATTTTCAAGGGCGCTGCTCCTTCACATACATTTGGGTCATTTTAAAGGTTCTTCCGGCATACTCAATATCGCCGTCCGGCTCTCTAACCGGATAATGGATGATGTGATCATTGCTGAGCAATAGATTGCGAATAATCTGATCTCCTGACACATCCCATACAAATTGCTTTGATTTCTCGGCATTTCGATAACACATGTCCACAATCATATTGCACAGATCTTCTTCGTTATTACAGATCTCCAGCGCCTGCTCCTTAAAGCGTGAAACAAACAACTGCCATCGGGCAGATCTTTCTTCCTTTTTCACCTTACTCTTGCGCAAGTTAGTCATATAGCTACGTAGCTCTTCGTTATGCATCTGATATAAACGTTGAATCTCTTTGTAACGAGCTTGTGAGTATTTTTTGGTACTCATCAATATCGTATGATCAAATGGACTCTCGGACTGTTTTAGCTTTAACTTGTTGAACTCATCTTCCACTTGATGGCATAACCGGTTCATCACAGATGGTGCCGTGGATACAGGCATTCTCTGTTCATACTGTGCCAGGAACTGTTCCTGATCCGGAGATAGCTCCTTATTCGAATACAACTCATCCACAGTCATGCCAAATAACTGCAAGCACTTCTGACTCGTTTTTTCTACATAGGTGGTATATTCTTTTTTCTGTTCCGGGTCATTGTATATGAAAAAATAAGGTTTCTTGTGTGCTACCATTTTCAAGGTAGACTCGTCCGTTACCGCAGCGCGAATATCATACCAGTGCTTCGGCATTTTTTTACATTCAATACCTTTAGCCTGATCAATGGCATTTTGTTGATAATGCTGACCACATTGAATTCGGTACATCATTTCCTGATATTCTGCACTATGCTCCTCATAATTGGCTAATACATCAAACATCGACGTGATTTTGTTCGTTGTAAAACCGATCAGATCACCAAAGCTGTCTTTGTTAGCCTGAATCAGATCCTTCTCATCCGGAATTTTTTGGGCTGAGGTTTTCTGTACACATACAATCGCATCAAGCTCCTGAATTGCCCCAAGAATTGTGTCGTTGTCTGTAGTTAAGACCTGATCACTATCCATATCTGCACCATTTAAGGAATGCGTCGTCGTATCCCATGAATTTAAGATCGTGACCGTGTTCATATAGCGATACCAATGCTGCATCTCATCTGTATTTTGAAAACGAAGCATCTTGATATTGTTATGACAAGTCATCGGAGCTCTGAAGCAAGCTACACGGTCCACATGGCGTTCATGCCAATAGCTGGAGTAGAACTCACCTGAACTCAGCAATCCTGTTAAAGGCAAGCCAAATATGCTCTGACACAATGTATAGGGATCGCCAGATATAATGCTGAAATTGCCTTTCACTCTTAGAACTCCGATCTTGGCTTCATTCATTCGCTTACGTATTAAGGTATGAATTTTGTTGCGCACAAAAGGATCATCTATAAGTCGCGGGTCTACCATCAGCCCTTTGATATAATCATCTGGACTATTTCTATAATCGTTCTCATGGATGTGAATTCCTTTGAGAAATAACAGTGCCTTGCGATAGTCTTCACCTAGCACATCTTTAATCGAGTCTACTGTGGGACGAATAAGTTCACCAATCTCGTTATCATCCAATTGGAGTGACTGAATAAACTGGTAATTTAAATGACGCTCATCCTCCAGTTCTTCGGGTGTAACCTTCGTTACGCTGAACGTGTAGCCATAATAACCGCAACATAACAGGTAATCGTCGATACTGTTGTATGAGCTCCATAGTTTGAGCATGGACGTTGTGATGATCAGGTCTACCTCTCGAATATCCACAGGATTACCCCAGGCATCGTCCACCATATCATTGCCTGCAACTCGATCTGCAAATTCGTGATAATCAAATGTAAAGACCATCCCTTTACAGAAGCTATTACGAATACAAAATCCACTCGGGATATATGCATGTCCCAGCTCGGTTGCCCATCGTTCACTAAGTGCAGGAGAGATAAGACCGAACCCATCACTCATATTCATCTGAATAGGCTCATTTTTCCTACTCTCTATGCGAGGGTATTCTGTCTCGGTATCATCAATCTGTATTATGTCTGCACCAAATTCAGTTATACAATCATGAACAACCAATACCCGTTCGGGATGTGACACAGGCGTGCTTGTACTGCAAGCCAAGGCCTTATATGCCTCCAGTTTGGCAGGAACCAGTTCTTTATTGGGATCTCTGCCGTTATTCAATCTTTTCTCCAACAGCGAATGAATATCCTCACTCACATAGATGACCGTCGAACTTTTGGCTCCACCTGTCGTAGCCAATAACCGCTTGTATTTCTTGCCGTTGATGGAGAAAGCTTTCGATGAATTCAGCCGATCATAGTCTTTATTATTTTCAATGACCACCAGCAAGTAATCATCGGCAAATTTCAGGTTTTTCAGTTCTTCATGCAATTTCTTCATTGTTCTTTTATGTTCAGCATTGGTTTTCAAGGCTTTTAATCGCTCTATTTCCAGCTTGATTTTAGCCAGATCTTCCTCTCTCTTCTTATAGCCTCGAATATGATCGATAAAACGAAACACCTGATGGTTTCCAATAGATGCCACTTCTCCATTAACTGTCGCTTCTTGATAAGTAAGATGCAGATCATAATCCGCTTTTCTAATTCTGGAAGATGTAATTTTATAAACGTATCTCAATCGATCCTGATATGCATTGCCCATTCCCGATTCCCCCTGTTGCTTCCTGTCCTGATTAAATAAATTATAGAGTAGACCCGCACGACTGGCGCAGGCAAACAGGACGATCAGGGGATGAAAAAAGAAGAATATTTGTTCTATTCTGGGGAGAAATTAAGGGGCACTCCGGGACTAGATACATCTCGAATCGGCATATTTCTGCGTCTCTAGCACTATGATAATTTCCTTTTTAATGATATAGTGAATTGAAGCGTTTTTTTGAGCTGACATAATTTTTAACGGGGCTGGGATGAATGAAAGAAACCTTATCCAATCAAGAGGACATCGGCTTTTTATTTAATGTCGATATACTTATTAAGAGCCGCTCAAATGCATTGGCACTGCAGTCCCTGTTGGAGTTCATAAACAATGAAGAACAAATTGCGGACTTTCGGATTCAATCCGGCATAGAGCTAGGCAAAATTATTGAAGCGACACTCCAGTCCAAGAAGGACTCTTTCGTCACACTTCACAACGAACGCAAAAAAGCCAACGCAGCACAGAAGGCGTCCACTGCAGCTCAGACACCTGCCTCACCTGCTCCAGTCAAAACACAGAATCAACAAGAAAAACCGGTTAGCGAGAAAAAGCCTGCCACCCAAACATCCAATGTATCCGATGGAAACTCGTTTGACGCGTGGATTGACACGCTTATTAAAGAGAATAAACTCACCCGTATTGTTGTCAATAACAAGAACGGTAAACATCAGAGCATTCCTTGCCGTATTCTGAATTTTGATCGTGATACCAGTATTGTGAGCATCTACCATGTCGATGAAAAACAGGTGTATACGTTCCGAACCAATGAAATCGATGAGTTTCTGTAACTAACTTCATCGGATTAAAACAAAAAGCAACTTGCGTTAGAATGACGGGACATTCTAACGCAAGTTGCTTTTTAGTTCTATGGTTCATGTAGGATTGAACCCTCCGAGATTTGTTTGGACCGATCAGGAGCGATCCTTACCTCGCTGCCATACATCTAATGCCAATAACAACCATCCGGCAATGAAGGCTACCCCACCAATCGGTGTGATGGCACCCAGAATCTTGATGCCAGAAATACTAAGCACATACAAGCTGCCCGAGAACACGATAATTCCGATAAACAACAGACGCGCTGCCCACTTCAGTTTTGTCGATGCTCCAAGTTGACCAGCCGTCAAGCCAATAATGAGCAAGGCCAATGCATGAATCATGTGATATTGTACACCTGTCTCATATGTAGCTATGGCCGCCGGCCCAATCGTATCCTTGAGCATGTGAGCACCAAACGCACCAATCGCCACCGATAACATGGTCATTACAGCTCCAAGCATCATCCATCTTCGTTGCATATAAGTTCTCTCCCTTAATTTACTACAATTCACTCCTATTATTGTATCGAATCCCCTCCTCCTTTACCAGTCGTGACGGAGCTTCAAAGATCATATGTCTGTTTATACTTAACAATCCTATCCCTGCCTTATAAATTGTAGGAAACAAGCGTAAATCCTTGATTTTTATCGATATTTATGGAAAAGTAAATAGGTATGTAATCGTGTATTCTAAGAAAGAATCATTACTCATCGATTAGGTTAATAACACTCAGTACGATGATTAAGGGAGGCAAGTCAACATTATGGATAATCGCGATTCCTATAATTCAGGTTATAACAACACGGATCAGAATCCTGGCCATGCAGATCCATACAATAACAATGGGTATGAAGCATACCCGCCAGATCATGAGAGGCAACCAATGGTACCACTGAAACATTCCGGACCTGGGATCGCCAGCTTTGTCATTGGATTGGTTGCAATCTTGGGTTATATTCTGATATTCTTTATTGCCACCATGGCTGTAAACGAATCCATCGGAGTTCTCACCCCGTTGCAGACAGAAGAGATCGCCTTGCATCCAGCAGTGGTTCTGGCTTCATTAGCCATTCTGGTCTGCCTGATTCTCAATCTGGCTGGAGGCATCGTCGGAATTATTGGTCTTGTCCTCAAGAATCGAAAGAAAGTTTTTGCCATGATCGGAACCATATTAAATGGGATCATGATTCTGTTATTCGTTGGACTTATTTTGGTAGGCATGACGCTGATGTAACGCTTTGCATCAGCGTCATGTTTCCTTATAATTAAAATGAATGGGTTTACACATAAGTATAATCTATATTTTTTGCCAAAATCATTGTTTTCAAAGGAGATTGACATGTCACGAATCAAAATTTTTGCGGACAGCACAAGTGATCTGGCTCCAGAATGGATCCAGCAGCACGATATCGGTATCATCCCCTTATATGTCGTGTTCGGTGAAGAGTCACTGAAAGACGGTGCTGAGATTAAGCCTGAACAGCTATATGAACGTGTTAGCCAAGATGGGCGTCTTCCCAAAACAGCTGCACCTTCCCCCGCTGACTTCATAACGGCATTTCAACCTTACATAGATCAAGGGGATGAAATTTTATATATCAGCTTATCTTCTGAACTTTCCTCTACCTATCAAAATGCACGACTAGCGAGTTCCGAGTTCCCGGAAGGTCGAATATCGGTCATTGACTCACAGAATCTCTCATCAGGAATTGCACTGATGGTGATGAAAGCTGTACATGCTGCTGATAAAGGGCAAAACCTGACTCAGATTACACACCTGATTGAGGCGATGAAATCAAATGTACGCACGGAGTTTGTTATCGATACACTAGAGTATCTGCATAAAGGCGGACGCTGTTCGGGCATGCAGAACCTGATTGGAAGCCTGTTGAAGATTCGTCCTGTCATCCGGGTAACAGATGGCAAGATGGCACCTGCCTATAAAGTGCGCGGCAAACGGGAGAAGGCTCTGGAACAAATGTTGAATAATACGCTCAGCCAGAAGGATCAGATTGATCCAGACCTGCTGATTGTTGTGCACACCATGGCTGAAGAGGATGCGCTTGACTTGCAGAAGTCTTTGCAGGAACAGACGGGTGCCCGAGTTGAACTAACCACTGCTGGTTGTGTAGTATGCAGTCATTGCGGCCCGAAAACGATTGGAATCATCTATAATACTGTTTTATAGTATTACACGTTACATCGTATCGTATTACCCAATCCTTTCTTCTAGATCTGTATGTGGCACATTAATACTTGGACTGGCATACCGTTATAAACTAAAAAGGGCATTCCGAGCTTAATCGCTCAGGATGCCCTTTAATAATTTTCCTAAACTTTTGAATGACCTACACTTGGTCCATTGCTCATTATGATAATGGATCAATAATTTTTGGTCCGCAGATCATCCAGACTTTTGAATGCGTATCCTTGCTTGCGGGCCTCATCAATAATGGAACCAAGAGCCTCCGTGTTATCTTTGGATACCGAATGAAGCAAAATGACAGCGCCCGGATGGAGTTGTTTCAACACCTGTTGATGAGCATATTGTGCGCCACGCTGCACATTGGTATCCCAATCTTTATAAGCAACAGACCAGAACACATTCACATAACCCTGAGCATGACTCTCTGCAAGCGTACGATTGTTAAAAATTCCACGCGGTGGCCGTAAAAAGGTCGCTTGTTGACCGGTCAGCCGATTGACCTCCGTCTTGACCTTCTCAAGTTCCTCTCTAAGCTTTTCATTGGAGATGCGGGTCATATCCGGATGACTCCATGAATGATTACCGACAATATGACCTTCAGCCGCCATACGTTTGACCAACTCAGGCTGATCTTTCAGATAATGACCTGTCACAAAGAAAGCCGCTGGCACCTTCTTGGTACGCAAAACATCCAGTATGGCAGGTGTGAATCCATTCTCATACCCGTTATCAAACGTGAGATACAATTCCTTCTGTTTTGTATCCCCCAGGAAAATGGCATCGTTATGTTGTAAGATTGATTTAAAGCCTTCCTGATCAATGGAGGGCAGTTGACCGTTTTGACTTTTTTTGAAGCCAAAGTGATACGCTCCGGTAACCGGTGATGCTTCAGTCTGTGCCGGTACCATACTGATGGATAACAGTCCCAACAGTATATATAGAACCATTCGCTTCATTCTATCCGCTCCTGTTCCTGAAAAATTCGGTTAGTCGTTTGCACACACGAACACCTTCAGGTAATATGCCACAGGAACGGCTAATGTATGTAAATCATTAACGATCGAAACGTTTATTTTCAGGTTGTGGCGGAGATTGATGGAACAATTCAAGTAAGGTCTGAGGTTTGCCACTGGAAGCAAGCCATTCCCTCACGGTCTGTATGGCACGGGTCTGTCCATCTCCCCGATCACGCCATGTAAGCAACTCGATAACTTTGATAATCAAGGCCGACATATTGTGATTATCCAGTTCGGACCGCTCTGCCCTCAGCTTGTGATACAAAGCCTCCTGCTCCCAATCCAGTAGAATCTCATCACCGATGGTTGGCTTCAAAAGTGTATACGCTCTGTCACAACCTTTACAACGAACCGTGCTGACCTGTTCATCTATAAATTCCGCTCGGATATCCTGCTCGCAATCCGGGCATTTGAACCCAACTTGTATGTTTTGTATGTTTTTGTTCATGACATTGTTCCTCCTGCGATGTGAGCATTTTGCATCATTCGATTCAAAATACTCCTTGGATATATGCATAATGCTTATGTATGTACTACATCTATACCCGATATTTTGTCGATTCACGCTTATTTTGAAGAAATCTGTAAGGTGCTATAATCTTGTAAATATGTTAAAATATTATACATATCATGGTAGGGAAAAGGCGGGATACTCATGTCGAAGGAAGAGCGCAACATAACTTGGCAAACATCCAGCATCAACAGGCAAGACCGGGAGAAGCATAATGGGCACCATAGTCGTGCCATATGGTTTACCGGGTTATCAGGTGCAGGAAAGTCATCCCTTGCATTTGCCCTGGAGCAGTATCTCTACGATCAAGGCGTACGCTGTTATGTTCTGGACGGGGATAATGTACGTCATGGACTGAACCGTGATCTCGGTTTTACAGCAGGGGATCGTCAAGAAAATCTGCGGCGAATTGGTGAAGTATCGAAGTTAATGGTAGATGCCGGGTTGTTTGTCCTTTCGGCTTTTATCTCCCCTCATGAACAGGATCGGGAGATGGTTAGACAGTTATTTGAACCAGATGATTTCATTGAAATTTATGTGCGCTGTTCAATTCAAGAATGTGAGCGGCGTGATCCCAAGGGGCTGTATAAAAAAGCTCGCAACGGTGACATCCCGCATTTCACAGGCATTTCCGCCCCCTATGATGTACCCAAATCTCCTTCATTTATCATCGATACAGAGCAGTCATCCATTGAGGAAGCCGTGCAAGAGATCGTACAACATTTGGAGCAGATCGGTGCTCTCCAACTACCGCGCCCTTCCAATACAGAACTGGTCCATTAATTCTTGCTCATTATACTAACCTACTTACATGAAAGGCGCGCCCATAGTGGCGCGCCTCTTTACTTTATGTCATAACCTACTTTACTGCCCCACAACACCCGCTTGCATATTAAGAAGCTTGCTGAACGTCCCTACCGGATCAGTAGATAACTGCTGGTACCCGCCTTCTTGAATCACCCGACCTTCATCAAGCACAATGACACGATCTGCCGTCCGAATCGTGGACAATCGGTGTGCAATCACGATAATGGTCACATGTCCTTTTAGCCGTTCCAGCGCCTCATGAATGTACTGTTCATTCTCACTGTCGAGCGCACTTGTTGCTTCATCAAGTACCAAGACCGAAGGATTACGCAGCATGGCCCGAGCAAGCACCAATCGCTGACGTTCGCCCCCGGATAGCCGAATACCCCGATCACCAATAAGCGTATCCAGACCCTGAGGCAGCTTCCTCACAAAAGCCGCAGAAGAGGAAAATTGCAAAGCCTGCCACATCTGCTCTTCACTTGCATTTGGATCAACCAGACGCAGATTCTCACGAATACTTGTATGAAATAGGAATGGGTCTTGGGAGACATATCCGATGGAACTCCGCCAGCTCAATAATCGTTCTTCTGACAGAGGCACACCGTCAATCAAAATACGACCAGTTTCAGGCCTCACAAGGCCCATAATCAGATCTATCAGCGTGCTTTTGCCTGCTCCGGATTTCCCCACAATTGCGGTCATACCCCTTGCTGGAATCGAAGCTTGCACATTTCTCAATGAGTAAGCATCACTTCCCTCATAGCGATAGCAGACATCCTCACAGGTGATAGATTCCATCAGTTCCATAGGTTGAATTCCATCAGTTCCAACGTCTCCTGCCGAAGCAATCTCTTCACTAATCTCACGACTCTTCGCCGTCTGCGCTTGCAGTTCTCTGACCACTCGAAACGCAGGCAGCATCGAGCTGATGTACTCCAGATTGGACTGAATTGCCGTAAACCTTGGCCATAAGCGGGAAAAGATAAGAATGATGAGCAGCAAACTTGCGGGAGGTACCGTCATTACACGGAGAGACAGGTAGATGAATGCCGCAATAATGATTGCCGCGGACATCCGGTGAATCAGCTGTGTTCCACTGTTCAATTGACTAAATTGAATGACGTTGCGTTCTATCTGTCTGCACATGCGCTCAAACCAGTTCATGTGTGAGCGCTCAAGCATGTTGCTCTTAATATCCTTAATGCCGTTAAAATGCTCGGTAATGCCGTTATAATAACTTTGCGAGAATTCAGAGGTCTGGTCTCCGATCTGCTTGGCCCGCTTGACGAATTTTCTCAAGACAAAAAATAATAACAATCCACAGACCAGCACAAGTGCCGTCAGCTTGGCGGATAACCAGAAAGCAAGACCAATCTGTATCCCCGTAAAGATCAGCGAGGCTGCCATTTGCAGCATAATGCTCGTTCCCTGGCTCACACGTGCAAGTTCAGTCGTTAATATATGGTTAAAATCGGATTTTCGTTTTTGGAGAAAAAATGACCATTGCGCCATAATAATAGCACCATAGGTTTCCATGCGCAGCGTTCGTACAAATTGCTGTTGGATTCGAGTATTACGGATCGTCTGGAGACGCTGCATCCAGGCCTGTCCGGAGACAATCAACACAAAGGTGAACAATACGAGTAACAATTGGCTATTTTCAGAAAAACGATTCAGCACTTCGCCAATCCAGGGAATGTTTAAGCCTGTGGAGCCCATCTCAAATATGCCAATCAGACTCAGCATCGGAACAAGCATGTAGATGCCAATCCCTTCCATGAGACTGATACAGATCATCCCTAGCAGATTCCAATATAAGATGGGCCCCGTGACATGATGCAACTTTCGCATGAAATACCTTAATTCCGAGATCATACTTTACCCCTTTCCGTCACCGTATACCTTTTAATTCGCCGCCAGAACCAGAGAAACGGACGTAACGGAAAGTACAGAAAAAACAAAGAACGCGGAAGCGGCAATTGATCCACATCCCATGTACTTGGATATAAACGTTCGATAAAGAAAAACCATTTCTGTTTGGTACTTCGAAGTTTAAACAGATACGATTGATAAGACTTCATATCAGCCGGACTTTCCAGCATGTCGTTCATGAACTTTGCGCCTTCGTTGGCTAAGCGCTTGCCTGTACGGACACTCAAGGACATTAAGGACCTGTACTCTACATCCAGCGGCGTGTTCAGCAGCTCCGAGGCCAGATAAAGAGCCTGTGAACCGATCGATAAACGTCCCTCCGCTTTCAAACGTCTTTCCACTTTCTTCACATCAAGTAGCATGCAGCGGATCATCTGGTCGATATCCAGTAACCAGCGCAGTCTGAACCAGCCGTGTCGTGCACCATGGGTTACGAGATAAGCCCACAGGTCTTCTTGTTCGAGCATACGCACAGGTGTCTGTGTATATGAACTGAACCGGCTGCGTTTCCACAGCAATTCAAAATCGGTTTCTTTGCCCGAATCCGGATTCAGACGCCAATGGATCTCCACTTGAGTCCTTTTGACCGGATGGGTATAACAGATATGATGTTCCCGCCATTTCCAGCTGCGCACCGTAGGTGCCCGCTCCCCTTCCTTGGATACGTATCCGAGAGTAGCCAGAATGCTTTCAGCCGCTTCCACATCATCGAACGGAATCAGGATATCCAGGTCTTTGGAGGTTCGCATGGATACATCACCATAGAGATCATGAGCCAGCGCTGGTCCCTTGAGTGTAATATTGCGGATGCCGCGTTCACGAAAAGCGCCACACACCTGCTCCATTTCAGCTGTCAGATGTAACATGCGGAACGTATTCATCGTATATTGTTGTCTCAGACTCTCCATAACATCTGCAGGAATAATTGCAGAGTTCAATTCTTTCATTTTCAAATAAAGGACAGAGTATAAGCGGTGATGATAGACAAGCCGCAGAAAGAGCTGCCAATCCGTTCCTTGCAAACCCGCCTTGAGTTCTTCAGGGGATAGAGCCGTCAGATCACCTCTAATCATGCTCAAAATCAGCTTAAGCTCCTTCGGAAACCCTGATGAATAGAGTTCACTTTCATGTATCATAGACAATCTCCCCAGATCCCTTCTCCGGACACCGTTTGCCAAACACACCGACAACCGTATATTGGTCCATAGTATCAGCTCCGGTCACGATCAATTTACCACTTCGCAGCCAGGCATGAGCCATCATATGTCCTTGTTTATTCCGCGCTGTCCCCATATATAACGTACTCTCTATCTTGCGTCGCTCAAGCATCTTCATACCGGCAATCGCCATTACAAGGCAGCGGCTTTCCCATAACGTATATTTGCTGGCGAGCGAAATCGCTTTGGAAATATTCCGTATAGTGATGACCTCGCTGCGATCAAGTCCTGTCATCGGTGTTTCAACCATGGGTGTACCCAGCCCTGGCGCGATTTTGGCAAATGGCATAGCCTTCTGTATGCGTGCCCAGCCAAGGAGCATATAGGCCTCCCATACCAGTCGACGCATCGACCGCGGGAGCGCGAGATAAGCCTTTATTTTTCGCAACATCATTCTACACTCCGCGAGTAACGTCGATTAAACCTTCACGGGACAGATGTTCCAGGAATTGCACCACCTGCTCACGACATACATCTGGCTCAATCTCGTACTCCGCAGCAAGTACCTCAACAACTTCACCCAGCGTGCGTTCTTCTGCGATCAGATCCCAGATTCGTCCACCGGTACTCCCGAGATTATAGTATTTTCCAGAGCTGATGCTCATCATAACTTTCTCACTGCCCATATCACTGACCAGATTGCCTTCCTTCCGGGTTACCCGGTCTTCCACATTCATCGGCGTAGTCGCTGTCATTGTCCTGTATGCACTCCTTTACGTATATGATCTGTGATCCGATCCACCATCTCAAATGCTGTAAACTCAGCACCCGTTCTGACCCACCTGCCAATCTCCACACCTGCTGAAAGTCTTGAAGCCGTCTCGAACAGCCACTGTGCCAGCCCCTGTCTTGCAACGAGTCCACCACGGAACGTATGCGAGCATAACAGATGCAGTCGTTCTAGCCCCGTCACTTCAACCAGTTGAACAGAAGTATGGTTTTCCTCCGGTTGTGGAGCAAGTTCGAATATGCCACCTAGTGGTACGGCCATCTCATGAAAATAGTGCTGAACAGGTATCGCATACTTCGTAATCTCCGCATGAACCGTTGCGTAATCCTGCTCCTTCATACCGAAACCATCCAGACTGGGTTGCCATAACTTCTGTTGCGGGTAACCGGGTGATACGATAGCTCTTCCTCCGGCATCCCAGGTCAGTGCAACAACATCATCGGTGAGAAGCGGATATCCGCGTGATGCCAGTGCAGCCGACAGTGTCGATTTACCTGCTCCCGAATGTCCGACAAATGCGTAAGCCCAGCCATCAATAACCACTGCACTGCCATGCAATGGTAGAATGCCACGCTGCATCATAATGACCGCCATACATGTGCCCAGGATGAATAATCTGACCTTTTTCTCATCTGCACCCGGTATGGGAGATACAACAATGCGCTTTCCTTGTTCCATTAGAAACAGACCTGTATCTTCGATTTTGAAAAAAAGACTGCCCTCTCGTGCCACAAAGTTGTCGTTGCCTACATTCCAATCCTCCCACAATGGGGTCAGATCTGAAGACTCGATGTGCACATCCACGACATCAAAATCAGTCTCCGCATCCTTGGGTGCAACTTGTAGTTCAGGCATTCGAATTAGGCTCGACCAGCGCAGACCATACGCCACATAATGCACAGGCAACAATGAACGACGCCTCCCTCGTAATAAAATGTAAAAAAAGCCCTTATATTCATGTTGCTCAATATAAGGGAGGAGGCGAAAAGCTGGATTGGTTCCAATTCCGCCCTTTAAGTATGATGACACGTTTTGGAACTAAACAACTTAAGAAGTTGGATCGTACAGATCCGCATCGTGAACCGTGATCCAGTCAATTTGTCTGTAGCCAGTACCGGCCATAGTTTGATTGACTTCCAACACTTCAAGAGCTGGTGCTTGCCATTCCTTTTTTTCCATTTGCATCGTATTCACCTCCTTTCATGTGCGCTCATTCAGAATTTTCGAATGAACCGATAGACGATTAGACTATGCATCATCAATCGCAGATCTGGATGCGAAGCAAGTTCAGGTCGTGGACTGGGAAAATTGGCCAGGGCAGACTTGATACGCTCCGTGTTTAATATGCCAGCAACCTTGCTATCAGAACACAAGGCACGCAACTCGGCCGTAAAGGCATCCCAATTCGGAATGATGCGATGCAGCCAATCCGCCGGTTGTACACCCCGTACCCGTTGATTCAGTCTGACCTTGTCAGGCAACTCCGGTGAGGTAGCCCGGCGAATCAATGAACGATCCGTCCCTTGTTTCACATATTGTTCAATCGGCACGGACAGACAGAACCGGATGACTCTGGCATCACTTGTCGGATCACGTTCCCAAGCGCGGTAACGCAGAGAACATTTTGTAGCTACAGCACCGTTTTTGTTCGCAATGGCCAGGTTATTGAATTTCTCGGCACGTACTTTGAGTGCATCAGCCTGCGCACCGCCCTGCAGAACAATAATGGATTTGAGTCTTTCCAGTACACCTGTTCTTTGAGCAAAATCAGGATGGATCAACTGTACAGAAGCGGCCTGGTTTGCTCTTTTGGACTGAGCCTTGAACCATTCCGGATATGCCTTTTTCCCGGTGATCTTGGCTATACGGGAGAAGGGCATACCGGTCCGTTCACTATACTGCTGCATCTCACGGAACCAGCGATACCAGCGGCCGCTTTTCAGTAGACTGGCGTAATAATCCAGAGCCGGACCCCAGGAGATGGTGAAGTTACCCCGTGCTCCTGTGAGCAGGATGCCCGCATCTTGCTGGCTCGCTTTTTCATAGAATCCGCGAATCCAGAATGAATTTTCAAAGTATTTGTAGGGCATTTCCATAATATCGAGCCAGGTGTCTACTTCACTGAGCGGACTTCTGCCTTCAAAATCCAGATAGTTCTCTGTGATATTCCCGACGTGATTAATAGTCGAACGTATAAATGGTCTCTCGTCAGCAAGCAACGTTTTCGACGTGTAATCCGTGAAATCCGGCACGGGAACATAGCTATAAGCATGCAGCCGTTTACCCTGACTTCTCAGTGTTCCGGAAGCAAAACCAACCACGGCTCCCGAGTCCAGTCCGCCACTTAAAGCAGCAGCTACCTGCCTGTGAGTTCGTAATCGCGACCCAACCGCCTGCCCAAAGACCTCCCGAAACGCTTCTACATACTCACCATCGGATTTCAGCCTTAGAGGTTCGACTTCATTCCAGCGATGATACTGCTTCAGCTCCAGTCTCCCATCCCGGAAAACAAGTGTATGTGCAGAAGGCAGCTGGCTTATTCCCCGATATACGGTTGAATTGATATCTGCTGAATCATGCATGTCAGGAATGGCAAGGAATTCGGACAACCAGGTCTCATCCAGTTCTTTATGTACCCCTTCAAGCCCAAGCAACGGATTCATGAGTGTGCAGAAAGCAAAACGTGAGCCATCATGTCGGTAATAAAAAGCTCTCATGCCTGTAATGTCTCTCGCTGCATACAGTTTTCGATTCCGCTCATCCCATATCGCGAATACAAAATCCCCCAGCAATCGGACAGCTACATCTTCTCCCCAGCGCTGATACGCACGCAAGATCAATTCACTATCCGATAACATCGCCAGTTCAGCTCTGGATATCTGTAATTGATCTGCCAGTTGTTCCCGGTTATCCAGAATGGCATCTGCCGTGATGGTCAGACCACTTTCCTCTTCATATAAAGGCAACTTCTCGCTAACCGATTCCGGTGTAATCCATTGGGCATGACAGCTGAGGAACGCCTCATTGCCTTTCCACACCCCTGTTGTATCCGAAGGGACATGCCCCAGGCTTGCGTACAGACGCCAGCTGTCTTCCCATAGCGCCTGCTGACCATCGTTGTGTACAATTCCTGCTATGGCGCTCATGACTTGCCTCCCCGTAAAATCTTGCGCTGTGAAGCCCAGGCGCTGATCTGGTGACCAAATGGTACCCATGATTTGATACGCTGTATTTTGCTTTGAGCAGAAGCCAGCTGGACTTTCAATCGTTCTCGTTCACTGTATCCCCGTTCCAGACGATGATCTGCCGCCCGTAGTGCGGCCTGCAGCTGCCTGATCGTTGCCAGTGCAGCCAGTGTGGGATCTATCTTTTCCGGTTCTTCGAGAACTGAACCATTCAGATTTTCATGGGAATCATGGACGAGAGAATCAGCTGGCTGCATCCGATAGTGCTGCTGCCAGTCGCAACCAGTCGCTGTCGTCAACTGATGTGTAATTCGCTCGATGACCTCTTGATCCGGACTTGCTTCATAACGAACACCCGTCCATTGTTCGGCTTCTGCCAGCTGTTCACTGTATCCCATCCGGTGGAACAGATCTGCCCCCATCACACGGCAATACAGTTCAACTTCATGCGGTTCTAATATGTTTTTCCAGTTGTTAACAGAACCCTGATGTGCCTCTTGATGCGAAGAGAGGAATGGATCACCCACGCCCATACTGTAGAACATGTCAGACTTGGCACTGTCCAGAAACTGTCCATACTGCTCCATACCCTGTTCATATCGAATTCCCAAGAATGAGCACAGTTTCTCAAGTTCTTCTTGAGGATTGGAAACCAATCGTTCATATTGCAATTCATGCGCATTGGAATGTGGTTCAGCAAAATAATCATTCAAGCGGAGCATACCCAGTGTGAGATCTACAGATTTCATATTTAATTTGGAGCTCTGCAAACTATGAGTCAGGTCGAATCCTTCACCTGTATGGCGGTTTACCTTTTTGAATGATGCTGCTATGGCCAGAGGATTACGCTGGAGATGAATGCGCTTGGACTGTGGGAACAGACGATCCAGCCATTCAAGCATGTAATAATAACGCGGAGATTTATCAACGATGAAGTCTGCTCCGCTCCCTTCCAGGAATCCATTGTAGATCTCAAGAGCAAAACTTCTGCACGCCTTTTCGAAGACATCCTCGGATACCATGGCATTGTAGAACTGACGCATGATGGAGCTGCCACCATAAGCACGTGAATCGGTTTTTGGCAGATCGACAAGACTCATCAGAAACCACATTTCCTGGGTGGCGAATATACGACTGTGATTTTGCAGCATTACGGTGGATAAGGAACTACCACTGCGGGGAACACATAGTAAGAAAACAAGTCCGTTACCTTGAGCATCGATCAATGGCAGCCTCTCCTCTGTTCATTAGTATAAATGTGTAGCTGGGATAGACCAGACTCTACCTTTGTGTTTGGCAAAACGAGTAATATGCACGCTATAGGTCAGCATTTTGCAATATTCCGTCGGAAGTTCACCCGGGAATGAAGCAAAACACATGATTACATTCGACAACTCTCAGATACAATATGTATTTATAGTTTTACTCTATGATACAAAATGTATCATGTCAATCTTTTATTTTCACCTTTTCATAAATTGATACTCTTTCACTGTATTCTGCTGTCTGTCATTTAAGCACTTATTCATGGATCAATTATGTTCTGATTGCACAAACGCGAATAAGCTCCAGACATGTTCTGTGAGGAACAATGCCTGAAGCCATACGTAATCCGTTGAGAAACTTAATATGAAAACGGGTGAACAACCATCAGGTAAATCTTACATCTGAACTTTTCCCAGTAGCTCCGACACTCCTATTTCTCTCTTCTTCCTGATCTGCCAGTGAAGCATCCTGCATCCCCTTCTGTACCTTCACGGTTAACAATACAGCAATGCCAGCGACGAAAAAGAAGATGAGCGACAGAATGCCCCAACGCGTGGAACCCGTGATCTGTCCGACATAACCGAATACAAATGGACCAAAGATCGAAGAGAATTTGCCTGTAATATTCACAAAACCAAAATATTCGCCTGTTCTGCCAGCTGGCATCAGATTGCTAAACAAGGAACGAGCTGTGGATTGACTCACACCCTGCACGACACCAACCAGCCCGGCGAGCACGTAGAAGTGGATCGCTTGTGTCATGAAATAACCGAGAATCACAATACATATGTAGACCGATAAGCTAACGATTAATACCTGCTTTGCTCCCCAACGCTGTGCCCATGCTCCCAGTAACAATGTACACGGGAACCCGATGAACTGGGTTAACAGTAGCGCGAGCATCAGGTCGGTTGTGCCGATACCTATACTTGTCCCATAGATTGTAGCCATCAGAATGATGGTATTAATGCCGTCATTAAAAAACCAGAAAGCCAACAACATGCGAATTAACTGGGGAAAACGCCGCATCTGACGAAAGGTGTGCCGCAGTCTGCGTACGCCCACCGCAGCATACCCTGTCCACGTTCCGGGCAGATCCGGTGATGCAGGCCGTCTCGGAGCATGGCGAAAGATCGGTATCGAGAACAGCAACCACCACAACGAGACGGAGATAAAAGCAAGTCTTGTGCCTGCCAGTGTACTACTCATCCCGAACCAGCCCGGTTGCTGAATCATCAGCAGGTTCACTGCAAGCAACAAGCCTCCTCCAATATAACCATAGGCATAACCTTTGGAGGATATCATGTCCCTTCGTTCCACGGGTACCAGATCCGGCAGCATTGCATCGTAAAAGGTGTTACCACCCGCAAAACCGATTGTAGATATGACCAGCAAAGCGGAAGCAAGTAACCAGTCCCCTTCACCGATTGCGCTGAATCCCAATGTAGCAAGGACGCCTATGATTGCAAATACACGCAGGAAGTCGCCTTTCCGTCCTGACAAATCAGCCAATGTGCCAAGCAGCGGTGTTAGCAGAGCTACACACAACATGCCAATGGAATGTGTGTAGGCCAGGTAGGAGGCGGCTGTATCCGTATCCAGCGTTGCTGCAGCAACCGAAGCATAGAATACGGGCAGGACCGCTGCCAACACCGTTGTCGCGTAAGCCGAATTGGCCCAATCATACATAATCCAAGCCTTGATCGCCTTTTTATTCACATAAATCCTTCCTTTACATGCAACTATTATAATGATTAATGTCTTGCTCCTATTGTAAAGGAAGGATATCACACTTGTTCACTGTTTCTGTAAAAAATGGTGCAGTTCTGTGCTTGCGACTCACCTTACCTCTGAGGTGAACTTGCGTAATTGTATCATTTTATATCCACTCTCATCACATATCGTCCTCGCCCGTGAATATACTTAATTACCGACAGGCCAAACTGTGCCGCGTAATCAATGGGGGTGCCTACATGTCAAATTCACACCAGCCTTACTCGTTCGTTGTGTCGAAGGAAGATTGGTCGCTTCACCGCAAAGGGTACCAGGACCAACAGCGCCATCAGCAAAAGGTGAAAGATGTCATCAAGCAGAATCTGCCTGATCTGATTACGGAAGAAAACATCATCATGTCTGATGGAAAACAAATCATCAAGGTACCAATCCGCAGTCTGGATGAGTACCGTTTTGTGTATAACTACCAGAAGCAAAAACATGTCGGTCAAGGAGACGGTGACAGTCAGGTCGGAGACGTCATCGGTCGTGATCCCTCTGCTTCGCAGAAACCCGGCAAAGGCGAAAAAGCTGGCGATCAGCCTGGTCATGATATTGTGGAAGCCGAAGTTAGTATTGAGGAATTGGAAGATATGCTCTTCGCTGAGCTGGAATTACCCGATCTGAAGCAGAAAGACAAGGATCTGATTGAGACACATACGGTAGTTTTCAACGATATTCGCAAAAAAGGCATGCAGTCCAATATTGACAAGAAACGTACCATTCTGGAGAATCTGCGTCGCAATGCAACGACTGGTACGCCAGGCATCCATCACATCAGTCCGGATGACCTGCGCTACAAGACATGGGAAGACAAAATCATTCCACAATCCAATGCCGTTATTATTGCCATGATGGATACATCCGGGTCCATGGGTTCGTTTGAGAAATACTGCGCGCGCAGCTTTTTCTTCTGGATGACCCGTTTTCTACGCCGTCAGTATGAGAAAGTTGAGATTGTTTTCCTCGCCCATCATACGGAAGCCAAGGAAGTAACCGAAGAAGAGTTCTTTACCCGTGGCGAGAGCGGAGGCACCATCTGCTCCTCTGTATATATGAAAGCACTGGATATTATTGACAGTCGTTATCCTCCTTCAAGCTACAACATCTACCCTTTCCACTTCTCTGACGGGGATAATCTGACCTCGGATAACGAACGGTGTGTGAAGCTGATCGGTGAGTTAATGAAACGTAGCAATATGTTTGGATACGGCGAAGTGAATCAGTACAACCGCAGCAGCACACTGATGTCGGCTTATCGTCATATCAAGATGGATCAGTTCATGTATTATGTGATCAAAGAAAAAGGCGAAGTGTACAAAGCTTTGCGCAGCTTTTTCCAGAAACGGGAAGGAGGCAGCGTTAGATGACAGATGAGATCCGCGACCTAGAATACGCTATTGCCGAGATTATGGAGATTGCCAATGGTTTTGGTCTGGACTATTACCCCATGCGGTACGAAATCTGCCCATCGGATATTATTTATACATTTGGAGCCTACGGCATGCCGACCAGATTCAGTCACTGGAGCTTTGGCAAAACATTTCATAAGATGAAAATGCAATACGATTTTGGACTCAGCAAAATTTATGAGCTTGTCATCAACTCCAACCCTTGTTATGCCTTCCTGCTGGATGGCAATTCCCTGATTCAGAACAAATTGATCGTAGCCCACGTATTGGCACACTGCGATTTTTTCAAAAACAATGCCCGCTTCTCCAAATCCAACCGTAATATGGTCGAAAGCATGGCCGCTACGGCGGATCGAATCAGTAATTATGAGATGGAGTACGGAACGGAAGCGGTTGAAGCATTTATCGATGCCGTGATCGCAATTCAGGAACATGTGGACCCACAGCTGATTAAGCCCCGCCATTTGGACAAACAACGTTACATGGAGATGAAAATGCGGGAGCAGCGCGGTGAGAAAAAACAACGGCCCGAAGGTCGCTATGATGATCTATGGTCGCTTGATGTTGTGAAGACCGAAGAAACACCCGCCGAAGGTATTCAGGTCCATCACTTTCCGCCTGAACCAGAGAAGGATGTCATGTGGTTTATTCAGGAATTCTCGGAAGTGTTGACCGACTGGCAACGGGATATCATGAGTATGATGCGTGAAGAGATGTTATATTTCTGGCCACAGATGGAAACCAAAATCATGAACGAGGGCTGGGCATCCTACTGGCATCAACGCATTATTCGTGAGCTCGATCTCAACAGTGAGGATACGATTGAATTTGCGAAGCTCAACTCCTCCGTGGTGCAGCCATCCAAACAAAGTCTGAATCCGTATTATTTGGGACTGAAGATTTTCGAGGATATTGAACGGCGCTGGGATAACCCAACCCGGGAAGAACAGGATCGTTGGGGCCGTAAACCAGGCCAAGGTCGTGCGAAAATGTTCGAGGTGCGTGAATTTGATTCCGATACCTCCTTTATCCGGAATTACATGACCAAGCAATTAACCGAGGATCTTGACCTTTACGTCTTTGAGAAAAAAGGCCCGGACTGGAAAATTACCGACAAGTCCTGGGAAAACATACGGGATCAGCTCGTATTTTCACGTGTCAACGGAGGCTCCCCTTATCTGGTCGTGCAAGATGCCGACTATATGCGGACAGGGGAACTCGTACTGAAACATCAATATGAGGGCATCGAGTTGGACCTGAAATATATGGAGCGCACCATGCCTTATCTGTATCGCCTCTGGGGGCGTACGGTACATGTGGAGACACGTGTCGAGGATAAACCGATCTGGTTTACGTATGATGGCAAGAAACACCACCGCAAATTTATGTAAGGTTTTCGATTATCATTATTGGAAACGAAAATATAAATGCTCTTATCATGGATGAGATTAATGATTAATAATAAATAAGGACATAAAAAAGCGGCAAGTTCCCGACATACACGGGGACTTGCCGCTTGGCATTTCATAAAATTAGGATGGTACTGGCGGGATACCATTACCTTGCAACCGCAGCGGTACAAAAAAATCATGCTCCACTTCACTTGCTGGCAGCGGACGACTGAAATAATACCCCTGAATCTCGCGGCAATCATTCTGCATCAGAATATCCAGTTGACCTTTCGTCTCAATGCCTTCCGCAATGACTTCCATCTTGAGATTCTGTGCCATTGATATAATAGTCGCCACAATGGCTTGATCGCTGTGACTCTCTGTAATGTCCGTTACAAACGAACGATCAATCTTGAGCTTGTGTATCGGGAAATGCTTCAGATAACTGAGTGAACTGTATCCCGTACCGAAATCATCCAGGCTGATCTTGACACCCAGTGCTGTCAGTTCATTAAGAATCGCCGTGGATACGACTGCATCCATCATCATGCTCTCTGTTATTTCCAACTCCAGATATCGAGCCTCCAGCCCTGTCTCCAAGAGTGCATTCTTGACTTGTTCTACCAAGTTGGATTGGTGGAACTGCTGGCTCGACAAGTTAACCGATACTGGAATGAGTGGTCCGCCACTGGCATGCCAGAGTTTCATCTGCCTGCATGCTTCCCGCAGCGTCCAATTGCCAATCTCATAGATCATGCCTGTCTCTTCTGCAAGCGGGATAAACACATTGGGTGCGAGCAGACCTTTGAGTGGATGGTTCCAACGTATAAGAGCCTCCACACCAATCATGCGGCTATCCTCGGTACGAATCTGTGGCTGATAGTACAGGACCATCTCATCGCGTTCCAAAGCTTTACGAAGATAACCCTCCAGCTCAATGCGTTCATATAGTTCCGAATCCAGTTGGGCAGTGTAGAATTGGAAACCATTTTTGCCGTTTTTCTTCACTTCATACATGGCGGAATCCGCATGTTTCAGCAAAGCATCCACGCCAACTCCATGATCCGGGTACATCGCAATTCCAATGCTGGCGGTTACGTAAAAGTCATTCTCCTTCAGTCGATAAGGTAACTGAATGGCTTCAACAATCTGTTTTGCAAGTTCTGCCACTCTTACTTCTGTCGCTTGACCCTGGGTCACAACGAGTGTAAACTCGTCCCCGCCCATCCGGGCTAACATGACATTCTCCATAGCCAAGGGATCAGAAGCTTCTATGGCTTTCATGATCCGGTTGCTGACTTCTCTTAGAAATACATCTCCAATGGAATGTCCCAGCGAGTCATTAATCATCTTGAAACGATCTATATCCATCACCATAACGGCAAAAGAATTCCCTTTTTCTGCTGAATCGTTAATCGTACAAGCCAGCACATCATCCAACTTACGCCGATTGGGCAACCCCGTCAACGGATCATGCAAAGCTTGGTGACGAATCTTCTCCTGAGCCTGCTTCTCCTCCGTAACGTCTTTGATTAAAATGTGACTTCCCACATGTCTGCCATCAATGACAACAGGAACTACAACAATACTAAGGTCCAGAAGTTCACCCTGTATGTCTCTCATTTTGGCCATGTAGTGCGCCTGCTCCAGCCCATGATCATCCCAATCGATGGAATCAAATTCACTTATCCACTCTATATCGATTTGCTGAGCGATCTCATCAATGGAACGATCCATGACCTCTTTTTCAGGATATCCAGTAATTGTTGTTACAGCAGCATTAATACCTTTGACAATACCTTCCTTGTTCACTGAAATAATGGCATCCGAATGGTTATGATACAGGGCCTGATACCATTGCTCATTCTCATGAATCCGTCGATCTTTCTGTAACATTCGCTGATTGATAAATATGCCAAACAACGTCAAGCCCAAAGCAATAAATGTGCCCGATGCGATCAGGTAGGCGAGAATGCCCGGTTCAATCTGCATACCTGAACTTACCATCGAGCCATGTGAATGATGGAAATGTGCGGCTGACATCCCGGTATAATGCATGCCAGAGATTCCAATACCCATAATGAGACCGCTGCCCATCTTGTAAACCCAGGTATGTCTTGATTGATGATAACGGAAGAAAAACATGAGCCACAATGCCGCAAAGGAAGCAAGCGCTGCAATCAAAATGGATAACACCACTCTGCCTGGTTCATACGTAACCGGAGTTGACATCGCTGCCATTCCCACATAATGCATCGAGCTGATCCCCGCTGTCATCAGCACTCCAGCAATTATGAGCTGGCTTATCCTGCCCGATTGTCTACCCGCAATGTTCAAGGCCACCCCTGATGCGACAATAGCAAGTAGAACAGATAAAACAACCTTACCGGTGGAATAGGAGACTTGCGTAGGCAGAACAAAAGCCAGCATACCTACGAAATGCATGGACCAGATTCCCAGCCCCATCGAGACTGCACCGCAGGTAAGCCATACATTCCGCGCCATCCCGCTAGCCTGACTTACACGGCCTGCAAGGTCAAGGGCAGCGTATGAAGCTAACGATGCAATAATATAGGATAAAATAACAAGTTCTAAGTTGTACGTACCATGTAGGTGCTCCACTCACTCTGTCCTTTCGACCGGGAAATGCCTTGTATGTATGCAAAAATGTAAAAAAGAAGCGAGTGCGCTGTCTGGATGACAGGCACTCCCTCCGCATCATTTGACTCGTGACTACAGACTTAGTTGAAGCCGTTGTCATACATTGGAACCCGTTTATTTGAATGTATATAGTCTAAACGTCCCAGCCTTTAAAATCAACACTTATTTCCAGATATACGATGTTGAACAGCTAACATTTTCATATTCTAATTCACAACAAAATATTCTATTTGCGAGTCAATAACAGACTGCCAAAACCGGAAGTATCTTGATAAGAATTACCTGATGAATCACTCCAGATGGACACACTGCTTCGCTTGCCATCCCCCGCGCCATCATCATTAACTTGCAGATCAAATCCAATCCATCTTTGCCCTTCAGCACGAACGCTATCTAGTGGGATTGCCACTTCCACTGTATACCCTCCGCTTGTTAATCGGGTAGCTGATTTGAAACTTTCTTTCCGTGCATTTCCTCCAAAAGAAGCCTCATTATCAAAATTGACCCGGTACTGGGCGTCATCCTCCTGATAGAATGTTGTCTGATCTTTGCTCGGGTCGATAAAAATCTCGATTGAATCCTGCTCATGTGCATTAGAACTTAATTTGCTTCGCAAAGGATCTTTCACATCTGCCAATACGTACAGGTATTTCTCATCCCATAACAGCTGTGCAGTCGCCGTTGCACCGGAGTTTCCGACCACCCAGACATCCGTTTTAACAGATGCAGCCTTTTTCCAGACGTTATCCTTTTTCGCATCAATTACAGGTTTGCCATAAGTGACCTTGGTTTGTTTCAAAACAGAACCGAGCTTCAGTTTGCCCCGGTTGGCTGGTTTGTCGGGCTGCTGATTGGAAATATCATTCCAAACGATGGTCGCTGTCTTTCCAGCAGCAGATTCATCCGTAATCCGAAAATCCAGAGACAAGACCTGGCCTTCGCTAAGTAAAGCAGCTGACATAGGTAATGATGCGTATACAACATAACCGGTTTTTGTCTCCTGTACGTTGTAAGTATTTTTATCTTTGCCTTTACCGCCATCCCGTTTAAATGTATATTGACCATTTGCAGACGGTGGATTTTTCTTCTTGGCAGACAGATCAGCTTCAGAAGTTGCAGCACCTGTCCCCTTGACTTCTTCCGCGAGGAAAACCTGCACCTGATCCCCTTTGCGACGTGTGGTATCCTTCACTTCCACTCGTAAATTCACCTTTTTGGCATCCCACATCATACGAGCCTCACCCGTAACCGCAGATGTACCATCTGCCAGATGATTAATTTCGAGTCCTTTCACAGCACCCCAAAGAATATCTTCCTGCCCTTTGTGATTCGGGAAAGAAGGGCTGGCCTTCAATGCTGTCCATTCATTACGATAGATCGGAAGAGTGGTAGCATCCACCAGTGCCCAAAATGCCGGTTTTGCTTTTAATTTACGATCAAATAACAATGGTGCATCTTTGCGTCCTTTGACTGGATGATTGTCAAGCCATGTACCATCATCCGCAAGTCCCCATACTGTAACGCTGTCCATTACGCCGCGTTTTCCCAACTCGTCGAACAGGTCGAACAGTTCACGATAACGATAAGCTTGTTGCAGCATTAATTCATCTGTGACAGGCATCTCCAGTTCAGAATTACTTGAATAGATCGAAACGTCCAGCTCTGTAACCTGTACATTCACACCAAGAGCGATCACTTTCTCAAAAGCCTCACGAATGAGCTTTACATCCGGTCCGTACATCGACACATGCATCTGGAATCCAACCGCATCAATCGGTGTTCCTTTGGCAAGCAGCTTCTCTACAAGCTTCACCATATCATTTACCTTGTTTCCATTGCCCTCCATTCCATAATCGTTAATCACCAGTACAGCATCGGGGTCAGCCTCACGTGCATAACGGAAAGCCAGCTCAATGTAATCACTGTCATCTCCGTCGCCATCTACATCCCCAATAATATCTCTCCACTTGGAATTACTGGCCTCATTCCGCAAGCCGCCTCCATCCGAGATGACTTCATTGACGACATCCCATGTATGAACCTTTCCTTTGTACCGGGTCACGATGGTTTGAATATGGGTTTTCATCCGTGCAAGCAACTGTTCCCGCGTGGCAGGTTTCGAAGCATCGTTTGGATCTGTAAAGAACCACTCTGGCACCTGACTATGCCATAACAGCGTATGACCTCTGATTTCCATGTCATTTGCTTCGGCAAACTCCACCAGGCGATCTGTCTCTGACCAGACAAATTGTCCTTCCTGAGGCTGCATCGCATCCATTTTCATAAAGTTTCCAGCTGTAATACTATTAAAATGTTTCGTCAACAGCTGGGAATGCGGATCTTCCGCATCCAGTGCAGACTGGTCGATTGCCGCTCCCATTGCATAGTGTTGTCCCACAACATCCACTAGATTCGGAATGTTCGGCTCTATTTCAATTTTTTCGGCTTCCGTAATCAGTACATCATCCACGTAAAAAGTAATCGTATCCGCCGGCGTCACTTCCGCTGACGTCTTCCAAGGTGTCTCTGCATACATCCGGAATCCGGTGATGCCGCTATTTTCTCCAGGGATCACCACATCCGCCTCGATTTTTTTCCACTGTCCCTTGTTCAGAGTTGCAGAGGCAAACGTAGCATATTCTCGACTTGAAGCGTCGTTATTGTACTCTTTCTCCAGTGAACCGTTAATAACCTGACTGTCCGGCCCTTCATCATACATGGCCCAAAAAGAAATATGAACCGTGCTGCCCTTCTGTACATGGTCTATTACTTCAATTAATGGTCCATGGAACGTTTCGGTACGGGAAGAGGTTCTCAGGCTCCGTGTACTGTCGTGACCTACTTGCGTTACGATATCAAGCTTTTCACTCGCACGTGGACACCATTGTCCCAACACACCATCTTCAAAATTAGCCTCAAACAGTACTTCATCATCGCCAGTCTTAACGTCCGCAGCCGCAGCACGTGTCCCTCCTGTTCCCACACTTGGGAACAAACTGAAGATCAATACAGCCGACAAGCACAAGCTCCACCATTTTCTCAAATGCATCCGATCTCCTCCTTGGTTGGTTGTTTGTGAAGAGTAACCTTTGTTCTGTCATGCTCCAGCCCTTTACAAGATCGTTGTGCAGGATTGGATAGACGTTATTCAACAGAAATTGTAAGCACTTTCATTATACGATTGCCAGCGAACTTTGTTTACCCGTTAAACTATAGGACTTATTTTAAAAACTCCACCATAATATAAAACGACAAAAAGCACAGCTTGTTAGCTGTGCTCCATGTCACCGTCATTACATATTTACACTTTTAAAGGTGCTGTCGTCTGACGGACAACCAGATTGGAAGGTTCCGTCACCACGGGAGGAGAATAAGATGGATTCTCGATCATGGCAATCAGATATTCGATGGACTTAATGCCAATGGAATAGATATTCTGATTCACCGTGGTCAACCCCGGTTTGAATACCTCAGCATAATACGTGTTATCGAACCCGACAACCGAGATATCTTCTGGTACACTCAGTCCATGCTTTTCAATTTCATGAATCGCACCAAAAGCAGACATGTCTGATGCACAGACAATTCCCGTTGGTTGATCCTGAAGTGCCAGCAATCGTCGGGCAGCCTTGCTTCCTCCGTCGAAGGAATAATCGCAGATCTCCAGATATACCGTAGAATACGGGATGCCGCATTCTCGCAGCCCTTCCCGATATCCTTCCAATCGCAGATTGGCTACGGCAGGTCCAAGTGTCCCTGAGATATAGGCAATTTTGCGGTGCCCAAGCTCATGCAGATGTTTGACACCCATCGAGATCCCGTTCGCGTTATCCGTAGTAATGTAACCGGCACGCTTGCCCAACATGTCCGTATCGATAAACATTGTTGGAATCTCTGCATCCACCAATTCCTGAATACTCGTGTTTTCTCTGCCTTCCCCGAATACCACAACGCCATCCACATTACGACTGCGGCAATGTTTGATAAACGAGTACGCCGGATCATCGAATCGAGTAGACAACCGGACCAGATCATATCCACTGTTCTCCAGCGCTGTCTTGATCCCTTCCAGCAACTCCGACACAAATGGGTTCGTAAACGGAACCGTTAACAGTACGCCCACCGTCCATGAACGGCGTTTGACGAGTCCACGTGCGACCACATTGGGTTGATATTTCAATAATTCGATGGCTATATTGACTTTTTTGCGTGTTTTTTCACTTACATCAGGATAATCGTTTATCACTTTGGAAACGGTTGCAACAGATACTCCCGCTTCCTTGGCTACATCATGGATAGAAGCCATCTGATCACCTCAACCTCTTTCAAATCCCCTGTCTCCGGCTGCATTTTCTATAACATCGGCAGGTTTGTCTACCCATTATAGCTTAAAACAGCCTGAAACGGTATGGAAGGTTCCTAATGCTTTTAAGCTCTATTCCTGCTGTTCCAGATTCTTCAAATCCAGAGACAGTTTCTCCATTGTTGTTGCAAATACAGCGAGTTCAGCCGAGCGTGAAGCTTGGCTACGTGCTCCGCGAGACGTATGATCCGACTCCTGCTGCACACTGCTCAGTTTCTTCATGATCTGCTCCAGATTAGACTGAATTTTACCCTGGGCGTCCCGAGAACTGGCTGCAAGCTTGCGCACCTCACTGGCGACTACTTCGAAGCCACGTCCAAACTCTCCTGCATGAGCAGCTTCAATCGCTGCATTCAGACCGACAAGATGACTCTGATCCGATATCTCGCGAATGAGTTCACCCATTTTTCCAATCTGATGGATCTCCCCTGTCAATTCGGTGAGCAGAACCTGAGCCTGATCCTGAGAAGCCGCTGTTTCCTTGGCTACACTCGATATAGCCATTGCACTTTCATTTAATTCACTAATCATGCCCGTAAGCTCTTGGGTAATCTGCGTAATCGCCTGCAATGTATGTTGTTGGTCATCGGCAAGCTGATGTAACTTTTCTTTTTCTTTCTTCTCATAGGCTTCAAGGACAAGCTGTGAATCCAGATTGAACATTTTGCTGAGCGCTTGAATGACAAGATGCCAGGAATCAGGAATAACCTGTTGGAATATGCTCGTTGCAATATCCAGGTAGACCATATAGGTACCCAGATAATAATCTTCAGACAGACCAATCCGTGAATGCACAAGTCCAATCGCAATTCGTTGCTCAATATATGCGTCGTCCACGATTCCGTCCGTCATCGATAACCAGTACATCTTCTGTGTTTCTTTTAGACGATCAATGGTAGAGAACCTTGCGATCAGATCTACCAATTCAGGATAATTCCCCACATGATTGTAGAAATGATCCACCACTTCATTAACGACTTTTTTAAAAACAGGCCGATGATCGGCAAGTAGTTTTAGATCCCTTGTGGTTAATCCCATGTAATCAAGTTGCTTCTGTCTTGTTGCGGAAATACTGCTCATATCTGGTTCAGTCAGCTCCTTAATAAACACTAAATACTTCAAATTGTAAATATATGTATTGATTATAGACTAAAATACCTAAATATACATATACCATTAGAACTAATTCTCTTTAAAATTAACCTTATTTGTCAGCTTTTTAAATTAATATGACCTTCATGTAATTAAAAAGGCCCTGACTCTGCTGTTAAGGAGCCTCACAGCAGACATCAGGAGCCTGATCCGGAATGGTTTGTTGCCGATTAGCGATTAAGCAGACTGCCCACATAACGTAACAGTTCATTCGCGCTGGCTGCGGTGTATCCATGTTCCTCAATTAAGCGTTTAATGACTTCATTCATACGTTTTAATTGTGTTGCATCCGGTGTTTTGGTTGAGGTTGTGATCTTGACGATGTCTTTCAGATCGGTGAATAACTTCTTCTCAATCGCTTCACGCAAACGGTCATGGCTGCTGTATTCGAACTTGCGCTCCTTGCGGGAGTAAGCCGAGATTCGGATCAGAATCTCTTCTCTGAACGCTTTCTTTGCATTCTCGGAGATCCCGATCTGTTCCTCAATGGATCGCATCAGACGCTCATCCGGGTCCATCTCTTCATCCGTGAGCGGATCACGAATCTTGGACCAGTTGCAGAATGCTTCAATGTTATCGAGATAATTTTCAAACAACGTTCTGGCCGACTCCTCGAACGAGTACACAAATGCTTTTTGCACTTCCTTCTTGGCCAGTTCATCATACTCCTTGCGTGCAAGAGCAATGAAGTTCAGATAACGTTCCCGCTCTTCCTTTGTAATCGAAGCATGTTGGTCCAGACCGTCCTTGATCGCCCGCAGAATGTCCAGCGCGTTAATGCACTGAAGATTTTGCTTGATCAAAGCACTGGAGATCCGGTTAATGACATACCGTGGATCAATGCCGGACATCCCTTCATCCAAATACTCATTTTGCATCTCGCGCAGATCGGCTTCTTTGTATCCTTCCACTTCTTCACCATCATACATGCGCATCTTTTTAACGAGATCCATGCCTTGTTTTTTTGTTTCCTTCAAGCGGGTAAGTATCGAAAAAATGGCTGCAGTCCGCAGGGCATGCGGTGCAATATGAACATGCTTCATGTCACTTTGCTGAATGAGCTTGGCATAGATTTTCTCTTCCTCGGATACCTTCAGATTGTACGGAATCGGCATGACAATCATCCGGGATTGCAATGCCTCATTCTTTTTGTTGGAGATAAAAGACTTATACTCCGATTCATTTGTATGCGCCACAATCATTTCATCCGCACTGATTAAGGCAAAGCGCCCTGCTTTGAAGTTCCCTTCCTGCGTAAGCGAAAGGAGATTCCACAGGAATTTCTCATCACATTTTAACATCTCCTGGAACTCCATTAACCCACGGTTCGCTTTGTTCAACTCCCCATCAAAACGATAGGCACGTGGATCGGATTCGGAACCAAACTCCGTAATGGTGGAGAAGTCAATACTACCCGTCAGATCGGCAATATCCTGCGATTTCGGATCCGATGGGCTGAACGTTCCTATTCCCACGCGATTATCTTCGGAAACAATGACCCGTTCCACCGGCACCTTGCTGATATCACCACCATATTCGGTACGGAGCCTCATCTGGCAGGATGGGCAAAGATTACCCTCAATGCGGACTCCAATTTCCTTTTCCACTTCAGGACGAAGCTCCAGTGGAATCAGATGCAGCGGTTCCTCATGCATCGGGCATCCATCAATGGCGTATATGGCACCTTTCTCTGTCCGCGAGAACTGTTCAAGCCCCCGCTTCAGCAGCGTCACCAGCGTCGATTTTCCTCCACTTACGGGACCCATCAGGAGCAAGATCCGCTTCCGTACATCCAGACGGCGTGCTGCCGAGTGAAAGTATTCTTCAACCAACTTTTCAATCGAACGGTCCAGCCCAAAGATCTCCTGTTCAAAAAACTTGTACCGCTTATGCCCACCTACTTCTTCCACCCCAAACGATTCAATCATCTCATACACTCTGGCGTGAGCCGTCATTGCCGGAGTCGGGTCCTCTCTCAGCAGTGCAATATAATCTTCAAATGTTCCGTTCCATGTCAAACGGTCACTCTCTGCCCGATGTTCCGCAACGCGTTCAAAAATATTCATGCTTGGTACCTCCCATGGCTCCTTTAGTGTGATTGTCAACCATTCCGAATGGTATGAAGAAATCAATAGAATTGCGGCTCCTGCTTGAATACCAATCTTGCGGTTCTGTGTAGTTCCGCCACCCTCTGTCCAAACGTCTTGTTTTGTTGTGAAAAGTGTATTACATACCTATGCGGCAATTCAGATAAGTTGACCTCTTTTTTTCAATCCACCGCTTCGAATTTTGGCTTTTCCCTGTTCTATCAGACATCTTGTGCCTTCAGAAAAAAAAGAACGAATATGATATAATGAGGGTTCTAAATTCAGGAAACCGGACAACACATGGTCAGAGACAGGCCACTTCTGGAAAGGAGCACGGACGATGGCAGTGAAATACGAAACCGAACTATATTCGCCTGTGAAGGCTTTCTTCGAGCAGCGTGGCTTCGACGTCAAGGCGGAAGTCAGACATTGTGACCTCGTCGGAGTCAGATCGGACCAGGACGAACCACTGATCGTGGAGATGAAAAAAACATTCAACCTCTCCCTGTTATTGCAGGGCATGCAGCGCTTGAAGCTTAGCCCGTTCGTGTATCTGGCCGTCGAGCGCAATCGCAGTAAACGCGGAGCCGTGAACCAACGCTGGAGCGAACTGGCTGCACTATGCAGACAACTTGGTCTGGGGCTGCTGACTGTCACATTTTACAAAACCAAATCCCCCCTAATTGATGTACTGTGCGAACCTTCAGCCCAGACGCCCCTTACTAGCGCCAATCAATTTGCCCGCAAAAGCGGTGTTCGGCGGAAACGATTGCTCAAGGAATTTGACGAACGCAGCGGAGACTACAATACGGGAGGCAGCACACGAAGACAGCTGGTCACAGCATATCGTGAGAAGGCTTTACGTGTCGCATCCGCTCTACGGACGAACGGAGAAGCCTCTCCGGCCAACCTTGCCAGACAGACAGGCATAGGTTCTGCAGCAGCGATTCTCCAAAAAAATTATTATGGCTGGTTTGAACGCCTCTCCCGTGGAAAATATATTTTGACGATTAAGGGAGTACAGGCGTTAACCGAGCATGCACACATGCTTGAGGATAATGATATGATTGAACGAACCATTAATGAACTGGATGTAACGTATTCTGTATCTGGTGAAAATAAGGACGACCTTGCACACATCGCTGAAACAGCGGAGCAGTACTTGAAAAATACAGGCAAGATCTGATTCTGAATCATCTGAAAGTAACGGATACGAAAAAATGAGAATGCAAAAAAAACACCTGTAATCTCCACTGGAGACTACAGGCGTTTTGATGTGTTCTATATAAATGATTGCTATTAGAATTTTACGGCTACTTCGGAAGCCAATTTCAGACCTGCAGTAACGATTTCTTCAGCACGATCTGCAGAAGCGTTATGTCCTTCAACGATAACCACTTCTGGGTTTTGAATGCCCCACAAGCCGAGAACTGTTTTCAGGAAGTTCAGGGACATTTCAGCAGCTGCCATTGGGCCTTCGGAATATACGCCACCACGTGCGTTAAGCAAAGCTACTTTTTTGTCGCCAGCAAGTCCTACAGGACCTTCAGCAGTGTATTTGAATGTTTTACCAGCTTGGCTCAGGTAAGCAATGTAGTTTACCAATGGAGCTGGAACAGTGAAGTTCCACAGTGGGAATGCAAATACAACTTTGTCAGCTGCCAGGAATTGATCTTGCAATTGTGCTGCAAGTGAAGCTGCTTTTTGCTCGTCAGCTGTCAGTTCAAAACCGTTAGCTGCTTTGTAAGTACCTGTGATAGCAGTGTTACCATAGAATGGGAATTCTGTATTGTAGAGATCCAACTCAGTAACTGTGTCACCTGGGTGGGACTCTTTGTATGCGCTCAAGAATGCATCGTACAATTTAACGCTGACTGCTTGATCTGCAGGACGGTCATTTGCTTTAACAAATAAAATATTAGACATGTTGAATTTTCCCCCGTTAGATAAAATATATGAGTGCTTTTTCTGAACCGGCCACCATTGTAGCTTATATAAAGAAACCAACAACTCATTAATTCATATTATATATAAAAATGTTAGTGGATGCAATAACGTAATCACTTTGGTCATGAACCCATTTTAATTTTTGCTACAAAATCTATTTTGATCCGACTTAGCTACGAGCCGTAAATTCGGAAATGGCTTCACTGATCAGGTTCATGCCAAGCAGCAATTCATCCCGGCCCGGATGGCTAAAGTTCAACCGGATGTAACGTTGATCCTGTACACCTGTGGAGCATAGTGATCCAGGAAGAAAGGATACACCTTTGGGCAAAGCCGCCTTAAGCAGAGCGCCACTATCCAATCCTTCAGGCAACTGTACCCACAGATACATTCCGCCCTCAGGGATGTTGTACTGACACCCTTTCCAGCCAGGTCTTTTCAACAGTTCAAGCATCAGTTTGAGTCTTGTCTTATACTCCCGATTCAACATGGATAGGTGATCACTCCAACGAAAAGGGGAATGAGCAAGCAATTGATACAACAGCCGCTGATTCATCGGACTGGACTGACCATCTGCAATTCGTTTAACCGAGGCCATTGCCTGAATCAGCGCAGGATGTCCAGCGGCCCATCCGGTTCGAAGAGCGGGCGCTACCGTTTTGCTGAATGAACCAATGTAGAGAACATGTCCACCCTGATCGGCAGTATCCAGTGCAAAGAGTGAAGGATATTTACGATAGAATTCCGTTGGCTCAAGGCCATCAAAATGGAGCTCTCCATAAGAATCATCTTCCACAAGCAGTACACCATAGCGCGAACACAGCTCAAGGACTGCCTCCCGCCGCTCCATACTCCACAAAGCACCGGTCGGATTCGAGAAACTGGGTGCAGCAAAAAGCAGCTTCGGTCTAACCTGCTGCATGTGATGCTCCAAAAGGTCTGGCAGTATGCCGTCCCGATCACCCATTACGGGCACAATCTTGGCTCCTTGCATCTCCAGAACCTCAAGACAGCCTGGAGATGTGGGATGTTCAACCAGTACAGAATCTCCTGGCTCAAGCAATAGACGCATCACCAGATCGATGGCCTGCTGGGTACCAGTGGTCAACAGAATCTGCTCGGGTACCGTTCGTATGCCTTTGCGTGCATTCCAGTCTTTGTTCAACCACTCTCTTAGGGGTGTGTAGCCTGCTGGCTCTCCATATTGCAATGCGGAGGGGCCTGAACTAAAGACAGATACCGCTGCTTCTTCCAACAATTTGAAAGGAAACAACTCCTCCGCAGGCAATTCTTCTGCCAGAGAAATGAAATAATCCCTGCCAGACATCTCACGTATATCCCTCAGTGGTGATGACAAAAGCCTGTTGGTACGGGAAGCAAAGAAATATTTCATCGATCCGTTCCCCTTTCATCCCTATTCCGAAACTGTACTCGCAGTCCGCAGCCCTACAACCTATTCCTGCTCGCCATCGAATATGACCGGATGCATACAGAACTGTTGTGATCATGGGAAGAACAAACCTGTTTCGTCAGGATCCCGTCTTCACTTGTCTTGCATGCAAGGCATAACGTTCAATGGCCTGTGCTCTACTGCTTACTTCCAGCTTCACGTATATTTTACGCAGGTAATTATCAATGGAACGTCTGCTAACGTTGATCTCATTCGCTATTTTATCATAGGTTACACCCTGAACAATTCTTTCCATGATAAAAGTTTCGGTTTCTGTTAATTCAATGACACGTGCTTCTGTCGGAGACTCCACAGGTTGCGCCCACTCCGCACTGTTTAACCACGACAATGGAATGGACACATGGCCCTCACGCAACCCAGAGATCAGATGAATCAGCTGGCTAGGGGAAGCCTGTTTGGATAACATGCCGCTTGCACCAAGGCTCATCAGATGACGAAACAGCTTCACATTGTCTTCATCCGTCAAAATAATGATGTGACTGTGAGCTGACAGATTCTTCATCTGGGCAATATATTGATCTGCCTGACCCTCCGGAAGACGATAATCCATCAGAATCAGATCAGGCTGGTGAATATTCACCAGATCGAGCCCTTCTGTTCCGGTCGAAGTCATGCCACGTACCGTCAGATCTTGCTGCTCTTCCAAAATCAATTTTGTACCGAGCATGCTGGTGGGGTGGATATCTATGATGACCACCTGCCATACTTTTTTCATTGTTGTTCCCCCTGTTATGTATTGGACAAATAACTTTTAAATTCTGTCATGATGATTTCATCGTCTATGCGACAATCCGAGTATAGAAGAAGCATAGGTCGGATTATGTCGAAAAACAGAAAAATACAGGAGGAAGCCGATAAAAAAGCTCTATTTTCACTGTATTTTGTTATAAAAACACCATGACGTCCATCTTCCCATTCCCGGAAAGGTCAAAATATAGTATAAATTTCCTGCATTTCTATCTAAAAAAGTCGAAAAACCTGCCCAAAGTTCCTACTTATTGCATCTATAAGAAATTGTATCCTAGGACTTCCTTCCGATGCAATCTCTTTTTACTCTATTAAGTAAAGAATTTCATTTTTGCGTAATCAATAGGGGCATGATAGAATGAGGACTGGAAATTTTTTTGTACCTATTAATGACCAGGAGTGATGATATGAAACCATCTGCCCCGTCCTCTGACATCCATCACACCCGGAGCGCCAAAGGCAAGGCTGGATCTTCAATCAAGCTGTTTCTGGTAATGTGGATTGTTCTCATTGCACTAGGAGTCGTTGGAACCTACTATTATAGTAACCATCTCCAGCAACAGATGATTAACCAGCTTCAAGCCCATAATCAGCAGCAGATTGCAGCGCTAAAAACCGACTATGAAAATCAGCTAACAACGATATCAAAGGAAGTAGAAGACCTGCAGGGACAGGTTCAATCCTTCAATGAATTGCTGACCTTCACCAAGGATAATGCAAGTGACAAAACGGATAACAGCAACAAACTGTATACCCAGCTGAGCGAAGTCAAAAAACAACTGGAGACACTCCAGAAAAAGATGGACCTGCTCAAATGATTACACCCGTCAAACAGGTTAATCGTTTTTTTATGCTTGCACTCGCTCCTTTTGTTGGATTGATATTATGCCTGCTGCTGCTTCGTCCTCCACTTGAACCCGGAGGTTTGATGCCTACCGAACTGTCAGAGGATACGATTACACCCCGGACCCAAGCAATTAGCCAAGAGCTTGCGGGGGCAAAAGATGCTGCTGTCCAGACTTCTTCTTCTATTAAAAGAACGACACAGCTCTATAATAAAACAACAAGTACGATGTCTACACTTGTACAAAAGGCTTCCGCCCAAGCGGATCGTCCGGAAATGATCTACAACAAACGGATTTCATCCAAGCTTGGAGTTCCATTTGAACGGGTAGACAGTGACCGGTTAACGATTGAAATGTACAGAGTGAATCCTGGCAGCTATAAGGGCTATGCCATGAAGATCAAGCTAAAAGACCCGACGGCCATGCAGATGGCTCTAGACAGTGAACCAGGGCGTTCTGAGACGACCATGCAGGCTGTGAAGCGTAACGGCGCAATTGCCGGGATCAACGCAGGTGGATTTGCTGACAGTGGCGGCAAACGTTATCCACTTAGCACAACCGTCATGGACGGGAAATACGTGAACGGGTTCCAAGCCAGTTTCAAAGATCTGTTTTTTGTAGGACTTAACGATGCCGGCAAACTGGTCGGAGGCAAGTTCTTCGACAAAAACTCACTGGATCGCCTACAACCACAATTTGGGGCTACGTTTGTACCCGTGCTGCTACAGAATGGACGTAAAACTGCAATTCCCGACAAGTGGAAGGTATCACCCAAACGAGCACCACGTACAGTCATTGGCAATTATAAAGATGATCAGTTATTGATTATTGTTGTTGACGGATATAATGAGGGCGGAAGTTCCGGTGCTACCCTTGAAGAGTTGCAAGGGCGGTTGTACAAGCTTGGGGTGATCGACGCCTATAATCTGGATGGCGGTGGATCATCCTCGCTTATTCTGAATAATCGGGTCGTGAATAACCCTTCAGATGGCAGCCTCAGACCGGTGCCCACACACTTTTTATTTTACAAATAATAGGGTGAAGCATTTCTTTTCTACCTATAATGGTTATAATAGAAGAAAATGAGCTTGTGCAGGAGGTGCGAAGGGCATGTCATTTTCACTGACATTCTGGATTATTGCAATCGTATTGACTCTCTTCATTACAGGCATTCTCACTTCATCCTACAACAATGACAAAACAAAAGGCTTGTAAGGCCAAGCCTCTCTCCGGAGAGGCTTTTTCTATTGCTTCATCCTCGAAATAGCAAGAGACAAGGCTTAAAAGAATGATTCGATTCTTCTAAGCCTTGTCTCTTGCTGTATTCGGGATCAATAGCTAACCGCCTGGTCATTCCGCATAGATATAACCGAATCAGACGGACTAGGCCCACTCACCGACCCACCCTCAACTAATGTCACATAAATTCGTTCATGATCAACGGGTTCTCCAGCAATAATTTTGATCAATTGTTCAGCAGCGAGCGATCCCCACTTGCGTTTGGAATAATCAATGCTTGCCAATCTCGGCTGGACGTACTTGCTCAATTCAATATTGTCGAATCCGATGACATCAATCTCCTGACCAACGCCAAGTGCACTGTCTGCCAGACGATCACACAAGCCAATAGCCATCTCATCATTGAGGCAGAATACCGCTGCGGGTCCATCATACACCTGCACAATCTGATCTGCGGCTTGTTCTCCACCACTCTTCTCAAAATCTCCCGTGATCTCAATCCATTCCACATCGGCTTCACGTTCCGCAACCTGTCTCACAGCCTTTAACCGCTGCACAGAGTCAAACGAACCTTCCGGTCCTGTCACCACGTAGATTTTCTTATGTCCCTGTTCAATCAGATGTTCCATCGCAAGTGTCGCCCCGGCTTTGTTATCCAGCAGAACCTGATTAATGTTGGGATGATCCATCTCACGGTCCAATACAACGATTTTGTGCCCACGATCGGCATACTGCATTAGTTCCTCACTTGCAAACGTATGATCCAGAATGATTGCACCATCAATCATCCTTTCTGGAAGCATGCGATGGGATTGTTTACCACTGCACACGATCAGGTCATAACCTTGAGCATTACATACGGCTTTCATGCCACTCAGCAAGTCTCCATACACATCTCCTCTAAAATCGGTCAAGAATACACCTAGAATTTTGGATTCCCTCTTCTTCAGTGTTCTTGCTGCGGCATTTGGAACATAGTTCAGCTCTTTGGCAATGGCCAAAATTTTGGAACTCGTCTCATCGGTCACTTTGTTGCTGCCATTCAGCGCATATGACACAGTAGAGATGGAAACTCCCGCCTGTTTGGCGATATCCTTGATACTGACCACATTCTTCGCTCCCCTGTTATGTTCATCAGGCCTTCCATAACAAAAGGCCTGACACATTACTCTTTCCATTCACCGGATTAAACAAGTCTGAATGATTTCTTCTGAGTATCCCGACTGTTTGCACCCACAAGAATATGGAACTCGCCTCGATCACTGCGGTGGCTTAAGTCGGAATGGTGATAACGAAGCTGTTCTTCATTTAACGTAAACGTGGCTGTACCACTCTCGCCTGGCGCCAGTGCAAGCTTCACATATCCTTTCAGCTCACGCATAGGACGAACGACTTCACCCGTTACATCACGAACGTACAACTGAACGGTCTCCACGCCTGCCCGCTCACCGGTGTTTGTTACACGCACTTGGATGCTCAGGGACTCTTCGGCAGTCATCTCGTTACTTGACACTTCAAGATCACCATAAGAGAACGAAGTGTATGAAAGACCATAACCGAACGGAAGCAAAGGTTCATTCGGGCTGTCAATATATTTGGAGACATAACGTTCTTCCGTCTTCTCCGGGTTCAGTGGACGACCTGTATTGAAATGGTTGTAATAGACCGGGATCTGACCTACGGACTGCGGGAAAGACATCGTCAGACGTGCAGATGGATTCACCACACCTGTCAGAACATCTGCAATCGCGGCTCCGCCTTCACTACCTGGGAACCAGGCTTCAAGAACGGCATCCGATTCATCGATTACACCATGCAGATCCAATGGACGGCCGTTGAAGATAACGCTCGCAATCGGTTTTCCCGCTGCTTTGAGCTGTTTAACCAATTCCAATTGGGCTGCTGGCAGACGAATATCCGTGCGCGAGCCACCTTCTCCACTCATCTCGGAGTCTTCACCAAGAGCAAGGACAATCAGATCTGCTTTGCTTGCCACTTCCAGGGCTTCGGCAATCTGCTCAGCTGTAATCGTATGAACATTACTGCCTTGAGCAAATTGAACTTTCCCACCCGTCAGGCGTTCTTGCAGAGCTGTTCCCAACTTGACTGCATCTTCCTTAACCCCTTCACAGGACCACCAGCCCAGAATATCAGGACTCTGTGCAAAAGGACCAATGAGGGCTACATTAGCATCAGGTTGAAGTGGAAGCACGCTACCATCATTTTTCAACAGGACAGCCGATTTGGTTGCCAGTTCATACGATACCTGACGGTGCTCTTTGGAGAATACAATCTCACGTTCACGTTCAGGATCAGCTGCACGAAGTGGGTTATCGAACAATCCCAGCTTCTCTTTCAGTTGCAGAATTCGCAGAACGGCTTCATCAATGAGCTTCTCATCCACTTCACCACTCTCAATCAGTTCAGGCAAATGATGCACATAACAAGGTGTCATCATCTCCATATCTACTCCTGCGCGAATGGCACGATATGCCGCTTCACGATCATCTTCTGCAGCACCATGCGCAATCATCTCGCGAATGGAAGCCCAATCCGAGATCAATACACCATCAAAGCCCCACTCGTCACGCAAAATGCCGCGCATTAACTTCTCATTGCCACTTGCCGGAATACCGTCAACCGTATTGAACGAAGTCATGACCATCTCCACGCCCGCATCCAACGCTGCTTTGTACGCTGGCAAATAATACTCACGCAGGTTACGCTCAGACATGTCCACCGTATTGTAATCCCGACCACCCTCAGCCGCTCCATATGCCGCAAAGTGTTTAACACAGGCTGCAAGACGGTCTGGCTCATCCTTCAAGCTATCGCCCTGATATCCACGTACAAACGCAGCCGCAAACAAACTGTTCAGATAAGGATCTTCTCCTGTCGTTTCCATCACACGACCCCAGCGTGGATCACGAACCAGATCCACCATAGGCGCAAAGGTAACATGCAAACCGGATACAGCTGATTCACGTGCTGCAATTTCAGCACTTTTCTCAGCCAGTTCTGTGTCCCATGAACAACCGATCGCCAGTGGAATCGGGAAAATGGTTTTGAATCCATGAACTACGTCAGCCATGAACAAAAGCGGAATGCCCAAACGGCTTTTTTTCATATAAGCTTGCTGTACATCAATGATGGCCTGTGCACCCGACAATCCCAGAATGGACCCACTGGCATCCACGGACTGCTCCGTAATTCCCATCTCTTCCATCGGCCCTGTGATCTGACCTTCAACATTTGTTCCTTCATAAAAGTTGGCAGTCAACTGAAGAAGCTGAGCTGTTTTTTCCTCCAACGTCATCTGTTTTACCAGGTCTAACAACTGCTCGTTATTCATCTGATCTTATCCTCCACTACAAGTTGTTGAAATAAAGAACCCGGCTGCGTTCGGGGAGAGACCGCGCACCGGGTTCAAAATTAATTACTGAACGATTACTAGAATTTCTCGTTTAGCTCATCCAGATAAGGTTGAACCAGGGACATTTTACTGTTCACCCATTCTTTCCAGTTAGCCTCCAGATCTCCGCTTTTCAGGATCAGGTTGGCATATTCGTTCTGGTAATCGAATGAAGCTTGACTCTTAGCTTTGGAATCGTACAGGTTGACATCCCAATCGTATGGTGCAAGCGATTTGCCTTCTGTACCAAGTTTTGCTTTTTCTTCGAACAATTTCACGGCTCTATCACGGTAATCTTTTTTGATTGCAGGGTTTACAACACTGAAGTCGTCACCGAGCAGATACAGACCTTCGAAACGTGCTGGATATTTATCTTCCAATACCGTTCCTTCTGGCAACAAGCTAACGAGTTCGTTGTTTTCATCATATTTCCAATCTTTTCCTTCAAAGCCCATGTTTATGAGCAACTGTCCTTCTTTTGTTGCGGAGTAATCGATCAGATCCATGATCCGTTCGAATTTCTCGTCACTAATCTCCGGATTGAAGATCAATGCAGACCAGAAGTTGGCTTGCTCCATGTTACGGTATTTACCGTCATCGCCTACTACGATTGCTGTGTGTACCAGTTCATCACTATCTACACCCAGATTTTTTCTCATATCAGAATCCAGACCTTGTCTGTACGAAGCCAGTCCGCCCAGACTCGTTACAGCAGCTGTACCTGTTACTTTGAAATTGTTTTGACCTTCATTGTTTTTCCATGTGTAGAACTCAGGATTGAGCAGTCCATCTTTGTAGGCTTTTTGCATCAATTTAAGTCCTGTCAGCGTTTCAGGATCTGCTGGTCCCCAGTGGAATTGGCCATCTTCACCTTTGTAGAACGGAGAGTCAGTCATGGCATGCACACTGTTTGGCATAATCATGTTTGTCATGGCATCTGCCGCATTGTAGGACAGAGGTACAAGTTTGTTACCCACTTTGCCTGGATCTTTTTCTTTCACTAGCGCAGCATATTCATTCAATTCGGTTGTTGTATAAGCATCTTTCAGTTCAAAACCAACCGCTTCAGCCCAGTCTTTACGAAGCGCAATGACACCAATTTGGTTCGTGAGTGGGTCAGCTGGTTTGTTCTCGAAATAAATTGGTCTAGGCAGGACGTATGTTCCACCCGTCAATTCTTCCAATTTGTCTCCAAGACCCGTCAGATTGTAAGCTGCTGCCACGTTAGGCCAGCGTTCTTTCCAGTCATCCGGGAATTTGTAGAACAAACCTTGTTCAATGCTGTTTATAGCATCGCCATGGACGTAGTTCCATACAGCTACATCCGGCAAGTCGCCAGAGTTGATCCACAGACGAAGCTTCTCGCCCCATGAATCCCAATCGATATAGTTGTAGTCCCATGTTACATTGAATTTGTCTGTCCAGAACTTGTGGAAGTCATTATCCAGGTTCCCGTTTTTGATTTCTGTCAGGTTAGCTACAGAGATGGTCAGGTTATCTTTGTAATTTCCCTCTGCATCTTTTTCGTTACCACCTGAAGCTCCTTGGCTGGAACAAGCGGTCACCATCAGCATAACTACACTAAGCGTGATGGCAAAGAGAGCTCTTACTGACAACTTTTTGTTCGTTTTCATGTTTTACCCCCATGTTTTTTAGTAGAATTTATTGCAAAATCCTATACGTATAATCAGGTCTTGATTGCCCCTGTTAATACCCCTTTGGCAAAGTGTTTTTGCAGCATTGGGAAGAAACACATAATTGGTACCATGGTGACAAATACAGCTGCCATCTTCATGCCCATTGAGAAGTTGCTTGCCTGGGCAGCATCCACACTGGATGCATTGGATGCATTCGTCGTAGATGTCACAATAATATTTCGGAGTACATTCTGGAGCGGTAACTGATCCGCTTTTCGAAGGAATATCATCGCATCATACCAGCTGTTCCAATAAGCCACACCGTAGAACAAAGTGATTGTAGCCATAATTGGTGTAGCAAGCGGAAGAACAACGGAGAACAAAATTCTCCACTCTCCTGCTCCATCCAGTCTCGCCGATTCCATCAGCGATTCAGGCAAGGTGTAGAAGTAGTTCATCATCAGGATCATGTTAAACGCACTGAAGCTTCCCGCCAGGATAACGGACCACAGCGTACCAGTAAGATGAAGTGATTTCATGATCAGGTACAGCGGTACGATACCACCATTAAAGATCATGGTGAACAGTACCAGGAAAAAGAGAAATTTCTTAAACGGAAATTTGTTACGACTAAGGCCATATGCCATGCTTGTTGTCAGGAACAAGCTTAGTGGCAAGCCGATAACTAGCAATATAATTGTATTTTTGTACCCCGTCAGAATCGTTCCGTCAGCGAACAATGCCTTGTAGGAATCCAATGTCCATTCTTTAGGGAACATCAAAAATGGATTGTCAGCATATTCTTTTTGTGTTGCAAACGAAATCATGATGACATTCCAGAACGGAATCAGGATCATCAGGGCAAGCACTAGTAATACGGCGAAAATAATGTAATCGAGAAGTGTCATTTTTTCTGTACCAATTCTCGGTTTTTTGTTAGCTTTCTTGCTCATCTCATTTTTCCTCCTCTCTTATCGGAACAAACCGTCTCCGCCAAGCCACTTGGCAAATCTGTCAGCAAGAAGCAGCAAGGCCATATTCACCAGGGAACGGAACAAGCTGACCGCTGTCGAGAATGAGAAATCGGTAGATGACTGGAACGTAATCCGATAGATATATACATCGAGTACTTCCGATACATTTTTGGTAGCGGCATTTGCCAAGTTGAAGATCTGGTCAAACCCGGAAGACATCAATCCACCAACCGAGAGAATAAACATGATTGTGATGGTTGGAAGGATGTTCGGTAAAGTAATTTTGAACATCTGTTGCATACGGGAAGCCCCGTCAATCTGTGCTGATTCATACTGATCCTGATCAATACCGGAAATGGCAGCCAGGAATATAATCGCACCCCATCCACTTGATTTCCAAATATCAGTCAACAGCAACATGGGTACAAAGTTGGATTCAGACCCCAGGAAGTTAATCGTTGGCAATCCCAGTAATCCGAGCGCGCTATTTACCAGTCCGTCATATGCCAGCACATTGATGACTACCCCGGATACGATGATCCAGGACAGGAAGTGCGGGAACGTAAGAACGGTTTGGAATAATTTTTTCCCTCTGCGCATCCGCAATTCATTCAGCAACAGCGCCAGAATAATTGGGAACGGGAACTGAATAATCAGTTTCAGAATATTGATGTACAGCGTACGCCATACTGCGTCGATAAAGGTTGGATCACGGAAAACATATTTGAAGTTCTCGAATCCGCTCCATGGACTTCCCCAGATGCCCAGGTTGGCCTTGTAATCTTTGAATGCCAGAGACAGGCCACCCATCGGCATGTAGGCAAACAGAATTAGCCAGACAAGCCCCGGAATAAGCAGGGTGTATGTCATTCGGTGCTTCCAGATTTCAGTCCAGAGCGAATTGCCCTTCACGTTTCCCTTCAGCTTTTTGCTAGGTCCTTCGGCTGCAGGTTTCACATTGCATCTCCTCACTCTACTATGGTCTTGTCGTTGTACAGAAAATCAAACATCGTTCTCAGGTGGTGCTCCCAAAATTTCCATTCATGAGCCCCTGGCGTCTCCACATACCGAAAATCAAAGGCAGTCCCCTGCATGTATCTCGCATAGTCGCGATTCATCTCTACAAAGGGGTCACTATCGCCACAGCAACTGAGGATATCCGGTAAAGGAACACCCTGTTCCAGCAGCTTGGCCGACAGTGCGTAAATATCCTGATCGGCTTTTACCTGTAAACGTTCTCCAAAAACCGCTTTCATTTCCTTGATCATGGTCGCTGGCATATGGGGATCATGAAGTCGTGTCTGGATATCCGTTACGCCGGATAGGGACACTACTTTGCGATATCGCTCTGGATAAGTTAGTCCACATTTCAGTGCACCATATCCACCCATGGATAAACCGGCGACGTATGTTTTCTCCGGATCAGGATTCAGATTGAGCAGACGCTTGCATATTTCAGGTAACTCCTGAGTGATGTAGTGGAAGTAATTCAGGCCGTATTCCATATCGGTGTAATAGCTTCGATTCGCTTCCGGCATAATGATCGTACAGCCATATTGCGCTGCATACATCTCAATTGTGGTTAACCGCTGCCAGGTACTCGCATTATCGCCTGCCCCATGCAACAGATATAGTGTACCGCCTGAAGTCTCTCCGGAGTCACTGGACACAACATGTATGCTGGTATTCATGCATAAGGTTGGCGATCCAGTTTCGATCGTTATATGTGCCATAAATGTAACCCCTCTCATCATCGCCTGCTGTCTTTACTCATTCGTTTCTCTGGGGTTGGATTGCAGGCTGTTGTAGATTCCCTTGTATTACGATGGGTTATCGAAACGATTTTCTCGAATCGTTTCAAAACATAGCCAACGTTGATTCACATGGACTTCATTACAACACTTTTAATGTGGAAGCGATTTCTTCGAATCGTTTCGAATAAATCATAAGCCCGATGAGTAAATCCTGTCAATAACCTTTTTACAAATTTCGCGTTTTTTTCTCGAAAAAATGCTCTTTTAAGTCTAAATTTGCGTCCAAAGACACTATTATTACGAAAAAATGAAAATTTAGTAAGTCCTATTACAACTTTAATTGACACCAAACCAGGTTTATACTAACATGGGTTCTGATTTTGCATTCGAATTACGGAAACGTTTCACCAACCGATTTTACTCAGGTTTCACCTGATATTAGGGAGGTTAATATGTCTGAGCAACTCAAAGGTTTCATTCATACGATTACGGAGCAACAATTGAACGTTTTTTCCATTCGTATATTACAAAAAGGGCATCTGCTTGCCCATTGGGACCGGGATAAGGATCAGCGCAGGGTACAACATTCCATCAGTAAATCCTTCACATGTATGGCCGTTGGTCTTGCGCTTGAAGAAGGTCTGATACATCTGGATGCGACACTTGGTGATTATTTCTCTTATGATCATGTACCCGTTGCACAACGCAATCTCCCATCGCCGCAAGAATTGAGACTACGTGATCTTCTCCGAATGTCTTCGGGCCATGACTCTCCCCCTCTTTGGGCTGATGAACGAGCTTCATTGACCGAAAAGGACTGGGCGAAATATTACATGTCGCTGCCTCTGGACCGGGTACCTGGAGAACAATTTACCTATAGCAGTGGGGATACATTTATGATCTCAGCCATGCTACAGGCTGCTACCGGCCAAACCGTGAAAGATTACCTGACTCCACAGTTATTTGATCCACTTGGCATTCATGATGTAGAGTGGGAAACCTCTCCATTGGGGGTAACACTCGGCTGTGCAGGTCTTTGGATAAGCAATGAGGAACTGAGTCGATTTGGACAGTTACTGCTGCAGGAGGGGCTTTGGGAAGGCACACAGCTTGTACCTGCGGATTGGATCAGACAGGCTACGTCCCAGCAGATCGAAACGACTGGAGACGGTGATTGGGGAAAAGGTTACGGGTATCAGTTCTGGATGTGTTCCCATGATGCTTACCGCGCCGATGGTGCCTATGGTCAGTTGTGTATCGTAATTCCCTCAAAGGAAGCTGTCATATGTATTAATAGTGAGGAAGAAAATATGCAAGGCATCCTGAACGCTGTATGGAATGAGGTTTTACCCCTTTACACCCAGCGTTAGTATACGTATTTTATCTTTTTTTTCAAATTGCAATTATGCCATTCAATTGAGAATAAAACAAAAAAAAACGCCACGGGGTCAATGGACCCCATGACGTTATTTCTTATCCGTGTTGTGGAAGCTGAGTCATTTCATCTAAACATTGTGCGCATATGTAACGCTCTTTGAACTCGTTGACTTCCTCGATGGATCCGCAGAAAATACATTTTGGACGATATCTCTCCAAGATAATATGGTCCCCTTGTACTAAGATTTCTACAGGATCTCCCTCATTCATTTGATACCTTTTACGCAAAGATTTAGGCAATACGATCCTACCTAATTGGTCAACTTTGCGAACTACTCCAGCTGGCTTCATAGCTACGGCACACCTCTCCTATCTTACTCTAAATTTCTAGGTACATTTGTACTATGTTTATAGATTCGCCAAGATTTTGTCGAATCCTGCTGGAAATAAACATTTTTTGTCCTTTTTTTTGAAAAATGTTTTTTTACCGAATTCTAGCCGTCATTTATAACCTGAATTTATCCTTCTAACCCCGGGAAATTGAGTTGACGCAACGCTTCATATACAATAATTGCTGCCGAATTGGACAGATTTAATGATCTAACGTCACCAGTCATTGGCATTTTCATACATGTATCGGGATTCGCGGCAATTAATTCAGGTGGCAGGCCTTTAGTCTCTTTACCAAAAACGAGGAAATCTCCATCCTGAAAATTAAAATCACTGTATCGGTTCTTGGCCTTCGTAGTTGCGTAGAAGAAACGACCTTCGGAATATTTTTCCTGAACCTCAGCAAATGAGTCGTGGTATTCAATATGAACGGCATGCCAGTAGTCCAGCCCTGCACGTTTCAATGTAGCATCATCTGTTCGAAATCCAAGTGGGCGTACGAGATGCAGATGGGTCCCGGTTGCCGCACAAGTACGCGAAATATTGCCTGTGTTCGCCGGAATTTCTGGTTCAACCAGAACGATGTGTAAAGCCATATGTGTTCAATCTCCTTTTCATTTCATGTTGACGACAACCCTCTAATCTTAAAGAAAAGCCTTCCACACGTCAATGTGGAAGGCTCTGGTAAGGCACAGGATTAGACACAAAGGTCCATTACACCGTACCTATACTTAATTATCCATTTGTCTTCTGGAAGTGGCTCATGAAGTCTGTCAGTGCCTTAACACTCTCATAAGGAGCAGCATTATAAATGGAGGCACGGAGACCACCCACACTGCGATGTCCTTTCAGACCTACAAATCCTTCTTCCTCCGAAGCCTTGATGAACTTTTTCTCCAGTTCTTCAGAAGCAAGACGGAAGGTTACATTCATGAGGGAACGATCTTCTTGTTCAACACAACCACGGTAGAAATCACCGGAAGCATCAATTGTGTTATAGAGCAATTCCGCTTTTTTCGTATTTTTCTGCTCAATCCCAGCCAATCCGCCCTGTTCTTCAATCCATTTCAATACTTCATTCACCATATATACCGAGAAGGATGGCGGCGTATTGTACAGGGAGTTGTTATCTACATGTGTGCTGTAACGAAGCATGGTTGGAATCGTTTTAGGCGATTCGCTCACCAGTTCCTCACGAGCAATGACAACCGTAATTCCGGATGGACCCAGGTTCTTCTGTGCACCTGCGTAGATCATGCCAAACTGATTAAGATCAAATGGTTTACAGAAAATATCACTCGACATGTCCGCGATCAGAGGTACTGAACCGGTATCCGGGAACGACTTGAATTGCGTACCTTCAATCGTTTCGTTGGAAGTCAGATGTACATAAGCCGTACGTTCTGGCAAACTCAGATTCGAAACATCCGGCAATTTCATGAACTTCTCTGCTTCTGAAGATGCAGCAACATGTGTCTCGCCGATCAACTTCGCCTCAGACAGAGCCTTTTTGGCCCAGCTGCCAGTCATTACGTAACTTGCAGTCTGCCCTGCACCGAGCAGGTTCATTGGCAACATCGCGAACTGAGTGCTTGCACCGCCCTGCAGAAAGAGAACCTTGTAACCTTTTGGATTGCCTAGAAGCGACAACAACCGCTCCTGAGCTTCATTATGTACAGACTCATACACCGCTCCACGGTGAGACATCTCCATAATCGACATGCCTGTATTACGAAAATCTACAAATTCCGCCTGTGCACGCTCCAGTACCTCAAGTGGTAACGCCGCAGGTCCTGCATTAAAGTTATACGCTCTTTTTGTCACAAAATCCCCCGCCCTTTCCATCCGTAACTCTGACATACTAAGTGAATATTATCGCTATGATATCAGTATTCTCTATCTGCTTCAAGGGCAATATGCACTGAAGTGTTGAATTCAGGTCATCAAATTCCTTTATCACCCTGCAAAGTTAAAGCACTACATTGTTTAATTCAAGGAAAAGCCTCCGAGAGCGTGTCCCGGAGGCTTTAAGTTGGAACAAGAACTGTTCCGACCCCGACCGATTAGCAGTCGAAGTAGAGGCTGTACTCGTGCGGATGAATGCGGATCGCTACTGCTTTCGCTTCATCACGTTTGAGGTTGATGTAGTTTTCAATGAATTCTTTTGTGAATACGCCGCCTTCAGTCAAGAACTCGTTATCAGCTGCCAATGCATCAAGTGCTTCTTCGAGGGAAGCTGGCACACTGCGGATGTTTTCTTTATCTGCATCAGACAGGTCATAGATGTTTTTGTCGAGCGGACCATATCCAAGCTCAGTTGGGTTGATTTTGCGTTTGATTCCATCCAGACCCGCCATCAACATTGCGGAGAATGCCAAGTATGGGTTAGCTGTGGAGTCTGGTGTACGGAACTCGATACGACAACCTTTTGGTGTCACAGCTGCAACCGGAATACGAACTGCTGCGGAACGGTTACCTTTGGAGTAAACCAAGTTAACTGGTGCTTCGTAACCAGGTACAAGACGTTTGAACGAGTTTGTACTAGGGTTAGTCAAAGCGATCAGTGCCGGAGCATGGTACAGAATACCTCCGATGTAGTGCAGAGCCATTTCACTCAGGTTAGCATATCCCGCTTTGTCATAGAACAATGGGGAATCGCCATCAAAGATGGATTGGTGAACGTGCATTCCGCTACCATTATCACCGAACAATGGTTTTGGCATGAATGTTGCTACTTTACCATATTGACGTGCAGTGTTATGCACGATGTATTTGTATGCAAGCAGGTTATCTGCTGTTTTCTTCAGTGTATCAAAACGGAAGTTGATTTCGGCTTGACCCGCTGTCGCCACTTCATGGTGATGACGCTCGATCGACAGGCCCGCTTCTTCCAAAAGGCGACACATTTCGCTACGAATATCTTGTTGTGTATCCACTGGCGCTACTGGAACATATCCACCTTTAGTGCGTACTTTGAAACCCAGGTTTCCGCCTTCTTCTTTGCGGTTCGTGTTCCACGAAGCTTCTTCGGAATCTACATAGTAGGAAGAGCTGTTCGTGCCGCTCTCATAACGTACATCGTCGAAGATGAAGAACTCGGATTCAGGTGCGAAGAATGCCGCTGTACCTACACCGCTCTCTTGCAAATAAGCTTCTGCTTTAACAGCGATGCTACGTGGGTCACGCTCATAACGCTCGCCATCCGGAGTGAAGATATCACACATAACATTCAATGTAGGGTGTGCAGTGAACGGATCGACATAAGTCGCTTCAGGGTCTGGCATCATAACCATATCGGACTCTTCAATTCCGCGGAAACCTTGGATAGAAGAACCGTCAAAAGCTACTCCATTTACGAACGTGTCTGCATCAACAGCCGAAGCTGGCAACGAGATGTGATGTGCACGACCAGCTAAATCTACAAAACGAAAATCTACCCACTCGATGTTGTTCTCTTGAATTGATTTCAATACGTTTTCAACCGACATGTATTCGTCCTCCCAAATATTCCGAACATTAAACAACCCCACTAAGAAAATGTCTAAATTCGAATTTTTTTCTGTCGTCATTATAAATTTTAAAACATGACATCGTCAATACTTATGTAAGGTATTTTTTGAAGGTATGTTAGATATACTCACATTTTATAAATAACCTAAATTCATATAACAACTAGATTTATATATATTTAACTGGTTTAATGCGGTAAAGCGACCCCTTTTTTATCCTAAATCATGGGAAAAACTTCACATCATAAATGTTTCTTATCACCATTGATTAATAAATACGTTCAAAACTGCAAAATATGCAAAAAACCGAGCATCTATCTGATTCCGTTGCAATGAACGAGACCAGAGGAGATGCCCGGATGATGATCCAGACCTTGATTATAAATCTTATTATACGCCTACACGTGCCGGGAAAAATTCTGCTGGTTGTTTGGCTGTGCTGAATGATTTACCCACGATAGGTGCCAATTTCTCCAGATCCTGCAACAGGTTGGCGAATTGGTCAGGGAACAAGGACTGCACACCATCTCCTGTCATGGAATTATCCGGATCGGTATGCATTTCAATGATCAGGCCATTGGCACCCGCAGCAACGGAAGCTTTAGTCATCGGTTCCACCAGTTCACGTCGTCCAGTACCATGGCTCGGGTCAGAAATAACCGGCAAATGGCTCAGAGACTGCAGAACAGGGATCGCTGACAGATCCAGCGTATTCCGTGTGTAGGATTCAAATGTACGAATACCACGCTCACACAGCATAACATTTGGGTTTCCACCCGCAAGAATGTATTCAGCCGCGTTCAACAATTCATCGTATGTCGCACTGAAGCCACGTTTCAATAATACCGGTTTGCCACACTCGCCCAATTTGCGGAGCAAGTCAAAGTTCTGCATGTTACGTGTACCTACTTGCAGAATATCTGCGTACTCGGCGCAAATATCCACATACTCAGGTGTCATGACTTCTGTAATGGTCAGCAGATCATGTTTCTTGCCTGCTTCCGCCATCATGATCAATCCCTCTACGCCCGTTCCCTGAAAGCTGTAAGGACCCGTACGAGGCTTGAATGCACCTCCACGTAACACTTGCCCGCCCGCAGCTTTCACAAGCCCGGCAATCTCATCAATCTGTGCAGCGGATTCAACCGCACATGGTCCGCCCATGACAACAAGTTCTTTTCCGCCGATATCTACACCTTTGATGGAGATCACCGTATCTTCCGGATGGAAGTCGCGGCTTGCCAATTTGTAGGACTTCGAGATTTTAACGACATTCTCGACACCTTTCATTTGGCGAAGATGCTCTTGCATTTTAGGTTCAACTTTGCCAATCAAACCAATGATAGTACGATCCTCTCCGCGGGATACATGTGCCTGTAACCCTTCCTTTTCAATCACACTAACGATATCTTGAATTTGGTCCTCCGAGGTAGCTTTGCCTGCAATTACGATCATGAATTGTCCCATCCTTCCTTGTATAAGAGCACTCGTCTATTTCGTGCATCTGATTGTCCTGTGGTCAGTATCTCAAAAATCCTGTCGTGCTTAAACGCTTGTTCGCTTGTTCGCTTTTAAGCTTTTAATCACTAAAGTGAATATAACAATGAAGTATACTCTTGTCAAGTCCTCCTTTATAAGACTATAGATCATTAGCATCATTGTATGCCTGCGTGAGATAAATGAAGAGATCTAGCTCGTTCTCAGACTGACGCATCCTAAGTCAATGGATTTAGTTTCACTGCTTCCTTCATCAACCAGTCGTACAAACTACCTTGAATACAGTCTTTACTGTAGTGAGGGTTATATTTGATTTAATTCGGAAAAGAGTTCTTCATCATAGCTTTCAAAGTAATACAGATAGTATATATTTCATTTACGTAATATTAATAGTAATATTCGTAAATTATTCATTCTTATTTGGGGCCCTTTCATCCTACAAACTTGTTTCTCACAGAAAGCATAAAAAAACCGACTATTATAGTAACAATAACGAGCTTGTATTGGTTTTATGGATACACCAAGTTAATAGAAGCCTGCTGAATGGTGCTCAGGATACTCAGCGTGTAGTAGACTTTTAAACATAGAATGCTTTAAATTACTAAAATAAAATTAATCATTGTAAATAAAGTATTATTGTAAGCATTTACATTTACGAAAGGTGGTTGTAGTCAATTTATTAAAAATTAAGGGAGTTGAACAAAGCATGCATAAGGTACGAACAATAATTTTATCTTTTTTATTTATATTTTCAATGTCAGGCTCAATGATGGTTTCTGCAGAATCCAATGAAAACAAATTAGCCCCCCCTAAAATCGAGACTACATCAAATTCAATTATTATGACTTTTAATGACATTCATGGTGTGGTAACTCTAGAAGATTTAGACCAGGGTAATGAAATAGTATATCAAGGTGTAGATAAAGAAATTACCTTGAATAATTTGGATCCTAATACATTGTATCGTTTCAAAATTAGCTTAGACAGTGAAAAAGAAGGAAATGTAATGTATGTATCGACAGAGACAGATAATAACCCTTTTAAGGCTTTAACAAACAGTGACGAATCTGAAACTAAAATTAAATCAAATGCAATAGTTACTCAAGAAAAAGTAATTCTTTCGTGGGACAATGTTCCTGGAGTAAGTAAATACACTATATTAAAAAATGGAGACCTGTTGTCTGAAACTCAGAAAAATAATTTTGTAGATCAAATTGACAGTAACCAAGTTTATAGCACATACGAAATACAGTTTGATATCCCTCTTACTTCCAGTGAAAAAGATGAAATCAAACAATTCTATGCCAACAAAAACATGGATTTAGGCAGTGAAGAGTTAGAGCGTCTTTCCAAAAAACCTTATAGTATAATAAAAGTTATTGACTCATCGATCTTAAATCCTACTCTATCTTTAGCAGCAGTTAATAACTCTTTTAAATGGACATATAAGACTTTTATACCCATGGATTATGCAGAAGATCCCTGGTATAACGCAGCTACTTGGGGAAAGAATATAAAATTCTTTAAAGGTGACAATCGTGGGTTTAGTTCTAGTGCAGAAACTTATAGAACAAAAACTGTAGGAGATACTATATTTTACACAGATTCAACTACAGCTTCAGAAGCATTTTATAAGGATGTCTCTGCTACTCACGCTTTAGACAAAGATAAAAAGCTTGTCAGTACAAAAACCGACTCCGGACAACATATCAACAGAATCGTTAACAGCAAAACCTCTTCAAAAACAGATGTAACTGTATTTCACAAGTCTGGAAATCCATACGCAGTCTCTGGAAATGAGATAGACTATCAAATGAGAGTTATAACCCAAAAAGGGGGCTCTTATAGTTTTGCAGGCACTCATGACCGTGCTCCTGCTCATGAATTATATGTCAGACTGAGTAATGGAACTACCCTTACTATTTTCAATCACCCACATGAAGGCTTTGAATATCTAGGAGCACCGAGTACGTTGGCTAGGAATTTCAATATTTCAAATTAGTTTTTTAGCGCCTGTTATTATTTAACAGGCGCTGTTATATTAAGTATAACCTTTTTATCGAAGGAGGTGAAAAATTTTGAGTAAAGTAATTAGTGCTTTTGTAACTGCTCTAATAGGTTCAATTATTTTCACATTTTTTAATATGATGAACAGGAATACTGAAACCACCCTATATTATACTGGTGTCTCATTATTTATGACAGGTTTTGTAGTCTTATTTATCTTGTTTTTATTTATTGCAACACCAATATCTCTTTTTTTAGACAAAAAACTTAAACAATATACTTTCCTAACAAAATCCCTTTTGTATTTTGTCACTGGAATAGCTTTTGGAGCATTATTTTTAATTTTCAATCCCTCCAACAATTTAGCAGGAATATTGAATTTATTGTTAGTTTCTGGTTGTTCCAATTTAATTTTTTTTCTTTTTTCTCATCTAATTAACTCTATATTGATATCATTTAAAAAATTGAAATAATCAAAAGAAGCTGGAATCGAGAATAGACTCGAAACCAGCTTGTTTAAATGATGCTTCCCTCTTTTTTATAACTATAAAACTCAAATATTACGTGTCTTCTCTCGAACCGGAGGTAACAGCTTGCTCATATTAACAGTACGTTTGATTTCCCACGTCTCCGGCTGATCATGCTCGTATTGCTCCAGATATTGAATAACTTCCTTGGTAATTGGTGTTGGTGTTGAAGCGCCTGACGTCACAGCCACTTTCTGCACACCTTTTAACCAGTCTTGTTGAATTTCAGATACGTCCGATACACGGTAGGCCGTAACACCCGCAATCTCCTCCGACACTTGTGCCAGACGGTTAGAGTTATTGCTGCGAGGATCACCCACCACGATAACCAGGTCTGCTTGACCTGCCTGTTCCGCGACAGCTTCCTGACGAACCTGAGTTGCAAGGCAAATCTCATTATGAATCTCTGCCCCTGGAAACTTCTCCAGCAGACGGCTCATAATGTGTTTGATATCCCACTGGCTCATCGTTGTCTGATTTGTAATAAGGATTTTGCCTGGAGATACGTTCAGTTCTTCGATCTCTTCTTCCTTCTCGATCAGGTGAACGAGATCTGGTGCAACACCTACGGCACCTTCTGGTTCAGGGTGATTCCTTTTACCAATATAGATGATCTGATAACCTTCTGCCGTCTTCTCCCGAATGAGATCATGGGTCTTGGTGACATCAGGGCATGTTGCATCCACTGTTGTCAATCCTTTGTCCCGTGCCAACTTGCGCACTTCAGGAGAGACACCGTGAGCTGTGAAAATAATCGTGCCACTCTCCACTTGGCTCAAAATATCCATCCGGTTCGGACCATCCAATGTAATAATACCTTCATCTTCAAAGGAATCCGTCACATGTTGGTTATGCACAATCATACCCAATATATAAATAGGTCGTGGTAAATCCAGATTGCGTGCCGCTTGACGCGCGAGCACCATCGCATCCACAACGCCGTAACAATATCCCCGCGGCGAAATTCGTAGTACTTCCACTTGGTTGCCACCCGCTTTCTTTCTCGGCAACGTTGCCGATGTAATTGCAGTCCTGTCTATTATACCTTTATTCGATAGGCGGAGCAAAGACAACCGGCAACCAGATAATAAAGGTGGTTCCTTCTCCACGTCTGGTCACAACCTCAACCGATCCATGGTGTTCCTCAATAATCCACTTCGCAATTGAAAGTCCCAGACCTATGCCCGGTGTAGCCCCGCGGGATTCATCTGCCCGATAGAAACGATCAAAGATGAACGGCACTTCGTCCCGATCCATCCCAATACCGGTGTCGCTGATGCGTAGTCCTACCTGACCTTTGTATAATACGGCATCCAGCGTCACAGAGCCTTCAGGTGTGTATTTAAACGCATTTTCGATGAAAATAAACAGCATCTGTTGCAGATAGTCCTTGCTACCGTTCACATAAATGCCGTTCAGGATGGAAAAATCTCCTGGAAGCCAGTCTGCCTGACGATCCAGAAATTGTGCTCTGCGTGCTACTTCCTGTACGAGTATCTGCAGCGGGATCGGATTCAGTTCAATTTTCTGACCCGTATCCGCTCTCGCCAGCGATAACATGTCGCTGATCAGCCTGCTCATACGTTTTCCCTCGTCCGCCATATCTTCAATGGCTTCCAGCGACATTTGTTTGACAGTCTCCTCATCCAGATTCGGTCGGTCGCTTCCTTCCTGATCCCACAGCTTCTTCAAGAAGTCTACGTTCCCGCGAATGGTGGTCAGCGGCGTACGCAGTTCATGCGATGCATCGGATACAAAGCGGCGCTGGGCAGCATTCGTCTCCTCCAAACCACGGAATGACAATTCTGTACGTTCAAGCATATTATTCACCGTTTCAATCAGACGCCCGATCTCATCCTTCGGCCCAGCATATTGAATACGTACACTTAAGTCATCTCCAGATTGAATCTGATTGGCGGCATCAATGACAGTCACGAGCGGACGCATCGACTTGCGAGCCAAGACGAGGCCTGAGGTAATAGCCAATGCCATCGCTACCAGCCAGCCAAAAACCAAAATATTAAGCAACGCTTCCAGCAAGCGCTCCTGTGAACTTACATTCGCACCAACCTGAAGAATCCCACGTACTTCATTGGTTCCCTGAAGAGAAAGGGGAAGCTGATTCACTAGAAACGGTGTACCATCCACATAGATCTTGGATATGCCTCGCTTTTCAAGAATTTCATTGGCTTTTAATACCGGAAACTGAATCTCCAGTTTTTTCATATTGCCCGAAATTATGCCTGAGCGACTCTGATAATCCCAGAGTTGAATGTAAATTTGTGCCTCCTGAAGCTGACTCTCTGTAAATGGGTCCAGATCCAACGACTGTGAAAGAGGATTAACACCAATCTGCTCCGTAATCCGGGTACTCTTCACCTTCAATTGCTGTTCGACTTCCTGATAGGAGTTAAAATACACAAAGGCATAGATTACAACGCCCCAAAAGATAAGAACAGCCGCCAAAATGCCAGAATACCATGCGGTTAGTCTTAACCGGATGGACATATCAGGAGTCACCTCTCAGAATATAGCCGGCTCCCCGGATGGTCTGGATTAGACGCTTGCCACCGTATTCTTCGGTCTTCTGTCTGAGCATGGCAATGTACACTTCAAGCACGTTAGACTCACCGCTGTAATCATAACCCCAGATTTTATCCATAATCAGATCGCGGGACAGTACCCGTCTTGGATTTTGCATGAACAGATTCAACAGTTCGAATTCTTTGGCAGTCAGCTCCAGACGCTGCCCATCTCGCAATACTTCACGTGAGTCATTGTCCAAAATGATATCTTCATACATTAAGCGGTTGTCCGGCGTACCCCCATTATCAGACTTGCGGCGCAGCAATGCGCGGACACGTGCCAATAATTCTTCCAGCGCAAAAGGTTTTACAAGGTAGTCATCGGCTCCCGTGTCCAGTCCGGTCACCCGGCTCTGTACTTCATCCTTGGCCGTCAGCATCAGCACAGGCACTTTGCTGCCTGCTTCTCTCAATCTGCGACATACCTCAAATCCGTCAATCTGCGGCATCATCACATCCAGCACAACGATGTCCGGCTCCTTGTCCATCAGTTTGCTGAGGCCTTCGGCTCCATTGGAAGCCGTCTGTACCTCATATCCTTCAAAAGCCAGCCCCCGGCGGAGCATGGATACAATTTTTTCGTCATCATCCACAATCAAAATAGTTGAGCGCATGGTCTTTCTCCTTTATCCTAACGTTTTATCCCATTGTAACAGGCAGAAGCACAATCTGCATCTTCAAGTAGGCAGTCTCCATTCCGTACTGGTCCATTGTAACCTTGCTCCATCAGGGCAAAAAAAACGGAAGGGCCTTCAAACCCTTCCGTTCTGTTAATCCTTGACCGATATTTATGGTTGCTGCTGTTGTGTACCTGTTGTTTGTGAAGTATCAAAATCATTTTTGTTGCCGATTTTGATTTTCAGATCCATTTTCTTACCGTCACGCACCACGTTTAATGTCACTTCACTGCCGATTTCCTGTTTCTTGATAAAATCAATCAGATCTTGACTTGTGGCGTAAGGGGTACCGTTCGCACCTGTAATGATGTCATATGCACGAAGATCTGCTTGGTAAGCCGGCGATTGGAAGATCGTGCTGGCTACAACTGAACCTTCGGTCACATCTGTTCCCATTTGTTTAGCGACTTCAGGTGTGAGAGCCATCAGAGATGCACCGATAAAGGGTACTGGCTCTTTGGGAACTTCTTTGTTCTCTTTAAGATATTTAACCGCTTCAGAGATGACACTTGATGGGATCGCAAAACCAATCCCTTGTGCGTCTGCGCTTACTGCAACGTTCATACCGATAACTTCCCCGTTCAGATTAAGCAACGGACCACCGGAGTTACCCGGATTAATCGAAGCATCTGTTTGCAGCAAATGGCTGTACTCACGTGTTTTTCCTGTTTCTTCATCTGGAATACTGATTGTACGTTCTTTGGCACTCAGTACACCTGCTGTAACCGTGTGTTCGAATCCTTCAGGGTTACCAATAGCTACAAGCCACTCACCGACTTGAGTACTGTTGGAATCACCCAGTGGAGCTACAGGGAACGCATCTTCACCACTGTTTTTCTCAATTTTCAATACAGCCAAATCCAGATCAAAGCTGCTTCCCAGCAGTTTAGCTTCATAAGGCTTGCTGTTGTTCTCCAGGGTTACCTGGATTACATCTGCACCCTGAACAACGTGTTGATTCGTCAGGATATATCCTTCTTTGTCAAAAATGAACCCGGAACCAATGCCCATAGGCACAAGCTGATTACTGCTTTGTGGTTGCTGGCTTTGGCCTTGATTGCCTTCCGTTCCGCCGCCATTACCAAAGAAGTATTGGTACAGCGGGTCACTTGTATTTGATCCACCCTGACCCAATCCTGTACGTGAGGACTGCTTCGCGAGTGTTTCAATTTTGACGACAGCCGGACTTGTACTTGTTACTACGGAAGACACATCTTCTTTGCCTGTTGGCAGTAACGACGCTGTGACATTGTTGCCTCCGCCTGTGTTTGTGGATACTTCCTGTCCTGAACTTTGATTGTCCGTGTTCGTAAGTGCCGTCTCCGGTGTGAACATGTTTGTTCTGTCAGCGGTGTACATGAGAACGGTGATGACCAGCATACCGGCAATAAAGGAAAATAGAAGTGATCTTACGGAAGAACGTGGCTTGCGGTTATTATAGTTCCAGTTGCCTTTGCCGCCATTCCCTTGATCTCCACCGTTACCTGAGCCGTTTCCGCCGCCTGCTGATCTTTTCGCTTGTTCGGTTGATTCACTATTATAGTAAGTAGGTACGGGTCTCACCGGATCAGGTTTTGTAATCTCTACATTTCCTTCTTCACGTTGATTATTACTTCCCATGTGATTTGCTGTATCTTCCTGATTCACGGACTGAAAAGGTCCATAAGAATAATAATAGGAGGATTCGTCCGTTCCGGAAGAATTGCGGTTCTCCGTTTGTTTGGTTTCGTTTTCCTCGTCTTGACGGTTCGATCTATAGTTGCGTTCGTCCATGCCTCTCTACCTCCCAATCTCTTATTCCCAAGAGATATTCTTTAACTGTCCTTATTTTGTACTTTAAACCTTAACCGTACCTTAAAAACAATTAAAAAGGAGATAAAAGCACGTAAGAATAGACTCTTTTCCCAGTCATGACAGCATTTTACCCTTTCGTTTTCACCCAACCCTGACGATGCGCATAGATGGCCAATTGTGTACGATCGTCCATCTCACATTTCATCAGCAGGTTGCTCACATGTGTTTTGACGGTTTTGATACTGATATGTAATTCTTCTCCAATGTCTTTGTTGGTCTTCCCCTCTGCAATAAGCAGCAGCACTTCCTTCTCCCGTTCAGTCAGACCTGATTCACTCTCTCTCGCTGTACGTTGTCTGATTCCCCGGGTTAATGCCTGCGACACATCACCTGTCATAACAGGCATGCCTCTATAGGCCCCTTGCAGAGCATAGATCAGTTCTTCAGCAGAGACTGTCTTCAGTACATAACTTACCGCACCCGCTTCAATCGCTTGCACAACCAGATCATCCTCCAGGAAACTGGTGAGCATCACAATCTTCATCCCTGGAAATTCAGTCATGATGGCCTTTGTTGCTTCAGCGCCATTCATTACCGGCATCATCAGATCCATCAAGATCAGGTCAGGCATTTCACTATCATTTAACTTACGTAACTGATCAAGTGCATCCTGCCCATGGCCCGCTTCTCCCATCACATGAAAAGTAGGTTCCAGCATCAGATACGTTTTCAACCCCATTCGTACCATGTCATGGTCATCCACAATCATTACGCTTACTTTACCACTCATTGCGTCTCCCCCTCTGGTTCACTCAGGAACGTTCGGGAATTTCGGGATCAATACCCGTACCGTCGTTCCCGCTCCCGGTTTCGATATAATCTGAACTTGCCCCCCAAGCTTCTCCGCCCGTTCACGCATGGTAGATAACCCGTATGAACCCGGACGCTCCGCTTGCTGTAAAAATCCCTGACCATCATCGCTGATGCTCATGCTGATCTGATGTTCACTCTCCCGTATGGACAGACTAACCACTCCAGCCTCTGCATGCTTCACAACATTGGCAACTGCCTCCTGAATAACAAGAAACAGCTGGTGCTCAATGGCATCCGAGATTCCGCCATCCAGTTCCAGCTCTTTCACACCTTTAAGACCATTCTGCCTGCAATAATCAGGAAACCAGCTATCCAGTGCTGCGGTGAGATCACGCCCTTCCAGTTCCACCGGTCGAAGTTGAGCAATCAGTCCTCGCATCTGACGCTGTGCAATATGTGACATCTGAATTAACTGGTCCAGTACTTTACCGCCATGTTCAGGATTCATCTCCAGCAGACGAGGTAAAGACGAAGCCGACATATGCATGGCAAACAACTGCTGGCTAACCGTGTCATGGAGGTCCCTTGCCATTCGTTTGCGCTCTTCAAGCACCGCCCGCTCCGAGGCTTGCTCCTTCTCAATGACTTCCTGCTCACCGAGGCGCTGAAGCAGTCTCATCTTTTTCTCAATCGAATCCATCATGACATTGAACTCCTGATAGACACGACCAAACGAAGCGTCATCCGCTTCAGGCATACGCACCGCCAGATTACCCTTGGACACTTTCAACATGTTGAGATCAAGCAGGTCGATCTTGCGTTGGAGTCGTAAAGCAGCGATATATCCGGTGATAACGGTGGCCAGCACAACAACGGCAACATAGGTCCATGCCCGCTGGCGACCAGCCCCCATCAACACCTCTCCATACAATAGATAGAATCCGCCCAGCGTAATCAGACCGGTTAGCGCAAAATACATCATCAGTTCCCATTTATTGGCCTTGAGAATTGTTCGAATCATGCATTAACCCACCTTATTCACTTTGACGTCTCCGATAAACACACTTACAATAATCCGTACCTTTTTGCTCGCTTCATGGTAATGGGCAGTTTCAGCCTGGGCACTACTCAGGAATCCGCCGCGTTTCTGGTTCAACAGTGACATATCTCCAATGAAGGAATTTGTCGTCACCGTCACACCCAGATCCATATCTTCCGGTACAAATACTTTCACATCCCCAATAAATGAAGAAATGACAATCTTCGTCTCCCCGTAAGGAATCTGTGCCTTGGTCAAATCAATTACAGTATCTCCGATAAAAGCCGAGATGTTCATGGGTTTCAACGAGAACACTTCCTGCCCCATGTACAGATCACCGATGAACGCCGATTTATTAATGGTATTGCCACTGCCATAATCCCCATAACCAGTTCCGTAGCCATCATCATAATGTTCTCCATATCCGGTATCGTTAGAGTTATACGATTGATGTTTCTTCTTATACTGTTGCCCTTGTGATGATGAATCCGTTGATCCTGTGAAATGAGGGTCATGTGCATCGTTCTTCTGTTCCTGTTTTGGTTTGCCAAATGTTTTCTCGAACTGTTCGTCAAACGACGACGGCATCTCCAGATCCTCCGGAGCCAACGGTTTATAAGGTTGCTCAGGTGCTGGAGGTGGCTGCATCTTGTCATGATGTTTCCGATCACGACGTCGTGGCCCAATCAGTACAAACAATCCTCCGCCAATCAGCATAACCGGGATCAGATAACGGATGAACTCACCCATGGAGTAATCAATCCATCCCAGGTTACGGGCAAGAAAGTAACCACCAATCGCCAGTACAATTACCGGTCCAATAAAGGCGTAACCCCCGTTGCGACGAATCTCGGAGATTCCTTTGACCCCCCACCAGATTAGAAATAACGGCCAATATGTTCTGAAAATATATCCTACATCAATGTCATATCCCAATTGTCTGAACAAGATCATCGCACCAATAGCAATAAGAGGTATGCCAACCCACCAGCGGTCACGCGTCGATCGTTTCATCGCTCATGTCTCCTTTGTCTGTATTATGTATCCAGTGTAACTCAGACAAGACAATGAGAACAGCGGCGGCAGATGGAATTCATCTCGGTCTCGAGACTGAGATGGGAGGATATTAATGTAAAAAACTTCGCATATGTAAAACACCCCGGAGCTGCTGCTCCAGGGTGCTGAATCATCATTTGATTAATGAATCTTCAATTATTTTTTGTATTTTGATGCTTTGCCTTGACCTTGGCCAGTTTGGCCTGTGTTTTCTACACCGAACTCGGCATTGTATTTTTCATCAGGTGTTTGGAAATTATCTTGTACTTTGTTTTGAGCGGATTGCTTCACTTTTGCTGCTGCATTCTCTTCTCCAAACTCTGCATTGTACTTCTCGTTTGGCGTTTGGTACCCTTGTCCTTGTGATTTCTTAGCCACAACGAATCACCTCTCTCTTCATATTTACGATACATTGCTGCACCGCGGGGTTCGTCCCCAGTCAATATTATGTGGAGAGAGCACTTCTGTTATTCATGTTCACATGTGAAATTAAATGGCCTTGTCCAGCCAGGAATCCGGTACGGATTTGTACACATCAATCGCATCGGCCAACTCGCTGAGCATCTTCTCTGTACACTTTCCGGCGCCTTGTCTGATCACCTGTACTTCCACATCCTTTTTGCCCCACTCTTTGTACACTTGCTTGGTTGTCGGGAAATACAGATCGATTTTATTGCCTTTGATCGCTGAACCGGTATCTGCAACAATTCCGTATCCATAGCCCGGAATATACAGAATGGAACCCATCGGGAACAATTTTGGATCAGCTGCAATCGTGGAGACCGTTTCTTTATCACGGCGTACTTTGACACCAGAATACGTAATTCCGTATTGAGGATGTTTAGGCCCTTTTCCTGTAGACTCCACTCCTGCCGTATATCCCGTTGCTGTAACCTTTTGTGTACCCAGGATTTGTTCTGAACGCGGAGCAAGCACCGGCATAGACGGGTCCGCCACTTGTTTTTCTGGAAGTTCAGGTCTTGGAATGACCATCGGTTGCGGTGACCACAATAAAGCCATATACACCATGGTCGTCAGCTGGGCCTCATCGCTGTATTGATGGCTAACCTGTTCCGGAAATTCCTGAATAGGCTTGCTCGAAGCTTCAATAATTGGACCTTCAATACCGCTGCTCTGACTCTCGACATGCAGTACCGTACTTTCCTCTTCAAATGTATAGGCATCCGCCTGATTCAGGTTAATCATCATCCCGGCGAATATCACACAGCCAACCAATAAACCCCGTATATGTTTCTTTTGAATTGAGAATTGCTTTTTCATTGTATAACCTCCCCCTCACTGCAAAGGTTTTCCAAAAAGCAATTAATCTATACTTTTTACTGCAAACACTACGAAAAACGCCTGAATAACATAGGTCAATCCCATGTTATCCAGGCGTTATGCAGAGTGATCAGCGCAACTTATGCACTGGTTATCTGATAGATGATCATTTATACTAAACGTGTTGCAATTTCTTCTTTTAATTGAGCGATAATTTCATCGACCGGTTTCATGCCCAGATCGCCTTCTCCACGCTTCCGCACAGATACTGCTTCTGCATTACGCTCATTCTCACCAACTACAAACATATAAGGCATTTTCTCAAGCTGCGCCTCACGGATTTTATATCCAAGCTTCTCATTCCGCAGATCGGCTTCAGCAGAAATTCCCGCACGTTTCAGCTTCGCTTCGACTTCACGCGCATAATCGTCGAAGTTTCCGGATACCGGGATCACTTTTGCCTGAACCGGAGACAACCACAGCGGGAAAGCTCCTGCAAAGTTCTCCAGCAAGAATGCTGTGAAACGTTCCATTGTACTAATTACACCGCGGTGAATAACGACCGGACGATGTTTCTGTCCGTCATCTCCCACATATTCAAGTTCAAAGCGCTCAGGCAATAGGAAGTCCAGTTGAACTGTAGACAATGTCTCTTCTTTGCCCAGGGCTGTTTTGATCTGTACATCCAGCTTCGGACCGTAGAATGCCGCTTCACCTTCAGCTTCATAGAAAGGAAGATCAAGTTCTTCCACAACTTCACGCAGCATGCGTTGGGACATTTCCCACATCTCGTCGTTCTGGAAGTATTTCTCGGTATCCTGCGGATCACGATAGGACAGACGGAAACGGTATTCGTTAATACCAAAATCCTTGTACACTGTTTGAATCAACTCGATAACACGAGCAAACTCTTCTTTGATCTGATCCGGGCGTGCAAAAATGTGTGAGTCGTTCAGTGTCATTGCACGTACACGGTGCAGACCTGTTAATGCCCCCGACATTTCATAACGGTGCATCATGCCAAGCTCCGCAATACGGATTGGCAGATCACGGTAGCTGTGCATGCTGGACTTGTATACCATCATATGGTGAGGACAGTTCATTGGACGCAGAACGAGTTCCTCGTTATCCATAACCATTTTCGGGAACATATCTTCCTGGTAGTGCTCCCAGTGTCCAGATGTTTTGTACAATTCCACGTTACCCAGAACCGGTGTGTATACATGCTGGTATCCCAGGCTTTCTTCCAGATCAACAATATAACGCTCCAGAGTACGGCGCAGCTTCGCACCGTTAGGCAACCAGATTGGCAGGCCTTGACCGACCAGTTGGGAGAATGTGAACATTTCCAGCTCTTTACCCAACTTGCGGTGATCCCGTTTTTTAGCTTCTTCGAGGAAGTGCAAATGCTCGTCCAGCTGTGCTTTTTTCACAAAAGCCGTACCATAGATACGTTGAAGCATTTTGTTTTTGCTATCTCCACGCCAGTAAGCACCCGCGACATTCATCAGTTTGAACACTTTGATTTTGCTAGTTGATGGTACGTGAGGGCCACGACACAAGTCGAAGAATTCACCTTGCTCATAAATCGTAATCACGCTGTCCGCTGGCAAATCACGAATCAACTCAAGTTTGTAAGGATCGCCCACTTCTTCAAACGTTTTGATCGCGTCCTCGCGGCTAACTTCCTTACGTACAATTGGCAAGTTCTCATTCACAATACGTTCCATTTCCTTCTCGATCTTTTGCAGATCTTCAGGATTGAGCGCATGTTCGAGGTCCATATCATAGTAGAAACCATCTTCAATGACAGGGCCGATACCGAGGCGTACCTCTTTGTTACCATATAAACGTTTCACTGCTTGAGCCATCAAGTGAGCTGTACTATGACGCATCACTTCAAGTCCTTCTGGTGAATCCAGCGTTACGATCTCCACCAATGCTCCCTCATGAAGTGTTGTGGACAAGTCCACCACGATACCATCCAGCTTGCCGGCTACGGCATTTTTGCGCAATCCACTGCTAATCGAAGCGGCTACGTCCTCAATGCTGCTGCCATCCGCGTACTCACGCACCGAACCATCCGGTAATTTAATGTTAACTGCCATTTGTCTCATTCCTCCTGTTAATGTAACCTTCATGTCCAGATATTTATGGACTGATTATCTATTGCTATTCCAGTCATTTTGCAAAGGAACGCAAAAAACACCCGTCCCGGCAAAGGGACGAGTGATATATACTCGTGGTTCCACCCTAATTCAGCTGATTCATCCATATTCGGAAATACAGCCCTCATTGGCATGACGATAACGGGCATGACCCGGCAGATCCTTACTCGCGGACGGATAATCCCCAATAAAGGCGATACTCTAACTCCACTTTCAAAATTGCAGCTACAAAGGGGTAAACCATACGTGATATCCGGAGGAAATTCCAGCCTAGGTTCCTCTCTCTGCACCGATCTTGCGTGTGGTTGTTGTCTTTGTCAACGCTTTTGGTTCAATGGTTCAAATGAAAAATTCATGGATCAACAGTTATTATAATTGCCGAGATCACTTGCGTCAAGACCTGTCAACAATCCTGAGCGCAACACTTCGCATTCTGGGCAATGATGACATATTTGCACTTTGTCTTCAAAGATCTGGCATATGGTCGAGATGATTGGCAGATCCGGGGTGCGTGTATGGAGCATGACCTTCTCAGGAGAGATCGAGATGAGTGTACTTACAATCATATCTTCAATATCCATCTCCAGTTCCAGACCCGGCATTTCTACAACAACCTGTTCATCCTTCTGCACGGGTAACAGATTAAGTCCAGCATCCAGGACCTGAAATTCATGCATTCCCTTGTGTACAAGATGAATTAGTGGTACTTTGGCTTCTTGAAAAAACACAAAATATTTTAACAGCCCCATAAACTCTTCATATTGCCGATCCATCCAGAACTCATCGAGCGCATACTCTACTAATTCCTGAAGTTCCTGCTTATATGGCCGTATACGGAAATTGATAATACCTTCAAGGTGAAAAAAGTGAACATCCTCCAGATCCTGCCGTAGTCCACTGGCTAACGTAGTACGGCGGCGCTCCCGAAGTCCGGGCTGATCCAGATCACCATTTAATAGAAGTGGCATACAGATTCGATTAACCTTCTCCACCTCATGCTCATCCATGACAGAACATGCCTTGGCGATCATATCCTCCACCATGCTTCGTTCTTGTGTCTCCATAATGAAGTCGGCGAGTCCAAGGGAGAGCAGATCACTGATCCGGGGAAGCCATTGCTGGAAGTCTTCGTGATTCTCATTCCCTCTGCACACCCAGGTTGCTCTTCCATCATTATGTTTGAAGGTGAGCCGAAATCCTCTTTTACTTATATGTAAACCTTTGGTCTTTTCCTTAACACAACGATAAAATTGATCCGCTTCCTCTTGCCCCGATACATCGGTCCATACAGCAAACAGTTCCACAAGAATCACTCCTTTCCTTCCTGTTCAAAGTATATGGCAAGGCTGATGGGGATATACGAAGCGGATTGATGGAAAGCGTGTCATGATTTCTCAGTATATTATGAAGAGGTTTGGAGTTAAGACAAAAATGTGTTATTATTTTAATAACAGTATGTTTCACGGAAAAGGAGGGAAGCCAAAATGAGACAACAACCTAGAATACTCCACTACACGATCATTATCATTTTGTGCGTTTTCCAAGCCTTGTGCTTCCCTATACCAATGCAGACCGAATCTGCCGTTGGGGTATCTGTAGAAGCAACTTCCAACAAGGAAGTGCTGTTGCAAATATCCGAATCCCAGCAGAAACCTGTCATTCGCAAATATCCACAAGTCATGTCCAAGCTGATTGCGGTTACGCATAATAAGCCTGTCTTTCTTGTCCTCGCATTGGTATTGATGCTGCGAATCCCTACAACGGGTCTGTCCTTTAAACCGTGGTATTGTCTGTTTAAACGCAGATTATTTCTGCTACCTATTAAGTTTACCAGCATGTATGTATCCCTCACCCCTATAGCACCAAAATACGTGAACGCTCTTCACTAGCCGTTACGACGTATTACAGGTTGCTTTTGCATGGAGACACCTCTGTATTTATAAGACGGTGTGCTTGTGCATAACTTATAACCCTTTTGGCACACGTTAGCTAAACCAATGTTATGACAGTACCTATTTTTGTTGTACCCACACCGACAAATTCAAATCATATGGCTGTGTCAGGAATTTCTGGCTCTGTTTACCCGCATCTTTTGATGTTCCTTTGAGCAGCAGATTAATCATTTTCGGGAAATAAGCCTGTCTTCTGTGGCCAGCCCCTAATATAAGGAGGCAACAATCCATGGATGTACGCGAAACAGACTTGCCGGGAATTGGCAAAAAATTTCAAATTGAAACAAGCAGCGGTGATAAAATTGTCATTATTATTCACGATGACGGTCGCCGGGAAATGTACCACTTCGAGTATGATGATCCCGATCAAAGCATCTCGATGATCACGCTTGACGATTACGAAGCACGACAGATTGCTGCTATTGTTGGCGGATTAACTTACAAACCAAAGCAGCTTGAAAATATTGAAGTAACGTTTGACGACCTGATTATCGAGTGGTACAAAATCGAACCATCTTTTGGAAGTATCGGTAAATCCATCGGTGAATTGGACGTACGTCAGAACTCTGGGGCAACGGTTATCGCCGTTGTAGAGAAAAATCACAAAAAACATATCAGCCCAGGTCCGGAGGTAGTTATCAGTGCAGAATCCACGGTGGTAGCCGTTGGCGAACGCAATCAGCAGAAACTGTTTAAATCACTCCTCCTGACTGGAAGGGGGTAAATAGATGGATCATTTGATATTCGAAGTAGGTCTGGCCCTTGTGCTCATTGCAGCAGCCGGCCTTTTATCGGCAAAATTAAGATTTTCGGTTGTTCCATTTTATATTCTGATCGGGATGGCCGTTGGGCCACATGCCATGAAAATATGGCATCTGGACTTCCGCTTTATTGAGAGTCAGCCTTTTATTGAATTTATGGGTCGGATCGGTATCCTGTTCCTTCTCTTCTACCTTGGACTTGAATTCTCGGTAGGTCGTTTAATTAAATCGGGTCGCTCTATTGCAGTTGGCGGCTCGATCTACATCGGCATTAACTTTACGCTGGGATTAATATTCGGTTTTGTGTCCGGTTTCCCAGTTGCAGAAGCACTTATTATCGCAGGTATAACTACCATCTCTTCCAGTGCCATTGTGGCCAAGGTACTCGTCGATTTGAAACGAACGGCCAACCCGGAAACAGAGATGATATTGGGTATTATTATGTTCGAAGATGTGTTCCTCGCTGTATATATCTCGATCTTGTCCGGACTTGTGCTTAGTGATTCATCCTCCATCGGAGGCGTCATCATGTCCGCACTTATTGCCCTCGGATTCATGCTTATCGTGATTATCCTTGGACGCAAAGCAACACCGCTACTAAACAAATTGCTTAAAATTCGATCGAATGAACTCTTCTCTCTCGTTGTATTTGGAGCCTTGTTCCTGGTAGCTGGTTTCTCTGAAACCATTCATGTTGCCGAAGCGATTGGTGCGTTACTAGTTGGTCTGGTGCTTGCTGAAACAGAACACGCGAAGCGGATTGAACACTTGATTCTACCGTTCCGTGACTTCTTCGGAGCCATCTTCTTCTTCAGCTTTGGATTGTCCATTGATCCTTTGTCCCTGGGTGGCGAAGCCGTATGGTTAGCTCTGATTGCAGTTGTTATTACATTGTTCGGTAACTTCCTGGCCGGTATGTTGGCCGGACGCAGTGCAGGACTATCGCCCAAAGCATCGGCGAATATTGGATTAACCATTGTGTCACGGGGTGAGTTTTCCATCATCTTGGCCAACATGGGTAAAGCCGGTGGACTGTTGCCAATGATTCAACCATTTGCCGCGCTGTATGTCCTAATTCTGGCCATTCTGGGTCCTTTATTAACCAAAGAGTCCAAACATGTATTCCGTTTATTGGATAAAATATTCAAGTTCAAAGATCCTCGGAAAAAGAAAGAAGAGCCAAAGGTTCTGCAGAAAGAAGGATAATCCCTATGTCTGTACAGAACAGACATACTAACGTACTTCGCGGCTCTTACGCCGATCTTTCTGTGACTAACCCAGGGAGAATGGCTCGAAAGCCGTACTAAGGAGGCTGACCTATGAAAGCACCTCTGATATCGGCTAATCCGGTGCCAAACACCGCCAAGACTAGGATATCGTCTATCCGCCGCTGGTTAAACCTGTTTCTCGTTATTGCGGGCGGAATTCTGGCCTCCGTAGGACTTGAATTGTTTTTACACCCCAATAAGATTATTATTGGAGGCATTACAGGCATTTCCTCACTCTTCGCCCACTGGACCGAAATGAGGATTGGATTGTTCCTATTTTTATTCAATGTTCCGTTTATATTTCTGTCTTACAAGATCGTGCAGAAGAAATTTGTACTGGTTACTGTTCTGGGTCTGGTTGTCTTTTCGATCGGTGCCATTGTGCTTCATCCCATGCCGCCACTTGTAGAGCATCCGCTGGTTGCCGCCATGTTTGGCGGATTATGCCTCGGACTCGGAATTGGGCTCGTCGTACGGTATGGCGGGACACTGGATACGCTGGAAATCGGTGATCCGTCTTCCCGCCCACCTGAACGTGTATTTAGCGGAAAACGGATGCTTATCGAAAAAATAATCATGCTGCTTAACTTGTTGATACTGACAGCCGCTGGTGTTGTCTTTGGCTGGGACCAAGCGATGTATTCCGTAATCGCTTATCTTATTGCTTACGAAATGGTGTACATTGCGTTCAGGGGCTTCTCTTCCAAACGCAAAGTATGCATTTTGACCACACAAAGCTCTCAAGTTGAAAAAGCTGTACGCAAACGGCTACGCCGTGAACCTGGAACGCTGGAAGCCACTTCTGACTCAACACAACTCGCGATGGCGGAAGGATGGATCAGGCAAATCCCGGGTGCACTTTATTATGAGGTACATGTTCTGGAGATGATCTGGTTGAAGTCCATTGTGCGTCACATTGATCCACATGCGGGCATTGTAACAAATCCGGAAAAATAATAGCCCATGTAAGTTGGACTAAAGATATTTACACTGACACTACGATGACAGAACAACCTTCCAATCGCTGTTATCCCCAGATTTTTTCTATTCCCTTTTCACAAGGGAAAAATCCGGGGATAAAGGCGAACGCTTCGCTTTTTCAGGTTTTTTCTGTCCTCTTCGTTATCGTGTAATTTTAATTCAACTTACAAAAAACGCTCTCTTCCCCTATGGATGGACAGTATTGTCCACCAAGGTCAGAGAGCGTTTTTTTCTGTTATTATAATTAATTGTTATTATAGTTCAACGATGGCTTTGACTACATGTGAATCTGGCAAAAGCCATTGGTCTATTGCCGTAGGTAGCTCATTAAATTCCACTCGGTGTGTGATATACCCATCCATGCTTATTTTCTTTTGGCGCAAGGTCGACAGGACTTGTTCAAAATCTTCACGGGTTGCGTTTCGACTGCCCAGGATGCTCATCTCCCGCTTATGAAACTCAGGATCATGAAAGGTAATATCCGCTTTCACCAGTCCTACAAAAATAAGTTGTCCACTATGCGCCACATATTGAATGGCCTCATTCATGGAATTCACGTTACCTGTTGCATCGAAGACAGCCGTAGCATAGTCGCCTCCCGTGATTTCAGCCACATGCTGCACAGAATGTTCATTAGCCTGAACCAAGTCATCCGCTCCAGCCCAAGTCCGACTAAGCTCCAGCCTGTCCAGATTACGATCAACGGCAATAACACGCGCCCCCGCCTGTTTGGCAAATGCCATCACACCCAATCCAATGGGGCCAGCTCCAATCACAACCACATGCTCACCAGGCTTGATTCCTGCTCTTCTGACGGCATGGGCTCCAATGCTTAATGGTTCTACCATTGCCGTCTCATCCAGTGTCAAACCTTCTGCTGAGAGCAGATGTGAGACAGGCACACTGATTCTTTCTCTCATGCCTCCGTCTACGTGCACACCCATGACTTGCATGGACGCACAACAATTGGTTTTTCCACTGCGACATGCAATACAGTGACCGCAGTGCAGATACGGAATAATACTTACCTGATCCCCAGGCTTTAATCCTGCCTCGTTCGGACCGATTTCTTCAATAACAGCCGCCAGTTCATGACCCAGAACACGAGGATAGGTAAAAAATGGCTGGTTGCCTTTGTATGCATGCAGATCCGTTCCACAGATCCCAATCCGCCGAATGGCAACCAACGCCTCTCCTTCTGCTCGTTCCGGTTGAGGCAGGTCCTGAAGCTTCAATTGATCTATCCCTTCACATACAATGGCTCTCATCGTTGTTCCCCCTTGGATGCTTCTGCTGTAGTGTTGCCTGGCTTCGTATTATATTCAGGTCGTCCGCTTGACCACGTCTCGTTATGCAATGGAGCCAGAATGCGCAGAACTTCATCAAGCAGACTCTGATCGATCTCTTCCTCTATCCAGGCTGCATTATTGAGGATATTGCGCTGGCTGGCACTGCTCACCAGTGTTGTCGGAATTCGTTCATTCGACGTGGAGAATTGCACGGCCAGCTTGGCAATGTCACTGCCTTGTTCCGCACAGAAGCGGGCGGCCTTCAGGCAGAGCTCTTTCACACGATCATCTGCCGGATGCCAGGCAGGAGCCCCTCGGGTACTCAACAAGCCCATAGAAAGAGGTGAAGCATTGACGAGGCCAATTTCTTTTTTTTCCAACAGGGGCAATAACGACAATAATGAGGTATCATTCAATGAATAATGACAATACGATACGATCGCATCCGCATCGATCTGTGGCAGAACCTTCTCGAACAAAGGCAAGGGCAATCCACAAATGCCCGCATGTCGTATAACTCCCTGCTCTTTCAGACGCAGCAACGTTGGAAAAGCTTCTTCGATAATAATCTCTGCTGGCACAAATTCAATATCATGCAGGAACAGAATGTCGATATAGTCTGTATGCAGTCGATCCAGGCTCTCTTGCACGCTATCCAGAATCCGCTGACGTGAAAAATCAAACTCATTTTCCCCATACCGTCCGGCTTTGGTTGATAACATATATGAATTGCGCGGCAAGCTGCGGATGGCTTCACCCAACACGGACTCCGCTTTTGTCTGCCCGTAGTAAGGCGAAACGTCTATGTAATTCATCCCCGCATCTACAGCCGCATGTACAGTGCGAATCCCTTCGTCCCGGTCAATGTCACGAAATACAGAACCGAGTGAGGATGCTCCAAAGCTCAATACAGGTACGTCCAGTTTCGTCTTGCCAAGTATTCTTCTCTTCATCGGTTTAACCCCTTCCAGCATGTCTGACTACACAAGTTCCCTTTCATTGTAACAGTTCAATTTCAATATAAAATATCGCCAATTGCGTAACATGTACTGTTTGATGACCTCGAACCGCAGAAGAAATCAAAAAAGCCCGCCGTCTCTCCAAACGGAGTAGTCAGCGGGCTTGGGTTCATCAATACTTATCTACCGATCAGCATTTATGGGAGTAGTATTCAAATAATCAGGATTAGTTCTGCATTACAAAATCTTCATGCACGGAATTCTCTTCGTCGAACATGCGCACAATTTCGTATCGGGTGTTACGTTGTGCCGGGATATAACCGGACTCCCGAATCAAACGGAGAATGGATTCAATGTTAACTTTGTAAGTTGCACCAGCAGCAGATACAACGTTCTCTTCAATCATGGTGCTACCAAAGTCATTACAGCCAAATTCAAGCGACTTCTTACCGATCTCAGGACCCATCGTTACCCAAGAGGACTGAATGTTCTTGATATTATCCAGCACCAGTCGGCTGATGGCAACAGTCTTCAAGTACTCTTCTGGCGTCTGACGCTCCAGTTTGAGATTTGTATTATCCGGTTGGAACGTCCACGGAATGAACGCCAGGAAACCTTCGGAATCATACTTGTTCGCAATACATTCATCCTGTGCTTCACGTACACGGAGCAAGTGCAGTGCACGCTCTTCCATCGATTCACCAAGGCCGATAACCATTGTTGCCGTGGTGTTCATGCCGATGCGGTGTGCAGTTTGCATAACGTCCATCCAATCCCGCCATGAACCTTTCAAGCGGCTGATTTTCCGACGTGTGCGATCATCCAGAATTTCGGCACCGCCACCAGGCAAGGAATCCAGTCCAGCTTCGTGAATGGCACGAACAACCTCTTCCAATGTAAGGCCATCGGATACTTCAACCATTTTCATAATCTCCGCTGGTGAGAAAGAGTGCATTGTGATGTTCGGGAAACGCTCTTTGATGGCTTTCAACAGGTCTGTATAATAGCTGAAAGGCAAGTTTGGATTCGTTCCACCTTGCATCAAAATCTCTGTACCATTCACATCTTCCGTTTCCTGAATCTTCTGGAAAATAACTTCGTCCGGAAGTACATAACCTTCATCCGAGCCAGGTCTGCGGTAGAAAGCACAAAAACGGCAGTACACATCACACACGTTTGTGTAGTTGACGTTACGCCCAATTACAAATGTTCTGTATGGTTCAGGGTGCATGCGTTTCATAATGACATTAGCAGCTGCCCCGATTTTGTCCACTTCATTGGATTCAAATAGCTCAATCGTGTCTTCCAAGTCCAAACGTTCGCCCCGAAGGGCTTTATCTAAGATACGGTCTACCGTACTCATCGTAAAAAAGCCTCCCTCATGAAGAGAAATTATATAACGATCCGTCCCAACTTGTTCAAGAGAAGCAAGTTCTGGTGGCAACATCGTATTTCTGTACTCCACATATCGTAACACAGGTTACATGTGAAAAAAAGCACCTTATGTACAGGTGCTTTAAAAATAAGTAAAAATTTTTACATATGGAAAAGAATTAGTTCGAACTTAAGTGATACGCAAAAGCGTATTCGGTCATCCACTTTTGCTAGGATTCCTGAAGTGCTTGTTCCAAATCTACAATCAGATCTTCGATATCTTCCAGACCTACAGAGAAGCGCAGCAACCCATCTGTAATGCCACGGTCACGGCGAACCTCAGCCGGCATTGCAGCGTGAGACATCATCGCTGGGTAGGACAGAATACTCTCCACAGCTCCCAAGCTTACAGCAACAATGGGAAGCTTCACCCGGTTAAGAACTGCTTTTGCGCGATCACCTGAACCGACGTCAAATGAAACGACAGCTCCATATCCTGTGGACTGCCGCTCATGTGCCTCACGTCCCGGATGATCCTCCAGTCCAGGATAAAAGACAGCAGTAATATCACTGCGCTTATTAAGCCATGCCGCCAGTTTGGCTGTGCTCCGTTCACTATGAGCCATGCGAGCTCCCAAGGTTTTCATCCCGCGCATCAGAAGCCAGGATTCTTGTGCCCCGAGAACAGTTCCAAGTCCATTTTGCAACTGTTTCAATTGTACGCCAAGTGATTCCGTGCGAGCAACGGCTAACCCTGCCAGTACATCACTGTGACCTCCGAGAAACTTCGTAGCACTATGTACGACGATGTCCACACCAAGCTCAATTGGACGCTGATAGTAAGGTGTCATAAAGGTGTTATCCAGAATCGTGATCAGGTCATGTTCCTTCGACCAGTCAGTTACAGCAGCGATATCCGTAATTCGCAGTGTAGGGTTGGATGGTGTTTCCATATAAACTGCCTTGGTGTTTGGCTTGAGTGCCGCTTTTACTTCATCTATATTGGTCATGTCTACAAAGGTTGTCTCGATCTGCATACGGCTTAATATGGAAGTAAGCAAACGATACGTACCTCCATATACATCTTCCGTTACTATCATGTGATCCCCTGCGGAGAACATCATGAACACGCTTGATATCGCAGCCATCCCCGAAGAATAGGCAAAGCCTCGTGCTCCGCCCTCCAGCAACGTGATATAATCTTCCAAAGCCTGACGTGTCGGATTACCCGAACGACTGTAGTCATGCTGAGGCGGATTGAAGATATCAAAATGATGGAAGGTTGATGCTTGATAGATCGGTACACTGGAGGCTCCAGTCGTTTTGTCAATCTCATCGCCAAAATGGAGCAATTTGGTATCAAATTTCAACTCGGAATTGGGCTTATTGTTGGACTCACTCATGAGTGAACGCCTCCTTCCACTTCCTGTTGTGCAGCTGTAAGAGCATTGCCGAGATCTGCAATCAGATCATCTGCATGTTCAATGCCTACGGAGAACCGGAGCAGACGGTCATCCACACCTACGGCTTCACGAATCTCAAGCGGAATATCCGCATGAGTCTGTACTGCCGGATAAGTCATGAGTGATTCAACTCCGCCGAGACTTTCGGCAAAAGCAATGAGTTTGATATGACGCAACAACGGTTCAACACAACGTGCATCCTTCACTTTGAAAGAGAAGATACCTGTGTTACCCGTGGATTGTTTATTCTGTATCTCATACCCCGGATGATCGGAGAGGCCTGGATGATACACTTCAACCACCGCTGGGTGCTCAAGCAAGTATTTGGCAATAGTAAGTGCATTGTGCTCATGGCGCTCCATGCGAAGAGCCAGGGTTTTCATACCTTTCATCAACTGGTAGGAGTCACTTGGAGATAATACCGCTCCAATGGAATTATGCAGGAACGCCATCTCTGCAGATAACGCCTCACCTTTGGTAATAATTAGTCCAGCGAGCACATCATTGTGTCCACCCAGATATTTGGTAGCGCTATGAATGATGATATCGGCACCCAGTTCAATCGGACGTTGGAAAAATGGAGTCAGCAACGTGTTGTCAACAATGGTCAACAGGTTGTAACTTTTCGCCCAGGAAGCCACGGCTTGCACATCGGTGATCATCATCAGTGGATTAGTTGGTGTCTCAATAAATACAGCTTTTGTATTCGGCTGACGAACCTTCTCCAGTGCTGCAAGGTCATTCGTGTCCACATAACTAGCAGTTACGCCGAAACGGGACAGAATACGTTCCAGCAGACGATAGGTTCCACCATACAGATCCAGCGATACAATCAGATGATCCCCTTGACCAAACATGGCAAAGATCGTTTGCAGTGCGGCCATTCCCGAGCTACAGGCAAACCCTGCATCACCGGACTCCAGTGCTGCGGCGGCTTCTTCCAACACTTTACGGGTTGGATTAGTCGTACGAATATAATCAAATCCCGTGCTTTGTCCAAGCTTCGGGTGGCGAAACGCAGTGGATTGATAGATCGGAAAGTTAATGGCGCCTGTTACCGGTTCATTGATGGACCCAATTTGTGCTAAGCGGCTTTCGATTTTCAACTTGTTGTTGTCTTCCATTGCTGCATCCTCCTATAATCTCGATTAGATTTGCGGGCCAATATCGTAAGGTGTTTCTTGATACACATAGTAATTGAGCCAGTTAGAGAATAATAAGTTGGCATGAGCGCGCCAAGTAGCCGGTGGCACACGGGAAGGGTCGTCATTCGGATAATAATGTCTAGGCAATGCGATATCCAACCCTTTGGCTGTATCCCGGTCATACTCCCACTTTAATGAGAACGGGTCATACTCGGCATGTCCTGTGGCAAAAATCTGTTTGCCGTCTTTGGTAGCAACCAGGAAGATCCCCGCTTCCTCGGATTCAGCCAAAATCTCTAAATTCTCATTCTTTTCAATATCTTCGCGTCTCACTTCCGTATGACGAGAATGTGGAACGTTGAATACTTCATCGAACCCACGCAACAACGGAACATGTGGTTTATTGATGGTATGTGGGAAAACCCCAAAACACTTTTCTTCTAGTGCAACCTTGGGTACGTCAAAATGATGGTATAAACCTGCCTGGGAAGCCCAACATATGTGGAGGGTTGAAGTCACATTGGTTTTGGTCCATTCGAAGATCTCCTGGATTTCATTCCAATAGTTCACGTCTTCGAAATCCATCTGTTCCACCGGTGCACCCGTAATGATCATTCCATCGAAACGGCGGTGCTCAATCTCATCGAAGGTTTTATAGAACAGATCCAAATACTCCTGAGACGTATTCTTCGACGTATGGGATTTGGGATGTACGAGAACGACATCCACCTGAATAGGCGTGTTTCCCACCAGGCGAAGCAATTGTGTTTCTGTCGTTTCCTTTGTGGGCATCAGGTTTAATATAGCGATACGGAGTGGTCGAATATCCTGCTGATATGCAGAAGTTTCATCCATGACGAAGATATTCTCTCCTTCAAGTACTTCTTTTGCTGGCAGAGTATCGGGTATTTTGATTGGCATAATAAATCTAACTCCTCCTTGTGCATAGATAGATGCAGCCACCCCTGGTTTGATGTCTTTACATCAATACAGTTATAGACTGCCTTGAGCTTGTAAAAACATTGAATTGCTCTTTCATCCAACGTTACAAACAACCTCAAGTTCCTTAGCGAAAATCACTGCTGAGAAGTCGGGGCATATAACAAAGACCTTCCTCGGATTTCGAGAAAGGTCATATGTAAAAAAGATATGCGCCTCTCTCATCTCTCAGTTACAACAGTGCCACTTGACACTTAGTCGCTGCAAGAATTAGCACCGTGCGGTATACCGCCGGTTGCCGGGTTTCATCGGGCCAGTCCCTCCACCTACTCTTGATAAGATTTCGCTGTATTAGATTGTAATTAAATATGGTTCACCGTCTACTTTATTACATTAATGCCCTCACGTCAAGATGCAGTTCGATGTCTGCTTCCCAGATCGGAACCGTTCATCATCCATTGTCATACACTGCCTCAGGGCGCGAAATAGACACATTTTTGCGCTTGAAAGCACCTTGTACCAGCGGTATACTAAACAAGGTGTTATAAACCCTTATGTGAGAGGTGACATATTAAATGGATGGCGACCCGAGGCCTGACTGGCAGCCGAATTCCGACAAACTGCATAGAGAATTGACATCAGCATGCCGGCAGCGGGACGTGACTTCCGTTTGATTATATAGTGAACGCAGCCCTGATCTCCAGGCTCCGCTGCCGACCGGCTGATTTGTTCTTTTTGCGCCCATAATGATAATATCCGCCAAGTTGGCGGGTGCAGAAGGAGTAGATTAACGATGAAAATCCGGTTGGTAAACAACGGTGTGTTTATTCCGGTGGACGACATTCAGCAGGCGCTGACTCCACCAGCGGAAGGATTTTACTGGATTGATGCAGACGTAGACGATTTGGCGGTACTTCAGCCGCTGTTCTTAATGCATGATCTGGCTGTGGAAGACTGTCTTAGTGACGAAGAACAACGTCCGAAGATTGAAATTTATGAGAACCATTATTTTATTGTGATTAATAGCATCCGTTTCGATGATGAAGAGATATTTCTACGTGCGGTCAACCTGTTTCTCGGCAGACATTTCATTATTAGTGTTACCAAGCAAAAGGTCAGCGAATTGCGCACACTGAAACCAATCCTGTGGGAACAGGAAATCAGTACACCGGATCGTCTGCTGTATTTGCTGGTTGACTTGATTGTTGATAATTATTTCACCGTAGGTGACCGAATTGAAGCACGGATCGAGAAGCTTGAGGAAGACATTCTGATGCACACCAAAAAGTCACATCTGAATGAGATTATCGGGCTGCGCAGTGAGATCCTGTGGCTGAAAAAAGTGCTTGGACCTCAGAAAGAGGTCATTAACACCCTAAACAAAAAAGATCTGCGTCTCATCGATGATCAACTGCAAAAGTATTTCAGTGACATCTATGAGAATGCTGTAAAAATATCTGAAACCTTTGAGACTTATCGCGACCTGATGGGAAACTTGCGAGAAGCCTACCAATCCAGTATTGCGAACCGGGCGAATGAGATCATGCGTGTATTTACCGCCATTACCACGGTCTTCATGCCGCTGACGGTCATTACGGGTATATACGGCATGAACTTTACGAATATGCCAGAGCTTAACTGGAAATACAGCTATTTTGTTGTGATTGGCCTGATGGTTACCCTGGGCCTGAGCATGTTCTTCATTTTCCGCAAGAAAGACTGGGTATGAACTCGTATGAAATAACAAAGACGAAGCGCTCCTCCGGGAGAAACGCCTCGTCTTTTTTCATTTCTGATCATTAACCAACATTCTTCTCTGTCTCTGCGTGCCGACGAAAGCGGATTCGAATCATGCGCAGTTTTTCATAGACCTGCTCCAGACTTCCTCCATCGGGTTTCTCTCCTCCATACACCTTATGTAATACTGGCTTCAGGAACGTATCTCCCAGCTCCTCATACGCACTCCATACGGCCTCTTGTTCGTTCTCTGGCATCACTGCCAGCTCCACATCAAGAAGACAATCGGTGTCATAACCTTCGTGATCCAGTGCTTCTAGTAGCTCAACCAACTCGCGTCGGGATAATCCGGATCGATTAACAATCTCCTCTAACGTATACCCTTCCTTCATGCCTTCAAGCACCTGCTTACGCGTGGTGAACTTATCAAGTTCCTGCTTGTACTTCTGCTCTCTCTGCTTGTATAACCAACTCTCATACTCTTCTTCCTTCAGCGCCGTATATACCCAGTCCAGCGGGAATGTCGTTGAACGCTCCAATCCGCTTGTAATCTCCATCCATTCCGTACCATACTCAGTCGCTTTGCTCTCTCCTACGCCCGGCAGTTGCATCAGTTCATCCAGCGATTGCGGAACGAAGGCACTGATCAAACGCAACAGACGATTCGTTGCAATAAAATACGGTGCCTTCCGGTCAGACACAGCTCTCTTCCTGCGCCATGTGCACAGATCCGTATATAATTGTTCATTGCCGTATAACTCACTGTAACAATGGAGCCGCTGTCCACCATAACTGCGTGACTTCAGATCATCATTCTCGTGAAATAACCCCTGCAACTGCGGTCGGTACCCCTCACTCATCTGTATGGCAAGCTGATGACGGTAAATATGAAGCAGCTCCTCCCAAGAAGTCCCCTCATACCAGATGCTGTCCTCACGCTCTCCTTCCTCATAGCGACTCCATCCCAGCTGCCAACTATCTTCCTCTTCCCCAATCCATAACTGTGCATACTCTGCATTCTGATCTGACATTCTGGACAATCTGTTCATGAAAATGACTTCCATTTTCGTTCCCTCCCTTTGAATATTCAGCTTATACGAGTTAAAGATGCTACCTATAGGCAGCACAAAAAAACACCCCTCCTGCAAAATGCATGCAAGAGAGGTGCTTCCTCATTAACCGTACTATGCTGTTGCCCATATCATACCACAATGGTAAAATTCGTCAATCCCTTTATAATCTACTTATTCAATGCCAATTTGGCAAGCGCCAGCGAACCACACAGCCCTGCATTGTCGCCAAGTCCTGGTGAAACAACATACTGGTCAATGTCGGACTGAAGCGCCGGATGCTGAACGTATCCAGCCAGCAACTCCTGCAGTTTGCTACGAACCATCGGGAACAGGTGCTCCTGCTTCATTACTCCGCCACCCATGACAATTTTCTGTGGAGAGAGAATCAGAACATAGTTCATCAGTGCGTGTGCCAGGTAATGTGCTTCAATCTCCCAAGCTTTATGATCTGCAGGCAGTTCATAAGCTGGTTGCTCCCAACGTTTGTTAATGGCCGGTCCTGCTGCAAGGCCTTCGAGGCAGTCACCATGATACGGACAGAAACCCTCGTATGTATCCTCCGGATGTCTGCGTACAATGATATGTCCCATCTCTGGATGTGACAATCCATGGACCATTTTACCGCCAACCACAGCACCTGCACCAATACCTGTACCCACAGTGATATACAGACAGCTCTCAAGACCTTGTGCAGCGCCCCAGGTTGCTTCTCCAAGTGCCGCACCATTCACATCCGTATCAAATGTCATCGGCACATCAAAATGCTCCTTGAGCTTGCCAATCACGTTATACTGTCCCCAATGTGGTTTTGGTGTTGTTGTGATATAGCCATATGTTGGGCTTCCTTCAATCGGATCAATCGGACCGAATGAACCTACACCCAGAGCTTCAATGCCTTTGCCTTCAAAAAATGAAATCACTTGAGCCATTGTCTCCTCCGGTGTCGTCGTGGGAAAACTTACGCGTTCCAGAACTTCTCCGTTCTCTGTGCCAATACCACATACAAATTTGGTTCCGCCTGCTTCAATTGCGCCTAAGATCGTCATGTTAGTCACACTCCCAAGTTAGTTTAAAAAAGGAATTCGAGTTGCTTTACTTGATGACACTATAATTACCCTGCTACTTGTTCTCCAGCTTGGACAATCGTTTCATTAACGTCTGCCTCCAGCTGTCTGACAGCGCAGGTATGGCCAGTAACGCCTGAATACCTTCCATATCTTCTTTCCCCTGATGCATAATTCGATTGGCTTCAAGAACCGTCATTGATGCAGGATCAGTGCTGATCCTTCGAAATATCGATGAAAGTCCTACCTCACCTTCTTGCAGTACACGAAAGTAAAATCCGGTATGTCCACTCTCCTGAAAATAAACAGGCAACTCCTTATAGTCATACCTCGCACCCAGCTTGAAGCAAGGTTGTCTGGGCTGACTGACCTGTACTGTGGCTTCGCCCAACTCGTACACATCACCAATCCGGACGTCTTCTTCGGCACAGCCTTCAACCGTCAGATTTTCTCCACAAGCTCCCCAGTCCAACTTGCGATCCATCAGCTGTTCCAGCACCGGATAACGACTGTAATCGTATACACAAACGGCTTTGTCAGGGCCGCCATGATGCACCAGATCCGCCTGCGCGTCCCCTGTCATTCCAGTGAATGACAGGAAAACCGCGTCGGATACAGGATGTTTCACAATGCCGCTCAGCACTTCACGCTTCTGCCCAGGGAGCGGCTGCGGCAGTCCTACATTAATGGCCAGAACAGCTGTATTGCCCTCCCCTGGCTTTCGATCAGATGTGAGTGTCATTTGGCATCATACCTCCCATAATCACTTTCTTTTAACGCACAGAGCCGCCAAATACGAGTGTATTACTCAAAAGCCGACCTGGAGAAGTCAGCATTTTGCCCCCGGCATACATACCCGAGGAAGCACCGCCATCCAGATTCATGGCCTGTTTGGCACCAAGCTTCTGCATCACTGCTGCCCACTCCTTGATTGTTGCTCCGGAAACGGTAGCCAGCATAACAGAACCGTCCGCCATGATCGCAATACCACTTCTGGCTCCGGAAGCATTAAGAATCTTGGCATCCTTGAAACCTTCGCTCGTCGGATTGACAGCTACCTTGCCGTCTTTCACTAGACGGGGTCCTGCCCCAACAGCAGTCACTACATCTTGCCAAGGGATCTCTTTGCCTGCTGCGTTCGTATACTTATAATTCATTTCTACGGTCGAACCAACGGTGAAACGGTCTGAAGAAGACTTTTGGTTGCCTGTAAAGACCAGTACCGAGCCATTCTTAGGAATCGCTACATTGGTATTGGGCACTTTTTTGGTCACGATACCTTTCTCCATGACAACCGCAGTGCCACCTTTGAACCCAACTGTGGCACCTCGTTCAGGCGTATACAGCATTGTTATGCTTGCATTCGCTGAAGGTGTTCGATTAATAAAGGTGGCATACCAACTCCGTGATTTACCTTTTGTATCCGTTACTTTACCTGTCAAACTCACCTGAAGTGAATCCATGATCGCCGAGCCGTCTTCCTTAAATCCGATGGATGTTCCGTATCTTCCAATATGTATGACCTTACCCTTTGCTATTAACATACCGTATGGATCTGGTGCTCCGTTATATGCTTCAAAAAATGCTCCGTTAATGGCTGCTTGCGCACCATAGGCTTTCACAATCGATGGCAATGTTGCCGTCTGGCCAACTTGCTTCTTCGCGAGTCCCACGGTAACCGGTGTTCCCTTTGGAATCGAAACGGTCTGTACGGTAAAATTACGTCCTGCTGCTTTTACTTTCTGTATTTTGGTGCTAATTGCTGCTTTGGCATCCACTGTCTGTGGTGCACTTACTGCTCCCGAAAGAATTACGGGCAAGGCCAGGACGAGGGCCATAGCCCCTGTCCACCACTTTTTGCCTGTTCGTACGTTCTTCATGTTGCTCACCCTATTGCCACTCCCATCCAAGAGCCAAGGCTCTTCATCTCAAGTTGTTCAAACTTGTCCATCACCATATCCGGATCAAGACGCAATTCACAGATATCCAGCGCACAGGCAACCGGAACAGCACAATGAATCTCTGCCAGTTTGCGGGACAGATGAAGCATGTCCAGATCATTCTCAATCTTGTTACGCACCGAAGGGGTCAGTTTATCCATGTTGCTCAAAATCCCTTCAATGGAGCCGTATTCCTGTACAAGCTTCAACGCTGTTTTCTCACCAATTCCCCGTACTCCGGGATAATTGTCGCTGGCATCTCCCATCAGACCCTTCATATCAATCACTTGACGAGGTGTCAGTTGTTTCTCTGCCATGAGCGTTTCAGGGTTGTACACCATGTAGTTGCCATGGCCTTTTTTCATAATAATGATACTTGTGCGGTCATTGATCAGTTGCAACATGTCGTGGTCACCCGTCAGCACCATAACATTCATATCGGTCTCTTCGGTATAATACTTCGCAAGCGTCCCGATACAATCGTCGGCTTCGAATCCTTGTGCACCTATATTTGGAATACCCAGGCTATCCATAACTTCACGAATCAGAGCAAACTGGGGAATCAGGTCATCCGGAGCTTCAGCCCGGTTGCCTTTGTAGGCTGCATATTCTTCACCGCGGAACGTCTTACCGCCCATATCCCAACAACATACGACATGACTTGGCCCAAAAGTCTGAACCGCATCCCAGAAATAACGGATAAATCCGTAGACTGCGTTGGTAGGCAATCCTGCCTTTGTACGTCTGATATATCCGCTTGCAGATGTCGCATAAAAAGCACGAAACAACACCGCCATACCGTCTACCAGCAACAAAGTAGGTTCATTACGTTGATTCACTTGAATTTGTTCTCTCCTGTCCTGATTCTATAGAAATTAAACTAAAGTATATTTACACTTACCATTCCGATGACAGAACATCCTTCTGATCGCTGTTATCCCCAGATTTTTTTGATTCCTTTTCAAAAAGGGAAAATCCGGGGATAGCATATGCTTCCGAAGTAGCTTTCTTTCAGAAAGCTTTTAGGCGAACGCTCCGCTTCTTCAGGTTATTTCTGTCCTCTCCATTTTCGTGTAAATGTTTAGTTCAATTTCTATAGCAAATAAAATATCGAAACTAATTCTATCATTATAGCATAGTTCCGCCAACCATCGTTCAGCCAAAAAAGCCCTGAATTTTGAACAATTCAAGGCTGATATTCAGCGCGTTTATGCGTTATTCCATTCCTGCTCGTACGTTTCTTCCTTGAATCCAACCGTCACCTTTTCTCCATCCGTAACGATCGGACGTTTGATGAGACGACCATTGGAAGCCAACAAACGAATCTGTTCATCAGCGGAAATTCCGGGAAGCTTGTCCTTCAGTTGTTGTTCTTTGTACACTTCTCCGCTCGTATTAAAGAACTTTTTCACTTCAAGCCCGCTCTTTTGGATGAGTTCTGTTAGTTCAGATTCGGATGGCGGTGAGTCAAAAATAGGGATTAGCTCCAGCTCATGTCCTTGAGCTTCAAGCCATTTTACAGCTTTGCGGCATGTGCCGCATTTGGCATATTGATATACTTTTAAGTTACTCATTGATTTGCCTCCTAGTGTGTGGCTCCGGTGTGGCTCCGGTCTCGACTTGTCGCTTCCCTTGGTTTGCTTCGCAAATCCAAAAGTCGCTCCAAATCGATACCATCGCCATGCAACTTTACTGACTTTGGCGAATGATCAAAAACACATTCGCTATATTTTTTGGGTCAAAATCTTACAGCTTTTATATCTTTAAAAGCTTCAAAAGATTTGAAATCTTAAAAGATTTAACATGAAATGGGTAAACATCAATACATTGAACCATAATTATTAGCCTACGGCATGTTGTTCGGGTGCATGAAGCATCCCTCACACAAGTTAGCCAACCAAGGTTGACTGCAAAGCAGGACGGGCTGTGCAGGAAACTGCGATACGAGGTGCAGATCTAAGTCCCTCATCGCAGCTTCCTACAGTTCTTCCCTGGGAGCTGCCTCATCATTCAAACGCTGCTCCAGCGCGGCCATATCTGCTGGAAAAGGGGCTTGGAACGTTATGCGTTCCTGTAAAATTGGATGTTCAAACGTCAATTCACAAGCGTGTAATGCCTGGCGTTCGATCCAGGTATCCCGTTCTTCTCGAACAGCCATGGTCTGCTCATCGATCTCATGCACAGGTAGTGTCTTGTACATTCGATCACCTATCAACGGGCAGCCGATGGACGTCATATGTACCCTGATCTGATGTGTTCTGCCACTTTCCAGCTTGAGGCTTATCGCACTGGCGCTGCCCCCTGACCAACGTGTTAAGGTCGTGTACAACGTTCTTGCAGCGTAACCATCAGGAGTTACGATTCGGCGATGTGGCTCTTCAGGATCGCGGTCAATCGGTCCGTCCACCGACCCTTGTTCCGGGACAGGGCTTCCGTGCACAAGTGCAATATATTTCTTGTCCACTGTTCCAGCAATCATCTGTTCAGAGACATGTTGATGGACATAAGGGTTCTTGGCTATGGCGAGCACACCGGACGTTTCCTGATCAAGTCGATGAATCGGTCTGAACCGGAAGCGCTCACCCTTGGATTTCCAGTAATGAACAACGCCATTTGCCAAAGTACCTGTGTAATGTCCATGTGTCGGATGAACGATGATGCCCGCATCCTTGTTGACAATAAGCAAGTGCTCGTCTTCATACAGAACGGTAAAGGGAATAGGCTCAGGCAAAATATCATCCGATTCCTCTTGCTCCATCCGAACTTCAACGACATCACCCGCAGCCACCTTGACGCTAATGTATACGCGCTCCCCATTTAACATGACGCCTTGTTCAGTCAGCTTGATTTTGGACAAAAGCTTACGCGACACCAGCAGCCGCCGCTGAAGCACGGTCTTCAGCAGCCAGCCATCTTCTTGTTCGGTCACCGTGCAGACAATCGGCGAATAATATTGGCTCATTCTTTGCGGCGGAATACTTTTTTGCTCCGCACATATTCAATATCCGCCACCTGTTGTCTCGCGTTGGCCGTCCGTGCAACCACGAAGAAATAATCAGACAGTCGGTTTAGATACCGTCGTACAGACGGATTAATATCTGTATGTTGTCCAAGTGTTACCGTGCGACGCTCTGCGCGACGACATACAGTACGGCACACATGAAGAGCAGAAGACAGCTGACTGCCACCAGGAATAATGAACCGTTCCACTTTTGGATTCTCTGCATCATACTGGTCAATCCATTGTTCCAGACGTGTGACCATCTCATCTCTCACCTTATATTTGGTTTCACTAATCTTCACAAAGGCTAGATCCGACCCGCAATCAAACAGTTCCTGCTGAACTTCCAGCAGATGTTCACGCAGATCTTCAAATTCCCCTTGAGCAGAGTCAATAAGGCTGATCGCCTGGCCTACAAAACAGTTTAATTCATCAATCGTGCCATAAGCCTCAACCCGGTCATCATCCTTGATGACGCGTCCACCGATGACCGAAGTCTGTCCTTCGTCACCTGTTCGTGTATATATGCCCATCGTTATCCCTCCAATTGGTAATATAATAATGAATACGAGAATGCCATTTTTTCAGAAACCCGTCTATCGCTTTACACGTATATAAGAATTGGTGTGCTCTGCCGAGTATACGACAAATCAAAGGAAACCAAAAGTAAAGGAGACGATTATGCAAAACTGGATAACCGATTTCATGGAACAATACGGCTACATAGGCATTGCACTCATTATTGCTCTTGAGAACGTATTTCCCCCGATTCCATCCGAAATCATCTTGCCGTTTGGCGGATTCATGACCACCTATACCAGTCTCACTCTTCCAGGAGTTATTATCGCCGCAACTATTGGCTCTGTCCTTGGTGCTGTGATCCTGTATGGTATTGGTCTACTCATTGACGTCGAACGCCTTGAGAAAATTGTGGAACGCTGGGGACATGTTCTGCGCATCAAAAAAGAGGATATTCACCGTGTCGATGCATGGTTTGACAAATATGGCATGTGGACCGTATTATTCTGCCGAATGGTTCCCCTCGTCCGTAGTCTTATCTCCATTCCCGCAGGCATGTCCAATATGAAATTTGGTTTATTCCTTCTCTTTACAACCATTGGTACATTGATCTGGAATGTCATTCTGGTCTGCGTTGGTGCTGCGCTTGGCGCATCATGGGAGAGTATTTTGCACTTTATGGACGTCTATTCCATTGTAGTGTACGTCATTCTGGCCATCATTGTCATCGGATGTATCATCTGGTGGATCAGACGTAGCAAAAAGCAGAAATAAAAAGGACAGATTAATAAATAAAGCCTCCTCGCCACCAATTCGTGGTTAAGGAGGCTTCTTTATGTCACCCGTTTATGTCATCTCACTATCGTTCATCTTCATTTCGCATGCCCTGACTCTTAAGATCGATAGCCAGACCAGATACCAGCATGTACATCTTTTCAGCATGTATCTGCAGCATCCGATTAACCGAAGCCATTCTCGCTGTAAAAATTCGTTCTTCCTCGGTAGGATGCAATGTACCATGCATTTCATTGGTAATCACAAGCAACTTCCCCTGATAAGACAATAAAGCATCAAGCAAAAGCTGTGTCTCTGAACGCTGATGATCCAGATCCTCTGTTGCCCTGAAACCGGCAGCCATCCAGGAGGTCAAACTGTCTACAATTACAATTCGCTGATCCGCCAAAAACAGATTGGATTCCCGATTAATCTGGGTGATCACCTCTGTCAGATGCTGACCGTTCCCGGCATGAATGGCACGATAATGAGCGGATGGCAATTCGGGAATAACGGGATCATGATCACCAGTGGATAAATATACACCCTCCCGGCTAATTCCGGCTGCATACTTGAGGGCAAACCGGGTTTTACCACTACCTATGCCGCCTGTGACCGTAATCAGCAATCCGCTTCCCTCCTTCCATAGCCATTCTGAATTTTCTTTACTCTGTCAGCGCCTTCAGCACTTTTTTGGATTCTTCGACATTGGAAGATGACACTGGAATGGTGGCGAACAAATTGCTCGCAGCATATTCTACATCTTTAAACATTTTCATATCTTCAAGTGGAATGCCGTAAAGATGTGATTCTTGTTTGATATCTGAACCTTCATCTCCTTCACCCTTCTCTACCAATACTCCACCCTCAAATACACCCCGTTCAAACTTCTTGGGATCAAACGTATCATCCAGCGGAACATTGGAGCCATTACTTCCGTATTGTTTCATGTCGGACTCAGGCAAAATGAAGATATCATGTCCTCCAGCCGCATATTCTACCATAATTTTCTGAACATCATACATCGCACTGGTGATCACTTCCACCTTCGGTTCCTCGCCCAGTTTCTGTTGCAGATTGGCCTGTAACTGTTCTGAGATTACAGATGGATTTCCTTGGTTATCAATGATGAAAATGGAAAAACCATCTTTACCTCCACAACCAGCAAGCAGAAAAACGATAGAAATGATTGCAGTAAGCCCCCAAAATCTCTTCATTCCAGTTCCCCCTTTAGTCTCCTATGTCCAATATATCACAATTGTTCCACGCAAAAAAATAACCTGGCTTATCGGAGGATCACCTTGCCTTTACACACAAAAAAAGAAGACCTTCTCAGGTCTCCCTTTCTTTACTTTCTAATTCGATTAATGAAACGTTTCAATCCAGCATAAACGTTATTTTGCTTTAATTGGGTTAGCCTTCATATATTCATTAATCTTTAAATCCAGCAAACTGCTGATTTCAATTACAATATCGGATGTGAATGATTTCTCTTCGAGGAAGATCTGTTCCATCTTGCGACGAAGCATATGAATTTCATCTTCCAAGGAAATGTCATGCAAAGATGCGTTATCGGGTTTCACCGACCATCGGTCGCCATGATCGCCTTCTGCCAGATAGTGCCCACGATTCGTCGGTAAATCATATTCAACACAAAACAAAGCTAACCCCTCCTTGGAAAAATGGTTTCCAAATTTATGAAAACTTATTTCAAATTGAAATTATATCACATTATTTTGTAAAAGAAAGTTATTTTTTTCCAATATAACCATGTCCCATTTGTAAAAAGATTCTATTTTAGTATTAACCCTCTTTTTGCAGTTTGTAAACAAAGTTTCCGATTCGTTCCAAAGCTTCATTTAATTGGGTTACAGAAGTAGCATAAGAACAACGCAAGAAGCCTTCTCCCTGAGGACCAAAAACATTGCCCGGAACAGCAGCCACTTTATTCTCCGTTAACAATCGTTCAGCAAACAGGTCGGAACTCATACCCGTCTTTTGAATGCTCGGGAATGCATAGAATGCCCCCTGAGGTTCGTGACAATCAAGTCCAATATCCCTGAATCCCTGCACAATTAAACGTCTACGCTGATTATACGATTCTACCATCCGATCTTTCTCACCCAAACCATTCGTCAACGCCTCAAGTGCAGCAACCTGACCCATGGCCGGCGCACACATTACCGTATACTGATGGATTTTGAGCATGGCTGCAATAAGCTCAGGATGACCACACATGTACCCAATCCGCCAACCTGTCATTGCAAAAGCCTTTGAAAATCCGCTTACGAGAATGGTCCGCTCCTTCATGTCAGGGATAGCTGCAAAGCTAACATGTTTTTGCGTATACGTCAATTCAGCGTAAATTTCATCCGCGATCACAATCAGATCATGCTTTTTAATCACTTCAGCAATAGGCAGCCACTCTTCATAAGTCATGATAGCTCCAGTGGGATTACTCGGATAACACAGAATAACCACTTTCGACTTCGGTGTGATACCAGCTTCAAGTGCTTCGGCAGTTAACTTAAACTGATCTTTCGCGTAGGTTTCAACACCAACCGGTATACCGCCACCGATTGAAGCGATTGGTGAATAAGCCACGTACGAAGGTTCAGGAATGAGAATCTCGTCGCCAGGTACGATTAATGCTCGCAAAGCCAAGTCAATCGCTTCACTGCCACCCACGGTAACAATAATCTCATCCTTGGGATCGTATTTGGTATCAAACTGCGTATCCAGATATTCACTGATGGCTTCTCTCAACTTCGGCATACCTGCGTTGGATGTGTAGCTGGTCATGCCTCTTTCCAGCGAGTATACACAAGCTTCACGCATATGCCAAGGGGTAACAAAATCAGGCTCACCCACACCCAATGTGATAATATCCTTGTTGTCTCCAACCAGATCAAAAAATTTACGAATTCCGGATGGAGGTATCTGCTGCACGAGAGGTGCCAGATAAGATGTCATTTTCTTGTTGTTCCCGGTTGTCTGTTCATTCACTATCATGACACATCTTCCTTTACGGCGAGATCATGAGACGGTTGTCTTCCTGATGGTCTTCAAAAATAATCCCGTCCTGCTTATATTTTTTAAGAATAAAATTCGTTTTGGTTGAAAGTACAGAGTCTATCGGAGACAGTTTCTCCGACACAAAATTAGCGACTTCACGCAGGTTGCCACCTTCCACTTCAACGAGCAGATCGTATGCACCTGACATGAGATATACGGACTTCACTTGCGGATAGAGATAAATGCGTTCGGCAATCCCTTCAAAACCACGACCACGCTCCGGCGTGATCTGCACCTCAATCAGGGCCGTTACTTTCTCATCATCTATTTTGCTCCAGTTGACGACGGTTGCGTATTTTACGATGACGTGGTCTTGTTCTAGCTGTGCCACGGCGTTTTTAATCTTGTCTTCCGACTCCCCCAGCAGCGTCGACAGCAGTGCGGGAGTCCTTCTCGCGTCTTCCTTTAGCAGATCCAGAACTTTTAATTGCAGATCGTTCAAATCTTTCATGGTTTTCCCTCCAGCATCATCCAGGTTCCTGAAAATGAATTAATACTTATATTACATGAATTTGACGTTGATGCATAGACAAAAGACCGCCTGCCCTGAATTCAGGCAAGCGGTGGTATGGTCCTGTAACGTTAGGTGCTTCAAACCTCTTTTGCAAAGGTTACATGTAATAAGGGTTACCGTAATTCGGTTGATGCTGAGGCACATTAGGAGCTTGGCTGTATGAACTGTTCTGCGTGTTCTTTTCTTGAATGAATTGCTGACACTTCTGTTGGGTCTGGTGTGCAGACTGGATTTGTTTGTCCACATCCTGACGAAGTGCTTTCGATGAAGCGGAATACATGTTGTTTTGTTGCATCAGGTTGAACAGTTCACCTTGCAGTCTTAATGTATCGTTCGTTAAATCATTGAACATTCTCCGGGTCGTGGGGCAAGCAGATTCAGTAGTTGCCGTTGTATATTCACGTGAAGTTCGTCTTAAATCTGCAAGAATCGACTTCAACAAATCTTGCTCTTGCATAAAATTCCCACCAGATGACAAAGATTGAGTGTACACGTATTTTCCTCCTATGCTTTGAAATAACTTGTCATGTTTTGAGCTTTACTGTGATTGCGCCGGTGCAAGAGATTGATGTTGCTGTAACGCATTGACAAGCGTGTTCAGATGCTGTTCATGTGAGCGAACATAATGATTCAGCGCCTGTTGAATTTGCGGATTATGTGTGATGGAGGCTGTAGCTGCACATTGTTTGATTAACATTTCCTCATTGGAAATTGAATCCGCAATATAGTTCAGTTCCTTGGGGCTCAGTGCTTGCATTTGTGAGTTTTGCATGTATGTCTGACCTCCTTAATCTAAAGTTATTGCGAATTTATTGTTACCTTAACCTCAAAAAGTATACTTCAACTACATTCAACAGAGGTGATCAATTATGGAACTTATTAACGGAAAAACATTTTGGCCAACTACCTTTGCTTCTCCTCCCCATTATCCTGTTTTGCAAGAAAACCTGTCCTGTGATTGTCTAATCATCGGTGGTGGAATGGGAGGCGCGTTGTCTGCCAAGCTTTTGACGGATCAGGGGATTGACACCGTTGTTATTGACAAAAGAGATATCGGTCATGGCAGCAGCATGGCAAATACGGGCCTGCTCCAATATACAAATGACAAAACGCTCACCTCTTGTATCCAGACATTTGGGGAAGAAACCGGTGTTCGATTCTACGAATTATGCCGGGATGCCATGCACCATCTTGAAAGAATTTCATCGAAGCTTGAGATTGATCCTTGGTTTGTGCCTCGCACAAGTCTGTATTGTGCAAGTCATGAGGAAGATGTAACGTTGATGGAGGAAGAATATCGTAACCTGAAACATTATGGATTTGATGTGGAGCTGTGGGATCAGGAAAAAATCAGTGCACTGTTCCCGTTCAGCAAACGTGCTGCACTATACACAAGCGGGGATGCTGAGGTTAATCCGTATCGTTTGGTTCACTCGCTATTCCACTCAGCCTCACGTCAAGGAGCAAGGGTCTATACTCATAGTGAATTCACCCATTGTGATTATGATGAAAATGGCGTCCTATGTTACACACCTCATGGCACTGTACGTGCCAAACATGTTATTTTCTCAACAGGCTATGAAACACAAGAAATTAAAAAGGACAGAGGCGCATACCTCCAAAGCACATATGCTATCGCTACCAAGCCACTACAGGATCTGAGCAGCTGGCATAAGCAATGCATGATATGGGAGACCGAACGACCTTATCTATATATGCGCACAACTCCAGACGGAAGAATTATTGCAGGTGGACTTGATGAGAACCGTCCTCGAGAAGAACAACGGGCAATCAAGGCTGTTCATAAAGGTGAGATTTTGCTTCAGAAAATTGCCGAGTATTTCCCATTACCTGATCTCGAAGTTGATTACGCTTGGGAAGCTGTTTTTGGAAGCACCCATGATGGTCTTCCGCTAATCGGTCCACACCCAGACTATCCGAATTCGTACTTTGTTGAAGGGTATGGAGGCAACGGTACCGTATACAGCATGATTGCTGCTTCCTTAATTGTGGATGCTATTACTGGCAAACCAAACCCCGATATGGATCTGTTCTCACTCACACGTACAAGTAAACCATCTCCTGTATAACCACCAACTGAACCAATACAACGACAAACAGGGTACAGCACACGGAAAGTTCTCTTTTCCCGCCGCTGTACCCTGTTTGTATATTTGGAAGCTGCTAAGCCGAGGGCTCTTGCCCTTCCGTTCGGTTCAATAACTTGCGCATAAAGATCCACCCAATTAGCGGAAAAGCACCCAGAACGATAATAAGCCAGGTTAACATGCGCAGGGACGGACTATTCATGACCGTTATAATAAATATGATCAACCCAAAAAGTCGGCCAACCATCAAACATAATTCCCTCAATACGACAAGTTCAACCCTTTTCTCCACATTTTCGCCACTCGTGCCCATCATGTCGAATCCCGCTGATATCATAGGTAAAATATACAATGGCATCGCAACCGCACTTCCGATCCCCATGATTAACAGCGTAACATAGGTCACTTTCCACAGAAGAGGAATCAGCACAATCAGCAGAATCAGAGCTCCGATGAACATGCCTCTGGATCTATACTGTGGTTTGGACCATTTCCCTACTGCCCAATAACTTATTAATGCCACGGCCGAAGTGATGAGTGAGAACTGTCCCAACTTATACTCCTGTGCAGTGGCCACGTATACAAGCAGTGCAATCAGAAAGGCAAAGACCCCTTCACGCGCACCCTGAGCGAACAAACCCAAAGCCAAGGTCCTCCAGGGACTGTCCGGTTTGGATAACTGTATCCAAGGCTCGGACCAGCGGTACGTTCCACTTACCTTTCTTTTTTTTAGAAAAAAACTAAAGACTACCGCGATAACATAAATGACGAGTGATACCGTGAAGATGAGCCGATATCCTGTGTTGTCTGTCATGCGAGTAATAATCAGACCGGAGAACCATGGACCTATAATTCCGGTCATCGAACCAAGTAACCCAACCCAGCCATTGAATAGATCCCTGTTTTCTCGATCCGTTATTTCAAAATACACAACATTAAATGCGATCCAGAACAGCCCCAGGGAACATCCGAGTAGTATACCCAGAGGCCATATCCAGTCTACAGCTTTGGAACCAGCCCAGAGGACTATCATATAAAATATGCCGGACAGCGCAGTACCTAATCGTAGTGCACTCATTTTATTGTGTTCCTTGACCCATTTACCAGCAAGCCAGAATGTCAGTCCAATGGCCAGTTGCTGGCTGAGAGTGAACCACCCCAACATGGCATAATCCGGACGGCTTTTCCACAGAAACACATTCAAAAAGGTTCCCGACAACGCTCCGGCTAACGCAAACAATCCATTCACGCCCAAAAGCAGAATGGATTGTCGGCCTAAAGTAATCTTCATCTGCTCCTCCTTCATCCACCTGAAGTGAACTGTGTACAGGTAGGTCTTAGGGTTAACGTGCCCCAAGCAAGAGGAAAACATGATGAATCTTCAGGATTGCTATGAAATTTGGTTTGAATCTCCGAAATGTTTATTCCTGCGTACTCAGATTCTTAATCAGACGCAGACGATCTTCCTCAGACAGACTGTATTGAACTTGGAAACATCCCGAGCATACATAGGTCAATACCTTAAACGGTGGTGACAATAGTGCCCCTTCGCCTGAAGCTGCGTTAGCAACTGGAGTAAAGTTATCCTGCGTTGCAGCTTGAGTACCAGCAAGAATCATGAATTCCCGACAATTCGGGCACTCCGGTACTTCTTCCTGATGATCTAGTTGCTTCTGGACACCTTGTTCATATTGAATCAGGTCATTACCTTCATCCGCGTATTTGGTTAACGTTCGCAACTCCGGCAATTTGAGCTCAACTTCATCCCCCCACAGATCTGAAAGATCCGTAGTCTGTTTATCATCGTTTGCATGATCCACATCATAAATGTCGTCTTCAGCTTCATCTTGCTCTTCATCTCCGATGTCAATGTTGAGCGTACGATAGCCCTTCAATTCATTGTGGCAATATGGACACTCTTCTTCAGGACCGAGTTCCTCATCCCATACAATCTCCGTGTGACACCAAGGGCATACTGTTGTCTCCATATTAAATCAACCTTTCTCTTTCAAATAATCATGTATTCATCACATAGATGACACCGATGGCAAAGAACACAAGTGATGCCGCAAACAGAATCCGTATCAATATCTTCATGACCGGTCCCCCTAGATAATACTCGCGCCAATAACAAACGACAATGAGACGGAAATAACCATGGATATCAATCCAACAGCTCGGTTGTCCGCTGCGATCTCCTTATCAATGGAGAACACGGGTGTCAGGAATTCGAACAAAAAATAGGCAACGAGCAGAAGGAAGAACCCAACAAACGACCACGTCATGGCTTCATACACCGAAGATTTAGCCTGTATGCAGAAACGCAGTACGTTGCAGATCCCGAAGATCTTACCTCCTGTAGCCATCGCAACGGCCACATTGCCCTTCTTGATCTCCGTCCAGCATTTATACTTGGTCACCAGTTCGAAGCAAGCCAGAAATACGAGCAGCTCCATAATCGCTACCGAGAAAAAACCGAGTACCATCCCCAAGGGATGAGACAGCAATTGGTCAATGCTTTCTATCACGCACCGTTCCCCTCTCCCATCTGCGACCTTCATGAACAAGGTCGCAGAATATCATTGATTCATGGACCGGCTATTCCAATTCTGCGACGGTCACACCGTTCCCGCCTTCTCCGTAATTGCCCAGCCGGTAGCTTTTAATATGTTTATGCTTACGCAGGTAATCCTGAATACCGGAACGTAAAATTCCTGTACCTTTACCGTGAATAATATAAACCTGGCCCAGGTTGGCAAGGAAAGCTTCATCTATGAACCGGTCTGTCTCCATCAGGGCTTCTTCCAGGTTGGTACCACGCAGATCCAATTCACTTTTCACATTGTCATCACGTGTACGTTTCATACCCGTTACCGGTTTTTGCTTTGGTTTAGCTGCGGGAGCCGATTGCTGCAGTTCCAGGTCATCCAGGGATACTTTCATTTTCATAATCCCCAGTTGTACCATCGCGTCTTTGCTGCCCGCCATCTCTACAACATGGCCTTTTTGATTCAAACTGTAGACAAGCACTTCATCACCAGGACCGATAGCACGAGTCTTCGGCGCTGTTGCCGTCTTCTTGACCGTTTTTCTGCGTTTCTCCGGTTCAGCCTCGTCCAGCTGTTTGCGGGCAGCAATGAGTTTGTGCTCCTTCACGGAAGCACCTTCTTCCATAGCCAACAGGCGAAGATCTGCTATAATCTTCTCCGCTTCCGCGCGAGCCTTGTCCACAATGCTGCGTGCATCTTCTTCTGCTTTTTCAATCCGGCGATCACGCTGCTGTTCCAGCTTCTCCAGTTCGGTCTGATGACGACTGCGTAATTTCTCCATATCCTGGCGCAAGCTCTCTGCCTTCTCACGCTCTTGTTCAGCCGTAAGACGGTTCTCTTCAAGAGAAGCAATCATGTGCTCAATCCGTTGATCCTCTTCCTTCACTTCGCCACGGGCGTAGTCGAGAATGTAACCCGGCAGTCCCAGTCGCTCTGCAATGGCAAATGCATTACTTCGTCCAGGTACACCCACCAGAAGGCGATAGGTTGGACTCAGTGTGTTGATGTCAAATTCCATGCTGGCATTAATGACACCTTTACGCTCATATGCGTATGCTTTCAGTTCACTGTAGTGGGTAGTTGCAACCATGCGACATCCCGTCCGGTGCATATGCTCAAGCATGGAGATCGCCAGTGCGGAACCTTCAGCCGGGTCTGTCCCTGCTCCAAGTTCATCGAGCAACACCAAACTTTTTGGCGTCATGTTTTTCAGAATGCGAATGATGTTGGTCATATGACTGGAGAAAGTACTTAGATTCTGCTCGATACTCTGCTCGTCCCCAATGTCTGCATAGATCGCATCAAATACACATAACTGACTGCCATCCTCAGCCGGAACAAATAAACCGGACATTGCCATTAGGCTGAGCAATCCAATCGTTTTGAGCGTTACCGTCTTACCACCCGTATTCGGACCTGTCACGATAATGGATGTGTAATCATTGCCCAACTCTATGTCAATTGGAACCACGTTTTCAATCGGAATTAGTGGATGACGGCCTTTCTTAAGCTTCAGGAACCCGCGGTCATTCATGCGAGGCAATGTTGCTTTTAGTTCACGAGCCAGTCGTGCTTTGGCAAAGATAAAATCAAGTGATCCCAGCAAGTCGACATCATACAACAGCCACTCTCCCTGCTCACTGACAAGTGCCGTCAATTTCTGCAAAATAATTTCTATTTCGCGTTCTTCCCGAATCCGGGTCTCGCGTAATTTGTTGTTCATTGCAACAATGGATTCCGGCTCAATGAACAATGTCGCACCCGAACCGGATTGATCATGCACAATCCCGCCAAAGTACGAACGATATTCAGCTTTCACCGGAATTACGAAACGGTCTCCTCTGATGGTGATGAGCTGATCCTGAAGCATCTTGGATACGGTAGAGGATCGTATCATGGAATCCAATTTTTCGCGAATCCGTGCTTCTCCGCCTCGCAGCTCACGACGAATCTGCGCCAACGTTACGCTTGCACTGTCGGCAACCTCTGCATTATCGTCAATACAGATTTTGATGGCATCCTCAAGCGTTTTTTGCTCTGACAGTTGATCACTGATATAGAACAATGATTCGATGGGCTCATCTTCATGCAAAGTACCAATCTGACGTTTCAATCGCCGCGCCGCAAAGGTTGTATTGGATATTCCCAAAAGTTCGTGAGGGTTAAGTGTGCCTCCAATTTCAGCACGTTTGATGGAAGCCGTAATATCTACAATTCCCCCAAAAGACGGTGAGCCTTTCAGGCGATCAAATGTGAAGGCTTCATCGGTTTGCTGCAGCAAACGCTTCACTTCTTCAAGTTCACTGCTTGGTTCAAGTTGCTCCGCTTTCTTTTTTCCCATGGTCGTCTGAGCAAAGCTAAGCAATGTATTTAAAATTTTGCGATATTCCAGTGTGTGTAAAATTTTCGTGTCCAAGTGTACAACTCCTTCCAAACTATATCTGTATTATAACGAAAGAAACTTTCTTACGCTATTTAACGAATCCTTCCACACATAACTTCAACCATAGCACCACAAACTACAGGTGTCAGGATTGTGCAACCTCTCCATCCCCCTGGAGTTGCCCTGCTCAGTTCAATCCGAATAAAAGGAGGTAAACACCATGAATTTCCTGGGACATGTCGTGCGATTTATCATCGCTGCAATTGTATTAATGGTGGTCAGCTGGATCGTTCCCGGATTCGCCGTTGGTGGCTTCTGGAGCGCCCTGTTGCTTGCTCTTGTCATTGCCCTGCTCGGCTGGATCGTTGAAGGTATCTTCGGCAAAAGGGTCAACCCGTTTGGTCGCGGTATTGTCGGATTTATCGTTAGCGCACTGGTGATTTGGCTTGGTCAATATGTTGTAGATCATGTTGAAGTCAGCCTGCTCGGTGCCATTCTCGCTGCGCTGGTTATCGGGATTATCGATCTCTTCATCCCGGTATCCACCCCTTTTGATGCCGGACGAAGCTCCAAAAGTTAGTCTCCACTTCACCTTAACATCCCCATGAATTCTCCTAAACCTCTGAAGGCCCTGGGCCGGAAGGGGTTTATTTCATTCGGGCAGTACGCATGCTCTGCCGTACACGTACAATTTTCAAAAAAACGACATACGCAGCGTGTACAGGCATCCACATATTGCGGTATGATGACTGGAGCAATCATTCAAATTTTATCCATATCACGCTTTAAGGAGGCACATAATGAAGAAAGGCATAACATGGCTCGCTGCCTGTATGTTAATTCTGGTCCTCACTGCATGTGGAGGAGAGAATCAGTCCGCAGACTCTGACAGCAACGGGTCGGATGCTGGCGTTACAGCCAGTGAAGAACTGGTCATCAAGGCAAGCAACTACAAATTTGATCAACCCGAGTACCATCTTAAAAAAGGTGTCCCGGTTAAGATTGTTTATGAAAATGTAAACGGAAACCACGGTATTCTCGTGCCTGAGCTGAATCTTACGCTCGACACCAGAAATAGTTCCAAAGTCATAACCCCGGACAAAGTTGGTGAGTTTGAAATGTCCTGTTCGGTCTTCTGTGGTTCAGGACACAGCAGCATGATCTCCAAAATTATCGTTGAAGAATAGTATTCAAGACAAGGAGCCCCCGCAGCGACGGGAGCTCCTTCTTTAGTATAACAAATTGTACCAGAGTACGTTGCCCACGAGCCAGTTCTGCTGCATTCATTCCGCTAGGTCTGGTCCTGTTCAATCAATTCAATCCATTCGTTATATTCCGTCTGCAATTTCGTATATTCATCATGCAACTGACGATATTCCGTGTTCAGCTGCTCAGCCTTCTCCTGCTCCATTTCACGTTCAACCTGTAACAAACGTAATTGATTGGCCGCTAGTTCGTAACGCTCCCCCATCTCAAGCAGTTCAGTTTCCATGATCTCTTTCTCTTGGGTCGCTTCTGCACGTAACTTGTCCAGCTGCTGTCGTTCTTGCTCCAGTCCCTCCAGCAACTCACTACTTGCAGCACTTTCTCTCTTCCAAACCGTTAGTTCATTCTCAAGTGCAGCCCAGCGTTCCTGCCAGGATTGTTCCTGAGCTGCCCATTCATCTGCACGGCGTTGCCATACCTGGTCGTTCTGCTCTGCTTGTTCAACGCTTGAGCGAAGTTCTTCTTCACGTCTTGTCAACTGCTCCAGACGGGATGCCAACTCGGTCTGTTTGGCTGACAGTTCTTCGTGTTTGATCTGCCATTCCAACGCTTCTTCCTCAGTCTGGGCTAGCCGGCTCTCTTGCTCAGAGTAACGCTCGGAAAGTTTAGCCGAAGACTGTCTCGCTTCTTCAAGTGCGCTCACAATCTCTTGTTTCTCCTTGCTCAATTCATCCAGCTTGGAACTGTAATTCTCTTCCCGTTGTAATGCATCACTGTAATCATTACGGATTTGTTTATAGTTATCCTGAAGTCGGTTCAGCTCTTCCCGAACAACATTTAGCTCAACTTCAAGCTGATTGCGTTTCTCTTCCAAAAGCTCTGCATCCTTCTGGTATTGCACAGCCTCTTCATGGTTGAAACGAGACTCTTCCTTCACCACGGATAATTCATCATGAAGGGATTGCACACCAGACTCCAACGTTTCATTTTGTTCAGCAACTTCAAGAATCTGATTCTCCAGGTCTCCGATCTCAGCCAATCGCTGCTCAGCAAGATCCTTCAAGGACTGCTCACGTTCCGTAAGCGTGCCGATCTCATTCTGCAATGTACGTACCGCAGCATGAGCCTGTTCAAGCACTTTATGCAACCTGCGCTGTTCCTCTTCCGACTTCACTTCTGCCTCACGAAGCTTTTGGGCTTCCTGTTCAAGCTGTGCATGTTGCTCCTGAAGTTTGCGTAGCTGTGCTGAGAGAGAGGTTTCTCTATCCACAGTTTCATTATACTTCTGCTTCCATTGTTCCTGTGAATCACGGGATTGCTGGGCAGCCTGTTCCGTTTCACGCAGAAGCTCCTGCAACTGGGAACGGTCCTCTTTCAACTGCTCCAGTTGTTGTTCCAGTTCCGTAATTCGGCGAGTCTGAACTTCCTGCTCCTGCTTACGGACCCCATGCTCATGACGTAACGATTCCAATTGACCACGCTCATGCTGAAGCTGCTGTTCTTGCTCTGCAACCAAGTCCTGTGCACTAATGAGCTGGGTCATTACTTCTTCCAATTGTTCTTCGACATCTAATAGTCGAGCCTCCGCCTGTTTACGTTGTTCCTCAAGTTGCTGCTTGAGCTTGCCCTGTTCTTCTTGCAACAAGGCCTCTGCCTCCGCCTCGGCTTCTTTCGCCTGGGACGCTGCTGCTTCCTTGGCTTGCTGCAATTGTTCCTCGAGGGCTGCTTCTTTCTCCATCCATTCGAGTTCCAACTGCTCGGATAACGCCTTGAACTCCGCATTCAACTGATTTATCTCAGTCAGGCGCTTCTGCTCCGCTTGTTCCTGTAAGGCAGCCCGTTCCTGATTCGCATGATACGTGAGCTCTTGTGTATGTTGCAGCGCTTTTTCTTCAGCCTGTTGAAGACGAAGTTCCATCTGTTGCTGAAGTTCCTTATATTGCAGCGCTGCTTCTTCCTGAGCTTTCTTCAGATTGCTCTCTGCCTGCTCCAACTCGGACAAAATGGCCGACTCGGCTTCTTCCTTGGCTGTCTGAACCTGCTGAGCAGCTTTGGCTTCAATCTGCTGACGTTCTGCAACGGCACGGCTTTCGGCTTCTTTTAATCGAGCTGCAGTCTTGTCCTGCAACTCTTTATATTGCGCAGCAGCTTTGGCCTGCGCCTGCTGCAATTCGGCTGCAGAACGGTTCTGAGCTTCTTTGAGCTGGGAAGCGGCCTGTGCCTGTGCAGTTTTAAGCTGATTAGCCGCTTTCTCTTCCATTTCCTTCAGCTGTTTCGTTCCCTTGGCTTCTGCTTCCTTCAGTTGTGCCGTCGCTTGGGCCTGCAATTTCTGCACTCGCTCCGTTGCTTGAGCGCGTTCTTGCTCCAGCAGCTTATTCAACTTGGCTATCTCTGAATTTTTGTCCGATTCGGACTTTTGCAACGCCTGCTCTGCTTCAATCTTCAGCTGTTGCAAATCAGCAAGAGCCTGGTCACGCCGTTCCAATTCTTGTTGATGTTCATTTTGTATGGCGTTTAACCGATTCAATTCGTTTCTCAGTTCTGTACGTTCTCCAGTGAGCATCTTCAGTTCATTACGGATTTCCTGAGTCTGAAGAGACTGTTCAGCCATATGTACAGCCGCCAGTACCGCAATACGCGGAGTATCCAGACGGGAATTTTGTTTGGAGATTGCGCCCATACGCTCATCTACCAGGTTAGCTACTTGTTTCATATAGTCGGCACTGCTGCCAACCAGTTTATAGGAAGTCCCGTAGATCTCTACGGTGACGCGTGTACGATCAGGTGTAGTCACAGTTGTGCCCTCCTTCAAGTCTGTATGTTGATTCTAAGCTGTAATCACAAAAAAGTCACATCGATCCTCTAATGCTAAGGATTCGATGTGACTTCAAACAATTCCTGCTAATCTTTGTTCAAAAAATCTTCTTTTGTCCTATTTACGCAATTCCGCTCCGAATTGCTCTTCCAGACGAGCCACTACACGGGCATGAACTTCAGTAACTTCCTCATCGGTGAGTGTACGTTCACGATTCCGGTATACCAGTGCCATCGCCACGCTTTTCTTGTTTTCACCCAGTTTACTGCCAGTAAACACATCAAATACCTGTACGTTTTGTAACAATTCACCCGCCGATTCACGAATGGCGCGCAGCATATCTCCAGCTTCAACATCCTCATTCACAACAACCGCGATATCACGTTCCATGGCTGGGAAACGCGGAAGTTCACGATAACGAATATCAGCGTCTGCTTCATTGTAGATCGATTCAAGTGCAATCTCTGCGATATATACATCATTCAGATCATACTGCTGTTGCAGTTCCGGATGCAATTGACCCAATGTACCGATCAATGTGCCTTCTCCGCCATCCTTCCCTTCCAAATAAACCGATGCAGAACGTCCCGGGTGGAACCCTTCAGGGCTGTTTGCTACCAAGCGAATGCGTTGTTCAAGACCCACATAGGCGAACAGATGCTCAAGAGCACCTTTCAGGTCAAAGAAGTCTACTTTCTCCGCTCCAACATTCCATTGCTGGCTTGCACGATTTCCGGTGAGCAGCAAGCCCAGTACCGGAATCTCATGTGGTTGCTTGGTCAACTGATCTTCTTCGGTGAAGAACACATTGCCCACTTCAAATACAGCCAGTGAATCCTGTTTACGGTTCATGTTATACACCGCTGCATCCAGCATTTGCGGCAAAATACTCGTACGAAGCACACTGCGGTCCTCACTCATAGGCATCGCGAGTTTCACGGCTTTACTGCCTTGTGTCAATGCCGGGAACAATGTCGCTTTATCCGGGTGTACAAAGGAGTAACTGATCATTTCCTGCCAGCCACTTCCTGAAAGCAATCCACGAATGGTGCGGCGCATCGCTTGAGAGCGTGTATATGCCCCTGGAGTCGTTGGTCCTTCAATCCATGTGGTTGGAATGTTGTCGTATCCGTACAGACGTGCAATCTCTTCAAACAAGTCTACATCGAGCGTAATATCCCCTCTGCGTGTTGGCACTTCCACATCCAGCAATCCTTGATCAGCATCACCACATGCAAAGTGCAAGCGAGCGAAGATCGTTTTTACCTCAAGCAACGACAGATCGGTTCCCAGATAACGATTCAGTCGGTCCAGCGACAATTGAATCACACGTTTCTCCGCAGCTTCCGCTCCAGCTTCCACGATTCCCTGGTGCACTTCACCCTCAGCATAACGCTGAATCAGTTCAGCCGCACGATCCAAAGCCGTAATGACCGCACCCGGGTCTACTTCCTTCTCAAAACGCATGCTTGCTTCGGAACGCAGCCCCAGTTGGCGCGACGTTTTCCGAACAGTACCGCCGTCGAACTTGGCGGACTCCAGCAACAGATTCACCGTGCCTTCCGATACTTCGGAATTCTCGCCACCCATAACCCCAGCGATGGCTACTGGTTTCACGCCATCCGTGATGAGCAACATGTGCGGCTCCAGCTTGCGCTCCTGTCCATCCAGCGTAACAATCGTTTCGCCTTCGTTGGCCATCCGCACTTCAATATGGCCCTTTTCCAGCTTATCCGCATCGAATGCATGTAGCGGTTGACCGTATTCCAGCATGACATAGTTCGTAATATCAACGATGTTATTGATTGGACGAACACCTGCCGCCATGAGACGGTTTTGCATCCACAGCGGGGAAGCACCCAGCTTAATGCCAGTTACATAACGAGCTGCATAGTGACTGCATTGCTCCTGCGCCTTAATCTCTACGGAGATATGATTCGCAGCCGTATCACCAACTTCAACCAGTTGGTCTTTGGGACTTGGCAGCTTCACTTCACGACCCAGAATGGCACCCACTTCATAAGCCGCACCACGCATGCTGAGACAGTCGGAACGGTTCGGTGTCAGGTCCAGTTCAAGCACATGATCGTCAAGACCAAGAACCTGACTGATTGGCGTGCCAACCTCTGTTTGTTCCGGCAGAACGAGAATACCTTCCTGCTGATCTTTCGGCAACAATTTGTCGTTCATGCCCAGCTCTTTGGCGGAACAGATCATGCCAAGGGAGACAACACCGCGCAGTTTGGCTTTTTTGATATCCAATCCACCAGGGAGCTTCGCTCCAACCAGGGCTACGACTACTTTTTGGCCTGCATCCACATTTTTCGCACCACACACGATCTGAAGATCTTCTTCCTGACCAGCATCGATGACACATACATTCAGTTTGTCTGCATCAGGGTGTTTCTCCTTGCTCTTCACATAACCTACAACAACTTTATTCACGCCCTTGTTGCGGTTCTCCACTACATCAATTTCGACACCCGCACGGGTGATTTTCTCCGCCAATTCCTGTGGCGTCACACCTTCAAGGGAAATATAATCAGACAGCCAATCTGTCGATACTCTCATGGACGTTCACTTCCTTCATCTATAAATTGGTGTTCCCAGTTCTTCGCTTGCTCTATATGGTTAATCTTTTTTGTCTTAAAGTTACAGCCGTCCAAATTGCTTCAGGAAGGTCAGATCACTGTTGTAGAAATGACGGATATCATCAACTCCATACTTCAGCATCGCGATACGCTCTACGCCCATACCAAATGCGAAACCACTGTATTTCTCCGGATCATAACCACCCATTTCCAGCACTTTCGGGTGAACCATACCGCCGCCCAAAATTTCAAGCCAGCCTGTTTGCTTACATACGCGACAGCCGCTGCCGCCACATTGCACACAAGTCACATCCACTTCCGCACTTGGCTCCGTGAACGGGAAGAAGCTTGGACGCAGACGAATTTCTGTGTGGGAACCGAACATTTCGCGCACGAATTGCAACAGAGTTCCTTTCAGATCGCTCATACGAATGTTTTCGCTGATGACCAAACCTTCAACCTGGTTGAATTGGAAAGAGTGCGTCGCATCGTCGTCATCACGGCGGTATACTTTACCTGGGCAGATGACTTTGACAGGCACTTCGCCCTTCATGCTCTGCATGGTACGTACTTGAACCGGAGATGTATGGGTACGCATCAACAAGTCTTCGGTAACATAGAAAGAATCCTGCATATCGCGCGCCGGGTGATTCTTCGGCAGATTCAATGCTTCAAAATTGTAATAATCCATTTCAACTTCAGGACCTTCCGCAACGCGGTATCCCATACCGATGAAAATATCTTCGATCTCCTGTACCACTTTGGTCAGTGGGTGCAGTCCGCCTTGACGTCCACGACGTCCTGGCAGGGTCACATCAATTTTCTCGGATTGCAGACGCTTCGCCGTCTCTTCCTTCTGGAACTGATCCTGCTTGCTGTCGATGACTTCCTCAATGGCAGCCCGAACATCATTGGCTACTTGACCAATAACTGGACGTTCCTCCGCACTAAGTGCACCCATACCACGCAAAATTTCAGTTAATGCACCTTTTTTCCCCAAATACTTTACACGCAGATCACCGAGCGTCTGCGGATCATTCACACCAGACAACTGCTCCAGCGCTTCGATCTTCAATGCCTCTAAACGTTCTTTCATGTGTAATTGCCCCCTTTTTGTGGTGTTTTTGCAACAAAAAAAGGCCTTCTCTCCCCTGAAGGGACGAAAAGACCGTGGTACCACCCTTGTTAGACATCCATTGCTGCGTGGCCTTCTGGCCTGCAACTGGTTCTGTCTCACTTTGTACGGAATAACGACCGTTAACCGTTTGCCCCTACTGTTGCCTCTGTGTCTGCACACAAACAGGTTCAGGGAACCGCTTCGGAGTGAATTTCGGCAGCCTTGTTCTACAGAAACGCTCTCAATCTACGGCGCTTCCTCCCTGTCCAGAGGCACTGCTTACTTATCTCCATCATCACGTTTACTTAGTTTACCTATATCGATATAATCATCGATGATCGTTCATAATTATATGCAAAATAGATCGAAATAGCAAGTCGTCCATGTTCTAATTTATGCTTGCACCCTTATCTTTCAATTGTTTCAGGCGCTGCTGGATTTCCCGAATCTCAGCTGCCTCGACTGCTCGCTCATTCGAATGCTCCGGCTGTGTCAGACTGTCTTTTCCAGCAGTGCTCACAGGAGACAGCAACTCCGATAGCCGCATCTCCAATCGTAACCGCTCATCATCGGATTCTCGGGTCTCCAGCGCTACCTCCCGAAATTTGTTGGACTGCTCCCAATCCGTTACGCCTCCTTCAAACAGAGTTGCTGTGCCACCAGCCTCCAGATCGCATAACCGATTCGCGAGTGACTTCGTCAGCATCCGGTCATGGGATACAAGCACCAAAGCACCTGAAGCCTGTTTTAATACATTTTCCATGACTTCCTGGGTATCGATGTCCAGATAGTTCGTTGGTTCGTCCAGCACCAGCAGATTCGCTCCGCCAAAGTACAGTCTCAGAAACGCCACTCTGCACTTTTCCCCCATGCTCAAATCCCCAATGCGCTTGAACACATCATCTCTGGAAAATAGGAAACATCCCAGAATGGTACGTGCCGCACTTTGTGTCATGGATGGAAGAGTAAGCAAGCTGTCCAGCAGCGTCTGATTCTCAGGAAGCCCTTCCAGCTCCTGTGAAAAGTAACCGATTTTCAGCTGTGGATGCCTTGTGACCTTGCCTTGGGAAGGTTCCAGTTCACCAATCATCAACTTCAGCAGTGTTGTCTTGCCCGTTCCATTAGGGCCCCGTACAGCAAGTCGATCTCCACGTTCCACAGTAATTCGAAGATCGCTCAGCAATGGTTTGTCTCCCGTATATGAAAAACTCACCTCTTCCAGCGCAAGCAGCTGGCGTGCAGCCAGTGGATTCATCTGTAATTCCATGTTCAATTTTGCAGCTTCACGAGGTTTATCTACCCGATCCCGCTCCAAACGTTCCAGCTGTTTTTGTTTCGCATGGTAACGAGAAATATTTTTGTTGGCTTTGGCTTTGTAAAAGCTCTGGGTGATCTTCACCTCCACATCGGTTGCCGAATTATGTGCTTTATGGAACCATTCCTGATAATTTCGAATCGTTTCTTCCAGCGCCTTACGTTCCAATTCCTGCCTGCGGTAGATCGTTTCCTGTTCGCGTAATTCACGCTCTTTGTGGATCTTGTAGTCGGAGTATCCGCCCTTGTATTTGGTCAGGGTATCTGGACTGAACTCAATGACTCCTGTTGCTACCTGATCAATAAAAGTACGATCATGTGATACAAATAACAGCGTACCTTCATATGCGGATAACCACTCTTCCAGCCAACGCATGCTTCCCTCATCCAGATGATTCGTCGGTTCATCCAGGATCAGGAATTTGGGTTTGCTGACAAGCAGCCCCGCCAAACGAGCCTTTGTTTTTTGTCCACCACTCAAGGAATGATAGGGTCTATTCCAGTGCTCTGCGGATAATCCAAGGCGGGTCAGTACTTTCTCTACCTCAGTCTCCCACATATAACCGTTCAACTGTTCGTATTGCTCCATCACTTGTGTATAAGCTGCAAGCAGCTCTTCATCCGCTTCAGTGCTCATGCTCAACCGTTGTTCCAGTTCTTCCAAGTTCCGTTTCACTTCATAGATCTGACCGCTCTCACGCCGGACCGCATCCAGTACATTCATCCCGGTCTCAATCTCCGAGCGCTGGCGCATGAACCCCCATTCCTGCTGAGGGATATAACGTTCAATCCGTCCACCACCATGCTCCTCGCCTAAAATGATACGTAACAACGTTGTCTTGCCGCATCCGTTGCGACCCAAAATGGCGAGTCGCTCGCCCTCATTTATCTCCAAATTCAATCCTGTAAACAATTCAATACCGTTCCACTCTTTTGATACTTCATGTAAGCGTACCAATGTCATCATGAGGCCTCATCCTTCCTGCATCCTTTTTGCTGAACAAAAAAAACCGCTGGCATCAGCCGGCGGTTTGGCAATTCAGGGTTGGATCAAGCATTCAAAGACAGATCTAAGGTAAGCTACGGCATGAACAAAGAAACCCCAAACACAGGGTACACGTAAACCTCAATGGCTTACTTGCTCCATACCTTTTCCCATAGCTGAATTTGGACACACGAATCCCCTCATTGCTCAGCCGCTCTGGCTGACTGCGTCATAAAACCGTCTGCAGTTAACTGGGGTTCAATTCATGTGTTTTACTTCATGGGACGTATGGTTACCTCTCATTCATGTGTAGTATCAATTTCTCCGTTATTGTACCAGAACATTGTAAAAAAGCAAAGGGTACATAAATTAAACTAAAGCATACTTACTTACTCGCCACTCCAAAGACAGAACAATCTTCTGATCGCTGTTACCACCGGGTTCCCTTTAGGGCAATAGAAAAAGCCCCTGCATCGCAAGGGCTCCGGTACTGCTTCGTTAAGCGGGTGATGGGAATCGAACCCACGCTATTAGCTTGGAAGGCTAAAGTTCTACCATTGAACTACACCCGCATGATAGAAGATTTCATTGTTAAATTCCTTAGGAATTTAACAGTGTTTTTACAAATAATAATATACCATGATCCTCTATAGCATGCAAGTCACATTTCCATTTTTTTCATTACACATCCATCTTAAAAAAGCAGGAGCACCCTCGCGCCCCCGCTGTTTCCTAACCTGTAGGCTTATCCACATCTCGCAAAAACTGCTTTTCAAATTCAGCGGCTTTAATCGGTTTGCTGAAGAAATAACCCTGAGCCTCGTGACAGTGTTGATTGCGAAGAAAGACCATCTGATCTTCGTTCTCCACTCCCTCAGCTGTGACTTTCAGTTGTAAATGATGCGCCATTGAAGTGATGGTAGATACGATCGCGGCGTTATTGCTGTCCTCCATGACTTCATTCACGAATGAACGGTCAATCTTGAGCCGATCAATCGGCAGATCCTTCAGATAGTGCAACGAGCTGTATCCCGTTCCAAAATCATCAATGCTGATATGCACACCAATTTCTTTGATTTTGCGCAACTGTTCGAATGACCGGTCTTTATCAAATGTCATGCTCTCTGTAATCTCCAGTTCAAGCCATACAGGCTCTAGTCCCGTCTCTTTGAGAATGCCATTGATATTGTCCAACAAATGGGAGTGCCTGAATTGTCTCATCGACAGATTCACCGAAACACACAGTTTACGATAACCGGCTTCCTGCCACTGTTTGTTCTGTGCACACGCTTCACGAAGCACCCATTCGCCAAGTGGCACAATGAGCCCACTCTCTTCTGCCAGAGGAATAAATTCTGCCGGAGATACCGTGCCTCGCTGCGGATGCTGCCAACGCACCAAGGCTTCCATGCCAACGATTAGCCCACTTTGCAGATTAACCTGCGGCTGGTAGACCAGGTAGAACTGACCCCGATCCAACGCTTTGCGCAGATCATTCTCAAGCTGCAAACGCTCCTGTGCCTTCATCTGCATCGCATGGGCAAAACGATTCAGTTCCATTCCTTGTTCCTTTGCACTGTGCAAAGCCGTATCTGCATTCTGAATAATCTCCAGTGGTGACTCCCCATCATGTGGGAAAATGGCCATCCCGATTCCAAGTGTGAGATGATACTCATTGCCATCAACCAAGACGGGCTTCTCAAAAAGTTGCAAAATGGATCTTGTCCGACGCAACGCTGTATCGGTTGAACTGAAATCTGTCATCGTTAATGCAAACTCATCTCTTCCCAATCCAAAGACTTCTTCTCCTGGAAGTGATGAATGTTTCAATCGTTGACCTACCTGACGCAAAACCCGGTTAGCTGCTTGCTGTCCGAGCGAATCATTAATGGTTTTGAACCGATTAATATTCAGGACCAGTACACCAACAAGCTGTTCCTGCACCACGGCATCATCCATCATTTTTTTCAACCGCTGTGAAAGGCGACGACGGTTTGGAAGTCCCGTTACATCATCATGATGAGCGATATAGTTCATCTTGGCTTCCGCGACCTGCTGTTGCAGGAAAGGTGTGTCCACTACGGACGTATACAGCCCTTTTTGAATGAAAAAATATGCCATACAATTACTCAGTAATCCTAATAACAGATTGAGATCGTTCACTCCAGTTGCTGAAACAAAATAACATTCACCAAAAAAGAAACACAGAATGCCACATAGAATGGTTGGTAGATCAGCATCTTTGGTTTTTTTCCATTGCACAAACAAAATAACTGCAATAATGCCATAAAGTAATCCGACCATAAGATGAACTCGGGTGAAGATACCACCCAGCACTTCCCCGTCAAGCATACTCGGCAACATGCTCCATTCCTGAATAGCCAGTATGTACAAAATAACAAAGGTACCCAATGTCCCACTGAACAGTAAGAATTTGCGTGGTAATGCAATTTCTTTCTCATTTAAGGTATACACGAGCAGTAAACCTACTGAACATACCAAAGATCCCATGGTTGACATCATTAAGGAGAACTCCGATTCCATCATAGCTCCATTTGGGATCTCTTCTGCAAATGAAACAATATGAACCAGTTCAAACAGACCAATCAATAAAAAGAGTGTTGTCAATAATGCCCTCCGAAGAGTTAGCTTCTGTGTCCGAAACAACCAGCTTTGATTGTAAATGCCGATACAAGCCGCTACCGAAGCAAATCCACCCAAGAGTGTCAAAACCGGGTAACCCGATATGATCAGATCAGAGCTTGAAGAAGAACGAAACCATTGACTTGCGAGGAAACACAATAAGCCGCACACAGCGACCCAACTTATGTTTCTCTGATCTTGCAGATTAACCTTCATGCCGTGTTTTCCTTCCCGGGATCACCTATCCTGAATTACATTAACCAAACTTAAAACTTACTACACGATTCGACAAAATCATATTAACCAACGTTCAATTCACATGCATACACATGCTATCTGGTACATAATAACATTTAATTTTGTATACGTGAACTAAAAAATAGTTACTCCTAGGAATATTTATTCATAAATATAGAGAAAAACAAGGCATTAAGAACTAAAAAAACATGGATCTCCAGTTAGAGTCCATGTTTTCCTATTTTGCAACTGTATTTCAGACTATATTACTTATCAAAATTCACTTCTGGTGTTGTTAATTTATCATAGAAATCAACAACCTTATCCTTGTCTTCCGATGAACGAATCGCCATCGCTGAACGTGGATGCTCGTCCAACGCACCTGTAATCATGTAAGGCAGAATGTAACCCCATTCTTCTTTTTCTCTCAGTGGAACCATCAACTGTTCCAATACACCAAGTACTGGACGCAGATTGTATTTCGTTCCTTTGAGATGAGCCACAAGCAATTCGGTTGGACAGTTTCCAGCAGCACGGCCCATACCATACACAGAAGCATCAAGCAGTTCGACGCCAAGTTCTGCCGCAACCAATGTGTTAGAAAACGCAAGTTGCATATTATTATGTGTGTGAACACCAAGACGCTTGTTAGGCAAGTGAGTCTTGAACTTCTCTACCAGATATTTCACATCATTATGGTCCAAGCTACCATAGGAGTCTACAATGTAAACAACATCCACAGCGCTTTCTTTGATCAATTCAAATGCTTCCAGCAACTCATTTTCCATAACATTGGAGAGTGCCATAATATTAAGTGTAGTTTCATATCCACGATCATGGAATGTTTGAACCAGTGCAAGTGCCTTGTCTACATCTTTGCTGTAGCAGGCAACCCGGATCAGATCCAGCATACTCTCACTGCGAGGCAAGATATCATTTTCGTCCACACGACCTACGTCAACCAGTGCAGACAGTTTGGTATTGCCTTTTTGAGGAATAACTTTACGCAGGAAATCATCGTTCAGGAAACGCCATGGTCCTGCTTCCTCGGCACCTTTAAGCAACTTCGGAGAGTTCTTATATCCAATTTCCATATAATCAACGCCAGCTTCATTCAATCCAGCATATAGCTGTTGAACAAAGTCCACGCTAAAGTCCCAATTATTCACCAATCCGCCATCACGGATCGTACAATCTACAATTTTGCAATGATTTGTCTTCATTAATGTCTGCTCCTTTTCTGACCAACTTGTGTATTCCTCTCATGATACTTGAACGTGACAAGAAAAGTAAAGGGATTCCGGACTTATTTACTTCGATAAGATCTCCAGATACGGTCAATCTCAACCATATCGGAACGATTGGGAGCTTTCTCTCCATAACGAACGGCATTATACGTATCTGGCAGTCTCGCAGACAGCTCATCTTCTTCTACCTTCACACCATTCTGAATAATGGTCTGTGCAGCCTCCAGCGGAGTGTGCGTCCCCTGTATTACTACGCCTCGATGAGCAGCTCTTTCAATCCAAGTCCGATAGTAATACCGAACACGTTCAGCATCCTGTGCAGGGGGCGCTTCTTTCTTCCGAAACCAATTCTTTCGGACTTTTGCTGGCGCATCAAGCGTCTCACTGACATCGATATACTCCGTCCGTGGTTCTGCCTTCTTTTCACCTGGTTGTAACATCCCCTTGAATCGATCCATAAGTCTGTTTATCGTTTTTTGTCCCAACCTCAGAAGCAGCCACAGAATTGCTCCTGCTACAGCACACATCACTACCCATCCGAGGATGTTCCAGAAGACTGAGGGCTCGGAGGGCGGCTCTCTCCAGTCATTCGGTATATTTAGCGGCTGATTGGGATTGTCCATTGGTAATCGTGGCTCCTCACCAGAAATCGGACCAAACCATCCCCTGATCCATGCGAGCAAGCGGTCACGTAGCGGCCCCAGCCAGGCAGCCAGACTTGGGAAAGCACCGATCGCAACGATAACAATAAACATCCACATGAACCGCTGATGATTCGCACGTGCAAAATCTCTTAATACCAATCTTCTCTTGCCATCATTGAGTATTGCCTGATCCAGTTGCAGCATATATCGTCCAACCAGCCAAAAGGCAAAGCTGATCACTCCCGCAATATAGATCCATAGGGTATAGGTTCGTATCGGCTGCATGAATTCCAACGAGTTCGAAGCAATCATAAGCACGATCGCACTGATTACACCCATAATCTGCAAGCGCCATAACAACACAGAATGAAAGGCTGGCTGGAAGGTCAGCCCTGCATAAGCCGAGATGACTCCACACAGTACCAATGTGATGATATCCGGCAACGGGAGAATGAGGCTCATCCCAACAACGAGTGCGAAGAGAAATCCTATGACGAGTGCCGTTACTCCACGAATGAATGTATTCTTCTCGCTAAAACCTGGAATTTTATGCTGAATGAACTGTCCCAACCAACCTACAAGAACAACCATGATGAATAATGTGAACGGCAAATGTTCCATTGCGTAGAATGAAGCAAGCGTAAATATCGGAAAAAGGTATATGCCCGCCATCAGGACGGCAAGCATCGCTATGAGTCCTTTGATCGTCGCTACCGGTCTGTTCATCATGCACTCACCGCCTTCGTGTTACCCTTCACGTCCTCAACCGGGAGAATCGTCACACGATGTCCTTGTTCGTGCAGACGTGCAATCTCGTGCTCCATAGCAGCAGATACATAGGATGTAATTAGCAGATAGCTGCGGATTTGCTGTGCTTCTTCATTCAGACGTACTTCATCGTTCAGGAATTGCTCCATGGGCGCCATACATTTCAACTCTGTCTCGGCCATAGCTTCCAGTAACCGTTCCAGATGCGGGGTGCCATAATCCGGCTCAATCCGAAGTGTATCGCGGCCTCCACCCACATGATAACCATTATGGGCGAAACCTGCCGGCAACCCTCTACCGATGGCATCCACTGCAGCCGTGGCAGCGTAACGAAGTGCCCGTTCAATCTTTTCCGGTCGAGTAACAACACTCCACATATCTGCAGATTCCTGAATGTTGACTACAATCCAGGATTGCGGATCAGCCGTCCATCCCTGCTTGTAGACTTGTAATTCACCTGTACGTGCACTCGCTTTCCAGTGAATACGATTCATGGGGTCGCCTGCACCATAAGGCCGAACACCCAGGATCAAGAAAGGATCTTCAACGATCCATCGTGATACTTCCACTTCTCCCTGCCATACCTGATAAATTGCAGGAAGATCCTCTGCATTCATTAATGAAGGATACACGATCATAGACATTTGCAAGGGAATTGGTTTGGTGGAACGCCACACGCCAAAGAGATCCCCACCTGTCATCGTTGCTGTATTTAATGGATAAATTCCACGCTGAGTACATGTAAAAGGATGCTTGCGCGTAATACGAGTAAACGGTTTTAACGTAAAAATACTCTTATGGTTCTGATAGATCTCGCCTTGACTAATATCCATACCTGAGCCGGAACGAAATACAAACGACACTGGCATCATCGATTCAAGTCTGAGCCACGGTACGGAGACTCGTTTCTCATTTGATATCGTCTCTACCATCTCAAGTTCATCTCCAGCGTAACAACGCAGCTTGCTGAATTGTCTGCTGTACTTGAGCTTTCGCAGTGCAGGTCTTCCAAACCACACACCATGTATAACAACGACAATGCCTCCAACAAGGACAAGCCATAATAATGCCATAAGATTAACGCCCGCTTGTAGCGAGATTCTCCGTAGGCACTTCTGTCTGATTCAGAAGTTCCTGGATGATACGCTCAGCCAAGCCCTCTTGTTGTCTGATCCGGTTACGGAATACCAGTCGGTGGGCCAGCACAGGTTCCGCCAGTACTTTAATATCATCAGGCAAAACAAAATCTCTGCCATGCAGCGCAGCCCATGCCTGACTTGCCTTGAGTAATGCCTGAGCCCCTCGTGGACTTACGCCAAGCGAGAGCTCGGGATGTTGCCTTGTCGCTTCGGTTAACTGAATGATATATCGTAGCAAATCTTCGTTAATTTGCACTGTTTTATACGTATCCTGCGCCTTCAAAAGTTCTTCACGACTGATCACCGCCGAGAGATCATCAACAGAACGACTGGCTACCGTACGTCTCAAAATTTCTACACTCTCTTCACTGCTTGGATAACCCATGCGAATTTTCATCATAAAACGATCCATCTGCGCTTCAGGTAGCGGAAAAGTTCCCTGGTTATCTACAGGGTTCTGGGTGGCGATAACGATAAATGGCCGTTCCAGCTGTCTCGTTGAACCGTCGATACTGATCTGGCGCTCTTCCATACACTCCAGCAAACTTGATTGTGTACGCGGTGTAGCCCGGTTAATCTCATCGGCTAGTACAAGATTGGCAAACAAGGGGCCGGGTCGGAATTCAAAATCCCCTTCTTTTTGATTAAAAAAATGAATCCCTGTTAAGTCCGAGGGCAGCAAGTCCGGTGTAAACTGTATGCGTTGGAATGTGCAGTCCAATGAAGAGGCTACCGATTTGGCAAGCATCGTTTTTCCGGTACCTGGTACATCCTCCAGCAGGACATGCCCTGACGCTATGATGGCTGTCATCACCAGCTCTATCGTATGCTCTTTTCCCACAATCACTTTTCCCACGTGATCCATCAATTGTTGATTCATTCGTTCCATTCCTTGGATTTCCATCTGCATCTCATCCTTCCGTTATGGAGCTTATGTATTCGCATTCATTACTAACTATAACCCTTATTGGCAACATAAAACAAAGGAGTTGGCAAATGGCCAACTCCTTAACTCCCCGCTTTTCTCAATATACCAAGGGTAACATAATTATAAACCGCGTGCCTTCGCCCTTTTTGCTATCCACAGAGATGGTGCCTCCATGGTTCTTGATGATCCGGTAACTCACCGAAAGTCCAAGCCCTGTTCCGCTCTCCTTGGTCGTGAAGAATGGATCAAACAGACGTACAAGCGTGTTATGGTCCATCCCATGACCGTTATCCGCGATGGAGATCTGCACGAACTTGTTTTCCGTGGCGGTAGATATTCGAATTAGACCCGTATGTTCTTCGCCAACTTCCTCAATGGCATCCATTGCGTTTTTCACCATATTCAAAATAACCTGCTTAATCTGTTTGACATCAATGGACACATTCAGCGGGGCATCCCCTTCATCCAGTACGATCTCGCATCCCTTCATCAAACCTTCGCTTTCGGTCAGCAAGACCACCTCTTTGAGCAAAGAGTCGACGGATATCACGGTCTTCTGTGGAGCTGACGGTTTGGAAGAATTCAAAAATTCATAGATGATGTCATTCGCCCGATCAATCTCCGTCAGTATGATTCGAGCGTACTCGTCTTTGCCGAGCTGCAACAAATGGGGCCTGAGCAGTTGGATGAACCCACGGATTGCAGTCAACGGATTACGAATTTCATGAGCAATAGATGCTGAAATTCGCCCCAGCATCGCAAGTTTGTCATTTTGATAAGCGGTCTGTTCAATTTGTTTATAATCAGATACATCTTTGACGCTGAACAAGAAGTCGCCATCCATCTGATCACCGTACGTCACAGTAACCAGCCAATGCCTTCCGTATTCATCAATCAATTCATGATAGCGCTTACGATGAAAAATAGTTTCCCGATAGATACGTAAAATTTTCTTTTTCTTGAATCGGCTCATCTGTGGATGATGCAGCATTTGCATCAGGGTGCAGCCACTCAACAGACTTCTTGGAAGTTCCAACAACTTTGCCATCTGAACGTTAATAAACGTCAATACACCGTGACTGTCAAACAACATAATACCGCTATCCAGATGTTCCAGTACATTTTCGTACTTGTTGTTATCCAGATGCACAGGCGGGAATCCATCCGTTGGTTGAGGCACTGTATCCTGAAATTCACTAATCATGTCAGGTTCCTCCTTTTCACGTAAATGATAAACTTGCCATTCGGACATCGTATCATCACAGAAACAGGAAGGGCCGATTTTATTTTTCATTACCGGTGCCCTTTCGTTGGGGGGCTGAGCCGAAAATATGGATGGCATGGCCGGAACTCATGCTGGTCTATTCCCGGTAACCAACAGTTGATCCGGAAAATCATATACGTTTGTCCCATTCTGACCTTCTCCTATTCCCAAACACGAACATTTTTTGCTCCGCCTCTTTTGCAAGTCTGTTTTTATCATAGACAAGTTTATAGAAGAGAGTCAATCGGAGAAAGTGTCGAATGGAAATTATTTTAAAAAAAACCTCGAATTAGTTCCAGAATACAGCACAAAAACGAAGCCGTTTCACCCCAATAGGCAAATCAGCTTCGTTTTTAATATCTTTAATTTGTGATATATCCGAGTTCATCTATAGTCCGGTCTTATTATGCTGAATTTTCAGTCTGCGCTGACTCATCACAGCTAATCGACGTTTAAGTTCGCTTTCCCACTTCTCGTCTTTGGTTTCCTTCGCGAGCCTGAGCAAATCCAGAGCCATATCAATCTGGCGCTGCACAATGACCATGGCATCCTCGCTCTCACGGTTTACACAGTTTTCAAAAATCGCATCCTCATCTTCTGTAACATAATCTTGAAAGTCGATCTCGGATGCACCGTCTCCATGCGCATATTCAGCCAGAATTTCATATTCGTTTTCCACTTTATAATGCACCTCAACCCGGTGACACACCGGGCAAAACAGCAGGGGAACATTATGAACCTGGGTGCGGTAATGCTTCAGCGTGCCCTTCGTTCCAACCATACTTGCCCCACAACAGTAACTCATTTTTGTTCACCCTCCTTATTACGTGCCGGGACTTTTTGGTTATAATGCCATCCCGTACACTTCCAGCACTTCCGAAAAGGAATAGTTCCATCAGTGTATCACATTCATGTACAGATTATAAATGCAGAGCACCGGAATATTTACCGGGTTTCCATACCCTATTCGCCTTAAAGGCCATCAATTCCTCTTTCAACAGATAAAAAGAAGACTTTCTTCTAATATATTATTAACACGCTTAGTTGCTTGTTCAAACACTTTTGATTAACTTCGTGATAACTTCCGTCAAAAGGGTGCAAAAAGCCCTCAATCCCTAACGGGATGAGGGCTTGAACAAAAACCGTTCAAGTTAATCTGGCTTACAGGTTAGTGTCGCCTGGTTTCCAGTTCATTGCACACAATCCGCCGGATTGCAGTGCTTGCAGTACGCGAAGTGTTTCTTCAACACTACGACCTACATCGTTGTGGTTAACCACTTGATATTTCAATTCGCCTTCTGGATCAATGATGAACAGACCGCGCAATGCTACGCCTTCTTCTTCGATCAGAACGCCGTAATCTTTAGCCACTTGCTTCGTGATGTCAGAAGCCAGTGGGAAGTTCAATTGACCCAGACCATTGCTGTCTACAGGTGTGTTGATCCATGCTTTGTGGCTGTGTACGGAGTCTACGCTCACGCCAAGGATTTCTGTATCCAAAGCTTTGAATTGCTCGGAAGCAACGCTCAAAGCTGTAATTTCAGTTGGGCACACAAATGTGAAGTCCAAAGGATAAAAGAAGAATACAAGCCATTTGCCACGATAATCGGACAGTTTAACGGAACCGAAATCTTGTCCGTCTCCTGATACTGTTTCCATTGCGAAATCCGGTGCTGGTCTACCTACCAAACGTTCTGCCATAACTAAAAATTCCTCCTTTGGGATTATGTAAGCATCCTTGCGGATTGCTCATCATCAAGAAAAACGCGTACGCTTTTCCTGTAATTAAAATGATTTGATACTTGATAACAAGTACAAGTAAAATGTTATCATCCGGACTTCTCAAAGTCAAGATTATAAACATTATTTTTTTATAATCATTATAAATAAGGATTTTTCGTGGCAAAAATGATAAAGGGACAGCCCTCTGTATATTCCATAACTGGAAACAAAGGGCTGCCTGTAGTTGGTAATATAATTACGCCTGTTTCTGGATAGCCGCCACGATCAAATCGCCCATTTCGGTCGTGCTGATCGCTGTGCTCTTGTCTACAGCAATATCACTCGTGCGGTGTCCTGCGTTCAATACATCCGACACAGCTGCTTCAATGGCATCTGCACCTTCTGTATAACCAAAGGTTGTGCGGAACATCAACGCCAAAGAGAGAATCGTTGCAATCGGATTAGCGAGTCCTTGACCGGCGATATCCGGTGCAGAACCGTGTACCGGCTCATAGAGTCCGAAGCTGCCCTCTCCCAGTGATGCAGATGCGAGCATACCGATGGAACCTGTCAACATCGCTGCTTCATCACTCAAGATATCTCCAAACATGTTTTCCGTTACGATGACATCAAAGCTGGACGGACGACGCAGCAATTGCATCGCGCAGTTGTCTACCAGTACATGCTCCAGTTCAACATCTGGATAATCCGGTGCTACCCGGTTCACGACTTCACGCCAGAGACGGGAAGTTTCCAATACGTTGGCTTTGTCTACAGAAGCCAGCTTTTTGCGACGTCCTTGCGCAATTTCGAATGCCTGACGAACGATCCGCTCCACTTCTGTTACATTATATGCACATGTATCCACAGCCTCTTCGCCCTGTGCACTTTCACGTCTGAACTTCTCACCGAAGTAGATCCCACCTGTCAACTCACGTACCACCATCAGATCTGTACCTTCCAGTACTTCAGGCTTCAAAGTTGAAGCATCTTTCAGGCAATCAAATACGACAGCCGGACGCAGGTTGGAGAACAATCCAAGTGCTTTGCGAATACCCAGCAGGCCTGTTTCCGGGCGAAGCTCCTTGCTGTTGTTATCCCATTTTGGACCACCAACCGCTCCAAGCAGGACTGCATCTGCACTTTTACATACGCTCAGTGTTTCTTCAGGAAGAGGAGTACCCTTCTCATCAATCGCGATTCCGCCAAACAGCGCATGCTTTGTCTCAAAACGATAACCGAATACTTCCTCCGTACGTTTAAGAACCTTCTCAGCCTCAGCTACGACTTCAGGGCCAATTCCGTCACCTGCAATAACTGCAATTTTTTTTACGTCTGCCATTGGGTTGTCCACTCCTTATATTTCATTCATTATTTATTCATAAAGTAACGTCTCATATTAACTCTCTCTTTTGTATCATATTCCAAGGTCATTTGACCAAGATATACAATCTATGACTTTAATAGATTTTACCTATAAGCCAATAAACATTGGCCTTTCCAAGTTGTTCTGACCTCCCGGCTAGGTTAAAATATAGCTGAACTCAAATCAGATACGCAGGAGGGATAAGCAACATGCAATATTCGTATTTGGGTAAATCAGGCCTCAAGGTCAGCCGAATCTGTCTCGGTACCATGAATTTCGGGCCTGCTACAGATGAAAAAGAAGCTTTCCGCATTATGGACGCAGCACTCGATGCAGGCGTGAACTTTTTTGATACCGCTAACATCTACGGCTGGGGTGAGAATTCCGGTCTTACCGAAGAAATTATCGGACGCTGGTTCAACCAGGGTGGTGGCAGACGTGAGAAAGTCGTTCTGGCCACCAAAGTCTATGGCTCCATGCATGATGATACAGATGGCCCCAACAACGAAGCTGGCCTCTCCGCCTACAAAATCAGACGGCATCTGGAGGGTTCCCTCCGCCGCTTACAGACTGATCATATCGAGCTATACCAGATGCATCATGTAGACCCAGCCGTATCATGGAATGAACTGTGGGGTGCATTTGAGAATGCCGTTCATCAGGGTAAAATCGGTTATGTAGGATCGAGTAACTTTGCTGCATGGCAGATTGCAATCGCTCAAAGTGAAGCCAAGAATCGTCATTTCCTCGGCCTGATTTCCGAGCAACATAAATATAGTCTCAACTGTCGTTTGCCTGAGTTGGAAGTACTGCCCGCTGCCAAAGAGCTGGGCCTCGGCGTCATTCCATGGAGTCCACTGGATGGTGGATTACTGGGACGTAACGCTCTGCAGAAGCTGGAAGGAACACGCAGCGGGGGCATCTCTGGACGGATCGAGCAGCAGCAGACTCAGCTTGAAGACTTTGCCGCACTGTGTCGTGATCTCGGTGAACCACAGGATACGGTGGCTTTGGCATGGGTTGCAGCCAATCCGGCAGTTACCGCCCCGATTATCGGACCGCGTACGCTGGAGCAGTTTGAGACCGCACTCAAATGTCTGGACGTGACTTTGGATGAAGCTGTGCTCAAACGTCTGGATGAGATTTTCCCGGGTCCAGGTGGACATGCACCTAATGCATACGCGTGGTAATAGCTTGATAGTGTAAGCCAATTCGAGAGTTAGGCGTGCAACTTGCACTGTGTTACTGTCATAATCATATAAATAAAAGGCAAAAGAGTCTGACCCTCCACAGGAGAGTCAGACTCTTTACGTACCTCACTAAACGTAACAAAGTAAGCCAAACGATCTACTAAATCAACTAAATTAAAGATTAATCATTCTAGCAGCATACATCTGTCTCGGCTTATAGTTCAGTTCAATGAAAGCTGCGTGCTTCTTACATCGGAGCCTACAGGTTAACGTTTACACGGTTCGTATATGTCTTGCGCTTCTCAATCAATTGATTCAGGCCGTCTACATAGGCACGTGCACTTGCACCCAATATATCTGTGCTTACGCCACGTCCTTGTACCGAAACCTGATTCTGAGTCAGCACAACATGTACTTCACCCAATGCATCCTTACCATGCGTTACCGATTTGATGGAATAGTCAGACAACGTTACGTCTTCCCCGCTTACTTGGTCAATCGCATTGTAGATTGCGTCTACCGATCCGTTACCCTCTGCTTGCTTCTCAACCGTATCCCCGCCAAGCGTCGCAATGCGGACTTTGGCTGTTGGTACCGATTCATCTCCGTACGTTACGAAGATCGATTCCAGTTTATACACCTCAGGTGCATCCTGCAATTTCTCTTCAATTAGAGCGAGCAGATCTTCATCAGTTACTTCTTTTTTCTTATCAGCCAGATCTTTAAACTGGGCGAAAGCGCGATTCAATGCTTCTTCCTCCAGCTCATATCCCAGATCAATCAACCGTTCACGGAAGGCATGACGACCAGAATGTTTACCCAGTACAAGTTTGCTTTCCTTCAGACCGATGGACTCTGGAGTCATAATCTCGTACGTTGTTTTTTCCTTCAACATGCCATCCTGGTGAATACCAGATTCATGTGCGAAGGCATTTGCCCCAACAATGGCTTTGTTTCCAGGCACAACCATACCTGTCAAACGGCTAACCAAACGACTGGTCCGTGCAATTTCAGACAACTGCAGCGATGTTTTCGCCTGGAAAAATTCCTGACGTGTCTCCAGTGCCATAGCAATTTCCTCGATCGCCGTGTTCCCGGCACGTTCACCAATGCCATTGATCGTACCTTCGATCTGATCGGCTCCGTTGAGAATGGCTGCAAGTGTATTGGCCGTCGCCATACCCAAGTCATTATGGCAGTGGGCACTCAGCTGTACCTTTTCAATACCGTGTACGTTCTCCTTGAGATGTTTGAAAATGTTTCCGTATTCATATGGGCTCAGGTAACCAACCGTATCCGGAATATTCACGACCGCTGCACCTTCTTCAACAGCCATATTTACCATTTCCACGAGGAAATCATACTCGGTACGACCTGCATCTTCAAGTGAAAATTCAATCTTCGAGAATGTTTTCTTTGCATAACGAATCGCGGAACGAGCTGTATCCAGTACCTGCGCTTTGTCCATGCGCAATTTATGTTGGCGGTGAATAGGTGAAGTTGCCAGGAAAACGTGAATGCACGGGTCCTGTGCACCTTTAAGTGCTTCTTTAACCGCATCAATGTCTTGCTCTCTGGAACGGGACAAGCCAATTACAGTCACATTTTTGACCGCATTTGCTACTGCATTGACAGCTGCCAGGTCACCTGGAGATGCCGCCGGGAAACCCGCTTCCATCCGGTCAATGCCAAGCCGCTCGAGCTGATGGGCAATTTCCACCTTTTCACGAGTGTTCAGATTGACTCCCGGGGATTGCTCTCCATCACGCAGCGTTGTGTCAAATACATAGATTTTACGCACGCTTCGCACCTCCTGTACTTGTTATTATATGTTTCTCTGAACCAGCAATAGCGGCTCACGCATAAGCACGGCCGCTATTCCCAGTTAAAGCTCTAAGTTTACTTGATTACCTTAAAGTGCATGCTCTAGAAGTTAATGCTTACTTCTTGATCCAGTGCATCATCTCACGCAATTGTCCGCCAACCACTTCGATTGGGTGTTCAGCTTCGTTACGACGAGTTGCTGTCAAGAATGCACGTCCGGATTGGTTTTCCAGAATGAAGTCACGTGCGAATTTACCTTGTTGGATATCTGTCAGGACTTCTTTCATTGCTTTCTTCGTATCTTCAGTTACAACGCGAGGTCCAGTTACATAGTCACCGTACTCAGCTGTGTTACTGATGGAATCACGCATGCTTGAAAGTCCGCCTTCATACATCATGTCAACGATCAGCTTCAGTTCGTGCAGACATTCGAAGTATGCCATTTCAGGAGCGTAACCCGCTTCTGTCAATGTTTCGAATCCAGCTTTTACCAATGCACTCACGCCACCACACAGAACAGCTTGCTCACCGAACAGATCTGTTTCTGTTTCTTCACGGAAGGAAGTTTCGATAACCCCTGCGCGTGTACAACCGATACCTTTAGCATAAGCCAAACCGATTTCTTTAGCTTTACCCGTTGCATCTTGCTCGATCGCGATCAGGCCCGGTACACCAAAACCTTCCACATAAGTACGACGTACCATGTGACCAGGGGACTTAGGAGCTACCAGCAATACATCGCTGTTTTTTGGAGCAACGATTTGACCGAAATGAACGTTGAAACCGTGTGAGAAGAGCAATGCAGCGCCTTCTTTCAGGTTTGGTTCGATTTCGTTTTTGTATACAGAAGCTTGAGTTTCGTCTGGCAGCAAGATTTGAACTACATCTGCGCGGCTTGTTGCTTCAGCCGGGGACAGAACTTCAAATCCGTCATTTTTTGCAGTGTCGAAGGATTTACCTTCACGAAGTCCGATGACTACGTTCAATCCGCTATCACGAAGGTTTTGAGCTTGGGCGTGGCCCTGGCTACCATAACCGATTACCGCGATCGTTTTTCCTTTCAATACGTTAAGCTCTGCATCCTGTTCATAATAAGTAGTTACTGGCATGTTTATAAGTCCTCCTTTGTATTGTAAAGAACCCTTCATTAATGAGCGGGTGTCTCAAGGGACCGACTCGCTTGGCGTGTCAAAAGCATCTCTGGTCTGATCCGATCCGTTCAGACACCCGCCCATTAATGCGGGAATGTAGCTATATTTTCAAGCGTTACATCACTAAAATGTTAAATTACAACTGTTAAGGGACTGACACTCACATAAGATCAACTGTATATGTTAGCTAACCGTCGTCCCTCTTCATTCATTATAGCTTTATACGTTGCCGCGTACCAATGCAGTTATGCCTGTACGGGACAATTCGCGAATGCCATATGGCTTGAGCAATTCAATCATAGCATCAATTTTGTCCGTATCTCCGACTACCTGCACAATCAAGCTGCCTGGACCAACATCTACAACGGATGCGCGGAATGTTTCTACCACACCCAGAATTTCAGGACGCTCGGAAGGCTCTGCTTTCACTTTTATCAGGGCGAGTTCACGGGCTACCATTGGTTTCAGGCTGAAATCCACCACTTTAATAACATCGATGATTTTGTATAATTGTTTCTCAATCTGCTCAAGTGTTTTATCGTCACCAATGGTAACAATAACCATCCGGGAGAGTCCAGGTTCTTCCGATTGACCCACTGTAATACTCTCAATGTTAAATCCGCGTCGACCGAACAACCCTGATACACGCTGAAGGACGCCTGGCTGATCGTTTACCAATATTGAAATCGTATGTCTAATCATTCGTCAGCATCCCCCATCAGCATTTGATCAATTGTCGCTCCTTGCGGAACCATTGGATATACATTTTCTTCCTTGCGTACTACGAATTCAACAACGACCGGTCCTGGTGTATCCAATGCTTCCTGCCAAGCACGCTGGGCTTCTTCCTTGTTGGTTGCACGCAAACCTTTTACGCCATAAGCTTCAGCCAGTTTTACAAAATCAGGGCTTCCTGCCAGATCAATATGGCTGTAACGGTTCTCATAGATAATCTCCTGCCATTGGCGAACCATTCCAAGTACCTGATTGTTAATGATCACAATTTTTACCGGTATATTGTTAATGGCACAAATCGCGAGTTCTTGGGAACACATCTGCATTCCGCCGTCACCGTTAATGGAGATAACGAGTCTGTCCGGATTGGCCATCTGAGCACCTATGGCAGAAGGGAATCCAAAGCCCATCGTTCCGAGACCACCCGAAGTTACCCATGAACGCGGTTGATTAAATTTATAATATTGTGCTGCCCACATCTGATGTTGTCCCACATCCGTAGTTACAATTGCTTCACCTTTGGTTGTATCATTCAGCATTTCAACAACCCACTGGGGTTTCAGCACTTCGTCTGAATCCGTATAGCTGTAAGGTTTCTCTTGTTTCCACTGTTTGATCTGGTCTCTCCATGCATCTGCACGCTCTGCACGTCCAACTTCTTTGTTGGCTATTTCCAGTACAGTCTTCACATCACCAACGATTGGAATATCCGTTGCAATGTTTTTACCAATCTCAGCCGGATCAATATCGATATGAACGATCTTGGCATGTGGAGCGAATCCATCCAGCTTGCCTGTTACCCGATCATCGAATCGTGCGCCGATATTAATCAGCAGGTCCGCTTTTTGAATCGCCTGATTGGAAGTGTACGTTCCGTGCATACCTGGCATACCCGTCCATAATTCATGACCGCTTGGGAATGCGCCTAGACCAAGGAGAGTAGTCGTAATTGGAATGCCTGTCTTCTCAACAAACTCGAACAGTTCTTCATGTCCTCCCGAGTATACCACACCGCCACCAGCGAGAATCATTGGACGCTCTGCTTCCTGAATGGCTTGGGCCAAACGGTCAACCTGCAGTTTGTTTGGTACTGTCCGTGGATTGTACCCTCTCAATATAACAGGTTCAGTTGTTGGTTCAAACAATGTTTTGTTCGCTGATACATCTTTCGGGATGTCGATCAGTACAGGACCTTTACGACCGGTATTGGCAATATGGAATGCCTCATGAATCACACTGGACAGATCTTTTACATCTTTCACCAGGTAACTGTGTTTAGTGATTGGCATTGTAATCCCGGTAATATCCGCTTCCTGGAAAGCATCTGAACCGATCAGGCTTGAAATAACGTTCCCCGTAATGACTACGAGTGGTACTGAATCCATATATGCTGTTGCAATACCCGTAACCAGATTCGTTGCTCCTGGTCCGGAAGTAGCGATGCAGACACCAACTTTGCCACTTGCACGTGCATATCCGTCAGCTGCATGTATTGCACCTTGTTCGTGACGAGTGAGAACGTGTTTGAAATCCTCGAAACCATACATCGCATCGTAAATGTACAACACTGCGCCGCCCGGGTAACCAAATACGCACTCGACACCTTCAAGTAACAAACTTCTCAGCAGAATTTCGGATCCGCTAATGACCTCCGGCTTCATCCATTTTTCACGTAATTCATCTGTTGACCGTACTTCTGGAATTTGAGCTCCCATCAGTCATCCTCCTCTCGAAATTTACACCATTCTGACATTTAAAGTTACAAAAAAAACCTTCCATCCCTGCAAACAAGTTCATGCTTGCGAGGGACGAAAGGTTATCGCTTCCGTGGTACCACCCAACTTTGCCCGAAATTTCGCAATAACGGACCTTACCAGGTACAACAAAATGAATAGCTCAAACGAACATAGTCGTTTCCCATACCTGTTGTCTGTAACGCAGACATACGATTTTCCCTAATACGCGAAAGGAGTGACATCCAGTGCTTTTCAGGAAAACAGCTCCGAGGTGAGCTCGTATATAAGGGATAATGGTGGTGGTTTCAGCAATTCCAGCCACTCTCTGAGCAAAAGAGCCCTTAAAACTTCGTCCTCTTCATAGCCGATGAAATATTCTCGTTAAATGTTAGGAACATTATATGATTCCTCCAACCGATAAGTCAATACCTGTTTTGCATAAAAATTCAGAGAACCTTCCTTCCTCCCTCTTCAGCCTATAAGGTTGCCCTAATCCCAGCGCTTCATTCAGTCACCTTTTATCTTGCTTCGGGCATAGGATATACGAGCAGCACGACTGGTCCTGAAAGGAGGCTCCGCATGGTGATTCGGCAACGCACATCCAAGCTGGATGATGGCGCCATCATGAAGCTGATTGACACTCAACTTGTTCCTTTATCCCATATGAGCGAAAAGGAAATTAATAAAATCCGCAAAGAAATACCCCTGCGAATGAACAGGGGCATGACCTTTGTTGTCTCGCCGGAGCCAGACAAAGCTGCTGTGGCATTCATCCATTTTCTCATGCATGGGGAATTGCTCTATGTCGATATGATGGCCGTTAGTCCAAAAGAACAACGCAAACGTTACGGGCAAACTTTGTTGCTCAAAGCAGAGAGCTTTGCAGCATCCCGAGGTTGTCGAAGATCTAAAGTGATGGTGGATGAGGGCAATACCAAAGGGCTTCAGTTTTATCAAAAAAATGGATACAGCGCGATTCGATACATCATGATCAGCCGCTGCTACGAATTGGAAAAAACATTTAGAATGTCCTAGAAAAATCCTGGTGGACGTGGACCCGGACCATAAGGACCAAATCCAGGCCCCGGGCCAAAACCGCCACCAGGTCCTCCAGGTCCATACCCCGGTCCGTAGCCTGGACCGTATCCAGGGCCTGGTTTTGGTCCAGGTCCATATCCGGGACCAAAGCCGGGACCAGCTCCATAAGCATAAGGCAGTGTGGCAATAGCGAGCAGGTCAAACAATACCAGTGGCAGAATCGCTTTTGTACGTACTTTTTTGCCATTCAAACGCTTGAGTACCAGTTTGTTGCCCGATACTTTCAACAGCTTTCCCGTAACCCGAGTGCCGTCATTTTTGATTGCAACAATATTTTTGCCTATTAATTTCATCGCCTCATCACGCGTAACTTGTTGTTTCATACTTTCCCCTCCTCCTCGGATCGTTCAAAACAGTGTATTCGTCCATCACTGAATTCGCCTGTTTCTTTGTCCCTACCTGAAAATATGGGTATCTGCACGAGAACCAAAGTTAACGTGAAAAAGTGGCTTAGCAACGTTCAAGAAAACAAAAAAAGCCCGCACAAGGCGGACCCTTTTATCAAGTTTTTGGATAGTAAATTGAAATGTTACAAGTTTACCTTTTACCCGGATCATATGCTTCACCGAGTGCAGACGGAGCCGAAGAACGTCCAACCGCTGCAACGAGAACGATGATGGTAAGCAGGTAAGGCAACATAAAAATAATTTCCTGGGGAATACTTTGTGACCATTCAAACAACTGTACATAGTTTCGGATCGCTTGTGAGAATCCAAAGAAGACAGCCGCACCAAAGGCACCAATCGGATTCCACTTACCAAAGATCATAGCTGCAATAGCAATATAACCTTGGCCGGAAACCGTATTGTGTGAGAATGTACCCGTAGTTGTCAACGTGATTGCTGCTCCACCAATGGCCGCAAGCGCACCACTGATCATAACGCCAACATAGCGATAACGAAGCACTTTAACACCAACCGTATCAGCCGCACTTGGATGTTCCCCTACAGAACGAAGGCGCAGACCAAATGGCGTTTTGAACATGATGTAATACGTCAGGAATACAAACAGAATGGCTAGATATGTCGTTGGATATACGTTCTTGAAAAAGGCTTCTCCAAGCAAAGGAATGTCTTTCAAGAATGGCACATCAAACTTGCTGAAGCCTTGAACCAACGGTGAATCACCAGAACCTTCAAACAACAGTTTAACCAAGTACAACGTACTTCCTGCTGCCAAAAAGTTAATGACGATACCACTGATAATCTGGTCTGCCTTAAATGTGATAGACGCAACGGCATGAATCAGCGATACCAGTACGCCCAATACAATCGCAAGCAAAACCCCCATCCAGGCCGAAGTCGTTCCACCCATGCCCGCTTCTTGAGCATAATGCGCCCCGATTCCAGCTGCAAAGGCACCAAAGACCATAAAACCTTCAAGTCCAAGGTTGGTTACACCTGATTTTTCCGAAAAGATTCCGCCGAGTGATGCAAAAATCAATGCCGTAGCAAAGACAAGCGTCGTATTGATAATTTGCCCAATTGTCAACAAGTCCATCTACAACACCTTCTCTTTCTTACGCTTCGAATAGAACGGTTTGAGTATCCAGCGCACGATGCCTTGTGCCGCAATAAAGAAGATAATCGAACCGATCACAATCCGAATAATCTCAGGCGGAACATCCGCAGCAAAACTCATACCTGCAGATCCGTACGTGAGGGTACCAAACAACACTGCACCCAACAACACCCCAAACGGATGATTCAAACCAATTAGCGCAACAGCTATTCCGTCAAAGCCTGTACCTGGTGAACCCGACATTACGGTCTGGTAATGGAACACACCAAGAACCTGGAATGCACCACCAAGACCGGCAAGCATACCACTGATAAACATCGCTTTTACGATATTCCGGTTAACATGCATACCTGCATATTCAGCCGCATTAGGGTTGTAGCCTACCGCGCGGATTTCAAAACCTTGTTTTGTTTTCCACATATAGATATAAAAGAGCACAGCCATCACAAGGGCAATCAACGTCCCCATGTGTACACGGGAGTTGCCCATCAGTTCAGATAACCATGTGAGACTAATCGAAGCCGATTCGCTGATATCCACGGAGCGATTCTCGCCCTTCAACAGCAAGAATTGGCGTACGATAAGGTTGGCCAGATACAGACCAATCCAGTTCAACATGATACTACTGATAACTTCATTGACCCCACGTGCCGCTTTCAGATAACCAGCAATAGCTGCCCAGAGACCACCAAACAGTGCACCAGCAATCAAAGCCATTGGCGCATGAAGGTAGATCGGCAACCCTGCAAATTTAACACCAACAAATGTCGCAGCTGTCATTCCGACGAGAAATTGACCTTCTCCCCCGATGTTAAACAGCCCTGCACGTGATGCAAATGCAAATGCAAGTCCAGTCATAATTAATGGTGTCATTTCCCGTACTGCTTCACCAAAGTTGTACATGTCTCCAAATACCTTGGTGAACAATGCTCCATAGGCTTCGATTGGATTGTAGCCACCAATCAGCATGACAACTCCACCGAGAATAAGACCCATAATAATAGCTACTACAGGCAAAATAAATGAATCTCGCGTAAACCATTTCAATACGTTATTCATGCGCAGTACCTCTCTTTTGAGTGCTGCCCGCCATCATCAAGCCGAGCTCCCTATCATTGGTTTCTTCCGGCAGCACCTCGCCAACGATCTGGCCTTCATAGATGACAGCAATTCGGTCAGATACATTGATAATCTCATCAAGCTCAAATGAAATCAGCAGAACAGCCTTCCCTTGATCACGCTGTGCAATCAGTTGCTTTTGCACGAACTCAATAGCCCCTACGTCCAAACCACGCGTTGGCTGTGCAGCGATAAGCAGTTCAGGGTTTTTATCTACCTCACGGGCGATAATGGCCTTTTGCTGGTTTCCTCCGGACAAGGAACGAGCTTTGGTCTCGATGCTTGGTGTACGCACGTCAAATGCCTCAACAAGCCGCTTAGCCTGCTTTTTGATCGCATCGAAGTTAAGGAACCCTTTACGTGTGTATGGTGCTTTATAATACGATTCCAGAACGATATTTTCACTCACTGAAAAATCAAGTACAAGTCCGTGTTTATGTCGATCTTCCGGAATGTGGGCTACACCCGACTCCGAGATATGGCGCGGAGAATGATTGGACAGCTCCTTGCCCTCCAAAAGAATCGAACCGCTCTCTACTTTACGAAGTCCGGTAAGAGCTTCAATCAGTTCACTTTGACCGTTACCATCCACGCCTGCGATTCCAACAATCTCTCCTGCACGTACGTTCAGGTTAAGTTGGTTCAGAACCGAAATACCTTCTTTATTCTTGGCCGTTAATTTACTGACTTCGAGCACATTGGCTCCAGGTGTAGCCGGTTTTTTGTCCACTTTGAATGTGACATTCCGCCCCACCATTTTCTCTGCCAGCTCATTCGGATTGGTTTCCGATGTTTTAACCGAATCAATTACTTTACCCCGACGGATAATCGTTACCGTATCGGAGATTTCCATGATTTCTTTCAGTTTGTGCGTGATCAAAATAATGGACTTTCCTTCAGCTACAAGCTTCTTCATGATAATCATCAGTTCTTTGATCTCTTGAGGAGTCAATACGGCTGTAGGCTCGTCAAATATCAGAATGTCTGCACCGCGATACAACGTTTTAACAATCTCTACACGTTGCTGCATTCCGACAGAAATATCATGAATTTTGGCATGAGGATTCACCTTCAGTCCATACTGTTCGGAAAGACGCTGAACTTCAGCGGCTGCTTTTTTATAGTTAATATTGAGACCCTTCGTTGGTTCAGATCCCAAAATAATGTTCTCTGTTACCGTGAACGGCTGTACAAGTTTAAAATGCTGATGCACCATGCCTATGCCAAGATCGATCGCTCGGTTAGGGCTGTCGATGATGACAGGCTTGCCATTCACTTCAATGGAACCTTCATCTGGCTGATAGAGACCAAATACAATATTCATCAACGTTGACTTACCAGCGCCGTTTTCGCCCAGTAGCGCATGGATCTCGCCCTTACGAAGCTGAAGGCTGATGGCGTCGTTGGCAACAATGCCTGGGAAACGCTTCGTAATTTGTTTTAACTCAACGACGGGGGTTGCTGCACCCATGTAATCACCCTTATAACTGATATAGTGTGGTTCCGCAAACGTAAAAAAAAACGTCTATCGACGTACTTTCAAAGAAGACAGACCGCGCTTAGCTGAAGTTTTTCTTGCGATAATCGAATGGTTCAGCTCATTAAGAACATATCAATTCCATTATCTTAAGAAAAGCTCCTACAGGAGCGTTGGTGCACAGTGACCTTGTACAATTGTTATGATGAATTGATCAAATGTTCCTGTTCTTGCAATCATAAGGCCGGTCAAGACCGGCCCCAATGATTATTTTATTTGAGACTAAGATCAAAATTACTCTGTAGGAATTTTGATTTCGCCGCTGATGATTTTTTCTTTGTACTCTTCCACTTTTGCAAGTGTATCAGCAGATACATTGGCAGTAGAGGTATCAGCAATACCTACGCCGTTTTCTTTCAAAGTCAGGTTCTCGGAACCGCCAGCGAATGTACCATCAACTACTTCTTTGTTAACGCGCTTAACTGCTTCGTCAACTTTTTTGATCATGGAAGTCAAAGTGATCTCATCACCAAACTCAAGAGATTGGTCTTTGTCAACACCGATAACCCATACATCTTGACCTTGTTTCTTACGAGCACTTGCTTCGTTAAACACACCGTTACCTGTTGCGCCAGAAGCGTGGAAGATAATATCTACGCCTTCATTGTAAAGAGTTGCTGCTGCTGCTTTACCCAAGTCAGGTTTATCAAATGCACCTGTGTAGTTAGAAATGAATTGAGCATCAGGGTTAACTGCTTTAACACCTTCTCTGAATCCTACTTCAAACTTTTTGATCAGTGGGCTTTCCATACCGCCTACAAAACCAATTTTGTTGGACTTTGTTGTCAGACCAGCCACAACACCAACCAAGTAAGATCCTTCTTCTTCAGCAAATGTTACGGATTTAACGTTAGGAGCATCAACAACACTGTCGATGATCGCGAGTTTAGCATCAGGGTTTTGCTCAGCTACAGTTTTGATTGCATCAGCCAATTGGAAACCGATACCCCAAGTCAGATCATATCCGCCTTTAACGAATTCGTTCAGGTTAGGAATGTACTCTTCATCGGATTTACTTTGCAGGTATTTAACAGCAGTACCTGTTTCTGTTTCAGTCGCTTGCAGAGCTTCCCAAGCGGATTGGTTAAAGGATTTGTCATTAACTCCACCTACGTCAGTAACCATACCAATTTTGAGATCGGATTTTGCTTCAGTGGAAGTGCCACCTGTATCTCCTCCGGCATTTGTTTCTTCTTTCGGTTTGCTACCGCAACCTGCGAGCATAACCGATACCGCCAGCAACATTACCAAAGACAAGCTGAGCATCTTTTTCATTTTCTCTTTTTCCCCCTTAATGATATATCCCTCATTCCAATCCAGCCTACAATTGAACGGTTAACAGATCGCAGGAATGACTTTTATGCAGAATGTATGGTTTCTTCGACATTAAAAGCGCATTCTCACCCTTGAAGCATCCTATCATCTGTCGAAAAACCGAACATTATGACATGGAGAGAAAAATCTAGGACTAGCCTACTAGAGGTGATTATACAATCAACCAGTGTTAAAATCCAGATGTTTCATCACCAAATATCACATATTTTTGTTCTTTTTTTATTGAAAACGCTTAATAATTTAGCGTTTTAACACACTAACGTTACAACGATGTGATGTTATATAACAAAAACATATCGCGAACTTTAGTGATAAGTGGGATTTACCTGTTTTCATTTGTATTATTTCACCGTTCGTATTTTATGTATTCTCATGGATCGTTATTCACTAGTTATCTGGTTTCATTGTTCCCTTCCAGACTACAGCCTATTCGCTCTACTCATTCAGAGATTCATCTCCGAATTTCTTCCAAGCCGTAAAAAAAGCCGCCATATAGGTACGGCGGCTTGTATCATACAATTTAAGCGTTGATTTTGCCTTTAGCAACAGTAGCCAAAGAGTTGAACGCATTGATGTCGTTAACGGCCAGATCAGCCAACATTTTGCGGTTCATGTCTACTCCAGCAAGTTTCAAACCATGGATCAGTTTGTTGTAAGACAAACCATTCATACGTGCTGCAGCATTGATACGAACGATCCACAGTCTGCGGAAGTTACGTTTCGTGTTGCGACGGTCACGGTATGCGTATACCAGGGATTTCATTACTTGCTCGTTAGCTGTTTTAAAAATACGGTGTTTGGAACCGAAATAACCTCTTGCCAGTTTCAAAACCTTTTTATGACGACGACGTACTACAAAACCGCCTTTTACTCTTGCCATATTAAAGAACCTCCCAAATAAATATAAATGTATCCGTGGTATGTGTACGGCCGTAGCCGATCCCCCATACGGAATGTACTAATTAGAATTAGCCTTTCAAGTTAGCCAAGCCTTGTTTCAAACGTCTAACATCCCCGGCAGCCATAACTGGGTTACCGTTCAGAACGCGCTTAGCACGTTTGGATTTGTGGGAAAGCAAGTGGTTTTTGTGAGCTTTGTAACGAAGGACCTTACCGGAACCGGTAATTTTGAAGCGTCCTTTCAAACTGCTGTGTGTTTTCATTTTAGGCATTTTGTGTTTCCTCCTCCAATGTTATCAGGCTTTAGGAGCCAAGATCATGATCATACTGCGGCCTTCCAATTTTGGTTGACGTTCAACAGTACAAAGTTCTGCAACTTCTACCTTAACGCGCTCCAAAATCCGTTGACCAATCGCGGCATGTGCAATTTCACGTCCGCGATAACGAACAGAACATTTCACTTTGTCGCCTTCGTTCAAAAACTTAACTACATTACGAAGCTTCGTTTGATAATCGTGCTCCTCAATATTGGAACGGAACCATACTTCTTTAATATCAACAATTTTCTGGTTCTTACGGGCTTCTTTATCTTTCTTTTGTTGCTCATAGCGGAATTTGCCATAGTCCATAATACGACACACCGGCGGTTTAGCCTGTGGTGCCACATTGACCAGATCCAAATTCAGGTCAATCGCCATTTGCAGTGCTTCGCGAATGGGCGTAATCCCAATTTGTTCTCCTTCAGCTCCGACAAGGCGTACTTCCTTCGCCCGAATCTCATCATTAATCATGTGATCTTTACTAATAATCGTCCACCTCCAGGTCATTTTGAATATCCAGTTAAACAAAAATAAAAGGGATGCCGGTTAAGCTACCGACATCCCTGTAATCAACACAATTCTTCATGAATATACACTTCATAAATTATTGGGATCGTTGACCAGCCAACATGTTTGTTGATCAGGTGAGAAGTCGGACTTCTGCTTGTGATTCCATTGCTATTCGTTTTAAGGCACTTGAATACTATATCACCCATAAAACACATTGTCAACATTCTTCACAACTTTTTTTTGTGAATTATACATTTGTTATATCAGATGTCAACAAAGTATCGCATGCATGTTCCTTACCCTTGTTTGCTCTGTACCTCATCCAACCGTACAACACGTGTATGTTGAGTGTGGCTCCACTGTTTGTTGTTCTGCGTAAAGAAAGCGTAGAACGTAATCGGGTACCAAGACAGCAGGTAGATCGGGAACAAAATCAGATATAGATAAACTTTGGCAAAGGTAACTTTCTCCAGTGCCATGGACAACAGGAACGTCAGAATGTTCAAACCAATAGCCACGAACCCAACCCATAGCGGGAAGTACCCATAAATATTAGCAATGTGCGGACCACTGAATAAAGCCATGTCTACCCACATCACAGCCGTCATCAGGAACGTAAGCAACACCACATAGACATTGGCTCCATAGATAGCAAGGTCAAATTTCACCAAGCTTCTTTCCTTAATGGACTGCCAGAGCAGCGGGAAGAAGTATCTACGCGCAACTGTAAAGTGACCTTGCATCCAGCGCAGACGTTGTCTCGCTGAAGCTTTGAATGTTAATGGCTTCTCATCAAATACTTTGGCGTCATAGTTGAAAACAGGATACACATTACGTTGCACACTGCGCATCGTAAACTCCAGATCCTCAACCAGACTTGTTGCACCCCAGCCAATTTCCTTCAACAGGTTGGTCTCGAAGCACATTCCGGTTCCTCCGAGGAAATTCGCCATATTCAAGTTATGACGAGACAACTGCCACAAACGGTTGATGTACCAGTAAGATACACCGTAAGCTGCAGTAATCCAGGAATCCTCCGGATTTTTTGTATCAATGTATCCTTGGATAACACGTGAACCATTGTTCAAGTCATCATTCATCTCAAGCAAGAAGTTACGGTCAACCAGGTTATCCGCGTCAAACATAACAACTGCGTCATACTGACGTGGCAATTTCCACAGGTACTTAAGCATCCATTCGATGGCGTAGCCTTTACCTCTTAAATCGGCGTTGGTACGTACACATGCGTTTAATCCATGCTCTCTGACAATTTGAGCCGTTCCATCCGTACAGTTGTCACAGATGACAAACACATCGTACAGATCTTCCGGATAGTCTAGTTGTTTCAAGTTCTCCATCAAGGCACCAATGACTTGTTCCTCATTGTGTGCTGCGACGAGTACAGCGAATGATTTTGTCGCCGGATAATGTTTCTTTTTCTTTTTCTTAATCAGACCGAACAGCGAAAACGTGAATTGGTACACGGCTAGCAGTGCCAGAATGACCTGCATCGTGACGAATATAGCGTCCAACATCGTTCTCTGTTACCCCCTTTTTTTCAAAACCCAGTTTACTCAAGCATTTCTCTTCCTGATTCTGCAATTTATTTTTTTTTGATCTGCAGAATATGACCCTGTTCTTTTGGTTACTACGTGAATATATCAGGCAATGTTTCAAAGCTTGGTTGCTATCAGTTGGCTGCTTTATCGATTCTGTATCCTTTTCAGTCATTTGTCAAAACCCCAATTCCACTTTCTAAAGCAGAAATGTGATCTTTAAACGCTGAATAGACACTTCGTGATACCACAACCTCGCATTCATGCCTGTTATATCTTATTTTCAGCCGTTTACTTGATTTTTATTTCTAAAGTCCCTGCTTTTTTCATCAGCATGTTATTCTTCGTCAGAGGCTCTATAACAAATAACGCAAACAGACCTCAAAAAGTTTGAAACAAAACTCACATTTTTTTTACCTCATTTCAGCCATGTTGAATCATTGTATCTTTTTTAGCTGACCCAAGTCAAAAAGTTAAGATGGGTATATATCCACTCTTTAACATGAATTTCACTTTCTTTACATGGGTTCTTCTTGAAAAGGACAACATTTAAAAATATGATAAACATATACCTGAAATAACCTCAAGTTCATGAAAAACGGTTATATACTAATCAGGACGAAACCGGATGCAGAAAATCACCGGAAATAATGCCGCCATTACGGGCGGCCTGACTGGCAGGAGGCCAATATGAGCCGTTTATTCTTAAAGTTTCAAGATTATGATCGAAATGTTTTTATGTGGATCAACGGCCGACTTCATAATCGTTTTATGAATTTTTGGCTGTATTATTTCACCCATCTGGGTGGAGCAACTTCTTCTATTGCAATATCGTTGTTAATCTGGCTGCTTGCTCCAGCTCCATGGAGCACAACAGGACTACAGGCATGTATCGCCCTTGCGGTCAGCCATATCCCTGTAGCTATCGCGAAAAAATTGTATCCCCGCATTCGACCTTATCTGGCCTTGCCGGATACAATTACGTTCCGTAATCCCCTGACGGATCACTCGTTTCCTTCAGGGCACACAACTGCCATTTTTTCGGTCACAGTTCCCTTTATGACCACTGATCCGATCTTATTGCTAATATTGTTGCCTGTGGCCCTTGTTGTCGGATTCTCTCGAATTTATCTGGGGTTACACTATCCTTCCGATGTTCTGGCGGGTGCCACAATAGGTACTTTAGTCGCACTTGCAACAGTTGCATTCTGGTCTTAAAGCCGATATGTTAGACTCAGAAAAACCTAGCAGGAACAGGTGAAGCAAGCGTGGAGAAAAAAAGAGTATTACTATTATCTGAAGGCTTTGGTACGGGTCATACTCAAGCCGCCTATGCACTGTCCAGCAATTTGCGAAAGCTCTCGCCAGACGTGCAGACAAAAGTGCTTGAACTGGGAAGTTTCTTAAATCCAAAGGTTGCACCTCTGATTATAACAGCATACAAAAAAACGGTTACCAACCAACCCAAACTTTTCGGATACGTATACAGGCACCAATATAAAAAATCATTGAACAGGCTGACCACACTGGCGTTGCATAAACTGTTCTATACACATACACGCAGTGTTGTGCGCCAGTTACGTCCCGATGCGATCGTCTGTACACATCCGATTCCAAGTGCTGTCATATCCAGACTGAAACGTCTGGGTGTACAGGTTCCCCTATGCACAGTCATTACCGACTATGATGCACATGGGACGTGGATTAACCGTGAAGTAGACCTTTATCTGGTTTCTTCAGATGAGGTTAAGTCCAAACTAATGCTACGAGGCGTACCTACAGAAAACATTCGAGTCACGGGCATTCCGGTGCATCCAAATTTCTGGGAGCATCCCGGGCGAGAAGAGATCCGAAGCAGATTTAACCTCAAGAACATGCCTACTGTACTGGTGATGGGTGGCGGTTGGGGAATGCTCAGCGACAAGCTGGTCCATCCGCTGCTGACACGCTGGCATGAAGATATTCAGATCATTTTTTGTCTCGGTCGCAATGATAAAACACGGATCAGCATGGAACAGAACCCCATGTATCGCAAAGAAAACATTCACATTATGGGATACACCAACGAAGTGGACAAATTAATGGAAGTATCCGACCTTCTGATTACCAAACCTGGGGGAATGACATGCAGTGAAGGCTTGGCCAAAGGAATTCCCATGTTGTTCCACAACCCTATACCTGGTCAGGAAGAAGAAAACGTCCATTATTTTACGGCAAGAGGGTTGGGAGAACCCATAACTTCGCCCGACGTAGTGGTTAAATGGATGAACAAGCTGTTGCATCACTACCCGGATGTTGTACGTAAACGCAAACGTCATTTGGCGGAAATCGCCAAGGTTCATCCAATGCAGAGCGCTCAAAGTATTATCGATCTGCTGGAGGACGTTCGTCCTTCATCCGCAGAAGAGGCCCGTTTATGAATTTATCCCAATAGGATGTCGCTTCCCGCATTCTTCGTCCAATCATGCCTCTAACCAACGGCTTCAAACAAGCCTGCAACCACATTGAAAAGGTGCCTTCGAATCCGAAGGCACCTTTTCTTTATGAAGGAAAGTACAAACTATTGAATGCCTGTTGACTTCAAGTACTCCTGCCACTGCTTGGTGTATTCTGCCTGAATTTTTTCCAATCCTGCTTGTTTAGCCTTCTCCATAAATGTGTTCAATCCAGCTTCTACGTCTGCCACCAAACCTACATTAAGCGGATACAAATATTGTTTTTCCACTTGCTCCAATGCAGCCTTCTCGGCTTGGTACGGAGTCCAGTCTTCAGCAAATCCGGTATAAATATCCGGCTTTTTGATTTTGTCGAGATCTTCAAACATGGTCAGGACATCATCAAAGGTTTTATCATAGAGCATGAATTCCGGATTACGCCAAGCCCAGCCATTCATGCCCTCACGCGCGAAGCCATTTGTTTGTGCATCTCCGACCATTTTGTAGTATCCATTATCTACCTCGAAGTTTTTGCCCTCAACGCCGTACTCAGTCAACCAGTTGTAGCGTTTGTCTGTCACCAGTTTCTCATAAAATGCCAATGCTTTTTCCGGGTTTTTACTGCTACGCGGAATCGCAAAACCATTGTGGATTGGGTGAACCGGTTGTGCAAACCCTTTTGCATTCGGGTATGGGAAATAAGCCAGTTTCCAATCTGGATGCGTAGACTGCACCTTGATTACATCTGCATTAAATTTGTTCGGGTTTTCCCCGGACAGAACAACAGCCGCTTTTCCATTTTGCAGCAACGAGTTGGAAGTATCCTTCACATTCAGTACGTTTTTCGGGAAAAATCCTTTGTCCATCCAACGTTTGTATGTTTTCAGGTCTTCCAGGTGTTGCGCCGATCCCCAATAGGACGTCACGGTTGAAGGTGTGTCATACATAATATCCAGTCCATATGGAAGTTGACCTGCTGTATTAACCAGCTTGGATGTCAATTGACGAATACCATGGGTGTGGTTGGCATTGCTATCCGCAATCGGAATCATATTGGGTTCGTTGGCTTTGATGCCCTCCAGATACGCTTCAAGCGTCTCCAAGGATTCCGGTTTCGGAAGATTGTACTTCTCGCGTAAGTCCTCACGGTACGCAATTCCCTCGGTTACATACTCAATCCAAGTTGATGGAACAGTATAGATTTTGTCATTGATTTTGACAGCATTCCACATGTCATCAGGTACATGAGCTTTCAGTGCTGGCGCTGCTGTAGGCAACATTTCATCCAGTGGCAGGAACGCGCCCTTCTTGGCATAGGACTGGTAGAATGTCCAATCCGCTGTGAAGATCAGATCGATCGGCTGTCCGGAAGACAGCAGCAGTTTATATTTTTGATCCCAGTCGGTCCATGAGGTGTAGTTGAATTTCACATTGACGTTCAGATCAGCCTCCGCCAGCTTATTGATCTCGGATTCAATAACAGGCAGATCTTTGGGAGCATCCCCAAGCATGTAAAATTGAAGTGTGACTTTCTCGCCTTTGTTCCCGGATGTTCCTCCTTGTTCACTTCCTTGCGTCGATCCCCCCGAACCGTTGTTACATGCGGCAAGTACCCCGGCGAACAACATCAGGGCAAGTACCAGAGACAGGTGCCGAATTGTTTTGTTACGCATACGCATCCTCCCTTTTTGTGGTGAACCTTTATATGTTAGCGCAGACTCGTCATGTTTCAGACCGAAAATAATGTTAATGGTCTGACATCCACAGCGTGTTCACGTTCTAACCTTTCACTGCACCAATGGTGAGTCCTTTGACAAAATAACGTTGTACAAACGGATACAGGAACAAAATCGGTCCCGTTACAACGATAGCCATTGCCATCTTGGTTGATTCGGTAGGCACATCCTGACTGAGTGTGATCCCTGTGCCAATCGCCATCTGGTCAATGAATGTAATCGTGTTCATCGTGTTGTAGAGATAAAATTGCAGTTGGTACATATCCGGGTTGTTAATGAAGAGGGATGAGGTAAACCAGTCATTCCAGTAACCCAGTGCCAGGAACAGACCTACGGTGGCGATACCAGGCATCGCCAGTTTCAACACAATGCTGAAATAGATGCGGAAGTCATTTGCTCCATCAATTTTGGCGGACTCAATCAATTCATCCGGCACTGCCGAGCGAATGAAGTTTTTCATCAGGATAATGAGGAATGGCGTCATCAACCCCGGGAAAATCAGTACGGTGTACGTATCTGTGAGATCGAAGTAGTTCGCCAGCATAATGTACCAAGGCACAAGTCCCCCACCAAACAGGGTTGTGAAGTAGATAAAAAACGAGAACGTGTTCCGATATTTAAAATCCTTACGCTGGAGCACAAATCCGGCCATCGTGATGAGGAACAGCCCTAGCGTAGTCCCCACCACCGTTGTAAAGACCGTTACCCCATAAGCCTTGAGTACCTGAGTCGGGAATTTGAACACCATTTTGTAACCTTCCAGGGAAAAGTCCGTTGGAAAGAGGTGATAACCATCCCTCACAATGGACTCGTTGCTGCTGAATGAACCGGATAGAATCAGCAGAAACGGTAGCAAGCACATGATTGATAAAATGATGATGAAGCTGTAGGAAATCAGTTGAAACATGAAAGTGAATTCCGAATCTCTGAGACGCGTATTCGCACGAGTGTGAGTATTCATTGGCGTGTTCATGATCGTTCTCCCTCCTGCCCTGCGGGCGTTCTAGAACAAGGCGTAGTCCTCATTTACTTTGCGGATAATATAGTTGACGGTCATGATCAAAATGAATCCGAATAGCGACTGATACAGACCAGCAGCAGTTGCCATCCCGATATCAAACGTTACTTTCAGTGAACGATACACATACGTATCAATAATATCTGTAGCGTTGTACAGTACCCCGTTATTACCGATCAGTTGATAGAACAGGTCAAACTGCCCCTTCATAATGCTGCCAAGCGAGAACAACAACAGGATGACAAAGGTTGGCTTCAGCATCGGTACCGTAATGTACCAGATCCGCTGAAAAATATTGGCCCCGTCGATTCGGGCAGCTTCATAATACTCGTCACTGATACCCGTTATGGCGGCCAGATAGATGACCATGCTGTATCCAAGATTTTTCCATAGGTAAAAGATGATGATCAGGAACACCCAGATCCAGGGTGTGTTATAGATGTCGACCGGGCCGGCCTCAAAACGTTTGAGCACCGTGTTCACAAAACCCGACTCGTAGTTAAACATGTTGTAAGCGATTACACTTAATAGTACAAATGAGATGAAATACGGCAAAAACATGACGGATTGCGTAATTTTTTTGAATAACCTGCCCCGGATCTCGCTAAGCATAATCGCACAGAAGATCGCCAGACCGTTCCCTAATATAATGAAGGCGAGATTGTAACCCACAGTGTTGGTTGTGAGCTTCAGCAACATTCCGGATTGCCATAGGAACTTAAAGTTCTCCAGACCGACAAATGGACTGCCAAATAATCCGCCTTCAAAATCATACCGGGTGAACGCATAATAGATGCCGACCATCGGAAAATACGAGTTAATCAGAAAAAAGATCAGCGTGGGCAACAGCATCAGAAACATGATTTTGTTTTTGTTCAATTCTTTGAGCATGGCTCGATCCCTCCCGAATTTCTTGCGGTGCTGCGTGGTGGAGCTCTCTTTTTATTGTAGATGCTCTATTCACTCACGGATACTGAAGCTTCCCTTCAGAAAATGAACGATTCTGCGAAATAAACTGTGAACAAAATGAACGAACCATGAAATGAACTGACATCCACACACATCCGTTCACAAATGTTGATATCGTGCATAGGCTACACCTAGTGAACAATTCAGCGAAAGTTGAACTTTATGTAGACAGAACAGGCAAAATGGCTTGTGCACCATTGATGTAAACGCATACATAATATATAATTCAAGTTACTCTTGCTCTTCTGCTCATCCAACTATGAAGCCTCACTTATGTATATGAAATTCTATGTGGTTCACCCAAAACAGGAGGTCCGAGGGGGAAGAAGAATGCGTAAACGTTCAGAGGACAGTCAGAAAGTCTTCACACGGATTCTGATCGGCATTATTATCAGTACCGTCGCTACCTTACTTGTGGCTTCTTCTATTTTGTACGTCAACTATAATCGAATTGCTCTTCGCCAGGTGTATCGTACAGATATGAACAGTCTTACTCAAACCAGCCGTGAAGTGGCCAAAATGACCGAGACTGCGAAATCATTGTCATATCAGATTTATCAGGACTACACCATCTCTTCATTACTGCTCTATTCCAAACCAAATATCTATGAGATTACATCGGCGATGGAGCAGCTAGACAACTACCGTATGTCCCTTCCCTTTATCGAATCCATCTATGTATATAACTCCAAAAGTAAAGAATTCTTTATCAGTTCCAACATGCGCAATGGGCAGCAGTCCATCTCGGAGATCGATGATCAGGGGATTACAAGCATCCTCCAACGCTTCCATGACTATAAACCTTTTGTGCCTATCCCGCGTACATATCAGGTCGGCTCTACCGAAGCAACAGAGGTTAACAGCTACACCTATCTCTGTTATGACACGATTAATGATAACGCGAAGCTAAACTATGCTGTCATCGTTAATATCAAGGATGATTGGCTCAGTCCAAATATGAATGCTGTGGATCAACCAGGCAAGACCTTTATCGTGAATGAGAAGGGAGACCTTTTATCTGACTTTGGCGACCGTGCATTGATGAAAAATCTCTCCAGCGAAGCTTTTATGAAGCCAATTATGCAGGATACGGGGCAATCAGCTTACTTTACCGAGAAAGTCGACGGAGAAAAATCTCTCATCACCTATACCGCTCCCGATGACCTAGGTTGGCGTTATGTAAGAATAACACCTTATGATCTGATTACCTCAGATATACGGAGTATGCGCACACATACCATTCTGTTTTGTGTTGGACTTCTCTTCGCAGGCTTGCTGCTCTCTTACCTTGTGTCCCGAAAACTATATCACCCTATTGATAAGGTGCTTGTTCGTTTACGTGTGATGGAAGCAGAGCGACGTGGTAGTCTTCATTTGTTACGGCAGGATTTTCTACGAGGGGCCCTGCAGGGCCGCGAAACAGTAACTGGAGGGATGCTGGAAGAACGGATGAAGTTCTATGGTTCCTCCATTGATGTTCGGCGTGTATCCAGATTGGTATTGCTGCGTATTGACCATTTTACCGAATTCTGTGAAACGTACCGTGATGAGACCCAGCTTGTAAAATACGCCATGATGAACATCTGCACCGAGACAGCCGATCTCCACTACAATGCAGAAGCTGTGGACATGGGCGGTGATCTGATCACACTCATCTTCAATGAAAAAGCCGAAAGCCATGAACTTGGGCAACCTGCTCATAACCGGATCGAAGAGCTGCTACGTATGATGCAGGCAGCTGTAATGACCCATTTGAAATGCTCCATCTCCTGTACGATCGGCACGGAAGAAGATTCATTGGAAGACAGTATTGCATCCTATACCAGATCAGCCGAAGCCTCACTGCATCGTTTGTTCATGGGACCGGGCTGTCTGATCTATACCTCTGACATCATGGCGTATCACGCCAAGGAGTACGCATTCCCAGCTGGTAAGGAAAGACAACTTGTCGATCATCTAATGACAGGTAAGACGCGAGAAGCAAAACAAGTCTATACAGACATCGTCGGCGAGACAGCCGCATTTCCATTTACCGTCTTCCAGCTAGCCTTATCCCATCTGACGATGACACTGAACCATGTACGAAATACCCTCAAGAAGAATAATCAACTCACGCTTGATTCAGTCTCGGATGGTCTAATGCTGCCTGTCAAAGACGCAGAAGACATCAGTGAAGTACATGAACACTTCTATCGGATGTTTGATGAGCTTGGTTCCAAAGTCGAGGAGAAACGTACACTGAAGCACGAAGAGTTGATTCGTAAAATCAATGGCATTATTGAGCGGGACTATGCGGACCCCAATCTCTGTCTAACCTCCATTGCAGATGAACTGGGCATGTCGCCCATCTATGTGAGCAGGCTCTACAAACAGCTCACCCTGAAAGGGCTCACGGACGTGATTAACGAAACCCGCATAGCCAAGGCCCAGCATCTGCTAGTAGAGACAGAGAACTCCGTTGCCGATATTGCCGAGAGAACGGGATTCACCAACAGTTCATACTTCTATCGCATGTTCAAAAAGTTTAATGGTGTTACACCAAACGATTATCGCCGCAAAGAGTTTCATTCAGAGAACTTTTGAAATCATCCCAGACTTGAGTTTATGGAGTATAGCACATCGATTGTTAATGCAAAAAAAGAGCGACCTATGAGAATGAAACCATTCACCTCATGTGTCGCTCTTCTTTAATAAGTTTAAGTTAGATTTTGATTTTATTCCTGTTCCTGATCTTCGCCGGACTCATCAGAAGCTTCACGAACTTTATACTTGTCCAGACGTGTCTGCTGATACTCACGCAAGGCCTCTTCACCCACAATCACTTCAACCCGGTGAATGTTCATACCTTTACCCATGAATTTTTGCTCGTACTCCGTCATCACATGTTCTTCATTCAATCCATCACGATGCAGATTCAAAGAAATATTGGTCATTTGCAGCCCGAAGTCGGCAATGGCGTTGAGTGAGAAATCAAACAGTGTCTCCGAATCGGTTTTGAAATGAATCTGACCTTTTGGATTAAGCAGTTCCGTGTATTTCTTCAGGAAGCGCGGATGCGTCAAACGACGACGTGCATGCTTTGCTTTTGGCCAAGGGTCACTGAAGTTCAAATAAATGCGCTCCAGTTCTTCCGGTTCAAAAACTTCTTCGATCTGTTCAATATTTGCCAGCGCAAGTTTCAGGTTCGGAGGTGTCTCCACATCAGCCTGACTCCACGCATTACGAGCTTTCTCACTGGCACGACGCACCAGTTCATCATACATATCAATACCGATGAAATTATATTCCGGATATTTATAACTCATTTGGCTGATAAATTGGCCTTTACCCATACCAAATTCCACGAAGATCGGGTGATCATTACCAAACAGTTCAGACCATTTTCCTTTATGTTGCTTCGGGTCCAGTACAACAAGATCAACTTGTTGCTCCAGATTTTCTCTTATCCCTTTTCTGCCACGTAAACGCATTTTATTCCTCCGTTTGTCCCATACTTGTCTCAGACTTATTTTGCCGAAGAACTGGCAAATTGTAAAGAGCAATGAAAAGGGAATCTTCGGATCTGCCACTTTGGGCAAATCTCAAAGATTCCCTCTTCGATTTATTTGGAATTGGGGTCCAACTACTTTAGTAGTTCATAGTCTACCTTATCTTGGTGTGAAAAATCAAATGTCTTTTCGAAAGCATCGCGAACTTTTTGTCTTGCAGCCGCTTTCACTTTCGGATTTCCATTAAAACGAACACCTGTTAAAGCCAGTGCTTCTTCTGCCGTCAATTCAACAGACACATGATTCAATTCTTTGTTTTTAACTTGGGAATTCATTCATATCACCTCACGGTATAGTATGGTCCATGACGTCAATCTTGATTCAAATGCTATGATGAATAATACCCATTAGATGGTGTCTGACGCTGATTTAAATATAACATAAGGTGTAAACTATAGCAAGGAGAAAACCTTGATTTTACGGCCTATTTTTGCGTTTCGATTCCCTTTTTTTTTAGTTTTTTGATACAATGATAAAAGTTCATGAAGACACCTATACTCGCTATCAATCGTCTATGACGGAAATCGCATAGCGCTTCTTCTTTTGTTCACGTATGATTACGGTAATTCGACAGCCAAAGGAGTACCCTGAAGATGAATGCACCTGCATTACAGTCCCCTCTCCTGTGGGGAGATAAACGATTCCATACCTGGAATTATGAGATGCGAGATCAATTTAACAATAAGGTTTTCAAAGTGATGCTGGATGCTGGATTCACCTGTCCCAACCGCGACGGTTCCATTGCCAAAGGTGGTTGCACCTTCTGCAGTGCGCGTGGATCAGGCGATTTTGCTGGCAGCAGACGTGAAGATCTGGTCACCCAATTCAATACAATTCGAGATAAACAGCACCTCAAGTGGCCTAAAGCCCATTATATTGGCTACTTCCAAGCCTATACGAATACGTATGCTCCGGTTGAGGAGCTGCGCGAATATTTTGAAGAAATTCTTGAGCAACCCGGTGTTGTTGGTTTGTCCATCGCCACTCGCCCGGACTGTTTGCCAGATGACGTTGTTGATTATTTGGCTGAACTGAACGAACGCACCTATCTGTGGGTTGAGATGGGCCTTCAAACGATCCATGATTCCACATCAACATTGATTAATCGCGCGCACGACACGAAGTGTTACGAAGAAGCGGTTGAGAAACTGCGCAAACGGAATATACGTGTGTGCACACATATCATATATGGTCTGCCTCAAGAGACACATGAGATGATGCTGGACACTGGACGTGCAGTTGCCAATATGGATGTACAGGGAATCAAGATTCACCTGTTACATCTCATGCGCAAAACACCAATGGTGAAGCAATACGAAGCCGGTCTTTTACGTTTTTTGGATCAGGACGAGTATATCAAGCTGATCGTAGATACACTGGAGATGCTTCCTCCGGAAATGATCGTACACCGCCTTACAGGCGACGCACCGCGTGATCTGCTGATTGGGCCGATGTGGTCCATGAACAAATGGGAAGTGTTGAACTCCATTGATCGTGAGCTGCGAGAGCGGGATTCCTGGCAAGGTAAGTATTGGAGGCGAGCATAGATGGGCTTTCTTTCAGTTCTCAGCTGTGCACATCAGTGGATTGCTTCCCGCCTACAGCCAGGTGATCTGGCCATAGATGCAACGGTGGGTACAGGAGCAGACACACTATTTTTGGCACAACAAGTTGGCAGGCGTGGTCAAGTCATTGGATTCGATATTCAAAGTGAAGCCCTCACGCTGGCACAGGCCCGGATTCGAAAACAAAACGACGAAGCCAAGCTTGGCTCCATTTCCATGCTTCAACTAAGCCATGATCGAATGACAGAAGCGGTGCCTGAGTCATGGCCTGGTGCGGTTGGTGCAGTCATGTTCAATCTGGGGTACCTGCCTTCAGAAAGTGCAGATTCCTCCATCATCACCGAGACTGACAGTACGATCGCTGCACTCGAGGCTGCACTCGCTTTATTACGTCCTCGCGGAATCATTACGGTTGTGCTCTACCCCGGTCATGAAGGAGGCGCACAGGAAGCATCAGCCGTATTGGAATGGTCTTCTGCCCTTCCGGTGGAACAGGCACAGGTTGTGATGTATCGCCAATTGCAGCGAGAAACTTCTCCTTTTCTGATCGGAATCGAGAAAAAATAATTTCCTTTGTTCACCAAATACAATAAACTAGACACAATCGCAAGGCGAGCTTTTAACGGCTTCTTCTTACTGCGATCTGTGTTCTACATCTACATATGCAAACGTATTCACTTGTTTGCTCATGGCGACTACATGCCCATGACTGATTAAAGCGATCCACCATTTCATATACTAGAGGAGAGATTACTGATGTCTACGCCATACCCATTACAATTCCAACCTGAATTCAAAGAACGTGTGTGGGGCGGTCGTGCGCTGGAGCAATTCGGCCTTACGCCCCCTGAAGGACATATCGGAGAAGGATGGATGATTGCGGATCATCCAAACGGTACAACCAAGGTATTAAATGGAGCACTGGCTGGCAAGGGTCTGGATGAAGTTCGTGAACAACTGGGCACCGAATGGCTCGGAACAAAAGGCGTCTCTGAAAAAGGCGGACGTTTCCCCCTTCTGATTAAGCTGCTTGACTGCAACGATGACCTGTCCGTTCAGGTTCATCCAACAGACGAGTATGAGGCACTGCCTCCTGGCGAGCTTGGCAAAACAGAAATGTGGTATGTACTCGACGCAAAACCGGGCGCACACATCATCTATGGCTTGAATGAAGGCGTTGATCGGGCAACATTAAAAGAAGCATTGGAAAACGGCACGGTGATGGATACCCTTCGTCAGGTACCTGTTGAAGCTGGTGATACGTTCTTTATCCCTGCCGGAACAGTACATGCGCTCTGTGCAGGTGTCGTTGTTGCTGAGATTCAGCAAAACTCGGATACGACGTACCGGATATACGATTACAATCGTCCAGGGCTGGATGGCAAACCACGTGAGTTGCATGTTGAAGACTCATTAAATGTCACCGCCTATGAGGGCGCAGGTGCCTCAACGATGAAAACAAATAACGCTACACCTGGTGAATGGCTCAAGCTTGCGGAATGCCCTTATTTTGTGGTGGAAAAAGGGATTGTGACTGAACGGTGGGAACTCTCCACCAATCCTGACAGCTTCACGATTCTCGTTGTCTGTGAAGGAGAAGGAACTTTGGAGTGGGCACATGCTGAATCAGACAGTATTGAATTGAAAGCTGGACAATGTTATCTCTTGCCAGCCAATCTGGGTTCTTATACATTAGATGGAAATACCACTGTTCTTCGCTCTTATCTGCCATAAATCAAGCTTATATGTAACCTGTGAAGGAGGAATTACACGAGATGCAGGAATCTACCTTTGCCTTGGTCGCTAGTGAAGGTACCCGTATTCATGTGTACCGCTGGCTTCCCGATCCGGAATGCAAAGTTAAAGGTGTAGTGCAAATTGCACATGGCATGGGCGAGACGGCAGCCCGATACGCCGAATTTGCCGGCATTCTTACCCAAAATGGCTATGCGGTTTATGCCAATGACCATCGGGGTCATGGCAAAACTGTGGAGAATGCCAAGTTGCTTGGTAATGCTGGTATCGATGCCTTCCGCTGGATGGCGAGTGATATGATTAATCTGGGCGAAGTTGCCGCCAAGGAGAATCCTGGGGTGCCCCTGTTTCTAATGGGGCATAGCATGGGCTCATTCTTGGTGCAACATCTCATGTACGCTGGTCATGAGCAGTACCATGCCTTTATTTTATCCGGTACAAACGGCAGACGTGGTCTGCTCCGATTTGGAGAGAAGCTCGCCTTTTTGCAATGCGGCATTCAGGGGGCTACTCATCCCAGCATGCTGCTCAACGCGATTGTATTTGGTGGATTTAATCGCTCTTTCCGCCCTGCAACGACACCGTTTGATTGGTTGTCCCGGGACTCACAAGAGGTTCAGCGATTCATTGATGATCCCCTGTGCGGAGCAGTCTGTACAGCAGGCTTTTTCCGCGACTTCTTCAAATTGCTGCTTGAAGTACACCTTCCACACAATATGGAGCGCATACCCAAACACAAACCCGTATACCTGTTCTCAGGTGAGAAGGACCCTGTCGGACTTCATGGCAAAGGCGTTCTTAATCTGGTCTCCCAGTATAAGAAGCTTCAGCTGGAGAATATTGAGTATCGCCTGTATCCGGATGGACGCCATGAAATGCTGCATGAGATCAACAGAACAGAAGTGGCTCAGCACGTTGTAGACTGGCTAGAGCGGAATACCCCTGGCTCGAATACAAACGAAAGTCCGTTGAACCCTACTGAGACGGCTGACTCTATATAATAGAGTCGGAGGCAACATACCAAGAGCAACAGCAAAAGAAACCCCTGAATCGGATGTGCAGCTCACGCTGCGCTCCAGTTCAGGGGTTTTCTTGTTAAGCGATATGAATAATAGCTATAAACAAGCTTTATGGATTAACCTTCAATTAACAGGGATTCCGGGTCTTCAAGCAGTTCTTTCACGGTCACAAGGAAACGTACAGCTTCACTACCGTCGATAATCCGGTGATCGTAGGACAACGCGATGTACATCATTGGACGGTTCCCCATCCGCTCTGCATCAATCGCCACTGGACGAAGCTGGATCTTATGCATCCCCAGAATACCCACTTGAGGTGTATTCAGAATTGGCGTAGACAACAAGGAACCAAATGTTCCACCATTAGTGATGGTGAACGTTCCACCTTGCAGATCAGATAACGCCAGCGTGTTGGAACGAGCTTTGGATGCCAGGTCCGCAATGCTCTTCTCGATCTCGGCAAAGCCCAGACGATCGGCATCACGCACAACCGGTACAACCAGTCCTTCCTTCGCAGATACGGCAATGCCGATATCATAATACTTTTTGAGCACAACATCTTCGCCATCAATCTCTGCGTTAATTGTAGGGAATTTTTTCAAAGCTCCCACAACCGCTTTGGTGAAGAAGGACATGAAGCCCAGGTTGATCTCATGTTTCTCTTTGAACTTGTCCTTACGGCGTTTACGCACATCCATGATCGCAGTCATATCAACTTCATTAAACGTAGTCAACATGGCTGCTGTCTGCTGAGCCTCTACCAGACGTTTGGCAATGGTCGCACGGCGGCGAGACATCCGCTGACGCTCCACTGGTTTGGTATAGGTAGAACTTCCAGCTGCCGGAGCACTTGGTGCTGCTGGAGCTTTACTCGCAGGTGGAGCAGCAGGAGCAGGCGCCTGATTGTTATGGCTCTTCACATCATCCTGGTATACCCGTCCAATCGGATCTTTGCTCTGAACCTGATCCAACTCGATACCACGTTCACGTGCAAGCTTACGAGCAGACGGTGAAGCCGTCTTGGCACTATCGGATGACTCCGGTGCTGCCGCAACAGGTGCTGGTGGTGGTGTTGGAGCTTCAGGTGCAGGAGTAACGGCCTTTTTCTCTTCAGCTGCTGGTTCGGAAGCGGGTGCACCGCTTCCTCCTCCAGAACCAGCTGAGAGTGTACCGATCGTTTCACCGATCTCTACCGTCTCTCCTTCCTGACGAATGATCTTCTCCAGCACGCCACTTTCTTCTGCGCTGATCTCAATATTTACTTTATCCGTTTCCAGTTCAAGAAGCACATCACCCTGATTAACGGTATCCCCTTCTTTAACCATCCATCTGGATACAGTTCCCTCAGTTATTGACTCACCCATTGCAGGTACTTTAATTTCACTCACAGCTGTTACCTCCCCAGTGGAATATTATTCTTCGTCGTTTGTTTCAACGCAGATGTAATAATCTGTTGCTGTTCCATACTATGCACAAGCTGATAACCGCTGGAAGGACTTGCGTGTTCCGGGCGACCTTCGTATCTAACGGTTGTGCCTTCCGGGGCAACTTCACGAAGACGAGGCTCCATGTATGTCCAGGCACCCATGTTTTTGTTTTCTTCCTGTACCCATACCAGTTCTTTTACATTGCTGAAACGTGCAAATATACGTTTGATCTCTTCTGCCGGGAACGGATATAGCTGTTCCACTCGAATGATGTGAAGCCATGACCAATCTGCTTTATCTTTTTCAAAAGCATCTTCCAGGTCAATGGCAATCTTGCCACTGCACAAAATAATGCGCTCTACGCGATCCGGCTGTGTACCCAGTCCGGCTTGCTCCAGCACAAGCTCAAACTTGCCTTCACTGAATTCAACTGCCGGTGAAGCAACACGCGGATTTCGAATGAGACTTTTTGGTGACATCATCACTAGTGGACGAGCATCTTCCGTTTCAGTCAACGAAGCTTGACGACGCAACAAGTGGAAGTACTGAGATGCACTCGACAAGTTGGCAACCGTCATGTTGTCTTCTGCACAAAGCTGCAGGAAGCGTTCAAGACGAGCACTTGTATGCTCAGGTCCCTGACCCTCATTCGCATGTGGAAGCAACATGACCAGACTGGATTTTTGAGACCATTTGGCACGCCCCGATGATACAAACTGGTCAAAAATAACTTGTGCACAGTTGGCAAAGTCACCGAATTGAGCTTCCCAGATGACCAATGTATCGGGTGAATATACGTTATATCCGTATTCGAATCCAACAACGGATTCTTCAGACAACGGACTGTTATAGATTGCAAAGGATGCTCTTGCCTGTGGCAAGTGATGTAATGGGCAGAACTTTGCTCCATTCTCCGAATCATGCAACACCAGATTCCGATGAGCGAATGTTGCACGTTCTGCATCCTGTCCACTAATCCGAATTGGCTTGCCATCTGCCAGAATGGTTGCAAATGCGAGTGTCTCCGCAAGGCTCCAATCCACTTTTTCCCCTTCGTTCAGGGAAGTGCTCCGGCGTTGCAAAATCCGCTGTAACTTCGGATACACGTTGAAGTTCTCAGGCCATTTCAGCAGATCGGCATTAATGCTGCGCAGATTCTCCAGTGGTACCGCAGTCGGAGTAATCGTAACAGCCTCCGGGTCACTGATTTTCCGTTGGTAATATTCATGTACTTCGTTTTTCTTCATCTGGTCATAAGCTTCTTTTAATTTGTTCGTTACTCCATCGCGAATGCTCGTAATGGACGCATCATCGATAACCGATTCCTGTTTCAACTGATCCTGATACAAGTGACTTACCGTTGGATGGTTTTTCACCTTGTCATACACGATAGGTTGAGTTGTTTCGGGATCATCGGTTTCATTATGGCCATAACGACGGTAACCAATCAAGTCGATCAGGAAATCCTTTTTGAAACGATTCCGATACTCTGCTGCCATACGGATGGCTGCAATACAAGCCTCCGGATTGTCCGCATTCACGTGTACAATCGGAATCTCGTACCCTTTAGCAAGGTCACTTGCATAGTACGTTGAACGGGAATCACCGCTATCTGTAGTGAAACCCAGACGATTGTTGACGATAATATGGATGGTTCCGCCATTCTGATATCCTGGCAGAGCTTTGAAGTTAAGTGTCTCTGCAACGATCCCTTCTCCAGGGAATGCTGCATCACCATGCATTAAAATGGTAGCTGCCTTCGTTACGTCCTGCTTCGGATATCCAGGGTCACGACGGTCATCCTGAGCCGCACGTGCAAACCCTTGTACAACCGGATTAACGTATTCCAGATGGCTCGGGTTATTCGCCAGAGTAAGGCGTGCCTGTACAGTTTCCCCGTCTTTTACAAAACGATTGGCACCCATATGATATTTGACATCCCCCGTCCAACCGTAGTTGATTCCAGTCGAACCTTCCGATGGAACCAAATCTTTGTTCGGAGCATGATGAAATTCAGAGAAAATTTTGCTGTACGGTTTGCCCAAAACATGAGCCAGTACATTTAACCGTCCACGGTGGGCCATCCCCATCAGAATGTGGCTTGATCCGGCTTCTGCCATGATGCGAACAGCTTCATCCAGCATCGGCACAAGCACATCGTTACCTTCGATGGAGAAACGTTTCTGCCCAACAAATGTTTTGTGAAGATAATCTTCAAATTGCTCAACTTCAACCAAACGTTCCAGCAAAGCCTTACGTTCTTTCGGCGTAAGCGGAGCCGGTGATGTCCGGGATTCCGCACGACGATTCAGCCACTCACGCTCCTGAACTTCGTGCACATGACTGAATTCGTAGGCCATGGGTCCAGTGTATATCTGACGCAAGCGTTGGATTGCATCCCATCCGGTTGCTGTCTGCCCATCTGCACCTTCCCAGATCAGGGAAGCAGGCAAAGCTTTCAGATCTTCTTCGTTTAATTCAAAATGCTGAGGTTCCAGCAAAGATGTGTCTGTATCTTCACTGATTCCAAGCGGATCTATATCTGCAGCAAGATGACCATAGGTACGGATGTTCCATACCAGTTTACCCGCTGTAACCGCTTTCTGTAATAGTTGAATGTCTACGCTTCCGGAAGCCGATTGGGCGTTGCCGGAATTCAAGGTTGTGCGTGCATCCCTGCCAGACATCGGCGGTGCACCCCATTGTTCAAATAGTTCACGATAGGCCGGTGTAACCGAACCAGGGTCTTGAGTGAATAATTCATATTGTTCCTGTACGTATCCCATATTGGGGCCATAGTAACTTTCCCAGGGCTTCTTGTTGCCTTCCACGATCGTCATCGACGTTCCCTCCGTCTTGATTTAGTCATAAGTTTTTGACGGAAATCATTGACTAAGCCGTAATTTGCGTTCGTTCAACATTTTAAGCGAAATTTTTCATGAAGTCCAATAATCGTGCTGTTGGTGGTAGTAACGTTAGTCCGACGCTCCCGTCAAGGTTTGTCTGCGTTTTCAAAATCAAAGTAAAACAATGATTGTATATACCGTCGCACAGATGTCGAATACTGTCCTGATCCGTTCGAAGGTTACACTTTCTCCTCTTCTTCAAGTGAAGTCCATGTTCTAATATCTATTCTATAAACTTTTACGCTCAGGAGCATTTCCTATTTTTAGTTCAATTGATGCATAAATTAGATGAATCGAATAAATCGATCAATTTGAGCAGAACAACGAACGCTTAATTACAACAAAATAGGCATACGATCTCCCATTTTACCTCCTTAATTGAATTGTGGTCCATTATGTTCAAAAACAAACCGTCAAGTTAAACATTAACCATTTGACGTCACATTCAACAAATAATTGGGGTTTTCTTCAGGAGACCAACTGAAAAAGCTGACCCAGACATAAATTATCCGAGCAGCTTGATTGAATTCAGCAAATTTAAGTTAACAATAAAGTTGAGGATGCGCATCAAGATGTGCTTTGACTAATCATATACTCTGCAAACGGCGTTAGGGAAAGATCTCTAACCTGCTCCAGAGTAAACCAGTCCGCGCCCAGCGAATCTTCACCATCGGGTTCTTTTTTGATATGATCCGGCTGACTGGCTGCGGTCAAAACAACATCATACAACATCCCGATATGGTGCAACTCTTCCGGCTTACCTTGATGCACCCATTCCAGTACCGTAGACTCCGCAGAACGAATCATCACTTGTAGATGGGTCAGGCCCGTCTCTTCTTCAAACTCACGATGAAGAGCAGTCTCTGGCTGCTCGCCAAATTCCAGCCTTCCGCCTGGTAAATCCCATTGCCCCTGATATGCTCCGCGAGCCTTATGAATCAACAGGAATTGGTCCTCCCAAACGACCAAGCCATATACCCCAATATGTGTATGCCGATTCACTTAAGGGCTCTTCCTTTCGTTTTCATCCTCTGTAACAGCATCCAGATCTATGGCCATACGGATCATATCCACACAGCGGATACCATCCTCTATAATCTCTTCCTCATAATGCCTCACAAAGAAGTCACGATCAACCCCGATAATGCGGAAACCGCAACGTTGGTATAACTTCAATTGATGAAAGCTGGAGTTGCCTGTCCCAATCTCTAGAATTCGACATCCCAGTCTACGTGCAGCTTCCATCGCTTCCTTAATCATGTGTTTGCCTACACCTTGTCCCTGCAGTTCTTCCTGTACGGCAATATTAACAATCTCCGCAGTCTCCGGACGAGTCTTCAACAATACGAACTCCCCAACCATCTCTCCTTCATACTCGGCAATAAAACAAACACCCCGACTCAGGTACTCATCTACAATTGCTTTTGAAGGATCAGCCATCAATAAAAGTTCGTAGGGTCTCTCTTCTTCCCAGTCCAAAATCCGGAACGACAATTTCATGCCAATCTCCACCTTTTCATCGTACAATATTCATTTACGTTCTGTTTGCAGAAGCCTATGTATGGCAAATCCACAAATATATCATTCTTCATTTCAACAAACTAGTTTACTCCATCTATTAATCACACACTATTAACCACAGACTAGTCATCTCCTATAAAAATAGTAAACTTCATTATATCATAATATTTGGATATAAATATATAGATATGGATGATACATTTTGAGGCATTCTTTTTATCCTAACCCAAGCTTAAATGCTCATGGATTAATTTCCATTCCCCATCAAGCGTCGCCGCAATGTATTCTTCCAGGGCATGCTGGTATCCCATGATTTTTCCTCCTTCTGACGTTTTAACTTATCGGGTCCCACTCTGTTCAAGTACCGAATCGCTATACACCATAAATGTCTCTTGCAACGTACGTCCGGATGACTTCTCCCAGATCACACTCCGCTCAAAAGTGCCTTTTTGGAAAAAACGCGGGAAACGTTCAGCAAACCAATCCTGCATAGGCAGCTCAAAAACCCGCTTCATAGGCACCCATAACAGTTCGCCTTCGGGCGGATCTTGCAATAACTGACCCTCGAATGAAGTCGCCAAATAGTTAAATACCATGTACCGCAATCCTTGTTCGGGATCACAGAACTCATCAAGCCCTTTATACGTAATCTCATTGACCGCTAGCCCCGTCTCCTCCAGAACCTCCCGCACGGCACCATCCACGATACTCTCCGGAAAGTCTACCTTCCCCCCAGGAGCGATGTATCCCGGAAATCCTTTGCGATCCGGCCGATTCATTAGCAACACCTGATCATTCATTTTGTCCCATACCATACACATCGTTAATATTTCTATTCTAGTATCCATATTGGTCCTCCTGCTAACATTCGCTTCTCTGCTGTACACTAACATTTCTGGGAATAACCTGTGTTTTCCTTCTTTATTCCCACTCTGATTCATTGCAATTTTCACCGGTCTCACAGTATAGTCTATGATGATATATATGCATACGAAAGGCGGACGCCCTGTACACCTGTACATAGAAGCCCGCCTGTTTGTGATATTCTATGCTGCTCTGTACTCAAGCTTGGAGTTTCCAGTTCTCAGTTCAATTCCGTAATCAATACCCGGCGTTCCTTCCATTCAGCCCGGCGATAAGCCTGTTGCATACCAAATTTGCGGATACTTGCCTTTGGCACCGATTTATAAGGCAAAACGACCGTAAAGTCCTCATCAAACGGGAAAAACGACAGGCCTACTTTTTCATTGGATAACCACTCTGCCTGAATTGGTTGTCTGGAACAGGCATCAAACGTACAACTGAGCCCTTCTGCAAAAAAATCATAACGCGCAGCAGGTGTTCCAGGTTCCTCCATACAGAGAAACAAACTGAGCTGATCACAGAAAAGCATGATCTCCACATCACTTTGCAACCTCTGTTTCAGTGCTTCAGCATCACCACCAAGCTGTTTCTCCCAATCCAGCTGACGTTCGTGTTCTTGTTGCAGATAATCTCGGATGTCATCATCATCCTGAGCATTGGCCCCCAGATTTTTCTGAAACAGTTCCGTATACATCAAGCTACACAATAATCCGGCGTAGAGGTTTTTCTGACGAACTTCTTCAATCCCTTTATGGTAGAATACAAAACGCGGACGCAATGGAAAATCACGAAACGAATACGGCGATTGACTGTAATCATTCCAGAATGGAGATGAATCCAGTTCAATCCAGCCACGGTCATGTTCCTTGGCCGCTAGAATCAATTCATCCCGATGCCCAGCATCGGCTAGTAATTCATTTTTCCAGTGGGAAGCCATCTCACCGGCTACTAATCCATGCTCATGCTGTGCGGTCAAAACAAAATCATGCTCTCTCTCATATACGATCATGTGCTGTCACCCTTCCGCATGGTATACGTTGACTTTAACATAAATTGGGTTAAACTTTCCTATAAGTTGGTTTTCGCTCCATTTTGACGAAAGGCATTATGAAATGCACAATGTAAAGGTGTTGTCAGTTTCCTGAAATTTGATACACTAAAGGTTGTGTCCACAATTATATTACATACAGAAAGCGGGATCTCATGAATTTATACTCTCCTTACATCGAGTTTAACCGCAAGGAATGGGCTGAACTTAAAGAACATCAGACCACTCTGCCACTGACGGAAGCCGAATTAGAACAGTTAAAGGGATTGAATGAAGAGGTATCGATTCAAGAAGTCGAAGATATATATTTGCCTCTTACCCACTTTATTGACCTATATGCAAGAGTTTCACGAGAGCTGAATCGACTGACGGCCTCCTTTATGAAAAAAGAAGCCCTCCCCACCCCCTACATCATTGGAATTGGGGGAAGTGTTGCCGTGGGCAAAAGTACAGCGGCCCGCTTGCTACAGGCACTGCTCGCCAGAGGTAAGAATAGCCCGAAGGTTGACCTTGTCACAACCGACGGTTTCTTATATCCCAATGCCGTGCTGCAAGAGAAGGGCATCATGAACCGCAAGGGATTCCCGGAAAGTTATGATATCAAATCCCTGATTCAGTTCATGGGTGATGTGAAATCTGGCAAACCCGAAGTGAAAGCACCCGTATACTCTCACCTCGCCTACGATGTCATTCAAGGGGAAGAGAAACAGATCTGTCAACCGGATATTCTCATTATTGAAGGCATCAATGTACTTCAGATCAAAAAGGAAACGCCTTTGCTGGTTAGTGATTTCTTCGATTTTTCCATCTACATTGATGCGGAAGAAGAGCATATACGACACTGGTACGTTGAGCGTTTCAAGCTGCTCCGCAATACAGCGTTCCAGAACTCGGATTCCTTTTTCCATCAACGATTCGCCAATATCGATGAAGAAGAAACCGTTCGTACGGCCAACCAGATCTGGCAGGATATCAATGCCAAAAACCTGCATGAAAACATTTTGCCAACCAAAGGGCGTGCCAGACTGATTCTGAAAAAGGAAGCCGATCACTCCATTGGACAGATTCAATTGCGCAAACTGTAGATAACACTCGTGCAGTACACTTTGATGTTATATCTAATTACCCTTAAAAGGAGAGAAAAACACATTGCAAACCCTGATTATACTCGGCAGTATTATGATGTTCCTGGCTGTTGCTTTGGGTGCTTTTGGTGCACACGCGCTCAAGCGCAAACTATCCGCTGACATGATCAAAATCTATGAAACCGGTGTTCAATATCACCTCATCCATGGACTTGGCATCATCCTGATCGGACTGCTGGCAGACCGTCTTGAATCCTCTTCACTCGTCATGCTTGCCGGATGGCTGATGTTCGCCGGGATCATCCTGTTCTCTGGCAGCCTGTACGTTTTAAGTGTAACGGGTGTTCGCAAATTGGGAGCCATTACCCCACTTGGCGGAGTCGCATTTTTGGCTGGATGGGTTATGATCATGATTGCCGCATTATAAATATGCCCCGTGGATAAACGAAAAGAGTGTTCTGGCTGATATAATATCGCTGGAGCACTCTTTTACTGTTTAATCTGTCCAAATTCTTCGAATGGTGGACAGCCCTTCATCTGGTCGTTGTCTCTCCAGCACATACACATCCGGGTTAGACAGTTTGGTCCACTCTTCATAACCAAAGGATGGTTCATACTCACGAATAAGCAGTGATAACAAGTTCCCATGTGTAACCGCGGCCCCGTGCTGTTCCGGTCTGCTCCACAACTCTTCCAATAGTGCCAGCCCCCTTGCAGCCGCGTTTCTAGAAGATTCCCCGCCTTCTTCCACCCAATCCACATCATCATATGTACGTTTCAGTACATCCATCCAGTTAGGCAGATCAAGAGAGCTAAGTATCCTCTCCTGGAGACGTTCATCCGTATGTATATGTTGCAGCGTTGCTATGCCCAGTGGCATAGCCGTCTGAACGGCCCTTTTCCATGGACTGGAGACAATATACGATATGGAATGATGAGCCAAGATATCTGCAAGTTTTTCAGCCTGCCTGATCCCTTCATCTGTAAGCTCTGCATGGGGTTCCTGCCCTGTGGCCTTGGCGTGACGGATAAGGTAAATGGACTGCATAGCTATCACCTCCTATGGTGTAACCTACTTGGAGTTCATCTCAAGATATTGAAGTGCACTGTACATCTTCTCCTGCTCTTCCGGTCGGCCTGATGAACTGAGGAAAGTGACCTGTTCCCCTGTTCTGTCTCCATGTTGAGCCACCAGTCCAAGCCGCTGCTTCAGATGGTTCACCGTACCTGTACTGCCATCAATAATCTGTATATGATCGGGCAGAACCGTGCGCAGAATGGACGTATAGAATGGATAATGCGTGCAACCAAGCACCACTGTGCCATACCCATGAAGATCGAGATCTGCCAGCTTGAACCGGAAATAATCAGCGATTTTGCCCGGATCAAAATCCAGCTGTTCACACCACTCCACAAGTTCCGGCAGCGCAATGGAATCCACACTGTGGTGATCATCAACACGTGATACCAGTTCGTTATACTTGGTTTGGCTCAAGGTGAGGGCCGTAGCAAATACAAGCACTCTCTTTCCACTATCACGATTCATCTCCACGGCTGGTTTCACCGCAGGCTCCATGCCAATGATCGGGATATCGTACTTGGCGCGCAGATCCTTCACAGCCAGACTTGTTGCTGTATTACAAGCAATCACGATTGTCTGGACATCCTCCTTAACGATGGCTTCCACACAATCAAAAATATGTCCTCTAACCTCATCCGCAGACTTGGTTCCATACGGGACATGCAGGGTATCTGCGTAATACAGGAATTTTTCTTCCGGAAACTGTTGTAATGCCTGATGCAAAACGGTTAAACCACCGATGCCTGAATCAAAAAAAGCAATTTTCTTATTCAAGGATTTCACCTCTATAATGTATTCTTTCCGGTTCCAAGAACCTCTCAATGCTGCTCATGCTGACTTGAGGTGAGGTTTGTACTTCCGGCTCATCACACACTACAGTGCTTGACGACTTGCGGGAACCATTCCGGTTACGGATCGTTCTTCTGATCGCTAACAAAGGCGAACGCTATCGCTTCTTCAGAATCGATTCCGCCCCCTCCATTACTTCCGCTAAGTCAGGTACTATAGAGAAGATAAGCCATTATTCTACGCTCATTTTATACTGTCTGAGCCAGTCCTTGCCACTATGCCACGCCTCTACAGGGTTAAGCTCTCCGAGCATTTCAGTACTTGCCTGAGCCATGATCCATTCCTTGAGACCATTATCCGGACTGGATTCGAGCTGCTGTAGCAGGAAAGGCAGTCCTGCCTCCGCCGTATTCAAGATGTCGTCGTAAGCCTCCCGGTTACCAGCAATATAATCATTCGGATTGCTACTGGTCAGGAGGACAGGGTCGCTAACCATCTGCTGCAACTTGCTTTCAATGGTTGCTGATAATGCTTGGTCTTCTGTCCAAGTCGAACATGCTGCTACCGTCAATGCTGTGCATACGGATAACAAACCCAGAATCAGTCTTCTGCGATTCACTATACCACTCCTTTCAACAACGAGTTAACTCAACAGATTCAGCTTTCATGCTCAAGCCCCCGGCCAACTACAGAACAAGTTCCCATTGTTCTTCGGTAAGCTCCTGACCTGACAACATCTGCTTGCGGACTTCCTTCACTTCAAAGCCCACAGATTGATATAATCTACGCGCGCCGATCAAAGACTCATTGGTCCACAGGATCACGGATGTGTAGTCCTTTTCTTTTGCAAAAAGAATGGCCTGTTCGATAAGCTTCACGCCCCATCCTGCACCACGTGCTTCCGGTTCGATCAGAAACCAGCGAAGTTGAGCCGTATTTTCATTCACCTGAGTAAGTCCTATGGAGCTGGAAGCTGTCTGATCTAACTCAACAATCCATAACATCTCCCTCGAATGATTGCCTTTAAGTCCAAACGAATTCACCGCATGGGTGATAAATTCAGCAAAGCTATGATCATAATTATACTCGTTTCGATAGATTCGGATATGTGCTTCAATGACATACTGCAGATCCTTTTGTACGAAAGTGCGGATCATCAGACATCACAGTCCTTCCTCAAATCCACAGTTGTGATACTGAAATCCACACCGAACTGGATTAATCCGAGTTTACGGGCAACATGCTGTGAAGCGAGATTATCCCAAGATGTACTGTAGATTGGCATGCATCCACGCTCCTTGACATAATACTGCCAGCACTTTACCGTTTCCGCTGCATATCCATGTCCTCTATAACCGGGTGTCGTATACAGGCTCGCCTCTGCACCATGAAGGGAAACCCTTGCAGAGCAGCACACTGCCACAGCAGAATCACCAATAACATAAGCGGAAACAGGCCATTTTTCATGCAAGTGATCTGTTAATTCAGGGAAATGCTCTGCCAGCAAATAACGCTGCCCCTGACCAATCAACTGAACCTCCAGATTCCATTCATTAGATGACCCAGGAAAAGCATAGGCTGGTCCCATCCACACATGGTTAACTGGCTCAAAGGTTCCCACCTTGCGAATCAGTTTTGGAATATCCAATGGATGCTCGCAATCCTTACCCAACTCATCCATTAGATCCGGCGGTAACTGCTCATGGTAATAGATCAGTGAACCGGCAGAAGTCAACCCGATAAAAATGGCTGGAGCCTGCCCACCACCCGGCTCGTTAATGCTTAATAAACGCTGCTGCTCATTGATTGTATATAACGTGCTCGCCTGTATTTTCAACATTTCCATAGACGACAGGTTCGATTTTGGCACCATAACTATGAAGTTAACCTTTGCAATAATCGTTTGCCTTCACTGCCTTTACCCGCTTCCTGCTGCTCCAGAAAATCGGATAATTCACGTAAATCAGCAGGGCGATATCCAGCCCCGCACCCGCAATTATGAAAGGTATAACCATGGCAATACAGAATCATCACTTTGGTCCATTGTTTGGTATCATTTTGCTTAGGTGCCTGGAAATCCTGTCCCATGCTGACCATAGACGCAGCACACTGCGGACATTTATATTCAAGTTGTGCCACCACTTCAGGGCTCAGGTCGTATCTGGAAACTTGTTTAAAAGATTTGCGACAATTGAAGCATGCATAGATGTCTTTGTATGGTCCCGACATGGCATATCTGCACATCGTCTGCACCCCCTTAATAATTTCCATTATACGGTATTTCTCACACACATACGAATGGATTTTGCGTATTTGCGAATATCCTCTTCACTCCACTCATTGATCTTGCATCGCAGCTTGTTTCCAAGCCTCACCAAGTTCCGCCATTGATGCGTACCGCTGGGACCGATCGGCGCTGACTGCACGTATCACAACTTGATACAACGCTTCTCCAGCATCCCATCTGGCATAGGAACGATCTTTCTCCCCACCCAGCAACCCAAACGCCATTGCCCCCATATTGAATACATTGGTAACCGCATCTATGGGTGCACCCAGCTCAAATTCCTCCGGAGACATAAAGCGGGAAGATCCCCACATGCGTCCCATAGTATTAGTGAAAGAGCCCTTCCGATACAAGTCGATATCACAAATTTTCATCAAGTTTTTGTCAAAATCATAGATCAGACTGCCATCATACAGATCCACAGCCACATAACCTCTCCGTTCCACCTCGATATGAAAATTCAGAATCTGTTCCATCGCCCGAATGCGCGTCTTCACTGGGAGCTTTCTGAACCGATAGTAGGGCGAACGTGGATCTTCATACTTGGCTGGAGGTGGGAAATACCAGTGGGAATGCAGACATTCCCCATCTACCCAGTCGAAGACACAGGCATAGCCCTCATCAGTTGCAAAATGATCTGTTAGTCGAATCAACGTGTCATGCGCCAAATCTTCATAAACGGAAACAGATGATTTCAGATTACGAATGGCTTCCGGGGGACTTCCTGTATGATTCGCATGAATTGTATGTGCTCCCGCATACTTTACGAACAATCTCTTTCCATCCTTTTGCACGATACCAAAGGAGAGATTTCCTGAATCCTGCTGATCGAATACGCGAAATACCGTACCCATGGGCCGTAACCACTCGAAAGAGTGGGCTTCTTTTATGACAAACGAAACACCGTCTATCTCAAGTTCAATCTGATCTGTCATAGGACACCTCCTGTGTTAACATCATTATGCAATCTTGAGTGCTCTGTATAAAAGTAATTCATATGCGCCTCATCATATCCCTGACCATGGACTTCCAATGCGTTACGCTCGATGCCGTAGACTTCAAATCCATATCGCTCATATAAACGTCTGGCTGCTTCATTTGTTGTCACAACACTCAGATTAATCTGCTTGATTCCCTCCAGAAGCCTTCCCCGATCCAGCACCTCGCTGAGCAAACGCGAAGCCAGCCCACATCCCCGATATGGCGGAGCAACATAGACGCCCCAGATCATGCCTTTGTGCCTGAGTTTCAGGCCGTACTCCCTTTTGAAACCCATCATTCCCGCCAGTGTTCCTTCTTCTGAGTATGCTCCCAGAATATAATCATCCGGTTCATTATGTATACGTTCCTGCACTTCACTCATGGGGAGTTGAACGGACAACTCGAACGAAGCCCCGAAGGCTTCAGGATGTGTTCTCAGTGCTTCCAGTCGCAAAGGCCAGTAGATGTCTGCTTCATCCCGTTGAATATTGCGAATGATATAGGTCTTTAGCCTACGATCTGCATTCATTCTTCGACCACTCCCTGCATCTCATAAGGATAATCGATCTGAAGTTTTACATTCGCTGCCGCTTCCTGTCCTGCAAGCAACCCAACAACATAAATCCCCAGATCAATGGACGTGGCTACTCCACCAGCGGTAATTACATTTCCATCTTTTACAATCCGCTTTTGAATCACCTCATCGACATACGGCTGAAGCAAATCATATGCATGAGGATGTGTTGTTGCTTTTTTACCGGATAAAAAACCAGCTGCACCCAGCAGCAGAGAGCCTGTGCACACGGAAACCTTCAAAGGCACAGACTCAGCCTGTCTCAGCCAACCTACAAATGCCTCGTCATATCGAAGCTTGCGCGTTCCCATACCTCCAGGGATAAACACGAGATCATATTCCGACAGGTCAGGCTTCACTCGATCCACTTTCAACGTTAGGCCAGACTCATCCGTGACCTGATCTGTCATTGCACAGGTTTCCCACGTCGTTCCTTTGGTAGGTTCAAAGAAATTCAACCGATTGATCACATCATAAAACCCTGCAAAATCAAGGAAAGTCAGTCCATCAAACAAAACGAATGCAATTTTCATTGGTAACCTCCGCGTTTTAATTTGGAGCATCCTGATTATGTTTCTGATTCCGATCCCGTTCCATTGCTTCCTTCACCCGGTCACGCGCTGGCAGCTTGCTATTGATATGAAAGAGCAGACCCACAATCGCAAGAAGTAAAATAATGACGATGAGTTCGAATATGGCTAACCCCTCCCATTCGCAAACTGTACAATTTTGGCTCCTGCCTAATCTCTATTTTAAACCACGGGCGATAATCCGCTCCAGCCACTTCCACGGTAGCAGTGCTTTACCTATGATGAGCACACGCGAACCTTTTCCGAGCGCATATCGAAGTCTTGGTGCACGCATCCGTGCAATTCGGCCAATCAGATCTGCCACTTCCTGTGGATCAGGTGCCGTCTCGCTCGCATGTTGGGAATAACGAAGAACCGCATCCAGCTTATGCTTATATGGGGAGTTCTCGCTCCGGTGAATCTCACCCAAACCTTTATTCCAGATCGGCGTGCGATAAGCACCTGGTTCAACCAATACCACCCGAACGCCGAACGAAGACATCTCATGCCGCAGACTTTCCGTGAATCCCTCCACAGCGAATTTGGAGGCAGCATAGGGCGCATACCCTGGAAAACCGGACAACCCACTTACACTGGACAAGTTAATAATCAGCCCCTGCTTCTGTTCACGCATCACAGGCAGGACCGCACGGGTCACAGCGATTAATCCAAACAGATTCGTATCCATCTGGCGCCGCCAATCCTCCATCGATACTTCCTCAATGAACCCGCCCACTGCAAATCCCGCATTGTTCACCAATATATCGATTCGGCCATTGTTGTGAAGTACGGTCCCCACAGCTTTCTGCACCGATTCAGCATCGGTCACATCCAGTTGCACATATTGCAAACGTTCGGTTATCCCCGCCTGTTCAGCCAGCTTCACCAATTCTTCTCTTCGACTCAGATCACGCATGGTAGCAACAACGCGATATCCCTGCTTGGCAAGGGTGATTGCGGTAAGCATACCAAAACCACTGGATGTACCTGTAATTAAGGCCACAGGAGCGTTTGCTCCCTCCTGCCTCTTCTTCACTACATCCGAAGCTGTGTCGTTTCGTCCCTGTCTTACTTCGGTTTGGTGTTCCTGTACTGTCATGCGTCACCTTCCTCCCTCAGGTAATTGCTGTCTTCCTACCTATACCTCTCGACTCCTGAATTTTCCGATACTCCGTTATGCCGTCTCTCGACCCTGCGAAGTTTCGTAATTCCCGGTTCAAACGTATACGGAACAAATCTGATCTCAGGTAACGTACATTTCAGGCGCTCTCCCAGCTTCATCAGTTCACCCCGTACATCAGTCTCGACCTGCTCCAGCACTGCGCGCCCGCCAAGCCGAAGGGATACTTCCATTGTCCCGTCCTCTTGCTGCACCACACGATAATGTTCAATATCCGGCGAAGCCGCAATGACCGAACGGGTGACGAAATCCGGAAAGACCGGTACCGCCTCACCCGTATGTATATGAGGAAAATAAAGCGTGTCATCACAGCGGCCTTCAATCCGCTCAATGGCGGTAAACGGGGAACCACAGGCACACGGCGTCTCCGCCTCGGTCAGAATATCATTCAGCCGATACCGGATGATCGGCTGTGATGTTCTGGAGAAATCCGTAACAATGGGCACGAACCGCCGGGTGGCCGGATCAATGTACTCTTTTTCAATATGCACGATGTCTTCATTCAAATGCAGTGTGCCATAACGACAGGTCGCACCCAGGAACCCTTCTGTACACTGATAGACTTGATGAACGGTCTGTCCGAAGACCTGCTCCAGCACCTTGCGATCCAGGGGGTCCAGCACCTCGGCAACAGAGATGATTTTATCCGGTACAGCGGTCAGGTGGCCTGCCACATAGGCGTCCGCCAACAGACGCAGCATGGATGGGGGAGCCACCCACACGGTAGGTTGGTAAGTTTCCAGCCGCTTCACCAAGTTCTCCACACGCTCCAGCAGATCAAAGTACTGGAACTGTAACTTACCACGCTGCACCGATTCATACAGATTACTGTTAGCCCGCAGGAAAAATGCAATCTTTGCAGGTTTCCACAGTCCACCAGGCAGTAACTTGGCCAGCACCGTGCCCGTCCACGCATCCTGCTCTCGATCACTCACCAGAAATATCCCACGGTTCCCTGACGTACCCGAGGACAATCCAACGGTCACTCCCTGAATGGAGGGTTTGAAGTCACGCGTTTCTTCACTTTCACCTGCAAGAGCCAGCGCTTCATCCTTGGTAATGCCCACCGTGTTCAGTGTATCGAAGTGCTGCATCATGATTGATTTATCAATCAACGGAAAGCTTCTCCAGTTGGATGCGTCCACGCCGTCCCACCACTTCCGGTAAAACGGGGATCGGGCACGGATCTGATGGACATGCCGAATAACCCGGCGCTCTTGCCAGCGCTCCAGTTGTTCTCGCGTTTTCCATGTTCGCAGCCCACGTGCGAGCGCATAATGAACCACAATACGAAGGGTATTGCTCATCGTCCCTGCCCTCCTGTACCCCAAGCGTCCAGTGCGTCTCGACAATGACTCGGCACTATCCGAATGTGGGGAAACTGCTGATGCAGCTGAACCAACTTGTCAAAGTTACGGTGGTATTCCTGTCGATCAGACATAATAATACCCGCGAGCGCATGAGGTCTGCGCTGTTCACGAAAAGCCCGACTCGACCACACCGCGTCCGCGCACAGGAAATAGTCATGTTCTTCCGTACGCAGCAGGAGTCCCATCATGCCTTCTGCATGACCGGATACATCCACCCCCAGCAGACTGCCATCGCCAAAGATATCGTAGACCTCATCAAAAGGGAACTCTTCCCCCGCTCTTGTCCATCGCTCAGGCTGACGCGTAACAGGCAATGATCTGGCCATAAAATCCTCAGGCAACAACCCGGACAGATAACCTGCCTTCACAGCCGCAATCGGACCGAGTGAGCGCACAGCATCATAAGCTCTTGGCAGATAGATGAATTGTGCCTCTGGGAAATCTCGCACACCCGCGATGTGATCGCCGTGAAAATGGGTGAGGATGATATACCGGATATCCGAAGCTTTCAGCCCAAGCCCAGCCAAAAAATGAACGGCACTATTCTCTTCACGATAGACCACAGGTGTAATATGACGATACAGTGCGTTAGGCAGATGAGCCGTTTCCTCAAAAAAGCGGGAGCTATATCCCGTATCCAGCAGGATTGGTCCATGTACGGGATGAATGATGCAGGCAAACCCTGCCGGGAAAGATACTGGACTCAATCGACCACCACGCAGCGTCAGAAACTCTGGATGTGTACAGTAACCCGCCGCACCCAAATATAGTTCTACTGGAGTTGTCGTCAGCATGATTCAGTCCTCCACCAGTCTGCAAATTGTTGCAATCCCTCTTCAATGGACACCCGAGGGACGTACCCCAATTGCTCCCTTGCATCCGTAATATCCAATGTCTGTGGAATAGATAAGGAGCCGACTGTATACCGTGTCAACGTAGGTTCACCCAACGCAGGAATATAGCCATGAACTTGCTCCAGCAACGCTGCCACACCATACGCCATCCGATAAGGAATGTTTCGACGACGCAAGGGAATATCCAGCATGCCAAACAGGCTGCTCACCAACTCACTGAACGCCCTTGGATCGCCATTGGAGATATTGTAAGCTCTTCCGAGCGCTTCGTCAGAGGCATCGCGACACAATAATAGGGCATCCACCACATTATCCACACAGGTCAGATCGATGAAAGCCTGTCCACCACCGATCATGGGCACGCCCGATTTTGCGTTTGCTGCGACAATTCTGGGAAATAACGTCTGATCATACGGACCAAAGATCGCTCGCGGTCGAATCATGATCGACGGAAGTCCCTTCGCATGCCCCTCCATTACAACCTGCTCAGCGAGAAGCTTCGTGGCTGCATAATGATTGGCTGGTTTGGATGGCAACGGGTCATTCTCATGTACGTTATATCGCGGTATGTAGTTAAAATATATACTTGGAGTCGAGACATGTATGAATCGCTGCACCTCATTATGCAGGCAGCCATCAATGAGGTTTTGTGTCCCTTCTACATTGCTGCTATAAAAGTCACGATATCTGCCCCATGGCGATGATAGTGCCGCACAGTGAAAGACCATATCCTGCCCCGCACATGCTTCGTTCACTGAAGCCTTATCCCGTATATCTCCATTCAGGAATCGGATTCCTGCCAACTCAAGTTCTGCCCCAACTTTGGGCTGTCGGCCCATGCCAGTTACTTCCCATCCCTCTTGTGCAAGTCGTATCGTGAGGTGCCTGCCCAGACATCCCGTAGCCCCTGTAACCAATACTCTATTCATTGTTGTTCACCGTTCCATTCTATGTCATGAGTCAAAGCTTCAGTCAGCGAGCACTTCTGCGATCTTGACAGACGCCATGCGGCTAGCACCACTGCGAATTGTTCAAATACAGGCTGGATATCCTGCCCTCCATAGACCACATCCCTGGCTCCACGCCACGCAGCTATCCATGCCCGGAGCTTCCCTTTGCCAAAGATCTGCTGCGCCCCGCTTCCCAACATGGGAAGCATCAGCATGGCTTTGCTACCTCGTGAGGGCGTGATCATTCTTCCTTCCTTAACCAACGTCTCCGGTTCAATTAGTGCACGCACCAAGTGATCTCCGGGGTGAAACAGATGAATCCCACTCGTTGCTCTCGGATTACACTCAATTGCGTATACTTGCCCATCCTGACCTTCTATAAAATCAAACCCAATCTGTCCACTAAAACCTGTTGCCTGCACAAATTGTCTCACCCACGCAAAGGCACCCTCATGTTCCACCTGTTCAAAAAACACACTGGCCCCCACGCTACCTGTACGGTAGCGGCTGTCGTAGGTGGCATGTGCAACCAGTTGCCCTTCGTGGGCTATGCTGTATGTACATAACATCTGACCAGGAATGTAGGCCTGTGCAACCCAAGGTGCATTAGATGATAATTCTACCTCGTCCGGAGGGGCGTTACGGAAATGTCGATGTTTCTTTTCGCTTGTGTATCCTTCCTGAACAGTCCCTGCCCCAGCGTCATCGGTCATGAGTGTTGGCATGCGAACTTTGGCTGCGAAGCGGGAATACACCGGTTTCCACACCCAATCTCCTACTTTTCCTAGAACAGACTGAGCTTCCATCCATTCCTGCCGACTGTGGATCAGGCAAGTATCTGGAACCGAAAGACCGAGTGAACCTGCAAGCTGGATAAAATCATATTTATGGTGCAGCTCATGCAGCTGCTCCAAGGTTGTAACCAGAACACGGCAATATGCACGCAGTCTGTCTGCCCCTTGAGCAACATAGAAGACTTCTTCACACATTGGGATCAGCAGGTCGATCTGCCAATCCTGTGCCAACCGTTCCAGCTCCCCCAGATAAGCACGTGTGTCATGACGCGGCGAGGGGACCACAGCGCACTGTTCCACTGCACTGGATGATCTGGTCAGATGCCGTACGGCACTCTCCGCAACATAGACCCGATGGCCTGCCCGATGAAGCATGCGCGCCAGATCGAGCGTTACGGGAGCCCTTCCGCCTGTAAGCAGCACACGAAGAGAAGCAGCTGTATGATGTCCGGTTTCCCCAGATCTAGTAGTCAAAAATGAGTCCTCCCAATGATAATCCGGCAGCCGTGCCAATCATCAACACCCGATCTCCCCGCTGAATGCGCTGTTGTCTAATTGCTTCATGCAGACCCATCGGGATCGATGCCGCAATCGTATTGCCGTGATTTCGTGTGATGTCCATAAACCGATCTTCAGCAATCCCAAGCTTCTTGCGGATCAGTCTCATCGCCATGGCACTCCCCTGATGGGGAATAACCAATTGGAAATCCTCCATCCTATTCCCGGTCGCCTGCAACATACCATCAATGAATCCGGGCAAAAGTCTGGAAGCCATGCGGAAGATGGCCTGTCCATCCATATGAAATAGATAGGGTTCCGGCTGATCTGCCTTATAATTCGAAGCATGCAGCCGTGTACCTCCACCTGCAATCTCCGAGAAGCGAGCACCTCGGCTGTAGGTTCGAAGGGAAGCATGTACAATCTGTGAGAATGACCCTTCAGGCGAACGCTCAATAATAACGGCGGCCGCTCCATCTCCGAACAGGGCCGCACTTTCTTTATCAGACCAATTCAATCCGGCGGAGGCAATCTCGGTGGCTACGAGCAGTACTCGCTGGTAACGTCCGGCATCTACCATATAGGAGATCACATCTAGTCCGTTCAGGAAACTCAGACAGGTTGCATCCATATCAAAGGCAGGTACGCCCGAATCTTGCTGCCCCATGGCCTGCTGGATAAACACCGCCGTACTTGGCAACGGTTGTTCCTTCGTGCCACTGGTACACACCAGGCAGTCGATATCACTGAATTGCAACCCTGCATCCGCCAGTGCAGCTTCGGCAGCTCTCGCGCCCATGAAGGAGGAGGTTTCTTCGCCAGAGACATAATGGCGTACACCTACGCCTGTGGCTTTGCTAACCCAGCCCGCAGGCACGCCCAAGCGGCGATCCAGTTCCTCATCGGTGACTTCCTGTTCAGGCAGGTACTTCCCTGTTCCCGCGATCCTTACTCTTCTAAGTTGCATTTCCCCAACCTCTTTCTGTTCATCTGACTGATAATAAGTTCGTATTCAAAAAGACCGGTTTTCAGTACCGAGAAGATGGGATGAAGCTAGAAATGGAGTAGCGGAGCGTAGGAAAACTACGTGAGCAACCACAATGTTTCCAAAGGAAACATACTTCGTAAGCCTCCAGCTTATTTCGGCTGAATTCCATATTCGATGCTGATGATGACACTAGGCATCCTTCGTAATCAAAAGCGGACTTTTTGAAAAACCTCTATAATTTCAGCTAATTAGTATTTACACTGACACTGCGATGACAGAACAACTTTCCGATCGCTGTTACCCCCAGATTTCTTGAATCCTTTTGTAAAATGGGGAAATCCGGGGATAAGCTTATGCTTCCGATGCAGCTTTCTTTCAGAAAGCTTTTAGGCGAACGCTTCGCTTCTTCAAGTTTTTTCTGTCCTCTCCGTTATCGTGTAAATGTTTAGTTGAACATATATAAATGAAATGAATCCTCCAGCTCCAATGGCGAAACGCCATGAAGCAGAAACTTTGAAATATATAATAGAAGGGCAGATGCCTCTGCCCTCCCTGTTGTGTTTTATTATTTATACTGTGTTGTCATTTCTTCTTATTCAGAATCTCGGCAAGAGCGATATCTAGTGTACCGTATGTGAAAGTAAATCCTTCCCTCTCCATTCGCTCGGGAATCACCCAACGACTTTTGAGCACCAATTCCGTCTCGGTCTGAATGAAGCGTGCGCCCAGCTCAAGCATCCAGCGAGGAGAAGGTAGTCCGATCCGAACACCCATCTGTTCTCTCAGACGCGCCATTAGCTCCCGATTCGTCACCGGATGCGGAGAGGACGCATTGAACACACCATTCAAGTGTGGATGCTCTTGCAGATAAATTACCATGCGGAAGAGATCCTCGATATGAATCCAGCTGAACTGCTGTGTTCCTGCGCCTTGCGATCCTCCCAGTCCAAAACGAACGAGGTTTGTTATGGGCACCATCACACCACCCTCGCCCAGCACAATCGCAATCCGCAGTGCAATCTGACGCGTAGACGGCAGACTGAATTCAAAGAAAGCCTGTTCCCATGCCTTGGCAACGTCGACCGAGAATCCGGAGCCAATCTCGCCCTCTTTTTCCGTCATGGGACGATCTTCAGCATGTCTGTATATGGTTGCTGTACTCGAATTAATCCATAGTTCGGGAGGATGATTACAAGCCAGGACGGCTTCGCCCAGAATGCGCGTTGTACGGGTTCTGGATTCCAGAATGACTTTGCGATTCTCCTCCGTATAACGGCAGTTCACCGATTTACCTGCCAGGTTAATTAACATCTCTGCTTCTTCCAGTGCCTCTATGATTCCTGCACGATCCTCCCAAGCAATATGACCGGGCTGACGCGAGATGATCAACACCTCATAACCCTGCTTCTTGAATCTATGGGCAAAATCACGTCCGACAAATCCCGTTCCACCAGCCAATACAACCTTCTTCACGGTATCCCCTCATTTCCCATACTGGGTAAAGAATTCGTAAGATATAGATTGGAATGTTTCTATGCATGCAAAATACAGATATTAGATTAACACCGCCGGTGAGCCGTTAGTTTGATTTATTTCGCACCCAGGGAGGCGTACAAGCGATCCCGCTCGTCGATAGCCCATGCGTGTGCAGGGTTTTGTTCCAGCTGATATCGGAGTTCATCATAAAAATCATGGATCATGAATCCGTCTGGCAGATTGCCAAGCATGGCTGTAAAGTTGTACTCAGGCAGTGTTCTCTTTCCTTCACTGATCTGCTTCAGCCAGTCCATCCACTTTGCAAGAGTAAGCACTTCCTCCTGCCACAACTCGGCCTGTAACCCAAGCGCATCCTGAAGTTGCTCGTATGCCAATGGATCAGCGAAGACGCGGCAGGCCTGAACAGCCAGTTCATACAACTCGGTCACTGCACGGCGTACCTCATGCTCAAGTTCGACCTCCAAGCCTCCCATGTAATCCTGAACCTGAATGCTCTGTCCATCATCGTATAATAGCGGTGCCTGGGCCAACAGGCGTACAATCTCTTCCATCTCGTGCATTGAAACTCGCTTCTGCTCATAGAGAGCAGGTAATTGATATGCTGTAATGATCATTCACTCCTACATCGTTCTTCTATTAATGACCTATATTATAACATGGTTTGGCAATCATCTATCAGGATAACTTGACTATCCACTACAAGTTGTAGTAGTTTATACGTACTACGTAGTGTAGTAATACAATCGTTATGGACGCATAACGATGTTAAGGAGTGTTCACGGTGAACCAGATTCAAAAATTATCCGAAACAGAAATGGAGTTAATGGTCGTTATATGGTCATGCGATCCACCCGTCACCTCGACAGAACTATTAGACATATTTGCTGATAAGGGAAAAGCGTGGAAAGCGCAGACTATGTCTACCTTTCTGTCACGGTTGGTGGATAAAGGCGCACTTACCGTCACGAGACGTGGACGAACCAATGATTATGTACCTCTTCTACAGCCCGAAGATTACAAACTACAGGAAACGCAGCATGTTCTTGATGGACTCTATCAAGGTTCAGTCAAGAATTTGGTTTCGGCCATGTATGATGGCGACAAGCTTTCAGACGATGACATTTCAGAACTGAAAAAATGGCTTTCGGAAAAGTAGGTGCAGATGATGAACATCTTTTTTGAAATTCTGTGCAGCCTGACCGTGGCGGGAAGTATCGTTTCTGTTTGTATTTTGGCACTACGACTTATACCCGTATCTGTTTTTCCGACCAAGTGGCTCTACAGACTCGGTAAACTGGCTATCTTGTTTTATCTGTTCCCGGTGTCTCTTGGCCTTTCATGGCTTTTGGATATGGCATTCCAAACGACATCAACTATACCGGGTACGGAGAATGCAACTGCCTCGGGCGTAATTGCAGGAACGTTTATCCCGGAACAAACCATTTCGGTAACCACAGCCTGGTTCTTGTTATGTGTATGGGGCATTGGAGTCATTGGTTTTTCGGCATGGCAGATGTACTGTTATCGAAGATTTTTGAATGAATTATCTCGTACACGTACCCCAGTCCTCTGTCATAGTGAGGCAGCTATACAGCTACCATTAATCAAAGAGGCTTTGGGTCTCAAAAGTAATATCACGCTTGCTCACAGCACCCTAGTACGTAGCCCTATACTGGTTGGCTTGTTTAAACCAACGATATATCTGCCACCCGAAAATACGGTGAAAATGGACATCAGCATGGTGATTCATCATGAGTTGGTACATCTGAAACATAAAGATCTGTGGGTCAAGGCTGTGACCTTGGGCGTTAGTGCCCTGCACTGGTTCAATCCCCTGATTCATATGATTCGCCGGGACATTCATACCTGGAGCGAGTTGGCCTGTGATGAAGATGTGGTGAAAGAGATGTCCCACGAAGAACGAAGACGATATGGTGAGACAATTTTAAATGTGATGGCGGGAACCAAGAAAATACCTGCTCAATTTTGTTCGTCCCTATCGGGTGAAGGCAAACAATTAAAAAGGAGATTGATGATTATGTTTAATGTAAAGAAACTGAAAAAGAAACATTGGATGATAGGTATGGGAGCCCTCCTGCTTATTACAGGTGTAAGTACGTCCACCGCAGTATGGGCATCAAACCATACGGTTAAAGTAGAGGCTGAAGCTTCTGAAACTGTGCCTGTTCCTTCTACTGATGGATCTTCTGAAATCGTAGCTTCTCCCAACAAGGTCGGAATTTCCGAAGCTGTAACTGCTCCTTCTACTTCCGAAACTCCTGAAATCGTGGCTTTCCCTGAGGATGAAGTTTCCGAAGCTGTGCCAGTTCCGTCTGCTACTGTACCTTTTACTACTAAACCTTCTACTACTAAACCTTCTGAGGCTAAAGTTGTAGAAGCAGCAACTGTTCCTTCTACGGGTGGATCTCCTGAAATCGTATCCGTCCCTTCCGAGGCCCAGGTCACCAAAGCTGTACCTGTTCCTTCAGAAAAATAACCTATCTTTAAGGAGCAATAGCCACCTTATATGCAAACAAGACGAAGCATAGATCATAGATCTCCGCTTCGTCCTGTTTTCGTTTTCTGTCCTGTGCATCAGATAAATGTTTTGATTGTTGCAAAATATTCACGAATCATGTTGACGGGTTTCAGATAACCCGGTGACGGGGCCGATATGCCGTATTCTGCTGCATAACCGTTCTTGGCAGCGATATACTTGGAGCGGAACATATGATAGTCACTGGTGACAATCATGATCTCGGGGTGCTCTAACCCGGATTCAAGAATGATTTTTTTGGAAAAGGCCAAATTCTCCTGTGTACTTGTGGAGCGATCTTCCATAATGACTTGGCCAGGGTTAATCCCCTGTTCAATCAGATAGTTTTTCATGGCGAGCGCTTCAGGAATCGATTCTCCAGGTCCCTGCCCACCTGATACAATTACGGGTGTCTGAGGGTGACTGCGAATATAGTCCAGACTGGCATCTAACCTTTGTTTTAGGGTCAATGACAATTCCGTTCCACGGATGCCTGAACCCAGAATAATGACATAGTCCGCTTCTTCCGGATCATTCGCACCAAGCTGTGTGAATACAAGTGCTTCGATAATGACAAAAGAGACGGCAGCCACGCTAATTCCGGTAAGGATAATCCGTTTCAGAATAACATGCTTCTGATAGTCAATCCGTCTTAGAACGATAAAAGCCACCGTGATCATTCCAAAAAACATCACTGGGAATCTTTGGCCCCAGAAGGCCAGGAACGCCACAAAACATGCCAACAGGACAAGATCAATGATCAGTCCATTTTTGTGTAAGAACTTTTTTATCAAATCCGTAGACACTCCTTCTTGTACCCGCTATTCCGCAAATCACTTATTATTCAAGCTGTTATTATCGTTAGTTTCTTCCATTGTTCCTGCCAGCACTTCTTGACCGACTACTTTGAATTGCCCGTCTCCTCACGAAGCTGTTGTTCGAGTTGTATGTCTCGTTCCTCACGCAAGTCTTGCGCATCATAATAGACAACATCAATATCGCTGTGAAGTTCACGAAGATCATATCCATGCAGAACATCCCAGATATAATTACGAATATATCCTGCACCTATGTAACTTTGAGGTAAATGGAGACTACGAACTCTCCGCAGATCGTGCATTAATTGCTCGTGTTTGATGATCGTCTGAATGAATGGGTTCTCATATAACATATCTGCCTCCTGCGGTTTACCTCATTGTCCTCTTATAGCTGCTAACCTTCACTCCAATATATCATGTTTACCTGGCTGCAATAAAATGAACAACGCTTGAACTTCCTCTGTACACCTTCGAATCTCTGACTAATCACGACCAAATAACCCATAAACAGCTTCGGTTATCCGAATGTTTATGGGCGACAATGATCGAGTTTGAAACGGTTAAAATTTATTTAATTGGTATCCAGATTTGTGGCGGTTGATTGGGGCCCGGGTATACTTCCAGCTCCGGCATATATGCGTGCTCATAAGGGTTGGATGGAAACCATTCCGAAATAATCCGTTTCCACAGAAGCTGCATACTTTCCGGCATCGGGCCTTCTACTTCAAATACACTCCATTTGGAAGCAGGCATGGTGAAGCTTGATAATCCTTCAGGTACTTCACCATCGTTAGTTGTAGCAATCCAGTATTGCATCTGTTTCTCCTGTATTTCGCTCTGATCCACAACGACGCCAAGTAACCCTGGAATATCCCCGTTGTTCAGTTCAAATAAACGATCCTCTGTGCCGCTCGCCCACGCTTCCTGCCACATCTTCCCGATGCCTTGCAGATGTTCTTGATCTGCATATGAGAAAGTTTGCTCTACTCCGACCAACGTAAATTCGGGATATTCAACGATTTTATATTTCATCGGCTCTGCTCCTTTTAGACTCACTTGAATCACCAGACGATTATACGATTGGACAGTGTTACTATTCTTTCGAGCCTCACTGGGTGCGATCCCATGTTGTCTACGAAATGCTTTGGAGAAAGATTCCGGTGTGTCGTAACCGTATTTAAACGCCAGATCAATGATTTTGTGATCACTTTGCAGAAGCTCATGTGCCGCCAGTGTCAATCGTCTGCGTTTTATGTACTCAGCTACAGTAACATCAGTTAATAAGGCAAAGGTACGTTGAAAGTGAAAAGGAGAGATATGGGCCTGCGCTGCAATCTGCTCCATCTTCATATTTTCGAGCAAGTGGTCTTCCATATATTGAATAGCGACATGTAATGCGTTGATCCAGTTCATGTAATAATCACTCCTTGATGTCTAATATAACGGATAAACCACCCAACAACCTGTCATGTTGTGCTCTCATATGTCCGGTTAATGTGCAACGACGTAGTTCATATAGCGCCCTGCTCACAGAATTTGACAATGTAAACGATTTACTATAGCCTACGAGTATAATGATCGTTCTATCTTATTTTGAAGGGAGAGTATTACTGATCATGAGCAGCAAAAAGGAAATGCTTTTGAACGTGGCTGAAGAATTGTTCTACCTTCACGGTTTCCATTCCATCGGTTTGAAGCGGATTATCACGGATGCCGGGATCGCGATTATGACGCTATACAATCATTTTGAGTCCAAGGATGATCTCATCGTCCAGGTGCTCCTGCGGCGCGAACAGCGTTATTTAGAACAACTCCGGCAATATGCAGACAATAAAGCACAACCCATGTTCCTCAATCTGGCTGAAGGACATGCAACTTGGCTGAAGGAACACGAATCAAGAGGGTGCTTATTTCTACGCGCCAAAGAAGAATTCGGAGGTCATACAGATCATATCATCGTCCAAACAGTGAATGCGCATAAAAGACATATGCGAACGTTAATCCAAACATTGGCGCCTGCTGCAAGTGTTCGAGATCTATTGCAATTCTCCCTGCTGCTGGAGGGTTCCACGGCACTCGCTGAGACAGAAAATGTAAATGACGTCTGCCGTGAACTGATCCATATGACGCAAACCAGTTTCAAATAAAGCTATTCCGGGTGAGTTAATATTTCAACTCACTTTTTTATTTCACAAGAAATATAATGATCGTTCTATCTAAAAGGCGGTGGATTTAATGAAAAAAATTATCTTTCCAGGCATTGCACTAATCGCTGTATGTTATGCATTCGGGCGATTCAGTTATGGACTGTTTATGCCGGAAATTTCGGAAGCCTTACAATTGAATGATGCAGCCTCTGGCGCGATTAACTCAGGAACGTATATCGCCTACTGTCTGTCCCTTCTAACTGCACCATTGTTGATTAATCGCAAGGGACATCATTATGTCATTCAATTGGCAGGAATCAGCGCAGTGCTCGGATTAACCGGCATTGCCCTGGCTCAGAATGCATGGGTTCTTACATTTAGTATATTTCTAGCAGGTTTGAGTACAGGCTGGGCCTCTCCAGCCCTCGGTAACACAGTTAATGCCGAGCTTGCTCCCGAGCTACAAGCAAGAGGCAACAGCTGGATTAACACAGGGACCAGCTTCGGGATTGTAATATCAGGTCCACTCTACTGGCTGTTCACGGATTACTGGCGTCTAACCTACATCCTGTTTGCTGTAATCGGTGTTGTGGTTCTTTTGTGGAACAGACGTGTTATTCCGGCAACCAAGACACTGCCTTGTACCAAGTCTCTCTGGACATGTATGAAACCAACCAGACCAGGGTCTGCTCTGCTCATGGCTTGTCTGCTGACAGGTTTCAGTTCTGCTATCTATTGGACCTTTGCCCGGAACTTCCTCACAGACGAGAAAGGGGCCTCCGATTCGGAAGCCGTGTTGTTCTGGATTGTGATGGGGGTTATGGGGATACTCGGTGGATGCGCTGGCCGCATTATTGAACGGTTCGAGATTGGGTGGTCCTACCGAATAGGTATACTTTTATTGGCTATCTCACTGGGGGTAATCCTTCTGCCATCAATGACTGCCAGTCTCATCTCTGCGATCATGTTTGGCAGCACGTATATTTTCCTGACCAGTGTATTTATCGTTTGGGCGACGAGACTATTCAGTCCAAATGTGTCCATCGGAATTAGCCTTGCCTTTCTCGCGCTGGGTGTTGGGCAATTCCTTGGCTCTTCTATGGCAGGTTATACGATCGAAGTGTTTTCTAATACAACGGCATTTCTGGCTTTTGCTATACTCGGTCTGTTCGGAATGTTAATTCGGGTGAAATAAATGACAAAACAACCTTCTGATCGCTGTTATTTTACCCGGCGAACACTTCCGGTCACTCCATGTTGAAGCTGTACGTCTGTAAAAGTAACCGTGGTCCCTTGCCCAATGGGGGATTGGGCCACAATGCCAACTTTGATTTCTTCCGGGCAGTCGAGTCCGAAATAACGAACCAGCTTCCACTTCTCTCCATCCTGAGAATAATGGAAAGCAAAGCTGTTGCCTGCCCGGGCTACACGTAAATAAGGCTTATTAACGTCTACAGGTGCTGATACACAATCATCCGAGTTACCACGAGTAACAACACTAAGAATAGACGGCTGTTCTTCAAAATATTCGAAGCAGACTTTAGCCCAATTCGTATCGTCCACCCTCACCATCAGGCAGCCTGAGTCATACTGTTCTTTCATGTCCACCTGTACTCGAGTGACGATGCTGAAATCTCCCTTGACTATCGTATGTAAAAATGGAGCTGAAGCTTTCACCGGCTCACCTCCCGGATCAATGAAAAAGTCACTGATCGGCGAAACGGTTATCGTTACTTTGCCGTCTTCAATGGACCAATCTGTTGGCTCGTTAAGCCATCCCAGGTTAGCAGATAATGTTTTACCTGAACAATGTTCGAATAGACTCGTCATGTGGCACACCCTTTGTGTTGGAGTATAAGTTTTCTAATTTCTCTATTTGTATTCGATATACATCATGGTTAATCCTCTATGTTTTACATCAAGTTCCCATCCCTCGATATCGTACACTGATATCTCCGCATGATCACTTCTTGCGATCGATAATAAAATCAAAAATCTTCATAACGGGCTCAGTCACGTGTGCACGGTTGGATAATACGTTCGTCCCAGACTTGTACCTCAATATATCGTTCCGGCCCCTTATCACCTTTACGGTTCCATTCCTGAGGCCAACCATAGAACTGAATAACTTCCATGATTTCATCCTTGGTATAGATCTGCTTACGATAAGGTTTAGCATCGTCAAACCTCATTGTTGGAAACAAGTCCCCGTAGGTAAAACTCACAACTTCAACTGGAAGGTCAACCCACGGAATGATTACATGATCGGGTTCTGAATACCAGGACAACAGCCATTCGCATGCACCGAGCGTCAGATAATGGGGATATGATTGTACCGGCTTCCCACCTTTGACAACAAACTGCTCATAAGCCCTTTGTTCAAGTGTTCTGCGAATTGTCATGTAATCTGCGGGTCGCCGACTGGCAAAGTTCCGTCCCTGAAGACGGATCTTCTGGGTAACTGTTTCTGCTTCATCCGCAGACAGGCTGGAGAGATTTCTGAAAGGACCAAGACTTTGTTCAAAATAATGATAGGCATTCCAGTCGTTCATACATTCTCCTCCTTTGCACAGGATAGAATTGGACTTTCGAAATCAGTTTGTAGAAATCGTAACTCTTTATTATTAATAAGGTAATTTTATCCAAAATATGATAAACTGGACATACGAGATTACTTCAATAATTTGAATCACAACAGGAGGTCATCCTATGTTTGGTGTTAACGTGAAAAAAGTAGAAGATCAACTGGTCATCCGGTGGCAGTTTTCCAAAATTGAAATTCCCATCACACATATCACATCGGTCACCCTGGATGATGCGTACGGTGGAAGCGAACCATCTGCGATTCGGCTCGGTCCAGTCAATGGCACAAGCGAGAGGATTCTGATCCGCACAGTGAATCAATCGTATATTTTATTCACTTCCAGCGTGACTTTACATACCAATATCCAAGCTATGTTACACCCGTCAAACTAAATGGTTGTTCAACTTCTAATGTTTCAGGGGTGATGGGTTCCATTAACAAAAGTGCGCTACCAACAAATGAAGCGTTAGTATTCGCATGAATTCTTACAGCGAATACTAACGCTTCATTGATTCCAATTCAAGTTGGACGTGGGATTCTTATAACCAACTCCACTTCGGTAACTGATCGAGCGTAATGACCTCTTTGCTATGGTACAATTCCTTCAAAAACGTTAGTTCATTATGCGTCCCGTCTCTCAGGAATCCACCTGTCCAGGTACAGAACCAACTCCAGTGTACATCCTGTTCCTTCATCTGCTTAGGGTCAGGGATGGAGCCGTTCTCGGCCAGTGCAATGATTTTACTATCCTTCACAAGCTCTCGCAGGTTGGTGTAACGTGCCGCCAGCGGGCTGTGATCTCCCGCTTCCGGGTATACATCTACACTCACAATATCCACGATATCATCCCCTGGATACCATTCCGGTTTTTCCGAGTTCCAGACCCAGATAAGATTGTGCAGCTGATGTTCTTGAACCAATCGATCATACAACAAACGATACAACTGTTTGGCAGGTTCGGGGCCTTTCGCTCCCCACCAGAACCAGCCACCCTCCGCTTCATGAAGTGGTCGAAATAATACAGGCACACCAGCATCCTTCAGCTCCTGTAAATGTGTAGCAATAACATCTATATCCCGAATCAATAACTGATATGCTTCCGATTCAGTATCAGCTATCGCGGAGGCAAGGTCATAGGTTGTCGCGTCCGTATAGAACCCCCGCCACCACTCTTTACCTGGTTCATCGATCAGATCCGTCGGTGCGTTCCAGTGCCAGCATAGCGTCACGATCCCGCCTTGTTTATGCCAGTCTATCGCATCCCGAATCTCCTGGGAGACCGCACCGCGCTCTGTTCTTGATGGCGAATATTCCATGAGATCAAAGCCAATCACAGCTGGTTTCCGTCCTGTATTTTCATTAATCCAGTTTAGGTTGCTGTAATCCTGCTGGCCTGACAACATCCCTTTTTGATAACGCTCTACCAGGAACGCCATCAGTTCTTTTGCTTCGGGAGTCGCTGCTTTATTCACCGGAACTCTGCTGATCTCACGCACTGTCATCTCTACACCTCCAATTAGATTTAACATGTTAACCCACTACACCAGAACGTTCAATACTCTCCACGAAATAACGTTGCACAAACAGATACAAAATAATCAGGGGTGCAATAGCCAGCAAAATGCCTGTATCCACAATCATCGCCACATAGTTTGGATCGGCCTTGATGCCCGAGTTCGAGCCAAAGCCCATCAGCTGGGGAATCAACTGGTTCGCCTGAGCAGGTAAAGAAGCCACTTTCAGCGAGATCAGTGGACTTTCACTCATGAATAATGCCGAATAAAAGGTATCGTTATACTGCCATACAAACGAGAATAAAATGACCGTAATCAGCGGCGAGATTGCATTGGGCAGCATGATTCGAGCAAACGTTTTGAATCCACCTGCGCCGTCAATCAATGCAGCCTCCTCGATTTCCTTTGGCATGCCCTTGAAGAACTGACGGAAAATATAGATGAACAGCCCCGCCTTCAGCCCTCCCGCTGTAGCAGCCGTGATCATGGAAGGCCAATACGTATTCAGCAGATTGATGCCATTTTTTCCAGAGAACAACTGGATGATGCCGAGAAAGTCAAAGCTGCGGAAATGCAGATACATTGGCACCATAAGTGTGCTTGTCGGCACCAGAATCGTCAGAATCACAAGGATGAAGAGTACATTACTACCCGGAAACGAAAACCGGGCGAAGCCATATCCGGCAAGTGCACAGGATATCGCTGTCAGAAGCGTTGTGATGGTAACAAACAATAACGTGTTCGCCAGCAGAGGCAGGTAATCCATCACTTGCGCCGCTAGCCGGATATTATCCAATGTAAAGTGCTGGGGAATCATATAGATCGTTGGATTGTAGATATCCTGTTTATCCTTAAACGCAACTGACACTTTGAGAAATAACGGGTACAAAATAATAAATGAAATGCCGATGACCAGTGCATATCTGAATATGGAATAGAGAAGGTCCGATGTTTTGTTTCGCACCCGATGCATGTGATAATTCTGCTTCGGAACTACCACCATGCGATCTGTCCCTGATGCAGCCATAATCTGAAGCCTCCCTTAATGTTAACCGTCAGTTGTAGTGAACCCGCCGTGACAATAACCAGCCCACTACGATCAGTACAAGGCCAATCACCAGTGTGTACAGCCAGGACATCGCCGAGCTTAAGCCAAAGTTCTGCGTTTTGAATGCGGTTTGGTAGATGGCCTGTGTGACTGGACTCCCGGCAAATGAATCAATGATCGTATAGATGACATTTGTCAGAATCAACGGACTGACCATGGGAAATGTAATTTTCCAGAATGATTCATAAGCTGTCGCCCCTTCGATCTTCGCAACCTCATACATCGATCCCGGTACCGATTGCAGCGCGGCGAGGAAGATCAGAATCTGAACACCTGAGCTACTAATAATCTCATAGATCCGCATGATGGCTTCTACAATGTAATCCACATAGGCCATCGGTAATCCCACATCCGCCAGCATCCGCACAATGGATACCACGTTGAACGAAGCACCGCCATCGGCTGATGCATCCACCGCACTTGCATCCCCCATTAGATTGATTAATCCCGCAGACTCCGCTGCTGCGACTGCACTGGAAGCCAGAATAACCGGCAAAAAGAAGATTGCACGCGCCATCGTTCTGCCTCTGAACTTCTGGTTAAGCAGTGTCGCCGTGAACAGACTGAAAAACAGTATCATCGGCACATTCAGCAGCATTGCTCCAACCGAGTCAACCAGAATCCGGTTGAACGTCGCGTCAACCAGAAGCGCATCCTTAAAATTTTTAAATCCAACGTATTCCAGGACGTATCCGCCCGGAGCAACGGACAGATTGCTCAGGCTGAACCGGATGGATTGCAGGAGTGGCGTGGCAAAGAGGAAGATGAAACCGATCAGCCACGGGGAAATAAATGCAAGTCCAAGCAGCGCTCTCCGTGACTTCAGCGATAATCGAATGGTTCTCATCGGTTCACTCCCTCCACCACATAGTCCGTCCCGCCAACCGTTGTCCCATCCACGGTTACTGCATCCGCATTGTAATTCACAAGGACGGATGTACCCCCAGTATAGGTGATCCGGACGACGCCATCCTGAATGCGTTCATGCTTCAGGATCTGCTCATTCTCCAGTTCTCCCAGCACTTCATTAGCCTGCTTATACAAAGCAACAGCATCATCCACCCAATAGCCATACTCGGTTGCGTATGCCGAATCATAATTCGTCAGCTTTAGCCTGGATGATGGTTCATAGGTCCATTGAAAATACGGAGCTGCCCCGAGTTCCAGACTGCGTAGCAACTGTTTGCGGAGATCCTGATCCCCCGACGTATTCATCGGAGATGCGGCATAGTTCATGTATCCATGAATGACCATCCCATAAAAAGGAACTTCTTCATCGGTAATATTGAACCGACTCGATCCTGCGGGCACATTTACAACATGTTGCGCACTTCCCCAAGAGTAGCTATTAGCGGCAGATATCATCAGGTTCGGATAGGACTGTTCCAGCTTGCCCAGCTGCTCCTTCACAATGTTCTTCGCCGTCTCCCGATGAATCACCCGACTATCCCGATAATCGGAAGTCAGGACCTGCCCGAGATCACGAAGGGATAATCCGCCGAGATCCAATTTATTGAATTTGTCAGCAAACTCACTCACCACATAAGGAAGCTTGGCCGCTGAGAGCAAATAATAGCTGTCCCTACTCTGATCCATGCGATTAAGTGCAGGATTGTACGGATACAATTCTGCTGTCTCCTTTGTGACAAAACGCGCTGCATCCGAGGAAGGAGCAAAGCGCATATCATCGTGATAAATATGCTGGAAAGCCACATCTGGGAACAAGGCTCCGCCAGACTGCTCAAGTTTAGCGGACAACGCTTGCAGTTCGGAACGACTGCCTACTTCACTGTCCAACTTCACCTGGGTTGGCGTATGATGGCTGATGCCACCACCGAACCATCCCTGATACCGCATTTGCACGCGGTTTACACCTTCCTGCTGCAACTTCGCCGCCATTTCGGTGGCCTGTTCGTACGTCGTCATGGCTAAGGTGGTCCTATAGGGCACACTCAGGAACGAAGCCTTTTTGTCCACTGCACCAAGTACATCCAGATAGAACGGCAACTCCGTCTGTTCCGGGAGCGGCTTCAGTACATCCTGCTCGATCAACTGCTGCTGATACAGGCGGGCCATACCCGAGTAACTGGCATCTTCTCCATGAAGGAAATGATAACGGACCTGAATATCTCCACGGTAAGGCTCTTCGCTAAGCAGCTGGATCTCCTGCATTTTCTGCGAGGTGTACATCTCCAGTTCATCCTCCCCGCGCAGGGAGAAGGTCGCGTGTACATGGTTGTAACTATTCTGTCTGCCTCCAATATCTGCAGAGATACTGGCAATGCCGTCCCCTTTTTCAATGACTGCAAACCAGGCATTCTCCCCGTTCTTCAGACCAAACACAGGCATATACGCGGATTCACTAACCTGAGGACGACTGAGCGAATTATCATTTGGATCTGCGCCATAGACACGCTGTACATACTGCTCTTCTTGGGTTTTTCCGTTGTTCAGATGGATCAGACTGCCGGAACCATCAGGTACGAGCATATAACCCTCACCCTTTGTATCCGCAGCGCCAAAATAAGCGAGCAAATCAATGTTCCGAATGCGGTATTGCCCACTTTCTTCTATTTGACTCAGAGGCACGGTCACAACGAGTGCCCCCTGCTCAAGTCGATATTCCACAGAAATGACAAAGCTCGGCTTATCCGACACACCTCCGCCTTCGACTCCATTCTCCTGATTGTCAAAAGCCAGATCGTCCGCCGTATACCCCGCCGTCTCAAAGGCACTCAGCATCTTATTCAGCACAAGTTGCTTCGAGATCTGTCCATCCAGCCGCTCCAGAATATCCGGATTGTTCTTGGTTGGATAATATCGGGCAGATGTGTATCTTGCGACAGTAGCATCCAGCTTGGAAAGAACCTTCTCCTCCAGTCGCTGTTTGCTAATCAACTTCGGCAGCGCATCAATACCAAGTGATGTATCACCAAGCGTATAGTTCACCCGAATCCCCTGATCGATCTGACCCACTGTGAATTGTTTGTTGCTAATGCTGGAGCTAAAATTCGGAAAGTTCTCCAGTGTGCCCATCGCATCCCGGAAAGACACATTCAACTGGGAGGACAGCACCTCTTTTTCATACGCGGAAGCAAGACCGTCCTCAGCCCGTTCTTTCGGGTTGCTATACCAGATCTCTCCACTTTTCCCGTCACGTACTGCAATTTCCGTGGTCTCCTCGTTATAGTACAGGGCTAATCCCTGATCTTCAGCGACCAGTTGCATACCAGGCACACCCTGCGAGGAGTCGCTAAGGAACTGCAACGGTTCTTCCGTGACGGGCATGGCTTTGGTTGTCGTATCCAGATAAGCCGCGGCTTCTACGGCAGGAACCCCCCTGTTGTTTATATACAGCAGCCCGGCTGCAATCATGATTACAGCTGTACCACCAGCCAGCACCGTATATAATCGTTGCCTTTTGTTCACGGATGCCGCCTCCTTTAGGTCCGAAAAATCAACTCACGGTAGATGTTATAACCGAATTCGTACAACTGTTGCAGCATGCTGAAGACGAGAGCACCAAGGAATACGATAATGCCCATCACAATGAGCGTTAGCACCATCGTAATGATTGTTTTAATCACAGTGTACTGGTGAACCGTCATCATGCCAATGAACAGAAGCAACACAAACCAGAAGAACGCGATGCTATTAAAAAGATAATAAAAAGCAGTCTCCTCCTGCACCATGAACCGGCTGACCACGATCATCGGGGCATAGATCAGAATAACCGGAATGAGCGAGTATCCTGTCGCCAGAACGATTTCTCTGAATTTCCCTTCCCCTTCCATCAAGGTCGTTACAGCCCAATTGGCTGTGCACCATAGAAAGAATGGCACTGCAACCGTGGCGATCTCGATGATGCTGTTAATCGTGCGAGGATCGATGTAATTAACGAGAAATCCTGCGTACTGCTTTTGCAAAATCATCATGACAATGGTAAGCGCCAATGCTGCAAAAGCAACCAACAGCCGTCCCCGGTTATCTGACTTGAGGTCCCAGAATGCATCAATGGGGTGAAAAATGAGATGCAGCGGAAACTTAATGAAATCCTGCTTCACGATCAACCTGCCTCCTCCGTCTCCATTTAACCGCCACTCGGGTCAGGATCAGAATGAAAACCAGCGCGATTACAGCGGTCAGGAATGTACCAAAATGCTCCTTCATCATCTCTCGCCGGTGTCTCTTGAACGCGACAGAATAACTCTTGCGGTCCATCCCAAGTTCGAAGTAACCCAGCGCTTCCTCGTTTTTCTTCTCCATTAATAAGGACTTGCCGATACCAATATAGGCGATGTCATAGTTGGCATTCAGCTTCAGCACTTCTCTCCAAATATTCACGGCCTCCGTGTCCTCGCCCCGATAGTGGAGTGCCACCGCTTCATTCACACGGGAACCAAAACGGGTTGGCTCATAGACGACAAGATTGTTCTTCCCCCGGTCCAGAACCAAGTGGTGCTCACCCGATTGCTCAATCGCGACAGGTGTTTTGAGCGTACCCACCTGATTTCCTTTGCCACCATATATGTAGAGCAGATGACCTTCATCGTCGTACGTGAACACCCTATTCTGTGTCGCATCCAGTACACTGTACATGCCATTGCCCAACACTTTCACATCAATCAGCTTAGATGGACCCGGATTGTTACGGAACCGGATATCGCCTTTGACGTCAACATAACCAAACCGCTTCAGTACATCTTCGCCAGACGGGTTGAGGCGTTTGATCGGTTCATTTGAGCCGGGATCAATATTCGTCGCATACACAAATCCTTTGTGGTCGATGTCCGCATTGGAGAACTCCGTTGGGACAAACAAGACCATCTGTGCACGCTGGGCTTTGGTGGATAACATGCGCCAGATATATTCACCGTAGTCCCGCTCCACTTTGTTGGTACCGACGTAGCCGATAAATTTCCCGCTCTCGTCAAACTGCATAATGCCTTCGTAGACCCCCTGCGCCACAACGTACACTCGGCCTACATGGTCCACCGTTATTTTCAAAGGCTGGAACTGGAATTGGGTCGACAGGATATCTGATTCTGGCTTCGTAATGGTTTGAATCAGCGTCCCCTCTCCATCTAGGACAACCACACGACTGTTGCCTGTATCGGCGACGTATATGCGTTCTTGTTCATCTACAAACAATCCACCTGGAAGGTTAAAGGTCTCCTTGCTGCCATCCATCATGAATCCATCGATGACGCGCAGCAGCTTAAAGTCTGGGGCCAATACAACAATTCGGCTGTTGCCGCTATCCAAAATGTAGATCAACCCGGAGGGAGAAACGTTCATATCACCGGGGTCTTTGAACTCACTAATGCCGAGGTCACGACCTGATAGGGTACGCTCGGGCAGGTAGGCATCCGGTGAGGGAACAGCCTCTTTCCAATAGTTGTAGTTGTAACTCTCATACGGCGCCGGGGAGGCTGCCGCAGGCATGGCATTCACCAGCAACAGAGATACTGCCGCCAGGAGAACAAACCATCTTTTCACTGTGCGTGCCATATCGTTCCCCCTTAATCCTTCATGCCCGAACTCGCCATCGTCTCAATGATTCGGCTCTGAGAGAAAATAAATAGCGTGATCGGCACACTCATCAAAATCAGTGCTACCGCAGCACCCGCTCCTGCCCGGGATATTCCGCCCTGAATAATCTGACCTGCTGCATAATGCAGGGTCTTGAGCTGCTCGCTGTAGATGTACCCATTGCCATCACTGCCCCATAACATCTGAAACAGCAGAATGATCAATGTAAGCCAGGCTGGTTTCACATTGGGCATGACAATGGACCAGAAGATCCGGTATTCACTGGCACCATCAATCTTGGCCGCTTCCAGCAGTGCATCCGGGATCTGCTCCATGAACTGTTTCATCAGATACAACCCGAGTGAATAGGCAAATGCCGGAATGATAACAGCCCAGTACGTGTCGATCCATCCGAGCCATGACATGATCATATAGTTCGGAATGGCCGTCACCGCAGGTGTGAACATCAGTGACAGTACGACCACTTGGAACATGAATACTTTGCCCGGAAACTTGTGTTTGGCAAGCGGGTAGGCCGCTGCGGAAGCCAGCAGCACATGGCCTACGATACCGATGCCTGTTATAAACACTGTGTTGAAAATATAACGTGAGAACGGCACCCACGAGTCACTCAGCAGATTCAGCAGATCTGTAAAGTTGCTGAACGTCGGATTTTTGACAAACAGCGTTGGTGGAAAGGTGAAGATTTCATCTAATGGTTTGAATGCATTGTTGATCGCATAGATCAGCGGCAGTACCATGAAAGCACCGAATACGAGCAGAAGGGCAAACAGGGAGAGGCTTCCCGATAGCGAGCGATTCACCCGCTTTTTGCCTGTCGCAATTGCAGCCATAGCTATTCTCCCACCCTTCGAAGTAGTTTCTGGACCAGCAAGTTGGTGCCCACCATAATCATGAACAGCACGGTGGCAATTGCTGATGCATACCCCATCTCAAACCGCGTAGTACCAAAGTCGATCAAATGGGTCACCACAGTCTCTGCTGCATAGTTCACACTTGGGAACCCGGCCAGCGCGATCGACACATCGGCCACGGCAAACGAGGTTGTCAGCTGAATGACTGCGCCGAACATCAACTGTGGACGCATCGAAGGCAGGGTAATGTACCATAGTTCCTGCCAGCGATTCTTGATCCCATCCACCGCTCCCGCTTCGTACAATGTCCGGTCCACCGTCTGCAAACCAGCGATAAACGCAAGAAATCCGGTTCCGAGACTCAGCCATAGCTGCACGAGAATGAGAATAGGCATAATGTAGGCTTCCGTCTTCAGCCACTGGATTGGCTCCAGCAGAAAACCCCATTTGATCAACAGGCCATTGGCAATACCATAACGATCTCCCGAAAAGATCATCAGCCAGATAAAATACACATTGCCCGAAATGGAGGGCGCGTAGAAGATCAGCGTCATGAACGCTCTCCATTTCGGTGTTAACTCATTAATGATCCACGCGAAGACAAAACAGGCAATATAACTGATCGGTCCGGTAATGATGGCGAACAACAACGTATTCTTGATTGCAATCAGGAATACATCATCCTCCAGAAACAGGCGAGTATAGTTCTGCCAGCCAATAAAACGCGGGAATTCCAGCATGTTAAAGTAGGTGAAGCTGAGTATGATCGAGATGACAACCGGAATCACGGTAAACATGAGGAACAGGAGCATATAAGGTGCAAGCAGAACATAGGAATGTTTGCTGGCCTTCATTTCCTGGAGCTTCCAGCTCCACCACGATTTCATGCCCATCCTTGACGCTTTCTCAGGAGGACTGTTTTGTCCGTCTCGGAGTGATATTTGTGGCACGATTAACCCTCCCTCTGCTTACGGAAGACCAAATTCATTACGTTTGACTCGAATCTCGTCCTGAATATATTGGGTATAATCCATGATGGATTCCCTGGCTTCCACTTGGCCAACAACGGTTTTGTAAAATGCATTGAACAGATGGCGGCCTGTAAAATAACCACCGGGTACTTCAGGAATGCCCTTCACCGTTTCGAATTGTGCCTTGAGATTGGCGTAATCCTCCGCAGGCCACGGCAGGGAATCCAGTGCCTTGATGTTGGCCGTTGGATAACGGGCAGCTGCACCCATCAGTCCTTCCATCTCCCGTCCGAATTCAGCCTGAATCGGTGTACTGGTCCACCACTTCATGAACTCCCACGCCGCGTCCTGATCCTTGGCACCCTCCAGCATCATGACTGCGCTGCCTCCACCCGGTACGTCCCGATTCAAGGTTCCATCCGCCTGAACGGTTCCCGGGACAGGAACGAATCCCCACAGTCCCCGAATCTCCGGTGCAAATACGGACAACTGGTTGTACATCGTGTAATCCGTTAGTCCAATAGGCATCTGTCCTGTCCGGAAACGGTTGGCAAAATCATATTCCCGCTCCAGCTTGTAATCGGTATAGAACTCCGTCCACTGCTTGAACGTCTCAATCCCGATCCTTGAATCCAAATCCGACTCCTTGTCATCGTTACGATAGAAGGCGCCGCCGTTCTGGAGCAGCATCGTGGCATACTGCGAGTTCGGCGGAATATTGACACCCTGCATATTCGCCTGGGTCACAATCGGCATACCAAATTCCATATGATTCTTGCTCAGAATCGCGAGCAGAGCTTCGACATCCTCCCAGTTCTGAGGCACTTCAAGTCCGAGTTCTTCGAGCACGTCTTTACGATAAAACAGCATGTTAAAAGTTTGCGTTTCCGGCAGGGCATATACGCCTGAATCATAGGCATACGGCACGATTGCACTTTCCCTGAACTCCTGTTCCACGGTGCTATAATCACTGAATTGCGTCAGATCTACAGCCGAGTTCCGCATCGCAAAGTTCACCGGCAGATCATTGCCGATCTGCATCGCTACATCCGGACCTTCACCGGACAACGTCGCTGGCAGCAAGGTTCCCATATTCACCAGCTTCAGATTGACATGGATACCACTGTCTGGTGTGAAGGTTTTGTCAATCATCGCTTTCATCGTATTCGCCTGATCACGTCCGCTACCAATCCAGACCGTTACCGTGCGCTGATCTTCAGATGTAGCTACATTACCAATCTGGTTATAATCAATGAAGAACGAATGATAGAATATCTTGGCTTCATGACCGAGCTTCGCGAGTGGTCCCATGCCTGTTACGGGAATATCACGGTCAATCGAAGTGACGTACAGTGCGTCAATCTCAAGAGGTTGCTCTCGTGCCTGCTGCACCCATGTGCCGAGACCGCCCGTGTTGGTTTTGTAAGCCGCAAGCCGTCTTGGAATGGTATCCGGCTTGTCAATCATCTCGTCCAGTTGCAGAGCCATCGTCTTGATCAGCGCTTCCTGATCGCTGGACTGTCCTGACAGGAGACGAAGCTGTGCAGCCACGTCCTTGAGACGTTTACTTTCTCCGCTGAATACTTCGAGCAGGTTCGGAATCTGTTTCTCCACCCGGTAATCACGGAATTCATCAGGCTTGGTACCTGTAATCATCAGAATGCGTCGGTACATGGAGTTCAAGTTGTACAGACTGTCCTCCACATTGCGGATAAGCGGTGCAAAGTCACCGAGGCTGTTCTCCAGCCGTAGCACATGTTTTCCTTTGTCCAATTGAAACTTGTATGCTTCCTTGCCGCCCATCACGTCAATACGATAGTCACTTTGATAACGGAAAGGTGCTTTCGCCATCTCTGCAAACGGAACTTCACCGTCAATGGTCAGTTTGCGTGTGGAATAGATGCCTTTGACAAAATTCTGCTGTGCGGTAAAACCGATATGATAAAGTCCACTCTCAGGCACATCCACTTCCCATTCAATCCATTGTCCTGGCAGACGCCAGTTAAAGCCGCCAATCGTATTGATACGTACCTGGGAAGCGCTATAGGGAGATACAGCAGAACTTGACCTTTCGCTTGTCGGGTATAACGTAGGTGAAGATTTGGCAATTGCGGCTTCTCCTTCAACCCGAATAAGTACATCCTTTGGTTGCCCGGAGGAATCCGATTGTTGTGCCCCCGCAGTCTCTACGTAAGGAACGGCTGTCTTCTCATTGAAAAGACGAATGGACCGGATCACCATGGGTTCACGCGATGATTTTAGCGTTAGCGTGTGTTCCCCTTTTTCCAAATAAAACTTGAATGGAGCCTGTTCGTACCCGTCGGAGTCCTGAAACGTTTCTTCCATCCAGCGTGGTTGCTCCACTTGTCTCGGGCGTAGGTCATTACCTTGATTGTCCTGCTCCACGACATCTTTCTCATTCGCCCACACCCGGTCAAACTGCAAATAGGCGGCTTCCGCAAAAGGAAGTTCACCATCAATGTACAACGCACGCTCAATGGCCGAACTCTTGCCTTCAACGGGATAATAGATGGCGGACAGGTTATACAGCCCGGTCTCCGGCACATTAATCGTCCAATCGACTTGTCCGGTCTCTCCGGTATGGAGAGATACACCATCCATTCCCTCATAATTAGTCAGTTTGCGGACGTCTTCACCTTCGGCTTTTATGTAATCTCCTGCTTCAATGGTGATGTCCACATTCGGCTGTGTAGCCTGATCCGTTCCGGATCGATACTGTTCGTATCCCTTTTTCTGCCGGGTCTGCTGCAAGACTGCATCCACTTCAATGGCAGGCAGACTGCCAGGTGGAATGTTTGCACTCTTTCCATCAGCGCCGGAAGTTACATATAGAATGATACAGGCTGCCGCCACGATGATTACTGTGGACAATATCCATGTCTTACGTTGTAGAATTCCAGCCATCCTACGAGTCCTCCTCATCAAGGCTGATGCCAGCAATGCCGATTTGGTGGTTCAGGAAAAGGGGCTCCGTGCAACATTGCCGACACGAGCCCCCTGCCTGAATCGTTTGCTGGTGATAAGTGTTGTTATTGTTTGCCGAGTTTATCAATTGCAGCTTGTGCCTGTGCTTTGTATTTCTCGGCTGTTGCTGTCACGGAAGCATTGTTTTTGATGATATCGTTCACATAATCCCCGAAAGGGTATCCTGTGTAGGCATCATCCAGCAAGATGCGGCCGGTTCCAGCGATGTGCTCGCGAATGATCGCAATATCCTTCTCGTCGGTATAACGACTCTCCAGATAATCTTGACCTGGATACTCTTCAATCTGTGGGATGTCGAAGGTCTCTTCATAGATTTGGTAGACGATCTTTGGATCTTCCACACCTTTCGGAATGAATTTTGCCGATGCCGCGTTGTTTGCATACGTTACCTCTTCGCTACCCTGAGGCCCGTTCGGAATCGGCACAACACCAACAGCAAAGGTGAGATCGCCCAGCTGCCATTCAGCAGCGGTGAACAGAGCTACATCTCCATCTTTGAACGTATTGCTTTCCTCCCAATTGGTTTTGTCGCCGGTTTTGACCTTCACGACATTTTCCACGTTATACAGGCGTTTGACGAATTCAGCAGCTTCAATCGTTTTCGGATCGGATAATCCTTCTTTGCTATTGGTATCATCCACGATGGTTCCACCGTTGGCTGCAGTAAAATGACGAACGACATCAAGGGCCCAGCCAGAAAATCCGTATACATCTGTTTTGCCGTCATTATCCGTATCTTTGGTTGCCTGTTTGGCAAGCTCCAAGAATTTATCCCAATCCCATTTGCCTTGGTTATACAATTCTTGAGGATCAGGCAAAGATAATTTTTTGAACAAGTCACGGTTATAGTGAAGTCCCAGACCAATGCTGGTTGGAGATTCGAAGGCATATTCGTTGCCTGCAATGGCAGGAAATTTTGCAATCAGGTTAGCCTCTTGGTTGATGTTATTCTCAGGTGTAGTGAATTCGGAGATGGGCAATAGTTGCCCTTTGAGGATGGCGGGTAATGCGGATTTGTACTCCATCTGAACGATGTCGGCGAACGGTTCGCCAGCCAGTGCAGACGTTGTGAATTTGTTCATGTATTCTTCAAAAGGTACGTTAACAAACTCCAGTTTTACGTTGTATTTCTTCTCGACCTCTGCAATTTTATCAAGTCTGGCCTTATCGGAGGCCGTCTCTCCCGCCGGTTTCAAGTCCCACCAGGCCGCGACCTTGATGACACGCCCACCCAGATCAGGCACATTAACCACAGCTTCTTCCGCTTCGCCCTCTTTCTCTGTCTCAGCGACCTCGGTGCTGTTACCTGAGTTCGTTGTTCCCTCTGCTTCGGTCCCCGTCTGCGCTGTCCCCCCACCACTGCAAGCGGATACAAAAAGCATCACAGCCAATAACATCAGAGGTAGAACATTCCATCTTCTCATCATGATTTTAACAACCTCCCCGAATGTGTATACCAATCATGGTTCACCCCAAATCGTTAACCCCATTCATCAACCAATCGAAAATAAAGAACCACCACCATTTGTTATTTTCTTGTTTGTTTTTGACAAACAAAATTTAACACAGCAAAATGTAAGCGTCAACATTTTTGTTGTTAACATTTTCTAATTATTCTGATAAAATGCTGAATAAGCTGTAATATTCCTGTGTTACAGCTTATTCAGCACCCTGGACTCTAAGTACAAACATATTAAACCATGATTATAACTTTGTTTATTTTGTTATTTTTATAAAATAACAAAATAATAATTAAGCAGACAAAATTCGTCATTCTATCTGAAAATTTGCTTACCGTCACGTTGAACGTTCATCCTAAAATACTGTGCATTACTAACATTTTGAATTCTCTGTCCGTTATTAGATTAAGAGAAATACATCATGTTATACTAGGATCAGTTGGATATCGCTCCAAATAAGGAATACGGCAGAACTACGAGTGTAAGGATGGTATGATGAAGACAAAGGTAACAATTCAGGAGATTGCACATTTTACGGGTTTGTCGAAATTCGCGGTGTCACGAGCTTTGTCTGGAAAATCGGGAGTTAGCGATCAAACGAGGGATGTCATTCTCAAGGCCGCTGGCAAACTTGGATATTTCAAAGATAACAGCATGTTGTCTGGTGAACTGTATAACAGCCATGAACTTCAGGAACCGAAGAACACACGTTCAAGCGGAACGATCTTGATTTTGTTCCCCAATGTTCGGTACCAAAATCAAGACTCCGTATACTGGGGACCCGTCTTTAACGGGATTTCTTCCAAGCTGAACCAAAAAGGGATTAATATTCTGACCTTAACGGAACCCTCAGCAGACCAGCTATTTACCCTGCTCAACCCGGATGCCATTCGAGGGATCATTACCGTTGGCTCTATCTCGACCCCGATTCTGCTTGAAATCAAACGGCTCAGTATTCCGGTTGTGATGGTCGATCATCTGGACCCTGTTTTTCACAGTGACAGCATATTCACCGATAACTTTGCATCCATGCGTGAGATCATGCTCTATTTGCTCCGCAAGGGCTTCAAAACATTCCAGTTCGTTGGCAATATCGGGGATGCTCATAGCTTCTATGAACGCTGGATTGCTTATACTTCTGTGCTTATGGGTCATGGGATGGAAATACATCAGATTCCCGAGCTGAGTAATCAGGCATTGGATGAGTTCCGCCAGACGTTCACTTCGGTGATCAGTGAGGATAACCTGCCTGAAGTGTTTGTATGTGCGAATGATTTCTATGGGCTATACACCATAGAAGCCCTTGAGAGTATGGGTATTCGTGTACCCGATCAGTGTGTTGTCACGGGATTTGATAATCTATACGACAATATCCCATTACTGGCTACAGTTAATGTGAACAAGGAATTGCTCGGTGCACGTGCAGTGGATCAGATGTTATGGCGCATTGCGAATCCAGAGAGTAACGTCGAGAAAAAGTTAATTCTTGCTGACGTCGTTATTCGTGAACAGTTCGGCAGGCATAGTGGATAAAAGCATATATGGATAAAGCTTATGTCCACACAGAACAGCACGCCAAACACCCCTTTAACCGTATTCGTGCGGCTATAGGGGTATTTGCATTGTTGTATGTTGTGTAATGTTTATTGTTTATTACATTAGGCCGTAACATCATCCCGTTCTACGTGTCTGTACGCACATCATCCCACGCCTGATCCAAATAACAGATCAGCCAGTTCAATGCACGGTGACGTTCATAAGCCACTCCGCCATTCAGGCCAGCTGGAGGTGTTCTGTCATTCACCCGACTATCCACGCACACCCAGTTATAACGGTAGATCAGATCTGCTTCATCCAGAATCTCGCTCTTGTTACGCAGAGATGCATCGGAGAGAAAGTCGGTAAAGCTATCCTTCTGTTGCAAATAACCGACATCCTTCCCTACGTTACACAACTCTGTTGGTGCACCCAGTTCCTTCACATAACCAAGCGCCCACAACATCACGTGGTAAGCTTCATATCCCCAGGAAAAGGAGATGATCTCCTGCTGCTCTGCTCCGTGCTGGTCGATAAACCTCTTCTCTACGGGTGAGAAAAAGGATTCAGCATCATACTTGTCGATCACTTCCTGAACCAGAGCTGCGGTATCGTCCGCACTTTCGCCTGCTCCCAGACACTCTCCCTTAAGCGCGGCAAGACACAAGGAAACCGCACGGCGCGCAACTTCCTCTTTACTCCGAATCGTGGTGTGCTCGTCTCCGGCCCTTACGGGCAAGTTCGCATTATACGGAATGCCTTGTTCAGTCAACAATTGCTCTGACCGCGCTTTACGTTGAATGCCCGACTCCGACTGCGGTCTGTTACCATCAAGGAAACTGGTGTGCGCTGTCACCGTGTAATCCTCCACCTCGGATTCTCCATTCACATCCAGCAATAGCTGACCTTGTGCATTCAGCAGAGATCCACCTCCCCAGAAGATAACAGCATCCAGCGCATCAGCCAACCGTAATAACTCGCCGAAGAATTCTTCCGAGATATCCTCTTCCGTCTCAATACCAACCACCATGTTCAATGTGGAACATTTGATCAGTACCTTTTCCTGTAGCGAAGCATTGCGCCCTTTAATCTGACCCAAAAATCCAAGCATCCCCTGAATCATTGTCGTAAATTCCTCAGGATGTGTCTGGCTGGTCATGATATTAAAGCCTTTGGTTTTCTTACTGAGCCATTTTTTCTGAATCACTTGAATATGGGTCTTGTCTTCCCGGCGTTCAATCGTACCCTCAGGATAAATGGATTGAATCCATTCAAACAGCTGATCCAGGTCAAACTGAGAGCTATATATCGCACAATTTCTCATGAAGTTCACCCTCTCTCTATATATAGTTCAACTAATGAATATTTACACCGGCACTCCGATGGCAGAATAACTTTCCGATCGCTGTTATCCCCAGATTTTTTTATTCCTTTTTTTGAAAGGGGAAATCCGGTGATAAAGGCGAACGCTTCGCTTCTTCAAGTCATTTCTGCCCTCTCCGTTATCGTGTAAATGTTCAGTTGAACATATATGACTAATCCTTATACGGATCGAATTCATTACCTCCGGCCATGGCGACACCAACGGGACGCAGCACATGGTTGATTTTCAGCGTATTCGCATGTGCGTTCAGCACGTCTTGCAGTTTCTTGTACACAAACGGACTTTCGTCTGTGCCCGCTCCCCGCAGCTCAACACCATAGGCACGAATCGCCTCATGCATCTGTGCTTCGCTAATCTCGCCGCCCATGCGTGTGCGCAGCTTGTAATTCATTTTGCCAGCCGCCTGGGTTCGACTCATTGTGCGCCCTGCCCCATGTACAGTGCTGCGGAATGACTCGGTATTCTCCTCGCTGTGGATCCCCTCCACAATTACCGAGATATCACCCATACTGCCTCCAACAAAACCGAGTTGCCCGGGTGCCAGTGGCGTTGCACCTTTGCGGACCACAACTACCTCTTCACCCATGTGTTGTTCCTTCCAGGCAAAGTTGTGATGGTTATGTACGGCGTATTCAGCACTTGCCCCCAGAATTCCGAGCACCTGTTTAATAACATAGTCGCGTCCTGCATAGGCGTATCGGCCCGCCAAAGTCATTCCATCCCAATACATATCACCCATTTCGCTGTTCAGGTCAAACAACGTAGGCGGTTGATCCATCGATTCGCCAGGAGCTTTGCCACTGAACTGACGTCCTGCCGCAAGGTTAAGGAACCCACTCGCCACTTTGTGACCGAATCCACGGCTGCCAAAATGATTCGCGATCCACACCTTTCCCGTTGCCTCTTCTACAAAAATATCCACGAAATGATTGCCACTGCCTACGGTTCCAAGTTGGTTGCGTGCAAGTGTCTTCAGCTTATGTTGTAATCCCGGTTCAATGGTATCAAACAGCTTCCAGCTTGCATCGTCGAACAGCTCATGATCCACGGGTGTTGGATTGTTGCGGCCCACGCCGAAAGATATAGTCGAATTGATGTCATCCATAATCGTTACAATCTGATCCCGAATATCATCCCACATCAGATTGGTGCGCACAGCCTTGTTGCCACAAGCAATATCATATCCGACCCCTGACGGACTGATCATATTCCGATAAGCGACAACACCACCGATGGGTTGCGAGTAACCTTTGTGATGGTCGGCCATCAGAGCCACACCCAATACATCTCCATATTGCGAACAAGTCACCGCCTGACTTACGGCGTTCTCCAGCGGCTCCCCCCAGACTTTAATGTTATCTACGATCCGCATGATTGTGTTAACCTCCTATGTACTTTTTTGAAAATACATCTTTTATTTCTATACTGTTGTTCTCATTAGTTTAACAAAGATCAGCGTTGCTCGAAACGTCGTCTTCCTTCAGTTCACCATTATCTGCGCATAAAAAAAGAGAGCTCGGCTCCCTTTTCTCACGGTTGGTTCCTATTCACTTCTTGCTAATCTTAAACTTGAACGCCCAAGTCGCTGTGTTACCAGAATATCGACCTCTGTTCTCCGTCACCACCACGGAAAGTGTCTTGTTGGTTGATTTGGAGAACGAAGATAGTTTGACGTTGGTGCTTTTATCCCCGTAATCGGGAATTTTGTCCTGTTCTTCGGCGATGGCCTCCAGTTTCAACGTACCCGTGGATTTCAGGTTTAAGGTGACTGACGAACCCTCTTCCAGATCTTTGCCGTTCACACTTGCTCCGATGGCCCACTCATTACCGACAGAGTTATTCTCGACAAGTTCTGCGCTCACCAGCGTAACGGTTACCTTGACCGTTTTGGCGGCAGCATAGGAGGTTGGGGAACATACGGCGAATACCAGGCTCAGAACCATGAAAACATTAGCCCATTTTTTGAACACGAGAGTGCCTCCCTCTTATTCAATTCTTTTGTTAAGACTATGCCTTATTCGCCATGTTCCTTAAGTAATCCTTCCACTTGTGTAAGAACTTTTCTCATGAAGTGCGTGTTAAAGATGCTTCCGGTAACCCTGAACTTTCTCATCCTTGAAACCTAACTTCTCATAAAATATATGTGCTTCCTTACGCTGATCGCCAGACACCAGAATCATGTAACCACAACCCATATCTTTTGCAATCCGCTCAATCTGGAGCATTAACCTCTGCCCAATGCCCTGCCTGCGTACCTGATCCGATACAATCACATTCTCCACAACCATGAACGGTTTGCATGGCCCCACCAGATCCATACACTCAACCCCCATAACGGACCCAACCAGTTTGCCATTGTAAAATGCCCCAAGCACATGATAATGACCATTCTGCTGTATGTAATGAAACATCTTTTTCATCTGCTGTTCATTGGTAGGCATTCCCATCAACTCATTGTATAGCTGGCTTAGTGCCGGTAAATCTTCAAGTTCGATTCCTTTAATGGTAACCATCATAACCCTCCTGATTTTGTCCTATTTCGCACGCTTTGTCTTACATGAGGTCCTTTTTAAAATAATAATGACTGTGTCCGGTCGGTGCATTCTCGATCGTTGTGATTAATTTGTAGCCATGTTTCTTGTAAAATTCCGGTGCTTGATAGGAGAAGGTGTTCAACATGACAAAATCACAAGATTTCTCGCGCGCAATTCGCTCAACCTCAAGCAACAACCGGGAGCCATATCCCCGATGCCGTTGTTCAGAATCCACCCAAAGAATATCAACCTCCAGCCAGTTCCAGCAAAGTGTACTAAGCACACCTGCAACAATCTCGCCAGTCTCACTTTTGATATTTAAATTCAGTTCTTCGTTCCGATGCCTTAATTCCTCGCTCACATGGGTCGCATTATATGCGATAAGTTGCTCGCGAACATACTCTGAATCCTCTGAAGTACTTGGATTAATATTTATTTGGGACATCTCCTAAACACTCCTTTTATCTCAACAGTTTATAATTTACGATAATGTAATTCATTCCGGATAAGAGAGTAACGCCTGTTGCAACCCATAGCAATGCCACATCCACTCTGATATCAGTCAGCAAACTAAACGGAACATTATTCAACAAAATGGCAATGATGGCTGCCACCTGAAGCACCATTTTGATTTTTCCATAACGATCAGCTGCAAGAGCAATACCCTGTTCTGTGGCTACCATTCGCAATGCAGTAATGACAATTTCACGTCCTATAATGATTACAGCAATCCATGAACTGATCATATTCTCCTGAACCATCATGACCAGCGCTACCGCAATCAACAGTTTATCCGCCAGCGGATCAAGCAACTTTCCCAGATTCGTGATCTGATTATATTTCCTCGCCACATATCCATCCAATTTATCCGTACCTGCTGCTACTGCAAATATAATTAGTGCAATCATCACGCTTTGCTGATTGAGAAAACAGATCATAAACAATGGAATCAACGCGATTCTAGCCAACGTGATTTTATTTGCCAGATTCATTAGACATCTATTCTCCTCTCATCCATGTTGGCTAAGTGACCTCTTTTCCATTTACGTAATCGGGTCCGAAAGGATTTAAAAGGAGCTACCGAATTAATCTGGATCCACTTCACCATGGCCCATCCAGGCTTGGTACCCGTCCACTGTCTCATCCCTTGTACAAATAACTCTTCTTCACTCAGTGAGTCAATCCAGTTCTGCCACTTTTGTTCTGTCTCCCGAAACAAAGAGCGCAGCTCCTCCAGCGTATAACCTGAATACTTTTCGTAAAATGATTCATTTAATTGCCCCAATTGGTTCCATTTATACCCTGGTGCAGGCATATGACATTCATGTCCCAACTGTTCATCTCGCTCCCAATCCATCACCAGGTTCATCCATCCTAACTGGTAGGCAATCATCTGGGCAGGAGTTTTGTCCACACCTTCGACCCACTTATCTTTGTCACTGTTATGGATGTCATTGAATTCACCCTCAAACAATACATAGGTGCGTCGAATCGTCTCACTTAATTCTTTCTTCGAGGCATATAGAATTCATTGCACGCTACTCCACTCCTCTCGTTTCACCGTTATACATGAATCAGAAGCATGGACTCTATCATCATTTCGACTCAATTCCATAATCATCCTTTTTTATGAGGCATTATACTTAGAAAAAGAAAAAAGAGCAGTCTGTAAACAATACAGTTGCCCTTTACTCAATCTATTTTGCTATATCAGCATACTCCTAATCCCAATTCTACAAAGCTTCCTTAATCACCCGTTTATAGTACCACACTGACAACAGACCAAAAATCGAATATAACAATGTATAGACTATCATGACAATGACCGTTGGTGTCGCCAGCTCCGTACCAAAGAAAAACCAACCTGATTTCACGGCAAAGTAACTATGACTCAACCCCACCACAAGCGGAATACCAAAGTTAAACAACTGCTTGATCTGAATTCCACGCAACAGATTGCCTTGTGTAAATCCGAGTTTTCGCAGAATGGTATAATTGTCCTTCTCCTCTTCACTCTCGTTCATTTGTTTAAAGTACAGGATACATCCCGATGTGATCAAGAATGTCAAACCAAGGAAACCAACAATGAACATAATTAAGCCCATATTATTACGTTGGTTATTTCTGAACTCAATCTGGGAGAAGCTCGGTGCTTCCAACTGTAGCTCCTTATATACGGCATATGCCTCTTCAGCCTGCCCCTCGTTTAGAATACGCACACCATAGTAGTCAATCCGCTCGGGTTTCTGCAGCTCGGGATCGATATCCTGTCGCAGCTGCTGATATACCCTTTCATCCACTACCGCAACTGGCGTCCCCCCAGTGTAGTACGAAGGAAGCACTCCCTGTTTGGTGGTTCCGATCAGTTGTTGCTCTAGCGTTCGCTTCAACCCATGCAAGACGATTGGACCTGTCTCCTGAATGGAAATCAACTGCTGAATGGCATTTCCATATCCCATGAAGACCACTTCACCTGGTTGCAGATCGATGTTATCTACCATTTTGTCACTGACTACACTACTGAACAGGTATTGTTCCGTCATGGACTCATCCATCACTGCTTGTGCATCAATTTCAATGTAAATGGGCTGTCTATGCTTCTCTTCATATGGAATCTGTTTGTGTTCCAACTCCGCTACAAAATGGTTTTTCACCTCCGCCTGAGCAAAAGAGAAATCCTCCGGCAAGCTTTCCTTCGCCTGAGCCTCTGCCGAATAATACGAAATGTAACTGAGTGACAGCATGCCAATAGCAAGCGCCGATACGGTTGTAATAATCGTGAGCAGCAATGCATTAGATTTCATGCGGAACATGATTGAAGATAAAGACAACACCTCATGAATGGTAAGGTATCCGTTTTTACTTTTGCGAATCAGATTAAAAATAAAACTTACCGAACCCTTATAGAACAGGTATGTCCCCAGTATGACCGAGAAGAGAATCAGGATCATCGTATACATCAACTGCTGCATATCCATTGCCTCACCGCTGAACAGCCGTGCAGACATGATGTATCCATACACAATCAGAGCAATACCCAAGACGCCAACAATCATCTGTCCGACAGACATCTTCTGCACCTGCTGCTCCGAAGTCGCCGACACCCGAAAGAGCGAGAGAATGCTCTGTCTCTTGATAAAAGTGTAGTTCATCAGCATGATGAGCAAATACATTATCGTAAAGACAATCACCGTTTGCATCAGTGCCATCGGAGAGAAGTACAATTTCGTAATCGTATCCACACCGAGAATTTTGAACAATATCATCAATACCAGCTTGGACGCAAGATACCCAACTAACACACCAATGGCCATGGAGCCAAAATAAAGAATACTGTTCTCCGCACTCAAAATACCAAAAATTCTGCCTTTCGTCAGTCCGATCAATTGAAATAATCCAATTTCTTTGCTACGCCGCTTGATAAAGATCGTATTGGCAAAGAGCAAAAAGATGCCGACAATGACGATTAACAGTACCGAAGATGCGCCTATAGCCGCCGCACCTTTTGTTGAAGCAGCCACCTCATCCATGGAAGGATCATACTGTAACGTCACAAAGGAAAAATACAAGGCCACACTGAACACAAGCGCAAATACATAGAGATAATAATTCTTCAGATTTTTTCTGAGATTGCGGAAGATAATATAATTCAAGCTCATTGCTGTACACCACCCAATACTCCCTGGGTTTTGATAATATCGTTGAAGAACGATTGCCGTGACTCGTCTCCTTTATTCAACTGGGTGTAGATCTGACCGTCTCGAATAAAGATCACTCTGCTGCAATAACTTGCGGCAACCGGATCATGGGTAACCATAATAATAGTCGCTTTTCGTGCGCTGTTCATCTCACTTAACTTGCCGAGCAGATCCGAAGCGGACTTGGAATCCAGCGCTCCTGTCGGCTCATCCGCAAAAATGATACTCGGCTTACTCCAAGATCAATCCCCTTCAGCACTTCCTGTTTATTCAGTTTATTACCATAGACTTTATGAATTTTTTTGGCTTCCAGTATCCACATATCCCACTCACTCCTCTTAAATCTTCTGCAAAATGCTCATGTCTATATCATAATCGGGATGTGCAGTGTTATCGTGTGATTCACCGAACAAAACCAAAAAGCATGTGACATTGTTGTCACACGCCTGCAAGATGCACCATGTCGTTTTTTCGCGGAAAAGTAAGTGTGACGGTTGTGCCCTCGCCAAGAGAAGATTCTACATGAATGTTCATATGAAGCGTCTGGACCACCTGACGAACCAAATATAGCCCCATCCCGGTAGCTGCCCCATCCATTCTGCCTCGGGTGGACGTAAATCCTTTATCAAATATACGTGGCAGATCTTGCGTCTCAATCCCTCGCCCGTGATCTTGAATCATGAGTATGATGTGTCCATCCTGTTCCCGACTGTCAATGAGGATGTCCGATGAATCACTATACTTCACCGCATTGCTCAGCAACTGCCGGAGGATGAAGCCTAACCATTTGCTGTCTGTGAGCACGCGCGATACCATTAAAGACACATCAAAGCCAATACCCTTGGAAATGCACCACGATTTCAACGCTCGTATCTCGCTATTCAATATCGGTTCAAGTTCCGTCTCTTCGATGAACAGATCATTATGCATGAATGGAATACGCTTCTGATGAAGCTGCTGATCCAGCAACTGATGGATTCGTAACCATTCATATGTCATTTGGCTCTGTAACTTGTCATGTGGCAAGCGCTCGATCATCAGTTGCAACGCTGTCAGTGGGGTCTTCACCTCATGAATCCAGGATAACATCTCGTCCTTCTCCTGTTCCAGAGCGATAAAATGATGTGACGACTCCTTACGATACCGCTGTGTCTGGGAACTGACGGCCTCATGTACAATCTGCTCATATGGACTTTCGGCGATCTCGAGTTCTCTCAGATCATAGGTATGATCCCAGGTGCTCAATTTTTTATAGAAACGAGTCTCTTTCAGGAATCTGGCCCAGATAAAAACAAGGCATACCACCACATTCAGTCCTACGATATACACCACAGATTGGAATGGAATGGACGAGTCCAGGTAGGCCACCAGTAAAATAATAAGTTGCATGCTTACCAGTATCCATAACCAACTAGCCCTTTCTCGTATGTACTTTCCGATCATGCTTCTGCCTCTTCCGTTGCCATGTATCCCTGCCCTACTTTGGTTTCAATGTACCGCTCCAAGCCTATGGGTTCAAGTTTCTTCCGTAACCGGTTAACGTTAACCGTCAGCGTATTGTCACTCACAAAATGCTCATGATCCCACAAGCTACGGATGAGATCCTCACGGGTAACAATCTGATTTTTGTGCTCGACCAGCACTTTAAGGATGAACATCTCATTTTTGGTTAACAGAACAGATTCATCCCCGCAGGTCAGTGTATTTTTCACATATTCAATAGCCGCACCGCGCCAGGTTCGGAGTTCAGTATGCTCAGTGTTATAGTTATACACCCTCCGCAAAGTCGCTTGGATCTTGGCAATCAATACATCGAAGTGGAAAGGCTTCTGGATAAAATCGTCTGCACCCAAATGCATGGACATGACCATATCCGCAGGATGATCCCGTGAGGACAAAAAGATAATCGGCACATTAGAGTGCGAACGAATGATCCGGCACCAATGAAACCCGTCATATTGGGGTAACTGAATATCAATAATGACCAGTTGCGGCTGAATTACGCTGTACTCCTGCAATACCTTTCCAAAATCCTGCACACCATACACGTCATACGACCATTGGGACAAACGTTCCTTGATTTCACTGAATAACGACTCGTCGTCTTCAATGAGCATAATTTTAAACAAGAGATTCACCACGTTTCTGATCTTCTAAGGTTGAATAAGGTAATCAGACTCCATTGTTGCAGGATCACCTTTACCGTTACGAATCGTTCTTCCGATCGCTGATTCCAGTGTACAGGGAAGTTGGACTTATTTCAAAAGGTATCCATACTTATTACTTCACAAGAAAACAGGCAAAACGAAGTATACGATATTAACTCTCGGTGGATTGTATAACATGGCTTGCATCACTGTGTTCATCGATCCGCTCGATCAACTGCTTCGCTACATCTTGTGGCGATCTTAATTGTCCTGCTTCATATACTTGATTGAACATACCCGCAAGGGCGAACTCCTCTGCACTTTTGCCTCGTGCAACAGCCTGCAATTCCGTATCAACCATCCCCGGATCAAAAGCAATAATCTCAACAGGGTTCTGTTGGCCCGTTTGCTCCAAAGATACGCATTGGGTGAACATGTTCATACCTGCCTTGGATGTACAGTACACTGCCATTGAAGGCGCGGGATAACTTCCCGAACCCGATGAAAGATTAACAATTTTACGTCTGGCGGACAGGTGATTTGTTTGTTGAATAAAAGATGAACTCAATATCATTGGCGCTGCAAGACTGATGTTAAGACTCTGACTTATCTCTGCCGCACTGCACTGATCGATAGGTCTTAGTGGCTCCAGCATCGCTGCATTATTAATGAGTCCAATGAATTCAGCTTCCTGAGAAGGTATTTGGTCCAATATGCGTGTAATCAAATCATCGATCCCATTCAGGTCGGCAAGATCGTACTGAACATGGCGGTAACGCCCGCTCCATTCCTCGCCTGATTCCAACAGATGCGAACCCCCGCGTGAAATACCGTAAACGTGATCCCCCTTAGCCAATAATAACTCTGCAAGTTGTAAACCGATCCCTTTGGATGTGCCTGTAATGATAAAGCGTCTTCTTCCTGTTCCTGTTTTTGTTCCCATTCCGATACCACTCCTCTTCTATTTTCAATGGATATAATTCCCCTACTCTTACGAGTTTTTCTTTCTCCACAACGTGGCCCAGAGAAAAGGTACACCAAAACATGGTTCATGCTGCTCCATCGTCTTCATTGCACGGAACTCCACACATTCAAAGCCATCTTCCAGCATGTAGCGAAGCTTTTCCTCCGTGAATGCAAGACCACCTCGCATCGACTTCTCTTGATACACCTGCCAATCATTCATAACGATCTCAGGCCCACCAATATCGCCATAACCAGGAGCAAAACAAGTCATTCCAAAGTGTCCTCCAGGCCGGAGTGCATTGTGAATCATCTCTATGTAGGGAATACGCTGATGTGGCAACAGATGATGCAGACAACCCGAGTCGTAGACAAGATCATATTCTTGCTCTGGGGACAATTCGAACACAGATCGACATTCAAAATGCACGTCCAGTTGCTCCTCTGCCGCCCTCTCTTTAGCCCAAGCAATAGCTGTCTCCGAAAGATCATAAGCATCTACCTGATATCCTTGGCGGGTTAAATACAACGCATTTCTGCCGGGGCCACACCCCAGTTCCAGTGCCTTGCCGCCGCTCAGCACACCTTCGTTCACATGCGCTACCAGATTCTCATCCGGTTTGTTTGGGAAAAAGGGGATGGGTCTGTTCCGATCCTCATAGAAAGGCTCCCAAAACTGCTTGGCAGATCTGAAGTCCGCATCGAGCATATCATATAGATCCTGTACACTTTTAATCGTCTTTTCCACAACCACATTCCTCCTTAAATTCTCCATCCAAACCTTCATTTTCGACTATTCATTCCTCGTCATTTTCATTAAATCAGCCACACTCTATTATAACATTTTTACCCAGTAGTTCTCTATTTTTCTTGTGCTTTTCTACTTAAAAAACAGAAGCTTTTTCCCAACAAAAAAACGACCGACATGAATGTCGACCGCTTGCAATGGTGCTGTTTTAAGTTGTAACTTACTTCGCCCGTTCCAAAACTGCAAAGTAATTTCCTTCATTATCAGCAAAGTTGAAAACACGCCCCGTTGGCATCTCGACAATCTCTCCGACCGTTACATGTTTACCAGCCAAGTCGGCATATAATTGATCCAGATTATCGGTGAAGAACATTAACGAAGGTGTGCCCAGATTTACACCCGCCGACATCCGTTCGACGAACTCTTTGTCATGGAGAATAATACTCGTCTGCGAGTCTGGGGTAGGCGCAATCTCAATCCATCTCATGCCCTCGTCAAGGTTTACTTCATCCACAATGTGGAATCCTGCAACTTCCGTCCAAAATGCCAGTGATTCATCTTGATTATTGACATACAACATAATCTGGCCGACTTTGCTAAACATGGATCAATCACTCCTCTGATCATCTAATCTCTCAACATCCTGCTTATCATTCTTCAAATTCCAATAGAGTATAACATGCAGAAAAGCTTTTTGATCATCTTTCTTTGCAAGTACATGCAACTTAAACTAAAGTACACTTTTATGCTTCCACTACAATTAGTTTTTTGAAGTTCCCTTATAATGTTTTAACAAGTGAAAGTCTATGAAACCCCGAGGCATAATAATTCATATCAACACCTTCTTTTTGAAAATTCATTCGTTCATAAAATACGAGCGCTGCTTCATTTTCTTCATGATCAAGTGTGTAAAGCATGACATCACCACTGCCGAATTCAGCTATTTTTATACATATTTTTGTAATTAGTCCACGTGCTACTCCCTGTCGAAGGTGTGATTTGCATGTAACAACGCCAACGATTTCATATCGGTTAACAGTAGGCTGAAAGATATAACCAGCATGACCTATGACAACATCTGCTTCGTCAACCATGACATAATAAGCACTGATACGTTCATCCGTCATTTTTAAAAATGAATCCCAGCGCGCAGGATACTGATCGCGTATAAACGAAGGAAATTGAAAATGATGATCCGTCATCATTTTCAGCACTGCTGGCTGATCAATCGCTTGAAAAAGGCGAATAGTCATCTTTTTATCCCCTACCCTTTAGTGTGCATGTAGACATCTTTTAAATTACCAGCTTCATAATATGGATACTCTAGTTTTTGTTGAACTTGAAGGACGATCTCCGTAGACGTTAACATTTCGACCAAATATAGTCCCAGGTCAATGGAAGCCGTAACCCCCGCACCAGTTACCGTATTACCATCACGCACTACACGCGCTGAAATTACTTCTGCACAATAAGGATTCAATAAATCATAAGCAGATGAGTTGGTAGTATCCCTTTTTCCTTTTAGGAAACCTGCTGCCGCCACCAGTCCTTTCGTTCCCTGAATAATAAATAAAGTGTTTGATCTTTTGATCAAACACTTTGCCCAGGCGTACGGCATATAATATATGTGCTTCCTCGTGGTTCACTCCACGTTTACGCCAGTCACACACAACAGATATTTAACAACTAGTATACATGACATCTTCCATCATTGTATATATTATGAAATTATTGCGTGGCTTTTAACTTCTTCGTAAGATAAAGTACAACATCGTCGTCCATAATCGTTTCTTCACCCGGCTGAATGTAATGATCATGTTTGTGTACACCGTGACCGTCTGGTATGTACCCGCGATGGGCATATAGAACTTGTGCTTTGCCATAATCGGAAAACACACCTACACCAATGCCTGCTACATCCGTTCGTTCCCGAATAACTTCCTCTGCTCGGTCCATCAACTGTGAACCAATACCTTGGCGCTGGAACTTCATCAGTACATTAAAATCGTTAATTTCGGGAATGCCTTGTTCCCTGAAAGACGGATAGCTGGAATACCACAATACATTCACGTATCCGGCAAATTCTCCATTTAACTCGGCTACCAAGGTTACGCGCTCCCCATTCTGTTGTTCAGCCAAGTAACGAAGATACTGCTCAGCGAATCTCCCCCAACCCTGCTCCTGAAACGCCTTTGATATGATTACAGGATCGCTCTCATTTAATAGTCTGATATGTACACTCAATGATGAATCCTCCTTAAAAAGATATTTCTCCTTGCTATATTCCCAGTCTCTCCCGAAGCGATGTGATGTGAGCAACATGGTGTTTGCCATGCCATGCATACATGCCCAGATTATAATCCAGTCTTGTCGTTTCTTCCGATGAGGGATGATAAAATTGTTTGGCATAATCTGCATCTGTCAGCGCGTTTAACAGAAACACCCAACGACGATGGAGGGCATCCAGAATCTGAAGCGAGAATTCGACATCCAGGTCTCTTGAATCACTCAGTTCAGCCCAGCGCTCTTCATAATAAGGCCGAATCGTTGGTGTATCCTCTGTCAGCGCCAACTTGAAACGAATCATACTGTTCATATGGCTGTCTGCCATGTGGTGAATAACCTGTTTGAGCATCCATCCACCTTCTCGATACGGTAGACTTAATTGCTCTTCACTCAATCCCTTTACCGCTTCTCGTGCGCGTTCAGGCAACTCAGCAATGTCCTGAATCCACTTCTCCCGTTGTGCCAAAGTAACTTCACCCGTGTGTACAAATGTTCCTATCGGAAATCTTTCATCCATCCATTATTCCTCCTTGTTTATATGATTCAAATAACTTTAAACAGGATCTACAGGGCATATTCCATAAGCCAACAGTCTCGCATCTGTCCTTCGTGCTGCTCATGTTTCTCCAACAGCTTAATCTTTTGGAAACCACATTTCTCGTAACAGGATATCGCTCGCAAGTTCCAGGATTGAGGGTCCATAACCACTTTACGGGCTTGTTTTTCATTAATCAGATAAACCAGCATGGATTGCATCAACTGTGTACCAATGCCTTTATTCCAGTAGTCCACCTCACCAATAAACTGATCCGTTCCATAGATGATTTCATCCGTGTCTCCATAACCATACTCCGTTCGCTCTTCTTCCTCAAGCTCATAGAACTGAATGTATCCAATCGGATGTCCTTCATACTCAACGATACAGCGGGTAGCATCATCTTTCTGATTGTAAAAATGTTCTCTCACCTGTTCCAGATCATGCGGCCGATCACGCCCTTCATAGTATTGAAGAACTTCCGGGTCTGACAGCCACTTCACCAGATGGTGTTCATCTTCTGTGTTCAAGAAACGTACGGTGATTTCATTCGATTCATATACATTCATCATTCTGATTACTCCTTATTGATCTCCAAATTCTCACTCGTAACCCAACTCAGATCCTTCCCTAACAAATGCTCGTTGTGAACATAATACACCATGGGATTCTCAAGCGGTTGAGTCGTTCCATCCAAAGATCTGAGCGTTAACCGCAACTTGTAGCTCCCTATCTCATCAGGTATCGCAAATCCTATCAGATTATAAGCTGATTTCATGGTTTTCCCCTGCGCTTTCAGATACTTTTCCAGAATGACTTGATCAAGATAGGAGCTGCCAACGGACGAAGGCATGTACCACGCATCATCTTGTTCTTCAGTGAATGTGACCCCTTCCCATCCAGGGACAACAGGATACACCATATGTCGATCCTTGTCTTCTCTTTTTCGCGTTATCTCTAACTCTACCTCAACTGCGTCCGTATCAATCTGCCTGATTGTGCCTGTCATCACAACATCCTGTGCACTCACACTTGGAATAACATAGCTGTATATGAGCAGAGTCACCAAGAGGATTATCGTTATTCCCGTAATCCAAAATATTGTACTTTTACGCATCTGTCTGATCCTCCCGTCTGGTTAATCATACTTCTGGAGCAGCTCCTTCTCTGTTAAAGATTGAGTTAACCTATCCAACTCAGGTGATGCCGTCCAATCACTCGTGGTGTTCAATCCATGCTTGATGGTATGTATCGCGCTATGTGCAGACATGTATATATTGTGGTGGATTCCAGGTTGGACAATGATGTGCTCTCCTGCACGCATCACTCGAATCGAAAACATCTGATCGTCTCCATAACTGGCATAAGCAATCCATCCAGTTTGCACCACATAAAACTCCGTTAAGTTGATATGTACATGACTGTTTTGCCATGCTCCGTGGGGAGAGGCAACAGTTCTGCAATAATAACTGCCATCTTCTGCTATCATTTTATATTTTTGTTCCCCGTTCGCCATCTGCTCGAAGCTGGTTTTGACACCCGTTTCACCATATTTCTGTTCCGAAAATTCTGTGTTCAATCGGCTTCACCTCCTGTCAAAAAATCCCTTTATTTAAACATTCGACATAGGTAAGTCGATTCTCCTGTTTGGATATGCGATATATCTTTGCTAAAATATGAAACGCTTCTCTTCCAGCTTCCGTATTAAGGTCGAAGCCGTATGTATCCCATATAATAAACCATCTGATCTGGAGGTTGAGCGCATGTCATTTTTCAAGAAAATGTTAGCCAGTGTAGGTGTTGGAGCAGCCAAAGTAAATACGGAACTGCATACACCAGAGGTCACGCCTGGAGGAATCATCTCGGGGGTTGTGTACATTGAAGGTGGAGATGTGGAACAGAACGTAGATCGAATCTATCTTTCAATCAAAACCCATTACATACGGGAGCACGATGATCGTAAAGTAAAAGAAACAGCCGTTATAGCCAAATATTTGCTCACCGAAGGTTTCACATTACAGCCTGGAGCCAAATTGGAGAAAGACTTCTCATTTGACTTACCTGAAAACTTGCCTATTACGCTACATCGTGCAGAGGTGTGGGTAGAAACAGGCCTCGATATTTCAAGTGCTGTAGACCCCTCAGACCGGGACAGACTGCATGTTGTTCCTACCAAAGATATGAACACCGTGCTCGATGCAATTGATATTCTTGGTTTCAAGCTACGTGAAGTGACCAATGACTACGCACCAAAGCTGGGCGGCAATCTGCCATTTGTACAGGAATTTGAATTTGTACCAACAAACAAATTCCGTGGGCATCTGGATGAGTTGGAAGTCCTGTTCTATCCGATGGGCGATTCGCTGGAGCTGTTATTACAGATCGACCGCCGCGCTCGTGGGCTCAGTGGAATGTTCTCCGAAGCCATGGGTACGGATGAAAGTTTTGTCCGCCTACATCTGTATGAAAGACATCTAGCGCGGGGTGCGCATTCTGTCGCTCAAGGACTGGAAGAGATCATTTCCAAGCATATTTAATCAATAGTTTGTGTAAACGAATAAAAACCGTCCTCTGTCAGATAATCTGATGAAGGACGGTTCTTCCATTTTCCAAAAGGGAATTTAAAAAAATGGGGGATAAAAGCAATCGTAAAGTTGTTCTGTACTCAAAGTGTCAGTGGAATTATCCTTAGTGAACTTATATATTAATACACTTCGGTACTTTTCAGACTCAACGTTTCACATACAAGTTGGGCAAAGGCATCGAAGCTGCTGCAGGATCTCAGGCTTTCCAGCTGCTCCTCCTGCCGGATCAATTCTACAAACAGATCATAGATCCCCATCGCCTGTTCGTAATCCTCTTTGCAGATGGATAACATAAATACCGCATGTACTTCATTCTCCTCATCCCAAGGAATCGGCTTCTCGAGCAGACATACCGATACGGTTGTACGGGTTGAACTCAGCTCCATGGGGTGCGGAATCGCCATGCCTCTTCCAAGCGCCGTTGAAGCCATCTTTTCCCGCTCCTGCACAGCTGGCCAGAACTGCTCCGTCACGATTCCCTTCTCCAACAGTGCTCCACTCATCTCAGCCATAAGTGTCATTTTGTCAGGCTGATCCGACCGAAACATGAACAACGCTGGATCAAAGTAACGCAGCAGCGTCATTTCCTCCTGCTCATCACTGGTTCGCACCAGATGAGTGATCGTTGCCATGTCGCGTTCCGATGGAATCGCAGCAATGACAGCCGACGGTTTGCCTTTGGACTCCCGTAAACGGATCGTGGAAATGACCAAATCTTCAGGCACACTCCCCATCTCCTCGTACTCCCGTAGCGAAACTACACGTGAGACCTCCAGCTCTGCAAATAAAGAACGCAATCTGGATTCAAGAATACGGGCTGTGCCGTATCCTGACCCACAGACCAGTAATACGGATTTCCGTTTGCGATGAGGAATCTGGTATTTACGTTCCAATGCTGCACCAATATGAAGAGCCAGGTAACCAATCTCACTGTCATTGATTTCATGAGGTACGTATGTCTGTAGCTGTTTCACTGCACTTATCGTAATCTCATAGGCGAGTGGATAATATTTACGTATATGTCCCAGCAGTGGATTCCGCATATTCATGCCATGTTCCAATCTAGTAATCATGGGCTTCAGATGGGCATAGAGATCATTTGGCAACCGTTCATCATCCCGCAGATCATAGGTGTACCGATCATAGATATGTCCCAGCATCTGCTGTACAACAAGATATAACGGGTCACTTCGAAGTCCATTCCAATCGGTAGCGGTCATTTTTTTGCTAACAATGTGCAGCAGCAGATAATCTCGCTCTCCGACTGGACAATGAATGGAATATAACGACTCCAAGTCCTGAATAATCTGCTGTGCAAGTTGCTGATCCTGAACATTCGCCTCCACTTTCTCGAATCGCTCCAGTTCATGTCCCTGCTTAATACGTAGTACCATAACAGCCAGATGCGTAATCAGATCTTTCAGGGCCATATCTGCAATACGAACATTCTGTTTGCCTACATGGCGAATGACGATCTCGCTGATGTGCGCAGGTTCGATTGGATACAGCAAACGTTCCTGGGCAGCAGTCATTCCCTCCGGTCCCAATTCTTCATCTCGCGCATCGGCATACTCTGCAAGACAATAACGGAACCTTTGCTCGTCTCCGACGACCTTCACACCATGTCCTGGTTTGATCTGAAGCCGAAGCTGGTAGTTCTCCAGAATCTGACGAATGATTTTCAGATCATTGTTCATTGTTGCACGGCTTATAAACAGCTGATCAGCGAGGTCTTCCATCTTGATATGACCCGGTTCACCAAGCAGCTTGAACAATTCATAACGGATACGCTCATCAGGCGATCCAGGTACTGGCGCACCTTTTTGCCCATCATCCTTCCGTTCCTCCAACAGCTCATTATACCGCTTCGCATCATGCACACGAATGGAATAACCCCGTCCACGCTTGGATTCCAGGCTCCCGCCATGCACCGCAAGGATATGATCCAACTTTTTCAGATCATCCCTAATGGTACGCACCGTAACTTCCAGCTTGTCTGCAAGTGCTTGGCTCGTCCAAGCCTGTTCCTGTCCTTCACCATGAATGAGGTGGAACAGCTTTTTCAACCGTTTAGTTGGAAAAATCATACCGATATCCGACCTCCCTTCTGATCAGGATTGTGTATAACTAAAGCTCACTTTATATCGATACAAGTACAGTCATCAATTTACAATGTGCGAGTTCCGGCAAACGCACGACCTCTTCTCCATCGGTTAACTTCTGCTGAGGCTCTAGTGGTTGCTCCGCAAGGGATACACGCTCTGCATGTACAGCCTGATTGAAGTGCATGTTCACGTTCGCTGACTGTGCCAAATATGGATTGAAGACACGTACAATGTATCCGTCACTCTGCTCTGCTTTCTTGAAACTGCTTAACACCACGTTGGAATCGTCGCTGAACGACATCAGGCTGTAGTCTGTATCAAGAACACGTTCCTCATCGCGGAAAGCAAAGATTAGACGTCCATTCAAAAAGTCGCATAGCTGATAACTGCTGATCGGTGTCAAATATTCACGCGCAGCACGGGCCACATTCGCTTCGTCGAATCCAGAAGTCTGGATATGCAGGCCAAAGGTAAAGGAGAGCTCGCCAAGCAATTGCGCGTCAGGTGTTGCCACAATTTTCTCACCGGAGGCCCGGCCAGGACGATACAACAGGTTTTCCTTACCCATGAAACCGAATGTGCGGAACAAGGTCAGGGCAATGGTATCCATTTGCTCACCAATAATCTCGTACTCACGTACACCTTCCGTCATCACAGCCATACCATGCGAACCATTGTTCAACCCGGCATAACTCTGCATCGCTTCAATGGTGATCGGTTTCTCCTGCCATTGTTCGCGCTCCCATACGTCCACTTCTGGCAATGAGGTTGGACGAGCAATCACACCGAAAGGCTGATCTGCAATGGATAGGGCGGAAGCAATTCCTGTATCAAAAAGGACACGCAAACGGTGGCTGAACACCTCATTCTGCACCTGAACCTGGAAACGGATCAGCTTCTCTCCTTTGCGAAGAGATATCTGCACCTGCATTGGCAATGCCCCCGACGTGATGCCTGCGGCGCGCTCTTCCAGATCGTAGGGGACATCCAGCGTGAAACGCAGGGATAGTGTCTGAGATACTGACGTTTGGGTGGTCGTTGTACTCATCTGGCTACCTGCCGAAGAAACAATCAGATCCCGCTCGGGAGGAGAATAATTGTAGGAATCTCCGTCATCCCCGTTATCTTCGAAGACCATTTGATCCGCATACACTTGGCCAGATCGCTTGTCTGTAATTTGCAAGGTGCCGTTTGCTTGTAGCGCAATGGTGAAATATTCATTTTCAATCGTGTCACCGTTACGCCGCTCAATGACGGGTGCAGTGCCCTGACTGAAATCAAAGACAATCTGGGTGTAACCCATCGGCGGGACCTCTTGCAGTTCCACCAGCAATTTGGCGCGATATACCCGTTCCGGCAGATGCACTTTGCGGCTTGGATTGAGATCAATGTGCTGTCCAAGTACATAATCGGTCTGGTCTACTTTTTCCACAATGGTGTAGGCCAGCTCGCGTCCCTTCGTGTCCCGAATCACAAAGGATTCTTCCGGAATATAAGCTTCAATCTCAGCAACCCCGCCTCGCACATACGGTAGCGTGTTGAACAGGGTGAACGCAAATGTCTCCTCCTGCTGTATCGTTGAAGCAATCATCCGCATATGCAGGTCGAGCAAATTCAGTGTGATATCATAGGCCTGTTTGTAACGGAACGCAACGTCCTGATTCGTTGTATCGCTGTTACAGCCACCGATGCTGTCATGTGCCGCATTCTCAAACAACAACTTCCAGATGTCCTCAACAATGCGATGCGGGTAATCATGCCCGAGAGAATGACTAATGGCAAGTACAGGTTCTAGCGTGTTAGCAATCAGATTCTCAATTCGGTTATTCTGTTGCTTGAGATCTGCACGGGTGGAAAAAATGGACTTGTGAATCCGCATGTGCTTGGCTTCCATTAATTCACCCCGAAGTACAGGCAGGTCCTGACTATCCGCTTCGATCTCCGCCAGAAAACGTTCCGGTTCATTCATCACATATTCGCGTTTTGTATCCAGCGCATTGAACCGTTCAATCAACTCCGGCAGGTTCAACCGGACAGGAGCCTGATCAAACCCGTTGGGGAAATAGATATGCCTGGTGGATGCTTTGCGTTCAAGCGCACTAATCTGTTTCTCCAGATAAGGGACCAGATCTTCCTCATTTTCCGGAATGTTACCGCCGTAGTAATATCCGAATGGCATCTGTACAGCAAATACACGACTGCCATCCGATCCTTCCCACGTAAACTCGGTATGTGGATTCGTATTATCCGAGACACCACGCCAGAACAGGAAACGTTCAATGCCGAACTCGCGATAGATCTGCGGCATCTGTGCCGATTGTCCAAACGCATCCGGGACATAACCAACCTTCATCGCATGTCCGTACTTTTGTGCTGTTTTCATACCATAATACAGGTTTCGGACCATGGATTCACTGGAAATCACCAATTGATCCGTCTGTGTATACCAGGGCCCAGTCATCAGTCGTTTGGCTGTAACCAGTTGGCGGATCCGTTCCTCATCCTCGGGACACCAGCGAATGTAATCATCCAGCAGCGAACCCTGTGCATCCAACAGGTAATAATGGAATCCATCGATATTCTCCAGTGCGTTCAATACTTCCTTGACGTGTTTGACAAGATACACTTTGGAACGGGAGGTCGTAAAATACCATTCCCGGTCCCAGTGTGTATGTGGAATCACATGTACTTTGGTACGATTTCTTTCACTCATATCTCTATATCCCTCCAGATGCCTTTTTTAGTCAAAAACGAGTTCGATTTCTTCCCCGTTTTTCTTCACTGAAGCTTCCTGAGTCTTGGCAGGTTGTTTCTCTTCTTCATCACGGAAGTTCACCAGCATGGTGCCCCCCGCTACGATCAGTGCGCCGACAATGCCTCCGGCAAGGTACGCGATTGGGGTACCTACTGACACAGCTCCATATAAGCCGCCAATTGGTGGCATGATGATATGTGCTCCCAGCAGTGCAGTCAAGGCAGCGCCCGTTGCACAGGCAAACATGTTGACCAGAATCATTTTGGCAGGGTTACGCAGTGTGAACGGAATTGCACCTTCCGTGATACCGATCACACCCATAATCACTGCACCTTTTCCCGCTTCCTGATAGGTTTTGGAAAAACGTTTCTTCATCAGCAATGTCGCCAAGCCATAACCAAGCGGTGGAATGCAGATGGCAATATTGATGAAAATATTCGGCAGATAGACACCGGACAGGAACAGGGCATTGCCTGCCATCCATGCCGCTTTGTTGACAGGTCCGCCGAGGTCAAATCCGATCATCGCTCCCAAAATAATCGCAAGTAGAACGGTATTCGTTCCGCTCTGGCTCATGTTTTGAACCCAAGCAATGAGATACTCATTCAGCGCGCCCAGCGGGCCACCCAGAATGACTGCCATCAGAAATCCGGTTAAACCTACGGTAATCAGCGGTAAAATGATTAACGGTACCGAGCCAGCGGCCGGACCTGTAATCTTAACTTTGTTTTTGACCCACAAGGTGATGTATCCGGCAAAGAAGCCTGAGATCAACGCGCCCAGGAAACCGGCGTTGGTCTGCTGTGCCAGCACCCCTCCGATCAGACCTGCGGCCAGCGCAGGTTTGTCAGCAATCGAGTAGGCAATATAACCGGACAGGACAATCGTTAATAGTCCGATGCCGCTCCATCCTACATTTTGCACGAGATATAAAATATGCAAGAATCCGCTTCCATCTTTGTACGGATCAAGATCAGTAATGCCCATTGATAGTGCGATAATTTTGCAAATGGCAACGACCAGGGAACCCGCGATAATGACCGGCAGCAGATAGGAGATACCTGTCATTAGATGTGTTTTTGCTTCACCAAACCATTTTCTCATCGTACTCTCTCCTCATGTGGAAGGTGGGGTTAAGCTTGTGCGTTCACAGCCTCGACGGCTTTGGTTAATACCGCTTCTGCCTGACTTACGGCATGACCGATTTTGACACGTACGACTTTTTTATCGCCAAACCGATCCATGTCCTTCACCGTTTGATCCGCTGCAATCAGTACAAAATTCGCTGCAGCAATATCTTCTTCCGTCAGCTTATTGACTTGTCCCATAGCTCCCTGCTGTTCCACTTTGATCTCATATCCCAGTTGCTGAGCTGCTTTCTCCAATGCTTTGGCGGCCATCGGGGTATGGGCGAGACCTGCGATACATGACGTTACACCTACGATTTTCATTATGACACCAGTCCTTCCGTATATTGATGAAGCAACGTATATACATCTTCCGGCTGCACCGCTTCTGCGATGGCCTCTTTGAATGAATCTTCCAGCAATAAGGTGGCAAGTGAAGAGATGATTTGCAGATGGGATACGTCTACATGACCTTTAGGCACAAGGATGGCAAAAATATATTTCACCGGCTTGCCGTCATGAGATTCCCAATCAATGGGCTCCCGCAACCGAATGACCATCACTGCCGGACGTGTTACAACTTCACTCTGGGTATGGGGAATCGCAAAGTGATCCTGAAGTCCGGTGGAGTAGACACGTTCGCGTTCCCACAGATCAGCCGCAAGTTGTGCACGGTTTGTAGTGATGCTGTAACGCTCTGCCTCCGCAGATATAAAATCAAATACATCCTCTTTGCTATGCAATGTCTGATCGAGATAAATCTGATTGGTTGTAATCATGATCTCTGTCTCTCCTCCTCTCTCTATCCAAAACGATAAGCGCTTACAACATCATTGTAACGGATTATTCCTTGACCTTGGATCTAGAAAATTTCCCCTTCGAAGCGGAAAAACATTAGCCATAGCAAAAAACCTGAGTCGAGTGGACTCAGGGCAGTTGTAAATGAGTTTCAATTGGTATGCTGCAAAGGCAGCGTAAGTAAGTACAGACATGGCCGGATAAAACATCAGGAATGCTGTGTCCAACGCTGCATTCCTGATCGAAGACCGTAATATGCTGCGGCGAGCAAAACAAATCCGGCAACAGCCATGATCATGGATGTTGTATCCCACCGAACAATAGTTCCAAAAGCAACCTTGGATTGCAGTGGGGTACCCGAAGAAGCGGTGTTCATGAGATCAGGTACGTAATTCATGGTCATGATCATGCCTTGAACGACATTCCAAGCTGCAAAACCAATGATGAATAACAGGGTAACCAAAACGGATTCCATCGCTAATCGTTTGTTCATGCTTGTCATTTTGCCCCCTCAATTATAGTTAGGAAGGATGCCTTTATACGAAGTCTCTTTCCATTTAATTGGACAAGATGTGCTGCATCTCCTGTTTCAAACGATCTTTATTTTCGTCCACATACTGATACAGCATGTCGAAGCTTTCTTCATTATCCGATTGCATGCTCAAATTCGCGGCTTCCAGTTCAATCTGCTGTAATACCTCATGAATCTGTTCCCCGTGTGTTTGCAGGCTTGTCGTGATGTCATCTTCGGACAGGCCATTCACATTATCTCGTAATTGCCCGTGCGTTACACCGCTTTCGGACAACATCTGCTCGATCTTCTTCAGGATCACGGCATCTGCATCATTGCCGATCCGCTCCATAGCTGTTATCGTCTCACCCAGATACTGTCCGCTGGCATTTTCAAGGAAACCGGTCATCCCGTTCATGGACAGCTCGGTATCCAGATCAATGATTAGAATGATATCTCGCAATACTTGTGGAAGTTCCGGCCCACTTTCTCGAATCGTCGAAAATTCAGCCCGATAAAGGTCCATGGCAACACTCCCCACCACTTCTTCACCTGACATCTCTTCAAGCTGATCAAGTGGTAACAACTCCTGCAATTCCTCTTGTAACTTGTTCATCTTTCTCTGCCTCCTGTATCTCTATCTATATATACGCCGACACGTTATTACATCATAGCAGAATACGCTATATAAGTTGAACTTATGGAAGTTGGTATAGTATATCCTTTATCAAATTTACAGGGAATATCGTCAAGTTAACGTGCACTTGACCTCTGGAAAATGTTCCGCTGTTATGATCTTGGCATCACGAGTCTTGGGAGGGGTAATGATGCGCCTGGCCTTGTTCACAGACACCTATCTTCCGGAAACCAATGGTGTTGCTGGCACGCTCCACCGCTTGAGTAACCATCTGAACCGCAGAAGAATTGAACATCTGCTGTTTACTCCGAACTCCGTCATTGAAGGAAGCCATGAGACTCAAGTCCGATCGGTTGCCAACATCCCTTTTTTTCTGTATCCCGAATGCCGCATTGCTCTACCCAACAGAGCAAACACACACAAACAGCTACAAGCCTTTCAGCCCGATCTGCTGCATATCGCTACACCTTTTAATATGGGATTGCTTGGTCTGAGGTATGCACTCAAACACCATCTTCCGCATGTTGTCTCCTACCATACCCACTTCGATCGTTATCTCGAATACTATCGGTTAAAAAGTATGATTCCGCTCTACTGGAAATATATCCAATGGTTCCACCGCGCCTGTGATGCAACCCTAACTCCATCGCAGGAAACATTAAACACCCTGCAAGCCCAGGGCATTCAGCGTCTGAAGCTCTGGTCCCGAGGGATTGATTGCAACCTGTACTCCCCTCATAAACGCAGCACGGATATCCGTGAACGATACCACATCACCGCTCCCCTTATTTTACTCTACGTTGGACGCATTGCCCCGGAAAAAGATATCGCTACACTCACGACTACCATGCAGCAGTTGCCCCAGGAAATGCAGTCCCGTGTACACTGGATCATCGTTGGCGACGGCCCATCTCTCCCGAAAATGCGTCTGCAATCCCCACCCAATGTCACCTTTACAGGTTATATGCATGGCGAAGAACTTGCTGTTATGTATGCTTCGGCAGATCTGTTTGTGTTTCCTTCCTCTACGGAGACATTTGGCAATGTGGTACTGGAAGCGATGGCTTCAGGACTCCCTGTGGTGGCGGCCAATGCTGGAGGTGTAAAGGATCTGATATCCCCTCACCGCAATGGTGTGTTATTCGAGCCAGGTCAGGCTGATGCACTGATTCGGGAGATATGTCTCTGGGGAAATCACGTGAACCAATTGAGGATAATGGGACTGGAAGGCAGAAAGCTGGCTGAGCAGCGGTCGTGGGAGCATATTTTTGATACACTAATCAGGGATTATGAGGAGGCTATAGAACATCGGAACAGACAAACAAAAGATCGAATTATTACAGCATAATTTGACGAAATGAGTTTCTTCCAACAACCCATAACAATCGCCTCTGCCCTATGCAAAGTTAAACTGGTTCGCCCGTTCAGGCCGACCGTAGTAGCATGTGCACGCTGCTACAGTCGGCCTGAAACATGTTTCCAATGCACTTCATAACAAAACCTGCATCTTGTAATGGGTTGAGCCATTTACACGGTATGTAGAAACATAGAAGCCGAAGTTATTGAAATTATTTAGAGTATTTTGAAAATTGTATATATAGAAAAAGACATGATCTCATTGAACTGGATCATGCCTATTATTGCATACGCTCTATTGGTTGAATTTACTGTACGGGACTTTGATATCTACAAACCCTTTAGCATAAGGGGCAACCTCATAAGGGTAGAATCGGATGACGATCCCTTTATCATATAAAAAGAATTCAGATGTTTGATCAAGCTGAAAATCATAAATATTTTCTTCAAAAATAGAAACTCCTGCATTGTACATGGCTAATAGACTGTTGGAGATTGATTTCTCTACCTTCTCCATCTGAGTATCGTCTTTAACATACTCGCTTAGCTTCAATTCTTTCCCCGTTCTTATGTCATAGTTATATGATTTTGTCGCATCCATTCCATGTGCTCCGCCAGTGTACACATGATCTTCATATACCACAGATAACTTTTCTTTTGCATTGTATTTTACACTGGCCATGGTAATGTAGAAATAATTTTTGTTTGATTTCTTTTCTTCTTTATCCAGGCGAGCTGCTTTCACTGCGTGGAGTTTAAATGTCTTGTTCAGCTTATCCGTCACAGATTTATTTCCACCTGTTAGATGTATGTATGGCTGTCCTTTGTAATATTGGACCTTCGTTTTCACTGTAATCGTGCTGCCTGCCTCTACATGACTACTCGGAAGAATGATAGCAATCAGTACAGTGATCAACAGGTAATTGATCCATCTCAATTTTTTTCTTTCAGTTCTATATTTCAACATTATCGATTAACCCCCTTTGGCTCAAATGATATCGTTTCTTGCATTCTGTTCCATATTACCTGTGGAGTGCCCTTTAGGTCTGTTCCGCTCTGAACGTTGCCAATCCAGATGTCTTCTGCTCCCGGATGTTGTAAATAGTGCCGAAGCGTTGCTTTGATCAGAATAGACGAATGTAAGTCCAACACCTCATCCAGCGGTATCCAGAATAACTCGCCTTCATCCGAGGGTACAAAATGTCGATGCGTGGTCTCTCCGAAATATACAAACTGCTGCCAAATCTCACCACCGTTAACCTCCAACAGAATATATCGAAGCCGAAAGTGTTTGACATTCTCTTGCTTGAACCCGGTCTCTTCTTCAATCTCCCGATAGCTGGCGCTCATGGGTACGTTCAGTTCCCCTTGTTCCAGATGCCCGCCGATACCACCCCAGAATTCAAAATCAAACAATCTGCTACCCGCCTTCTTCATCATCAGCATGTCTGAGCCATTGCTCAAAAACGCTGTTGCCATCTGTCTAATCTCCATATGTTCCTCGCTTTCCAGACTATGATTATAGTAATCTACTTGTTTATATAAACTGAACTAAAGAATATTTACACTAGTCACTCCGATGACAGAACAACCTTCCGATCGCTGTTATCCCCAGATTTTTTGATTCCTTTCCTAAGGGGAAAAATCCGGGGATAAAGGCGAACGCTTCGCTTCCTTAGGTTATTTCTGTCCTCTCCGTTTTGTGTAAATGTTATATTCAATTTATATAACCGTCTTCTACAGCAATTCCTTTAGCTCACTTAGATGTTTAATCGTATGTAAAGGCCCCGACGTAATGCGATCCTGCCACGGTTGGTTGACCTTCATCCAGATGGTGCTCATGCCTACGCTTGCTGCTCCTTCAATATCGTTCACCGGATGATCGCCAATGTAAATGCATTGCTCTGGTCTTAGACCGAAATGATCGAGCGCAAGCTGAAATATGCGTGGATCGGGCTTTTTGACTCCAGCCTCTTCTGAAACAATAATATGGTCGTAATCCTCCCGGATACCGAGTTGATCGATTTTTCCATACTGAATATCGGTCTGCCCATTGGTAATTAACCCGGTTTGATATTTCCCCCGAAGATGCTGAACGACTTCTCGCGCCTGTTCCATCAGAACTGAACTTCGCACATACTCTCTGCCATAAAACTCCATCAGTTCTGCATGTGGCGGATACTCTGCCCAAGGCAGTTCATTCAACAACTCGTTGAACAGAAGGGGTTTGTCTTTATAACCATCCTGGTCGAGTTCAATAATTCGCTTGCTTATATCTTCGGTTGACTCCAGGTGACCAAAATAGGTCTTGATTAAACGCTGCGTGAAGCCGCCAAAGGTCATCGTTCTGTTCAGAATCGTATTATCCAAATCAAAAATAACCGCTTTAATATGCTCCATCTTCCTTCTCCCCCAATTCCAGTACATGCGTTATCTTCTCCGTACTCGTCACTTCTCTAAATCCCAAGTCGCGATAAAAAGATCCAGCAACCGGTTGATCCGTGTACAGAACCAGTCGAGCGTAATGATTTCCCGCTTTTTGAATAACCGCATCCATCAGCCTGCGCCCAACCCCATGTCTTCGAAATTCCCTCATCACATAAAGCCTGCGAATTCTTCCGGTATCAGTCACTTCAGAATAAGGATCTCTGTTCAAACCGCAGATCCCAACAACCTTATCGTGCATTCTGCATTCAAAAAGCGCTTCATCTTCTTGCTCGAATGTATTGATTCCTGTCTCATATTCATGGATTAATCGCTCGATATGTCTGAACCCCTCACTGGAGCTTTCGACCAGCATCGCCACTAAATCGTCATGATTCCACACCGATATCTCCTGTATCCGCATGGTGTAACCGCCTCCATCATTTTAAATCAATGGTACACATACAAACCCAACCATACATTGAACGTGGCCGGGTTTATCTTGTAAAGCTCATTCTCATTTTTTCTTTTTGTGATAGTGATAACCCGTGCACAGACCCTTTTGTTTGGATTTGGCTGAACAATTATGTCCACCATTCTTATCCAGTCTGCCTGGATGAGCATAAGCGGACGAGGATACACCAACAAGTACGACAAGAGACAGGATTACGATAACAACCTTTTTCATAAGTCACCCTTCAATAAACACCCTATGCTTTAGGGCTTAATACATGCTATATCATTCTACATGAAAATCCACAATTTGGATATCCTTCATCTTTTTAGCCGGTTCATTCTCATAAAATCTTAAATTGCTTCAATGCATGGGTGACTCCATCTTCACTTGCCCGCAGGGTGACATAATCGGCGCTTTGTTTAATCCGTTCTCCGCCATTTCCCATCGCAATTCCGATTCCCGCATACACTAGCAGATCCACGTCATTCTCCCCATCGCCAAAGGCTATCGTATCTTCCCTGGATATCTTCAGGTAGTCGAGAACATTCTCTGCGGCTATAGATTTGCTAACTTCGCTCGCTTCCAGCACATTCACTACATACGGATGGAATCTCACGAATCGTAAGGAAGGAAATCTGGACTGGAATTTCTCCGTCTCCGCTTCATCCGCATATAAACAAATGCAATATACGTCCTGTTCCAACGTACCGATTTTCTGCGGCGCATCCATGAGTCCAAGCGTATCTCTTAAGGCGTCAGTAACACGACCATCTGCTGTACACAACCCGTTCGTATCCAATGACTCTGTAAAATATGAAATACTGTGCCCCTGCAACTCGGCAAACTCACTAAATGTTCTAACCATCTGTGCTGAAAGTACAGACTTATGTATCACTTCATCACCTGCTTTGATCAATGCTCCGTTAGCCGAAATGATCGTATCGATTCCGAGATTTCTGAATTCTTCGCATAAATTATAGGGCCTGCCTGTGACGAGTACGACTTGAACGCCTTTACGAATCAATTCCCTGATTGACTCAGTTGTACTCGGAGATAAACTCCGATCTATTTCGCTCAGCAATGTACCGTCCACATCAAAGAATACAGCTCTAATCAAAATGTTCTTCCTCCTCTGTCTTCAATTTAAAAAGAGCAAGTACAGAATAACCTTGTTTGGTCTTCCTGCACTTGCTCTTGCAATTAACGGGTCTGAACATCTTGGGTACGTTCCATGTACCATAATTGAAATGATGTCGCCGTATCCAGGGAAATGTCATGTGCCCGATGATGCAGTACTGGTTTGGCGCGGTTTACCGTATGAATGGAAGCCACACCGAACCAACGCTGTAACACATTACGGGTGATCTGCACTTCGATGACTTTCTCACGTTTGGAGATGAAGAGTGTTGAAGTGAGCGCACCGGTTCGAAGTTGAATGAAATTCTGATGCAGAATGTATCGGGTATGGAAAAAGTCCATCACTCTGCATGTTGCAATCCACACGAGCAGAGTCGCGGAAATCATCCACCAGGCATGCTTCTGCCCAAACACCAATGGTTTGAAATACCACAATAAACCCGTGATCATGATCCATCCCCAACTTGGTTTGAGCAGGCGCAGCCATAGTGATATTCGTGGAAGTTTTTCCATCTCTTGCGTAACCCGATAGGATGGCAGGATCTCCTCAATCAGGGTATAGGCTTGCTTCACAGGCAAGAAGGGATAGAGCGAGTTCACTTCCTGCTCGGATTCTCCCAGACTACCTGCAGTGGTCAGTTCTACTTCCGCCAGTCCAAGCAGCCTTTTCATCGGTGACTGTGTAATTTTCACGGCCTGGACTCGTTCTTTCAGGATTGAAAATGAGGTTTGCTCCATCATGCCCTTCGAGATATAGATGCGCTTGGCATCCGAGGTGATCTGGAAATTGCCATATTTTACGAAGGTTCTGACTATGCCCAAAGCAATAGAGATGATCAATAAAACTAAAATCATCAAACCGGCAATCCACCAGGAATCAAGCCAGGTTAATAACAAACTTTCCGTTACTTCTTCATCAGGGAAGAAGTCCTTCACCCAGGAATAGAGCGTAGCCAGGACCGGAATCAGTACGAGAAAACTAAGCGAGGTAAAGGATGCTTTGAATATGTCCTTGCGGGTGGAATGATAATGAACAACCCGTTCCTGTTTTTCTTTTGCAGGCAGAGACGTGACTTCATCCGTTATAACAGGTTCGGATTGCACCTCTCCTTCTTCCATAACCTGAACTACATCCAACGTATCATGTTCCTCTGTTGCTCCTGCTGTTTCTGCTTCTTCAGCCATATGACCTGCTACAATTTTCTCCAGCTGTTCCGCTTCGGAAAGTGAAACAACGTGTAACTGAAAGGTAGCATCTTCTCCCTTAATTCCGGTCTCGAATCGAATTGACGTCACCCTGAACAAACGATGAAACAGCGTTGTATGACGATTCACATTCTGGACCTTCGTATAAGGTATCGTTCTTCGGGTACGGTTAAACACACCACTATAGATATGAAAGGCTGTATCGTCTGCTGCATAACGCGAGGTGAACCACTTCAGGATCATGGACAGGATGCTAATGGAGACACCTACATAAAAAGCGATTCTTCCATAGAATATCCATTGGGACTCCGAGCCCTGACGGAAAACAAACAAAAAAAGGACGATAGCAAACCAATTCTTTACCCGTTTCCACAAGCTCCACAGCATGGTTAATGGATGATGTCGCTTCATATCGATCATTCATCCACCTCATTAATCCGCGCATAGGACGCAATCTGATGACGGAGTGCAAGCGCGACTTCCTCTGGCAAGGCCGGGATTTCATGCGATGAACCCATCGTGCCAACCGATACGGAATAGAGTCCATATTTTCGCATCAAAGGTCCCTGATTTGTTGTAACCGACTGCACTTTCGCCATGGGGATGATCTGATGTACCTTGGTTAGCGCACCACGCTTCAGTTGCAGGAACTCCTCATTCACATCATAGTACCAATGCTTGTATAACCATGAAGGCTGGATGAAAATATCCCACACCGCATAGAGCACAGATATGGCCGTAACGCCCCACAAAATCCAACCAATCCACGTCTTCCATCCATAGATGGAGTCGAGTATTAACAGTACGGCAAGGATCAGGAAACCTATTACATTCCATATGATGGCGCTGATTCTCCATAAGTTTACCGCATGAGGGGACAGCCGTTGCTCGGGTGTATTCCACTGTATTGACATATGTTCACTCCTTTTTCCTCGGGTACATAAAAACACACATGGTACACTGTACGAACAATCGTCCACGATCGATGCAAAAAGATAAAGAGATGACCCCTATACAATACAGGTCGTCATCTCTTTTGTTCATTTCATTTTACTATAAAATCCTGTACTTCACACAGCCAAACCATATGATCAGTTCCTTCGCCCCAATAGTTGTTCGCCACCACATAGGGTTCACCGAATTTGCGTTGCCACTTCTTCTGTGCGATCTGGTAACCGCTATCTAGGCAGAATTGCTGAATTCCCAGCCGTTGCAGTTCAGTAACCAGTGCGAGAATGAGCGCCGAACCAACCCCCTGTCCTTGAACCTCGGGCAACACATACAGGCTACCCAGTTCTCCGATATCGTTCAGCCGGCCCTCTGTACATTCTCGAATCTCCTTACCACACGGTCCATACGAGATTGTGCCTACAATAACATCTCCCATTTTGGCGACGAGGAAAAATACACTTGCTTCGATGTTGTCCTTTGCTTGCAATGTCTTGCGAATCATCGCTTTTTTGTGTGTTATTTCACCCTGAATATCATCCAGAAGCGAGCCTATGCCCTCCTGTTCGAATGCTGCTGGAATGGTTTTCTCAAACACCTGATACGCTCCATCTGCATCCAATCGTGTCATAGGTTCAATGGTAATTTTGTCATCCACAGGTTCTTCTCCGTTCCATATATCTTCTTAATCTGTACGTCGCTGAATCAGTCTTCTTAGTTGATTCGCATCCTCAAGGGATATGCTATATCCAGTATGCGTGTCTTCCTGGTTTACTAACAAGCCTTGCATCTTGGGATCCATTCCTAATGAAAAATCATACCTTGTTACCAAGCCGTCTGCATCTGTTATGCTCATGACATACTGTGTACCATAATCAAGAATACCCGGCATACGCACTGCCTTATGTATGGCCTCCATCATAATTTGAATCTCGTCAGGTCGATCAAACTTAACATCTTGGCATGGTTCCAAGCCGAGGTTGGGATTACACGTTAAAGTGATCAGTACAGGAAGCCCTTCTTTCGCGTTCGATTCATTCGGTTTGTTGCACCCTGCAATGAACGTGGCAATGACGACTATTAACAACACTCCTGCATATCTCACCATACTGCGTGCCCCCCTGACTTCGTGTTAAATAGACAAGTAATGAACAGAGAAGTAATAGATACAGTTTCTAATGACTCAACTGCACTAACTATCTATATTCATATCAAGTTACGTAACTCCGGGTCCCATGAAGACAACATAGAGATCAGTCGCTCTACGGTCTCTTCCACAAATACCTGAACTCTCTCACCCGTGATGAACTCAGGAGTAATTCCCGGTTCTTCCCCATTAAGAAAAGAAAACGTGTGGTCCCGCCAGCGTACAATCTCATCGGCAGTTAAACGATCCGTCATGTCATAACCCGGTGAACTGTTGAGCACCGGCCATACCTCTTCGCTCCAACTTGAACCTTGATAGAGATTGAAATCGATCTGGTCCGTCTCCTGGTAATATAAACGCGCTAGTTCATCCTTCAATCTGCTATTGCCTGTATGTTGATCTACCTTGTTGACCCGTTCGACGAATTCAGGATGCACACTCCGGAACCAATAATAGTCTGTTAGCACATGCATAAAGTATCCTCGCACAAACCACTTCCATCCTTCATCGGTAAGTTGTTGCATATAGCTTGAGTAGAGATCCTTCAGTTCACCAACGTAATCTCCATTATCTTTCGGGTTGAAATGGGTGTATTCCTTATCATCTCTGGTTGTACCTTCGCGCATATGTATGGAATCTGGGGCGATATTCCCCAGATAGAATGAACCTCGATCAGTCTGAATTTGCAGCGAGTCTGCAATCCGATTAGCAATATTGAGATGAACCATAGGTAACGGCATAGAGTTAATCTCCTTTTATTGGGAAGTATTCTACTATACTTAGAAAAAGAAACGATATAACCTACTGGTGCAACGCAGATCACTGGAATAGTGAGACTTCGCTAGGTTCCACCTTTTTTTCACCGTAGATGCGTGATTAACCCTGAGTTCTCTCCACTTGCATGCGGTCAAACAGCTGCTCCAGATCCGTATGGTACTCTGGATGCTCCTTCACAAGCAGACTAATATATTCCGACCCACACTCATAGAATACTAGACGATTAAACGGAGCTGTATCTCCAAAATGATTGCTTTCCTGCCCAAATTTTGCCCGAATCAGATTCTCAATATAACGCGCGTAACCCTCGTTCCACTCCAACCAGCTCCAATACTCGGCTTGTTCTTCATTTAATGAACGGAACAGCGCCTTTCTAGCTGTCTGTACTTGTGTCAGGTCTTTACTCTTCAAAGCAGACAATAATGAGTTAATCCGCTCTACAACGATTTCGTCTTCATACGGAAACTCATAATCCAGTTCCCATGTTACACGCTTCAGTTGGTCCATTTTATGCTTAATCTGAAGACGGTTGACGATCCGTTCATCATATTTCTCATATACATAACAATGAACATATTCGTGGAACAGATAAACTTTCTGCTCCAGATCTTTGAACGCTGTATCCGTTACAATAACACACATTCGTCCGTGCATATGGTGCACCGGCATCGCAGCAAGGCATTCATCTGGAATATATAAATCGTCCGGTACCGTCTTCACCCACTCATATTGCTGCGTTTTGGACGAATAATCATAGATATATAATAAAGCTTCATAGGCTACAACCACTGGATAATGTTCTGCAAATAAAGGATGTATACTAACCAAGTCTTTCTGAAGTTCGTTTAACTTGTTAATTTGTTCTAGAAAAGCATCCATGTCATGAACCTCTCTTTACTGGAATGATGCGTTAATCATACTAGATTAGTAAAGATAAAACACTGAGAGAAAAATGATAATTCTGTTCGAGTATGAGATGGTGAACGTTAGAAACGCTCTCCGCGTTTTTCATACAGGTAGATATCCAGTGCCTGAATCCCACGTCGGGCTAGCTTAATAAACAGGATCAGCGCATACACGCCCAGTCCGTACAACAACACATTAATCAACATTAGAAATATCGTAATCATGATTGTTATTCCTCCTATTTGACCCTTTTAAATGTTCACTCCCTATTCTAGCATATTTTTCCTCAGTTAATTTTTGGGGTAGATGTAAGGGGCATTTAAGGTGCTTATCAGTTAAAAATAAAAAAATCTTCCACACCCATTTGTGAAAGGTGGAAGATTTATAATCAGGTATACAGTTTCCTAAGTTCGTTCACCACTGACTACATGCCAATGTTGATGCTTCGAGTCTTGATAACTGCCCAAGTTAGTTATAATCTTCGACGAGCCTGTCTGTTCCACCATGTCAGCAGCAATCTTTTTAATGACACGCATCATTTCCAATAAAAGTTCATCATTATTCTCTGCTTCTTGGGAAATGAATGACTGGATATGAATCTTGGGAATTACCACGATATGGTGTTCGTAGTATGGTCGGGTATGGTGATAGGCTAGTACTTGATCTGTTTCCCAAACAATATTTACTTTTGTTTTACCACTGAGCACTTCATCACAATAAAAATCCTCCGTCATCATGCTCCTCCTTCTTCCAAATACATACGTTTGAACGTATCCTTATGATTTGGTCAAGATTCCCTGATCTACGGATTTCTGAATAAGCTGCTGCGCATACTCCCACAATGTTTCGGAACCGTTCGCAATCTCACGGTTTCTGTTTAATACCTGATCACTTGTAATGTTATATTTCTGCCACGTATCTCCCTCATTCTGATGATTATGGATCAGAGGCTGCAACCGATCGAGAGATGAGGCAAATTGTGCTTCAGGCGTCTGCTTTGCTTCAAACTCTAACCATAAATAGAGTAGTTCTTCCGCCTGTTCCTTAGGCAATATACCAAACAGCCGATGAGCTGCTTTGAGTTCACGATCATATTTATCCGTGTGTCCCACCGTATCGTAAGCGAATGTATCTCCGGTATCAATCTCAACCAGATCATGAACGAGAAGCATCTTAATGACTTTGAGGATATCCACATCCTTGTTGGCATGACTCTGCAAAACCAAGGCCATCATCGCCAGATGCCAGGAATGCTCCGCATCATTTTCAAGTCTCTCACCATGCATAATTCTCGTCTTTCGTTCAATCGTTTTGAGTTTATCAATCTCAATGAGAAATTGAATCTGATCCTGTAATGATTCGCTCACAGCACATCCTCCTTCATTTTTCCGATTCACAATCTATATAGAGAGGTCATACCAGTAGACTTTATAGTTAAAATTCAGTGACATGCCCACACCCTGCGCCAGACGAATTGAGCCCGCATTATCCGGTGAACAATCCCAATACGGATGTATACCTACACGACCGCATTCTTCTACAAAAGCTTTTGCCACCATCGCACCATAATTTCTTCTTCTGTATACTTCAACCGTTTCAATGTCCACCGCATGTGTCTGATCAGCAATAAATGCCGAAAGGCAAACACTCGCGATATCATCGTTATGCACCGCAATATAGCCAAAGCCATGTTGTAAAAAATCATCTATTGTCGTCCAAAAGTGAGAGATTTTATCTTTCAGGAATGGAGAATTGTTATATCTTTTCTCTCCTAATAGTACTTCATCTATCCTGAGAATTCTGACTTCCTCGTCCTGTGAAGCATTTATGTCGAGAGGTACTTGTTGACTTTTCGGATCTGGATTCAATTTGAACACATGCTGATTATCACTGGAGATATCTCTTTTCCCAGAGATATGCTGAAGAACATCTTCCCAAGTTTCATCCACCACACCAATTTCCACAGCATGAATATGTAAGTTCAATAACTCAGGTTCAATACTTTCCCGCATGTACTCTTTCAATTCATTCAGAAAGGGTTCACTTCGAGAGTCTCCGATCAACTGAAAACCAGATTGTCCATGTATCCAAATTAGAGCTGCTGTGATATTCTCTGCATCATCTACATAGATCCGTCCCGGGTTCAAGCCAGACGCCACCGCCTTGACTTCAATATTCTGACACGAGTCCGTGAGATGTTTTACTTTGTGGAAATCATGTTTATTAATCTCGGTAATCATAGGTTCATTCCTCCCGAATTCAAGACAAAGCCCTAAAACGTGTTTAACCTCTATTAAATCTTATATTCATAGATTCTCGTCTCTTCATCATCAAGCAGATATCCTTTACCGATATAGGCCCAGTGATTTTTTTCATAATAATCAGTCAGATCAGTACACAATATCAAAAATTTGCAAAAAGTTAATCTCCCTTCAATTGGATCTGATTCAACATATATTCCGCATACTCCCGAAGTAAGGCTTCACTCAAATTCACATTCTCCAAATCACCATTGTACTTTGCAAGACATTGTGAGATGACTTCCTTGTATTTAGTGGGAAGGTTTGTAAGTGCCCATGCTCCTGCTTCCCGCTTGGAACGAATGACTGAATCTTTCACATACAAAAGAACCCGAGACAGACTCAATACATAGTAGACTGGGTTGGCCACAATGTCTTCTATAGCTGAACTCGCGTCCGATGTGATTGAGGCAATCATATGTTCACGATTTTCCGGTTGGAACAGATTCTTAATGGGTTTGCCATCCAGCACAATACCTCGCTCGTAGATAACCGCCATATGTGCTACCAGATCCGGATCTTCATATCCACCACATAGATATTGCTCATCCGTTCGATATTTCTCCCGGTGATATGCAGAGTAATGAAATTCGAAAGGAGTAGGGTATGCCATGGCAACAATCGTAGATTCCAGTACAATACTGAGTTCAAAGCCTTTCGTAATGTGCATCTCATCTTCAATATGCATTAGCTTTTTTGCAATCCTTCGGTAGGTATCGGCAGATCGCTTTTCCCGGCTAACGACCAATATATCAATATCACTCTGATTCGGATGAAAGCATCCCATGGCCATAGAACCGTGTAAATAGATTCCCACCAAGGCATCCGTTAATTCTTCTTTCAAGACACGAGTAACGCTATCCAAAACAGTCTTTTCATTCAACAAGAGCAACTCCTTCATGTATATGATCAGATGTCCAATTCAACGTTCAGTTCACGCACAAAAACAGCTGTCCCCTTCATTCTGACATCCATATCCTCACCATCCCGAATCACACTCACTTGAACCTTTCCATCTCTTCCAATCTCATGCCCTTGCTCTACCACAAACTGTACCTCATCAATCTCCGGTTTCACATAGGTTAAATAATAAGCACCCATCACCCCGGAGGCTGTGCCAGTCACTGGATCTTCCGTCGTACCTGAGTAAGGTGAAGAGAAATGTCTGGCATGCATCATCGCATCGGAATCATGAGTTTCGAAACAAAAAGGATGTAGGGAAGCTTTGGGATTCTCAATTAAAATTCCGGGGAACAGGGAAGAATCCGGTTTCATTTTCATAAAGGAGTTCAGTTCACGAATCGGGATTAATAACGTCCAGGCTCCTGTACTTCCATAAACGATTGGCGTAGAAAGGTCAACCTCATCTAGAGTTAGATTGATGGCGCTTACCAGCTTCTCGATATCCCCCTGGAACGGTATAAACTGCGGCTGATCCTGTTTCATTTCCATGTAAATGGTGTCGGTATTGCACTCAAATCGTATGGGTAATGTACCTACATTGGTTTCAATCGTGATTAACTCTTTGTCACTCAACATCCCACGCGTCTTCAAACCATACAGTGATGCCATTGTGGCATGACCACACAGATTAATCTCATGGCCCGGTGTAAAATAACGTAATCGGACATCAGCTACTTCAGAGTTCAACACAAATACCGTCTCATTAAAACCAACTTGATAAGCGATCTGCTGCATCTCCGTCTCACTGAAATGATCAGCATCAAAAACCACTCCTGCCGGGTTACCTTGACCGGGAACGGTAGAGAAAGCATCATAATGATAGACCGTAACATCACTCATGACCAGACCCACCCTCTCTGTAACTTAAGAGACGCACATGTCCATATAACTCTACGCTTTCACCATCCATTACAAGCCCGCCACCATCTTGGCACACATAAACCGCAGTACGGTTAACGCGTGTATACTCTCTTAATGAATTCAGAGTGTCTTCCGAACCGTCCCAATGCGGTGCAAATTCTAAATCAACGAGTCCCAGTGCTTGCATATCTTTGAGATCTACATTGTTTTCATCAGCATCTTCCCCATACCCGGCTATCTCTATCGTAGGTGTAGTCAGAATACTGCCTGCACTGACCCCAATAAGAATGCCGCCACTCTTCACATAGGAATGCAACAAACCAAGCACATTTCTCTTCTGTAATAAACTTAGAAAATAAAACGTATTCCCTCCGGATAGATGAATCCCATCACATTCGAAAATAGAGCCAAATGTGCTCTCCTCATACTCCAGATCAAGATCGTAATATTGAATGTTATCGATTCCTATTTGATTATAGTAACGTCTAGTGTGTTCAAAATACTTCCGCTCCGGGTCGGAGCACGAAGGGATATATCCGATGGAAGGCTGTTCACTGTTGAATAAGCTTCGTATTCTCTGATCCAATTTATGGTTAGATTTGAATATCAAATCACTTAGCAGAACCAACGTAGTCATCTGACTTCCTCCCGTACCTATTAGACTGGGATAAACTCTCGATCCAAAATCGAGAAAAAATACTGGTCTGTCCACTGATTGTTCCACCATAGTTCTTCCTGGAAAACGGCCTCCCGTGTCATGCCCACATGCTGCATCAGTGCGGCTGAGCGAACGTTTTGTGAATTGCACATGCCGACGACCTTATGAGCTTGTAACTCTTGAAATGCAAATTGTAGCAAAAGTCGGGTAGCTTCACTCCCGTATCCTCTACTTGAACATTCCGAAAGTACTGCGAATCCAAGTTCCCAGCTTTTGCGGTAATCCACATAACTCCACATTTGAACGATACCGATGGGTGTGTCCTCCGGATCATTCAAGCGACGTATAACGAAATCATAGGCATACGGTTTCTCATCTTTGACAGCAAAATGGTTGCGATATTTCTCACGGACCTTTTCCTCATCCGTTTCAACAGTTTCCTCAAAGCTCCATATGTTTGTGTCACATTCAAGTTGACATATGAAGTCGAGGTCCTGCTCTGTGACTGTTGTTATTTTTACCTTCTCTCCCACGAATTCCATGTGGATTCATCTCCTTTGGATTAAGATCATTGTTCCCATAGACTACTGCATCTGCCCATTAATATATCTTCTGTGACTTGCAGATGCTTCCTGAACCCACAAATCCAACTCCACTCTACTAACAAAAAAATTATCCTGAATCTTAATGAACGGAAACATTCTCCCATCAAAGAAACCTGACACCGTAAAACTCCCTTGTTCAGCCTTAATAATACTCATCACCTGTTCTTCAGTCATACTCAGATACTCCGCAGTTTCTTGAATCGTCATTAATGCTCTATCAATAGGTACTTTTTGCTCTGCTGCCTGAGTCAGTTCACTATTTCTCTCCTGAGTCGTTAGCAATATACAGCCAATAATAAACGAGATACCTAAAATGACACTGGCTATAAGTATAGAGAACGGGATAGATTTCATTGCTTAGGAATCTCCCATTCTGTATTAAGCAATCCTCTACCAATATTCCATTTGGCGAGCAATGCTCTCTGTTTATTTTCCAGATCAAGGTATGGTGCTGCAACACAGGATAGCGTGTCGAACATATGGATAAAATGAGGCCCTTCCTTGAAACGTCGAAGCCCACCATATTCTTCATCATCTGCTGCCCATACAATCTTCTTAATCCCCGACATTAATATGGTGCACGAACACATGGGACAAGGCTCACAGGTAGTATAAAGCGTCAAGTCTTTCTTCTTCGAGAATTTCTTCTTCTCTACATCCAGCAAATGTTTTCCTGCCCGACGAATAGCATCCACCTCTGCATGTGCGGTGGGGTCGCAATCCGAGAAGACTCGGTTTCTGCCTTTACTCACGACATTCCCATCCACATCCACAATTATCGCACCAATCGGATACGTTCCTTCAGTAAGTGATTGTTCTGCTTCTTCCAGAGCCAAAGTTAAATATTCATAATCCGATAACTTCATTGAAAGTCCCCCTTAGTACAGTTATGGACCACTTACAAAACAGACGCCTTGTGTAATGTGTAGTAGTAGAGATTGACGGGATCTCCTTTAAACGTTAAAAGTTCTTGATCTTGTACTGCCCTGCTTCACCAAGAAAATCACTTTTGGTTAACCCTTTTTCTCCAAGTAACATCCTGTAGTTCGATATCGTACCATCATGTGAAATGATAAACGTATTCCCGCTCTGTTGCCTGCACCACTCAAGAAGCTGTTCAGCTAATATCTTGAATCGACGTGAATCCATCTGATTAATACGTTCTTTCCAACAATCCAACCCCAGCTCAACCAATCTTATGTCAGCATAATGATGGCTGAGCTCTTCCTTGGAATAGATCTGATCGCAGACGAAAGGAACAAACTCAGGATTTTGAGGAAACATTCTTGGGCCAACCAGTGGGCTGAAGAACACAAGATTTTTGTTAGGGATTAGGAGTTGTGCTGTTTCAATAGTACGTTTCGTTGGACTAATCAAAATGACGTCTTCAGGCGCAAAAACCACTTGTTTACGCAACGCTATGACCTGACTTTTTCCAAATTCAGTGAGGCCAGGATGCAGACAATTTAATTGGTTTGGGTAATTCATCAAGTGTTCGCCATGACCATGACGAATAAATGTAATATCCATAAGCCCTGTATTCCTCTATTTCTGAATGAAGTGTCTGATGCCTTTTGCATCAAGGAGATTAGTCAGTTCCTTTTTCAAAAACACAGGATAAACTTCCATCCGCTCCAGTTCGTCCAAGGAAAACCTTTGGAAGATTAACTTACCGTTATCTTCTAAACCTTTGAATTCAACTTTGCTATATAGCTTATGGGCTTCCGGCAATGTGATGAGATAATAAAAGCCAACTTCATGATACTTCAGGCCATCATATTCAAAGAAATCTTCACTAACATATGCGAGCCTTTGCGCTTCTACATGAACACCCAGTTCCTCCATCATCTCTCGCACAATAGCCGCTTCTGTTGTCTCGTTTAATTTCACCCGACCTCCGGGCAGATTCCAGAAATCGTCCTGTTCAGTCGTATGCAAAAGAACTCTTCCCGCATCCATCACAATACCTGCCACACGGAAGTTGAATTTGTTGTTATTTTGTTCATACGATATATTATTGTTATCTGCAGTGGTCATCTCGCTGACCATCCGTCCATGAATCCCATGATGAATGATGGAATGATTAGTATAAGCATTAAAACCAAACTGGCCATGCCCCATCTCACCAATGGTTTACGTTTCGTTTTTGTACCAAATACCAACAATATAGCCGTTACAACTATTAATACTACTTCAAAAAAAGCCATGAAAATAAACCTCCGTTATGTATTATGATTAGCAGTTTTCATATGTGCTCTAACCTGTTCCGCAAACTGAACTTCTTCCGTCTCCGTTTCAAAAGATCGTTTCGGAATCACATGGGCACTTGCCTTATTAATGAAAATAAAGAAATAGTGTTTTGTCTCACTGAAGCTCTCCAAACCTTTCCATTGTGTTGCACCTGAAGTCATATCATTGCTCCAGCGAATCTCCTGCTCTGAGATTTCTAGCTGATGATCACCCAGTATCCCTTTGCTCTCACGTGCTAATTTCTTAATTTTCCTTCTGGTTCGTATGTAGGTCATTACATTTGCAAATGTACTGCAGAGCAGCGCAGCAATAATGGCTTGTACCCATGAAAAATCTAATTGTCTAAATATGATGGCAATGGCCACAGGCAGCACACATACAGCGATCAGCATCCCCTTCCCATACAGTTTAAACATCGCAAATTTGTTCATTTCCCAATAATCTTCTTCTGTCAGATGAATATGCATCATGTTTTCTTTTTTCCTCCACTCGTTATAATCTACCAAGCTGCTTCCAAAAATGACGCTATCAAATTATTCTGCTATCCATCTTCGACTTCATTTACAAGATCAAATAACGTTTTGTTCACCTGCTCTCGATGTTCATAACTTCGTAAGGTTACTCCAGAATTTTTTCCAGTTTGCGTTTACAAACCTCCAGGTCATAATCCGAATTATCCAGCCATACCTTATCCATTTGAAGTAACCCATAGATTTCGGACTCCAGCTTCTTTCTTTCCTGCAAAACCCTTACCGTACCTTTAACACCCTGATAACCTTGTGCCTGCCCCAAACCCTGGTTCGTATAATAATTAATGAATCCTTCTGACCATTCTTTTGGTCTTTCACTAACCGCCTTATCAAAGGTATAGAGTATATCTTTCTGGTCGATATAGATGAGAAGCGGATTCAGAGCATGGATGTTACGCCCCAGTTCCAATACATACTGCACGTTCTGCTCTTTGGATTGATTGCATTTTACGAGACCCATGGTTAGTGGATTCTGGATAAAACAACACTCAAATATCGTGATGCAGTCATCATTCGTACTTAACACGTTTTGGGTGAAATCTTGCCACTTCCCGGTGATCAGCTTAACATTTTGCTCAAAAGGAATTTCGTAAATATCTCGTCTGAAAATATCCTGTACAATGTGATCGGGAAGCTCTATTCCCCATTGCTCTTTCATCTTACGGTATGGAATCAGGAAACCATCGCCATGGGCAGTCGCGTAGCTTTCCAAAATCTCTCTGTATTCTTCATGTTTTTTCAATAAAGCCTCGAAGTCTCCAGCATCATAGTAAGCAACACCTTCGTAATCAGCAGGGTGATCAAGGTTCCCTTCTTGAAATAGTTGCACCTCCTTGCCTTGCCCCTTTAAAATTTCGGATACCATTTGGGCAACCGTTGACTTGCCTGAACCCGGTAATCCTTCAATCAGTATTAATCGCCTGGTCATCATTACATCACCCTTTATGTTGTGTGAAGATATGGATCTTCCATGTGTCAGACACTATGTTATTAATCAATATCTGCAATAACCCATTGCGCAGAATCGCCATCTTCTTTATTTTTCCAAAACACCATCGTATTGTTATACTCTTCGTTATTCTCTTTTAACTCGTTAACTATCACCACTGCCTGAAAGAGCTTCCTTTGCTCCTGTATAGTTATATCGCTCATGGAAGTAACCTTGAGAACTTTGTATCTTCCCAAGCCCGATATAGGAGATTTCGGATCAAAAAGATTCATATACCGCTTTTCATCCTCTTCGTATAAATAACGCATACGGGCGTTCATAAGTTTGACGATTTCCAATTTGTCCCCTGTATAGTTTGTTTCATCGAGATACTCTGGTGGGATGTCTTCCTTCTCTTGGGATGTCGATGATTGTTGTGCATCTTCAGTGTTTTCCTGGTTCTGACAGGCCACTAGAAGTAGAAATAATAATGAAACTACGGTTAACTTTTTCATAGTCAGCCCTTCATTCAATCATGGATAATACTCCCCTGGTAAAGACCTTAAATGCCTTTTATTTAAAATAGAGACTTCCTATGTATGTAAAATTTTCTCTCAAGGTACATCATAACCCATAATGTGGAATTTGCGAATAAACGAAGTAAACCATCTCTGTTTCTATCGCATTTCTCGCCAAAAACACGCTGCTCTGCACGAGTTACATCATGCAAAGCGCGTGGATATCAGCAGATCTTTCATCGAACTTTTGTAACCGTCCACAATCAATCTAACTATCTATCAAATAACATATTCATTATGCCGACCGCTTCAATCTGAATCCCTTTTTCTTCATTATCCGAGAAAAGGTAACTATATGTTGAAAAGATCCCCATATGCCGTATATGTCCACCTTTAACATGAAGATTCCTTCCCTCACCATCGATTTTCTGCACAAACGTCCTGCCTTCAATCACATTATACGAAGAATAGATGTTATGTTCACTTGCGAGCCATGCGACAAAATCTTCTTCGTTTGGATTGGTCATTACTAGAATAACGAGCAGAACAACAAGAACAACAATGCCCGTTCTTAGTCCTGCGCCCTTCTTCCACCATGCTGTGTGTTTTCACCCTTCATCCCGTTCACCCGTTTCTTGAACAGTAATCCCTACGTTCTTCGCCAAAACCCAACCACTCAATCCATACGAGGATGAGATCACCATGTACTTGTATTTCTCCTCGATCAGGTGGATTTGAAATTCATCATAGGAATTGTAACTGACAGGCCAACTGTAGCCCTTTCCCGACTCTAACAAGTCTCGATTATGAGGGATAAAATGCTCTATATCCCACTCATCCAGATCCAAAATAATGCTGCCATGCAGCGGTGTATCAAACGCATGGGCCATTACACCAGAGAATATAACATCCATATTTTTCGGTACATCATGATTCGAACGAGTGCGCATCCTGATTCTTTTGTTCTCTAAATCAACTTCGTAACTTAAGATGATGTTGTCATGCAAACTTGGCATAGTCCCCCTCCTTCCAGTATGTCTGTTAGCTCGTTTATTCCCTGCCTATGAATCATCTCATCCCATATAATAGTCGGGTTCCAATCCGTACAGCTCCAACAGCTCTCCCTTGTTCATACGTGTACTCCTTGCCTACTTGAGAATGTTGTTTAACTCTTCCGCTTTTTTCCTGCTATCCATTCTAGCATAAAAATAAAAAGCGATAATGTGTAACACAATGGATAGCAGCCACATTCCGGGGAACCAGGGAGCGATGAACTGGAACATGTCTACCGAGAACAACCATACCATCGCCATACCTCCTACAATATTGAATGTGGAAGAAATAACGATATTCCATACCGGTTTTAACGTAAAGTAGTTCCACAGCATGTTATACATCATTCCAAACAACACAGCTGCAATGAAAGCAATACCCGCTATGTTCCATAAATAGGACATCTGAATGGGCAGATCACCAAAGAATATTGTAGCCAAGAGTGTGATCCATAGCGTCATTATAGTGAATACTTGAAAAAAAGAATTTCTAAGTTGAGTAATCATGATAATTTCCCCCTAAAGTTTCTAATATAAAATCGACTGACAAAGTAACTGGAGCTATCACTCAGATCTACCTTAATCCGAGCATGGTCTGTTGCAGAGAATGCGGTGATGTACCGCGTATTGATGATCGTTTGATTATTGATTTTTACAAAATAAAGGTCATCCAGATCCTCTTCTACAAATTTCAGACGTTTATGAAGCAAGTACCTCTCACCTGAGATCACCCGGACACAGCACATCCGATCCTCTGATTCAAAGGCAACCACCGAGCTTAATTGGATCTGTACATTGCGATTGTTCTTGGCGTGGATGACCGTTAGTTGGGTTTCCGACTGGCCAATCGCTTTTTCAATACGATCCCACTTCGACTTCTCCGCAGGATGAGTTATGACCTTGGCTACCCTTTTATCAATTGCTGTGTCCTCTTCAAAAATGACTTTCATGTGTTGCCCCTCCTCTCACAACTCATATTACAAGCATAGTTACGGCAATCCCACTGTATTGCGTTTTGTTGCATGATTTTGCAAGTTTGTTGCATCGGTACTGCATAGATACTAAAAAGAACCACTCCATGGGAGCAGTTCTTTTATTAGAAGGAGGTGCTACGTTAACCTTACTCGAACTCCAGATACATATCCCGATTTTGCAGGATCATCTCATTCATATGTGTAATAGCTGCTTGCGCCACGGTCTGATAGGTGTCATATAACACCTCTGTTCTCTGAAGCAAGATTGGGTCCTTATCCAGATCTGTTGCCAGCACCTCAAGCCACTCTTCACCCACTTTATTTTTGTCCGTAATGAGACTTTCAATCTGTTCAAGTACATTAACCATCTCATCTAAATGAAAAAAGTGCATCCCATTTTTTATTCCATTCCAGCTTTTGATCTCAATGATGTTATATGCCGAAAACCAATAAAATTCTGCCAGACTTTTCGTGTGATTGTGATAGGAATAGAACAGAAATAAGGCTTGTTGCCCTTCGTGTAACTTTCGGTATATCTCTGATTTGGCTACCATATCTCTGCCCCGTACTGATACAAGCATTGGTTCAATACACAGCCAGCTCAGTTGCTTTGAATATATATCTTCTGGTCGAAGTTTAGCCTTCATAACATGCTCCTCTCTATTCACCACTCTAAGGATTCTCTGGTACTTCCACGGCCGGGTCATTCTCTCCGCCCATTCTGCGTCTGGATGTCTCCATTTTCCCTGTCGAAGGCACATGGTCAGAAGCTTTAGCTAATCCGAATTTGGGCATGTTAGCGTATATGGTCTCGAAGGAACCTGACTGAGCTTTGTATGTCTCATGATAGATCCCCACAGTTCCGTCAGTACCAATGGATCGGTTGAATTTTTTCCAAGCTTCCAAGTGTAGTCCACCTCGTGCGTATTTCTCCAATTCATCGTAAGAGCGCCAGTATTGTAGTAGCGTCACCCCACGCCAACTTATAAAATACTCTGTACTCAGAAATCCAGTCTCCGGATTCATATACAGTTCTTTAATCATCGGGCCCATGGACTTAAAGACAGGCAGCCATTTGTGTATAGCCCACAGACGATTGATCCTCATTCCGATGATAAAAACAACAAATTCTCCCTCAATCTGAGCGGAGTATCTTCCCTTATGTATGTTCACCATGTCACCCCTCCTTCTCGTCAAACACACTCGATTTCATCGGATCTGGACGACCCTGCCTATCCGCTCATAGGCATTCAGGGGAAACTCAAAACTCCACCGTTTGTGATATTCCTCCGGTCCCATTTCCTTCAATTTGCTTAATTCTCTGTAAAATAGCTTAGTCAACTTGACCAAGGATAACTCCTCAGACATAAGCAATCGCCCCTCTGTAACAGCTTCCGTACTAAAGTTATCACTCATCTCATACACCATGAATTGAATCATGGTCTTGGAACATTTTTTGATCCGGAATCGATACTCTCCAGGTTCGGTCTGCATAGTTATGGTTACCTCAGCGGCTCCTTTGTGCAATGCAACGAATTGACGTGTTATCTCATCCACCGCATCCGACAAAAAAGAAACCGGAATCTCAATCTGTTCTCCCTGATCAGGTTGAACTAGGATATCCAGCCATCCGTGCGGTTCAAGCGTCATAACGATGTCCATGTCCTTCCTCCTTTAATGCGATTCTATGATGCAAGATTAACTGGAAACCCACTTTCAGATATAACCGCTGTGCCGCAATATTTCCTTCATTTACAGCTAAAATAATCTCATTAATCTCCGAATGCAGCTTGCGAACGAATTTGTGCAGTGCCTTCATTGCTGCGTAAATCTTCATACACATTCCATTTTGTATACAATTCTTTTAGCGCTAACGCCGTTTTATGTATGAACATGTCCATAGCTTCCATAGTTAAAATATTTAAGTCGCCCAAGGGTTGGTTGTCAGGATTAGCTAAAAACTCAAGTTTCTCTCCCTTATACTGATACACCTCAGATTCCTTTAATCCGCCTAGATCAAATGCTCTCCCCACATTCAGCTCATTTAACCATTCATTGGCCCCGTTCCAATTCCGTAAAATCATAAATTCCAGCTTCGTGACATCCTGTGTATACACGCTTCTTCCGTTCGGATGGACTTCATATGCAGGATAGATATCGAATGTCCACACACGGTCCGTATAGATATGGGCGATGTATCCGCACAGATATTGCAGGAATTTGGGATCACTATAGGCTAACTTCTTTTGGGTTTCAAAAAAGTCTTTAAGTTCTTCGTCTGTTGCAAATCTTCCTGCCTCTGGCATGAGGTGGGTTTTCGCCTTTTCTGTACGAAGATTGCTTCTTACATGGATGGAATCTGGAGCGAAGCTTCCCAATAACAATTCAGGGGATGGATCTGATATCACTTCCGATGCAATTGCAAAATGAACCATAGGCCAAGGCAATATAAAAACTCCCTTCTTTATTAAAAGGCTCCACTATGATGCTCTATGAACTACAAAGCTAAGTGCTCACTCTCTTGTACATGTATCAATTCAATATCCTCACAATAAAATCCTAATATTCCGTCCTCGTAGTCCTCAACGAAATATTTCATCGGATGATATCCGTGATCTTTTAAATCTTTAATATTAAACCCAATTATCTTAACTAAAACACCATCAGGATTATAATGAAAACTTTCAATATTGGTGAATCTAAAAAGTAATTCATATGTAACATTTGAGTATTTCATTAAAAATGTAATATCTGCTATCGAAATATTGTCATAATATTTGTCTTGTTTTATATACAGATTCAACCCAGCAACCCACTCCAAATTTTGAACAGAAAATGCTGGAATAAAAGGATGAATTATTGCCATGTTTTTCACCATAATCTAACCTCTATTCATTTTGGGCTATTATATTTACGCAATCACTGGCGTAGCAATTTAGACTCTCCTTGCTTCAAGTCTACAAATATAGGCTTCTGCACATTGTTAATTGTGGAAATATCAATCTCATCCAGACTTTTAAAAACAAGCTGTAATGACTCCTTCTGTTCATCTTCAAATAAAAGAGTTAATTGATCATCACAGAGTTTTCCTTCCAACTCCGCAATAACGTCAAATAAAAACATTACAAATACTACTTCATTTCCATCCGGATACGTATAGTGCATCCTCTCGCCCGTATAGATGGAGGCCAATTCATAAGAACTCACCTCAAGCCCTGTTTCCTCTTTCACTTCTCTAATCATGGTTTCTTCGATTCGTTCACCTGGTTCCATACCTCCACCGGGTAACCCCCAATCTCCATAATCCGATCTCTTTTGTAGCAGAACCCTCCCCATATGATCTCGAATAATAGCTCCACCCGTAACTACAATATGACTAGTCATTACTCTTGCTCCTCTCTGTTGGGTTGCTTCTCAACAGCTTACGATCTTAATCAGGAACCTTTTCTATTGATTTATATCCCAAAATGCACAATGCATTTCCCATTTACCTCAGCAAACTTTGCCATGTTCGCAAGCTTGTTTAATTCGTTGATTAATTCGACTTTGTTGTACACGAGTTTCTCGTAGTAGCCCTTCTGTTCGCCTCCAGCAATGCTGTAATTTCCTGTAAGAACGATCGGATCCTCCGCATGGCTGAATAGATCAATCCAAGCCCGAATCAGTTGATGAAATTTCAACAAAACATTCTGCTCTTCAATAACGGTTATTCCATAGTTATTCAGTCCACTACATCTCATACAGGTAGATGGATTCCATGTATCCAACCAGCAAAGGGAATCATAGATGTAAGCAATGAATTCGTCTTCCAAGGTCGCATGATTCTCTGTGGTTAATCCACTTCCATGTATTCTCCCTTTTGAATCCCATGAGTAGGAAGTATGAATATTCCCGTTTACTCGCTCTTTGTTTTCGATAACAAAATGATGCTTTGGCATTCCTGTGTACTTCCCCCTTACACGTCACTCCCATAGACCCTCTTAATTCATCATAACCCATGTATTGGTAAATGGAAATTGGAAAAGATCCTATCTACCTCCCAAATCAGGAGAAGTAAAATAGGACCGTGATAAAAACTTCCTTACAATCATAAAATCCTTCGTCTACTCAGAAACGCTGTTCCTTCTTCTCGGTACATCTCTATAGATTCATTGGTCACATGATCATGCCTCAGTATTCCCATATAATCTGTTCCAGGATTCTTTGGTCTATAATCTGAATCCACCGTGTAGATATTGAAGTGCACCTCATCTTCGTCCTCTGATACATCCGTATGATCGAAAAGTGAAATCACTTCATCTTTACCGAGAAACCTAAATGGAGATTCCTGACGCTCACCTTCTAATTTAAATATTATTTCTCTCTTCCACGCACAAAAGTCTGGGACAAAATCCGGTGGCTGCCAGCGATGTTGTCAATCTCAATGTTATATTCAGACTCAGTATATTCAATCTGATGTTGCTCATAATATTTTTTCCAGAATGAAACTGCTGCTGCATTATTAGCAAGCTGTTCTACTTTGAATGTACCCTCAAATTGAGCAAAGACCAAGTCAACCGCTTGTGCTGCCAGCCCCTGTCCGCGATATTTTTTCACCAAGAACAGCTCTTGCACCGTATAATCCACACCTTCCGGCACATATGGAGGTGAGCACACCAGTACGAATCCAATAACCTTCCCTTCATACTGAATCAAAAACGGATGTAATTCATCGCGTTCCAGATATAGATAGGTGTTCGTTGGATCATATTTCCCCTCTTTAAGTAGATCCTCGCCAGAAAATTCAGACAGATCATATAAGTACAAGTTGAACAGGTTGAGAAACAATTCCTTTTGTTCTGCCAAAATACTCGTAATTTGTACATTCATCTTCATTCCACATCTCCCTTAGTTAATGAGTTGGTTAGTGATCCATACAGGACCTTACCAATGTCTATAGCGCACTTGCTGTACTCTGATCTCAATATATCGTTTCAACCCCAGCAGATATAGGCAAAGTTTGGTTTAAACCATGGAGTAACCTTAACTGTCGTAGTGGAAGTGTACATTTGTGCATAAAAATAGACCCTTTACAGGGTCCGGTCGGTGCTCTTGTCTTTATTTTTCACCAAATATCCACTGGCAAGCGCTGCGGGAGCGATAAAAGGTAAGAACGTCAACCAATCCATGAAAAGAAGTATAGGAACGAAAATAAATATTACACTGATATACATCATGACTGGAGATTTTTTCTTCAACCCCTGAAAACCGAAAACAACTCCTGCCAATGAGATCACAAGGACAAAAGCAATGTGAAACACGTTCATCATCATCACCTCCATTTTGGATATAACCGACACTTAATGGATTAGATAATTAACCACAGGATATGAGATCACATTGCGATCTCTATACGTTGAAATCACCGCTTCGGGATGTGTGCTAAGAATTCCGTTTTGCAACATCACCGGCCGGAAACCTCGCTCCATCGCACCGTTGTATGTAAATAGAACACATTCCTCTGCGGCAAACCCGGCAATAATCACTAATTCAATGCCGTGACTCTTCAACACCTGCTCCAGATTAGTCTGCCAGAAGGCATTGGAAGCTTCCTTGGTAACGGTGAGATCCTTCTCATTCACATCCACCTCGGGAATGATGCGATACTCATCTGACACTGCCTCCTCCATGCCCTCCACATCCTGCACGTGAACGACCGTATGATCATTCGAGCGCAGCACGTTAGCCACATGGTTAATGTACTCGCAGGCATGGTCTATCGAAGTCTTGTCCATCTTTTTACGCACAATACTCTCCTGCATATCAACAATCAGCAAAGCTACTTTCATCCAATCTCTCCTCATAAATAAATTTCAAGCCCATGGTTGAGTAATTTCCCTTGTCAAACTGAGAACTTAATCTTTAAATAATTCATTCAGCATCCGGTCGCGGTTCTCCAGAAAGCTGCGGGTAATCTGATAGTGATCTGTATCCTCATAGACTACCTCTTGAATATGGTTATCGTCAAAACTTAAAATCTCTGCCCCCGGATATCCCAGCAAAATGGGTGAGTGCGTCGCAATAATGAATTGTGAAGTGCCCGAAAGATCATGAAGGATACGCAATAAGGAGAGCTGCCTTGCGGGAGATAAAGCGGCTTCGGGCTCGTCGAGCAGATAGATGCCTTTGGAACTGAAGCGGTTGACGAACAGACTGAGAAAAGACTCCCCGTGTGATTGTTCATGTAATGAACGCCCGCCATAGTATTGAAGCGACGCCGGCATCTCATCGACATGTGATGCGAATTGATAGAACGATTCAGAGCGCATGAAGAAACCATTTGTTATTTTGGGCAACCAGGCCAGCCTGAGATAATTCCCGAGCGAGGATTCCGAAGCATGTGTCTCATAGGTATTATTTCTGCCGCCCCCTGCGGTATTGAATCCACATTGATGTGCGATGCCTTCCAGCAGCGTAGATTTCCCTGAACCATTTTCACCTACAAAAAAAGTAACGTTATTCGTGAGCTCCAACCGTTCCAAGGATCGGATCGCGGGGATGTCAAAAGGATATTGGTCCCGATTCTCGATCTTGGCCGACATGAGTTCCACACTTCGAAGATACATAGGCTTACTCCTATTCATATTAGATTTGGCTCCATCTACGGCAGGTACCTTTTCGTTTACACATTCCCTATATTAAACGACGAACAGTGGGATGACAAAATTATAGTTGACGGTGGCAGATCAGCTTATATATTATGTAGGAAGAACGTTCTGATAAAAACATAAAATGAATTGGCGTGTTACCACCCCAGAGGGCATGAGCCAAGAAGCGAACATGAGACTATACTCGCTTCTTGGCTCTTTTTGCGTTCCGGAGGCATGAAAGCGTTAACTTTAGAAACGAGGAGGCGGTGAACCGTGAGTAAAGGAATGATTCTGCAGGTGGAGCGGGTCGTCGGCAGCAATATTGTTCTGGCCCGGTCGCACCAGAATACCAAGGAGTACGTACTGATTGGCAAAGGGTTGGGATTTGCGTTCAAGGTGGAAAGCACCGTTCAGTCCGATGATCCGCGGATTGAGAAAAGGTTCCGGCTGGAAGACCGGGAGGAATGGGGGCAGGCTCAGGAGCTGATGAAAGACTTGGATCCCAATGTCATCGACATCTCTGACCAAATTATCCGTCTCATCGCTGATCAGTTTCCCGGCAAGCTGAATGACAAGATCTACCTTGCTCTTCCTAGTCATATTCAGTTCACCTTATATCGTATCCGCAACGGGATGGAGATTCTGAATCCTTTCCTTGCGGAGACAAAGCTCAGTTTTCCGAAAGAATTCGAAATCGCCTCGGAAGCGGCGGCCATGATCGGAGAGGCTTTTGGCGTAGAGATACCGGAGGATGAGGCGGGGTTCCTGACATACCATGTGTACTCCTCCGTAAATCACGTCCCAGTCGGACAGTTGGTTAAGGTATCCAATGTGATCAGCAAGCTTCAGTCGATTATTGAAGAGGAGGGTGGCATTCGCTTTGATCAGGGCAGCCTTAGCCAGGCAAGACTCATGATACACCTGCGCTTCTCCATGGAACGCCTGTATCAGCAGCCGATGACGGCCCCCACCTTCGCACAATATGTGAAAAATGAATATACGTCCGAATACCAGCTAGCCAGAAAACTGAGCGCTGTAATGGCCGAGGATTTGGGTACAGAAGTACCCGAGGAAGAAACGGCTTTTCTCGCGATGCATTTATACCGGCTTTTTCAAACCCATGCCAAAACCAACAACAGAAAGGACAACACACAATGATCTGGAAATGGAAAAACAACAAATCTGCCAAAACATCTGAAACAATATCCGTCACCTCCCCGTTCACCGGAACCTGCGTCAGTTTGGAAGAAGTGCCTGACGAAGCGTTCGCGCAAGGACTTATGGGACCGGGAGTTGCAATGATTCCCCAGGAGGGCAGGCTGGTCGCCCCTATCGACGGCACTGTGGTACACCTGATCAAATCGCACCATGCCGTAATGATTGAACATGCTTCCGGGCTGCAGCTGCTGCTGCATATCGGTATGAATACTGTCAGCCTGAAAGGACAGGGCTTCACACCCCAAGTGCAGACCGGGGATCAGGTCACTATCGGTCAGACCCTGATTGAATTTGACCTTAATGCGATCGCTTCGGCCGGTTATCCGGTCATCACCCCTGTCATCGTTGCAAATGCGGCAGAACAGCCGTGGGAGTCGCACCCGGAGTATGGCAGCGTAGAAGCAGGCAAGGGAACTATCATGAAAGTCAGCTTGTCCAAATAACCTAATTCAAAAAAAGAAAGGAAGAACAATATGCTGAAATCACTGCAAAAGCTGGGAAAATCCCTGATGCTTCCTGTAGCAACCCTGCCTGCGGCAGGTATTCTTCAAGGCCTCGGTCTTCTTAATTATGAAAAGGACATTCCGCTCGGTCCCGTGATCGGGGGATTCCTTAATCAGTATGTAGTTCCATTCCTGAATGAAGGAGCGGGGGCGATCTTCGGCAACCTTGCGCTCATCTTTGCCATTGGGGTAGCAATCGGACTGGCGGGGGATGCGGTCGCCGCGCTTTCCGCCCTGATCGCTTATATGGTGCTGACGCGGATTCTGGGAGCCGTTCCAGGTGTATTCGGTTACATTCCTGACGATGTCAAGCTGGATATGGGCGTATTGGGCGGGATATTTGCCGGACTGCTTGCAGCCTATATGTATAAAAAATACCATAATATCAAGCTTCCTGACTGGCTCGGCTTCTTCTCCGGCAAACGCTTTGTGCCGATGGTCACCGCCGGCTCCATGCTGGTGTTGGCCATCCTGTTCGGCATGGTCTGGAGCCCGATTCAGGATGCCATCGGCGCTTTTGGCGCCTGGATTGTAGGCTTTGGCGGCGTTGGCTCTATGGTGTTTATGATCGCCAACCGCCTGCTCATCCCGCTCGGTCTGCATCATGTCCTCAACTCCATCGCCTGGTTCCAGATCGGAGATTATACCAATGCAGCCGGGGAAGTCGTGCACGGCGACCTGACCCGCTTCTTCAACGGAGATCCTACAGCAGGCATGTTCATGTCTGGCTTCTTCCCGATTATGATGTTCGCTCTTCCGGCTGCGGCGCTAGCCTTGATTCATACAGCCCGGCCTGAAAAGCGCAAAATGGTCGCTTCGATCTTTATCGGCGCAGCAGTGGCTTCGTTCTTAACGGGTATTACCGAGCCGCTCGAATTCTCCTTCATGTTCGCGGCGCCTCTGCTGTATGTGGTGCACGCTATTCTTACCGGTGCGGCGGCCCTGATCATGTACCTGCTGAATGTTAAGCTGGGCTTCGCCTTCTCTGCAGGTCTGATCGATTACCTCGTGAACATGAAGCTGTCGACCAATCCGCTGCTCATGATTCCGGTCGGACTCGCATTTGCGGTCGTCTATTATTTCCTGTTCCGGTTCATGATTATCAAGTTCAACCTGAAAACGCCGGGGCGCGAGGATGACGCTTATGATGCCGATACCCCCACTAATACTTCAGCCGTGGCAGCGTCTGCCGACACCAAGGCTGGCAAAGTGCTCGCCGAGATCGGGGGAACAGATAATATCGAGAGCATTGACGCCTGCATCACTCGCCTCCGGCTAGTTGTCAGGGACGACAAAGCCGTCAACGATCGGGCGCTCAAACAGCTTGGCGCTTCCGGTGTCATGAGGCTCGGTGGTGGAGCTGTGCAGGTCATCTTCGGCACCCAGTCCGAAATCCTCAAGGATGAGATTAAGAAGCTGATGTAACGCTCGTCTCCTGTGAGTTTAGAAGGCCGAGAGCAAGGGTATGCTTACCCCTGTTCTCGACCTTTTTTGTTAACCAAGAAGCGCAGGATATTCTTTTGAAACGCTTTGGATTGAAAGTAAGAGAGCAAGCCATAGGCTTACTCTCTCTTCAGGGTTAATAGACAAATCTGCGCTGCGCCCAATAGCTGAACAGGAAGATGGATACCTCGGTCAACAGCTTGGCTGCGAGCAGCGGAATAATCAATTTTTCATTATAAAAATACAATAAACCATAGTTTAATAACAGCACCAGTAGGACAAGTGAAAAGTATTTGGGCAAAGACTGCCTAACCTTCGAGGTTCGTCCAGCGGAAAATACGTACTTCCGATTAATCGTATAGTTGAAGATGGAGCTGCACAGTCTCGCTGCAACAACCGACAGAAACAGATTATGCGTGAAATACTGGATCACGAACAGTAATCCAAAATCAATTAGTGCCGATAGCACCGAAGATGTGCTGAACATCAGGATTGGCATATAGATCCGGAATGAATCAACCAGCGGGCGGAAATGGGAGGACTCATTGTGATCCAGATACACCGTATCGATAAACTCCTCCGTAATCTCATACCCTTCCTTGTGTGCCGTTAACAGCATGTTCATCTCGTATTCAAACCGATCTCCCGGAATCTGGTTCAGCCAGTCCAGCATAGAGTATGGAAAACCGCGTAGACCCGTCTGTGTGTCATATACTTGGGTACCTGTTGTGAGGGAAAAGACAGCCCGTGTGATTGTATTGCCCAAACGGCTGCGTGCTGGGATTTTCCCGCTGAAGCGACGGCTGCCAAGTACAATTCCTGGTGTCGTTTGTGCGAGCAGCACTTCGAAGATACGCTTAATATCATGTGGCAGATGCTGCCCGTCACTATCTGCGCACACTACACCGCCCTGAGGTCCGTACTCCTTAATATATTGAAAACCCGTCTTCAACGCACTACCCTTACCCAGATTGACGGGATGTGTCAGGACCTTACAGCCATAGGCTTCTGCCGTTTCAAAAATCCCACGGTACCCTGGGCCACTGCCATCATCCACAATCACAATGGGTCCAAGTTTAAATGTTTGCAGTTGCAGAACGAGATTCAGTAAACGTACATCGGGTTCGTATGATGGAATTAATATCGTCATGATCCTTGTCCCTCCGTCAGATATAAAATGTCACTTACACCCCGTTCCTGGTTACGCCCCAGCGGGTTATTGACAACTCTGCCCATAAAATACATCGTGGATGAACCGCCTCCGTCCAAGTTGTAGGCTTCGGTTGCTCCAAGACCTTTCATGACATCGGCCAGTTCCGCCAAGGTCATGCCACGGCTGTCATCCTGCCGTCCGTCCACCACCACGAAGACGTAATGATTCGGAGCAATCATGCCGATCGCTGTTCTTGGATTTGCATCCTGAATGGAGCGATTACCGAAGTTGTTATCGATTTTCACACTGCTAAAATCACTTATAATCTCGCCATCCTGAATCAGAATGGGCCCAAAGGATAACGTATTGGTTGCACCTTCAGCCAGAAGTTCCGAGGAAGAAATCTCATTCTCGTTATATGTTTGCATCGTACCGTCGTTGAACAGGGCAAGCGCATCCCGCGTTGGGCTGTCCCGGTACAACGTTCCATTTCGGATAATGACACCATCATCACGGAATCCGTAGTAGTCACCATTAATGGCAAAGATCGCATTGTTGGCTGAGGCAATCTCTGACGTATTCTCGGTAATGTTCGTTCCAAAGCTGTTGTCCGCCAGCGCAGTTCGCAGGCTGCTTGCATCCGTCAGCTGAACATCGGCGACATAATACGTAATCTGATCCGAGCCAGAACCGGTCTGTACCTTTTCAATACTGACCTTCATATCATCACTCGAGTAATTCCAATCATCCGATGTTGCATTCACTTCCGTCGGGATCGTCGAAGTACTGCTGGAATCATTGGTGTTGTCCGTTGCTGCGGTTGCCGTGTTCTCATCCGCCACAACCACCTGCACATGCCGGATCAGGTAACGGTCAGCCAGGCTGTACAGGATTCCACCTACCGCAAGCACGATGACAAGTGTGATGATGAGCCATCTGCGCTTTCTTGGAGAGATCGGTCGTTTATGTGGTTCTTTCCGGGTTGGTTTCTCATAGATCTTCATCATGTAAAGCTCACCTCTTCATCTAAGTTCTTAAGGCCATATTAGGCTGAGTAGCTTAAATGAATCTGAAACCACATCAAAAAAGGTGATCCGTTTTCCCATTGAGGAAATCAGATCACCTTGATTTATAATCTATACAATCCTAAGGCCACTAATATCGTGTACATATCTCTTTCAACATTCATATCACATATCTTCATCAGGTCTTCCTGTTATGCGTCTGCAAAAAGAGCATCGTACGCGGGACAAGGCCGCTTTTCCAAAAATTCCGTTAACGCCAGCGGTTGCTGAGCATAGATATCTTTCAACGATGTTCCAGTATAGATGTTACCAATCACGACAGGGTGGCATAACTCACAGATGAGAATATCCCCGTTGCCGTGCAGGTGCAGCTGTTTCGTGCCATCCACACAATTCGAGAAATACACACCAGGTTGTTCGCGCAAATTCAACTGTTCAGCGAACCGATCCATACAGGTGAAATAGAGCGCTGTATCTGGCTTTTTATGTTCAATTAGCTCCGTTACAGATCGAATAAGGGACTCTCTGGAGACAACCTGACTCCAATCGGTATGTGGCATCTTAATGCTGTTCTGGATCTCATGAATGCGCACACCTAGGTCATACACCTTATCGCTAATGGCTTGCATGTTCGCTTGGTTACCTTCAAACAGTAACGTTTCCAGTACCGTCTCCAGACCGGCTTCCGTACACAAACGGATATTCTGCTCCAGTCTCTCATACATGCGAGGATGCACGCGGTAGTACGCAGCATACGACTCCGCATCCGTATAATTGAACGAGATATGAATGTTGGACAAGCCTGCATCACGCAACGTGATGATTCGTTCTTCAGTCAGCAGACTGGCATTACTGTTCAATTGTGTATCGATGCCATGTGCCGCACAGTACGTCACAATCTCCAGGCAATCCTGATATTTCAGAGTAACTTCTCCCCCTGACAATCGCACTCTCTTGAGGCGAGGAAGCTCACGAATAATACGGATGACTTCCTGACTATTGATGCACGCTCCATCATCCCGATTGTAGGCGCAACAATAGTCGCATTTATAATTGCAGTTCGATGTCACTCCCACCTCAAGCCCTTCCAGCTCATATACGCCGGGGGTTTCCAGTTCGAGTGATTTATATTTGTTTTTGGCTATCAATTCGTTGTACCTCCTGGTTCCTTCATTCAATCCACATTTGGATAACTTGAAGATTATAGCGGAAGGCATCCAGTTCACGATATGACATTATGTACGTTGGTTGTTAAAAACAAAAATTAAACCCATTTCCTCAACGATCAGGAATGGGCAAAGCTTGGCATATAATTATTGAATTATGAATTAGACAATATAAAATACGACACCTTGACCTTTTGATGCAGCAATTCAAGCTCTTTCTTACTTCTGCTTTTATTGTGTATCACTGATAAATTCAGGATTATAGGAAAATCCATGGCTCGCCAGCATGATAAATGACACCCGACTTTTCAATAACACGTTCTTTATTTAACACGAGTATAGAAGTCTTCTTTTACGATAGCATACATCTTCAGATCTTGAAGCTCGTTTTTTACCTTCATGTATTTCCTTAGCATACCTTCAAATTGCATGCCTGCCTTCTCCATGACCTTGGCGGAACCTGTGTTTTTCAACAAACATCTGGCCTGGATTCGCTCGAGCCCCACTTCGTCAAATCCAAATTGGATGATTCGTTTCACTACCTCGGTCATGTAGCCTTGATTCCAAAATTGATCAGATAACACGTATCCCAGTTCAACTCTCCTGTTATCGCTGTCACACCCTAGATAGTTACAACTACCAATCAGCCTCTTGGTGTGTTTATCTTCAATCCCCCATGGGCCTATTAGATCCGTCTCATAGCGACTCATGACAAAATCTAAAAAAGCTTTGGTGTCTTCTTTGCTCTGATGCGCATCCCAGGTGGTGAACTCCGATACAGCAGGTACAACGCAGTAACTGTACATATCCTCCAGATCATCATAGGTAAGTGGTCGGAGTAACGTGCGTCCGGTTTCCAACACGGGAAATGGTTCGAAGAAGCTTTCAATCGTTTTCATAGATTTATCCTCCCTCAGATTGTTAGGAAAAAGAAACTCACAGCCATTCGGTCCATATTACCTAACTCATCTATTATAAAATCAAGGCCACAATCTGCGTGTCTTCCACTGCCCATTATGCTTTGCATATTGGACTCGTACATGCTTGCGCTCTGGATCTCCCTGCCAAAACTCCACCTCTTGTGCATTCACGGCATATAAACGCCAATGAGGTGTAACAACACTGGGGTCACGTCTTATCTTTTCCTTCTGAGCTTTAATGGAACTATCCAGCACTTCCTCGCTATCCAAAACCTCACTCTGATGCCCTGTCATGGCAACTGCTCTTGCTCCAGCTGAACGTTTGCGGAAATCATCAGCACCCGCTTCATCTCCCCGATCCTCGGCAATTCCCCTTATCCGAATCTGTCTTCCAAGGGAAGGCCAGTAGAATGTCAGAGCGACATGAGGATTCTCCTTCAACTGCTGCCCTTTTCGACTCTCCGAACTGGAGGCAAAGTAAAACGTTTCGTCGATTACGTTCTTCAAAATCAGTACCCGCGCATCAGGATAACCATCGTGATCCACGGTAGAGATCGTCATGGCATGAGGTTCTTTCACTTCGTTCTCAACCGCCACTCTTAACCACTCCAAAAATAGCTTCCCAGGCCGCTCCGGCAACTGCCCCATATCCCACGTTGGAAAAGGGCCGGATAAAGACTTCAACCTTTGTAGCAGTTCAATGGGTTGATCACTCATGTCATCGCCTCCGTCTTCTATTTAACATGGAAAAACAACTAATCTATATAAATTGAACTAAAGAATATTTACACTGTACACTCCGATAACAGAACAACCTTCCGATCGCTGTTATCCCCAGATTTTTTGATTCCTTTTATAAAGGGGAAATCCGGGAATAAAGGCGAACGCGCTGCTTCTTCAGGTCCTTTCTGTCCTCTCCGTTTTGTGTAAATGTTTAGTTCAATTTATATAGATGACTTAACACATTTACGCTGCTAAGTTTCCAACCATGCCTTCCCTTTTCAACGGTATGTACACTGGTGTTGTCCATTGGATAAAAGCTGGACTTATTGCTCCATTCCCTCTTCTCAAGCAGATAATACAGAATATTAATCACTCCGCCGTGAGTAATTAATAGAACATTGGACTCTACTGTTTTCTCCTCCATAACTCTGAATAGACTCTCGAATGCTGTGCTTATCCGGCTATAAAAATCCCTTGGGCTTTCTCCTCCCGGAAACGGGGAGTCCATCTCAAGAGTATTGAAATAAATTCCTGGGTAATGCTCTTCAGCATCCTCATGGAGCATGCCTGCCAAATCTCCGTTATTCATCTCCCGCCAATCTTTCATTAGGCTAGCCTGCATGTTTAATCTCTTCTCAATTTCCCGTGTAGTCTGTACTGCACGAGGCAGATCACTGCTAATAATTGTATGTATGTTGTACTCCTCAGCATGATGATGCAAATGCTCTCCCAGTTTCCTGGATTGATTGATTCCCTGTTCCGTAAGTCCACGACCGCTCCATCCGCCTCGATACCCTTCCTCATCCATCCCATGCCTTACCAGGTAAATTTTCAAGATCTCTCCTCCTTTTCACTTCTATAATGAACAATATCCTTTACACTGTATGACAGCCCGGCATATATAATAAACCCGACCTCAGATAGCTTCTATCCAAGATCGGGTATTTCCTGCTTACCATTTATCTTACAAATGTGTTATGAACTCGCTCTGATTTGATAAAGTAAGGAATCCAGATGGCGCAAGTAAGTACCGACTTGCCAATATCTCTTAACGAGCTTCCATCCTCAAGATCTCTCGCCATCGGAATCTGGAGCAACAATAGATAATCAATGATGCTAACGGCTAGACTGACACTATAAAACATGATCATAAGACGAGGAAAGATCGATTTTTTACTATACAAAGCAATGATAGTATATATGCTAAACACTAAAAACAGTGCGTTATATACCGTTTCAAAAATAACGACCGGTCCCCATAGCGGGTGATAATATTCAGATTGCTCCGAAGTTAGCAACTCCCAGGTCTCTGTTGTAAGCATGGGCAAACAATACAGAACCAATTGGAGAGCCAGGAAAATCAACGTAAGAAATAATCCAATCTGGACGAGAATCAGCCATCCACCCAATCCCGATACGCCAAGGGGACGGTAGTCTGTCTTTTGCTCTTGAATATGTGGTTCCACTTCGTAACACTTCCTTAGCCAGTTTTGTTTTTCTGAGATGAGCCTTCATCTTAATATTGCACATTGAACCTACGGGTGATTCTCACCCCTTACTTCACTTGCGTTGTATGTATTTTCACACTCTTCTTATAGCGATCTCTCCGCCCTCCTATTATATGGAATTTTATACAACTTCCTTATTGTACTACACGTGTCAAGGACGAAGCAGCCATTTCAAAACATCGTACTCACACACTGTGAAAGCAAAGAAGGCCTTCGCTATACTTCCGCCATGTTCAGTTTAGTACGTGAACGTCATAATCCTCTTATACAGATGCAGGTGGTGACTCTGCATTCGACTACGAAGGAGGATATGGATATGCCCAATCCCAAAGTAAAACTTTTGCCTTTTGCCAACATTTCAAACTATGTCGAAGGCTTCGATATCGTTTCCACCCAGTGGGGCGGTGACGGCCTTGTCTATGTGCTGCTGATGAATCAGATCCCCGAAAGAGAACGAGGTATGTTCGTCCAGAGTAAATTGAACCAAAGCTATACGTACAAAGTGCTCATTGTGACAGATCAATATATCGAGGAAATTGTCATTTGGGGACAGACGTTCAATTATCATTACGTACAACCATTGCATGATCACCTACTGCTCGTCGGAGCACGCTGTACGAATTACGGGAACGAACAGTATGATCTGAACGCCAAAGTGTGTGATCTGAAAGGAAATACGATCCGCGAGTTTTTGTTGGGAGACGGAATCCAAAATGTGCAGGTTACAGAGAAGGGAACAATCTGGACCAGCTACTTCGATGAAGGGGTTTTTGGTAACTACGGATGGAACGATCCGATTGGATCAAGCGGTCTGCTGGCCTGGGATGAACATGGCAATAAACTGTATGAAAATCGTGAAGCTGATATTGCGGATTGTTACGCACTCAATGTGGTGAATGAGAAGCAGATCTGGTTCTACTTCTATACCGATTTTAAACTCGGTTGTATCTCAGGGGGCACCAGTGAACCCAACGTTACATTTATGAACCCGAACATCTCCGATTCCTCCGGCTTCAGTACGGATGGTTATCATTTCTTGTTCGATGCCGGGTACGGTAAACATGGGACGTTTGTGCTTAAGAAAATGGAGAAGCCCGGAAGAATGAGCAAAGGACAGAAGATTGATTTGCTAAGTGAAGATGGTCAACCCTTCAAGCAGGCACGGCAGGATTTTCGCCAACATCGTCTGCTACTCAGTGAAGGTAACTTGTTGTATCGGGTAACGATGGGGGAGATTACTTCAGCTACTGGTTTGGATTAGTGGAACAGCGCGAAGAGGGTTATTTCTTAAAAGACAATCCCTCTTCTTCCAATGCGTTTCGAAGTTTAGGCATAGCAGATGGTCCGATTCCATGCAGTTTCAAGATCTCTTTCTCCGTGTACTCCGCAAGTTGCAGTAGTGTTGTAATGCCTTCATTCTCCAAGGCACGTCTGGCGGGAGCTGACAACAAGGCTAGAAATCCTTCTGTCGGTTTACGTTCAGCTTCGCACGTCGGACAGGTGGGGCAATCACTTTTTTTATAATACAAATGTCCTTGTTCGCATGTTCTGAGTGTTCCTTTATCGTTGGCCATATGGCATCCCCTCCTGAATCAAAGATTACATTCCGTATTCGGCAAAAACGGCTGCATATTTCTTTTCTAATATCGTCCAGCGCTTTTCGGCTCCGTATTTGGCATGCAGCTGCTGTAAATAATGCTTGGCTTCTTCCGTATCGCCGGCTTTTAGCAGGAAGCGGAAGGTTACTTCGCTTAAATGTAACGCTGTCTTGTCCATATAATAATGGACTATATCTCTGGCCCCTGTTAGCGAGTGCAGGAATGACATGCCCTCTTCCAAATGTGACACCAGTTCTTTCGATAAAGCGTCTGGATCGATATCAGGCGTTAAGGTATAGTGGGCCGGAGCGGAAGGGGCTATTTCTCTGATTCGGCAGGTAAAATGAGATGTGAACTCCAATATGTCTCCATTCAATCCAGCGGAATGCAACTCCGCAAGTTCGGTGGAATGAACACCACAATTAACATAAAACTGGACCTGACTACTGGTGTTATACTTTGCTCTTTGAATGTTGAACTTATATGCGAGGTTTCCATCCGCTTTGTAGAAATTCAGATTTTTCTTGGAATAACCGTGTTTGGCAAATACGGGTTTGACTTCTGTTTTGATGATCTTCTTAAAAAGTTCCTGCATAAAGATATCACTCCCAAGGCAAAGTTTATTTAATACGTTGTTATCCTTTTTTGTTCAAAATCATGCTTGTTCTAGTTTATAAAAATACTATTTAGCTTCATCTCGCAGTACATAAGCCAGTTTGTACATCTCCGCAATGTCATATCTGTTCTGTTCCTGGAATCTTTGGATCGCTTCATCAATCTCTACCACTTCCACCGCAACCACCTGCTCGCCATCTTCCGGATTCAGTGGATCACCGACAAGTTCAACATCTCCATATCCGATGATTCGTACGAAATTGGGATGCGGAATATGCGGTCGATACGGTTCCAACGCACTGGATGTACAGTGAAATTGACCAAAAATCTGATAGGACCGCATTTCTGCCCCAAGTTCCTCCATCAGTTCGCGCTTCAGTCCATCCATGTAATGCTCACCCGCTTCAAGCGTGCCTCCAGGAAGCTCCCAATCTCCATTATCCAGTTGAAAGACGACACATTGACCCCCGACAAATGGAATGATGCTAATATTGCTCACCAACGTTTCATCCACAATGTCGTTCAATCTGAACTCTGCCTCAATAATTCCCCAATGAATTGACGTACTCAGCGCCGGAAATAATTCCGCACTCAAGCTGCTCATCCGCATCCGTTCCTCTCTATCTAATTCCACTATTCTTCCAATTATAGTCGAAAACACAGAAAGAAGGCCACCTTCCCAC